>DASPSD010000029.1:0-30397 GCA_035624115.1 Candidatus Sulfotelmatobacter sp. | reverse complement strand
AGGGGGCACGGCGCGTATGGTCGGGGAGCTGCGCAAAAGTTCGGAGCAAATCGGGCAAATCATCGAGGTGATCGACGATATCGCGGATCAAACCAATCTGCTGGCATTGAATGCGGCGATTGAGGCCGCCCGGGCGGGAGAACAGGGGCGGGGGTTCGCGGTGGTGGCCGACGAAGTGCGGAAACTGGCGGAGCGCACCGGCAAGGCTACGAAAGAAATTGCCGCGATGATTCGAAACATCCAGACAAAAACGAAAAGCGCCGTGGAAGGCATGGAAGGGGGCACCCGGCAAGTGGAATCCGGGGTGGAGACAACTACGAAGGCCGGGATGGCGCTGTTTGAGATCATGAAGTCGGCGGAAAAAGTGGGAGACATGGTGACGCAAATCGCGACGGCGGCGACCGAGCAATCGGCGGCGACCGAAGAGGTGAATTCGAGCGTCGAACGCATTGCCAAGATCACGCAAGAAACGGCCAAGGGAGCGCATCAATCGGCCGACGCCTGCGGAGAGCTTTCCAAGCTGGCGCTCGATTTGAGGAACCTTGTCTCCGAATTCAAGCTGGGGAATGGCAACGGGGCCGCGGGGCGCGCGAGGAAACTTGCGCCGCGCAGGGAACCGGAAAAATCGGGCGCGCGAACTCTACGCAGCGAGCAGAAGGAGGTGGAAATGGCCGGAGCAAACCGGGAGTAGGATGAAGCATAGAAGAACGCTGATCCATCCAGAGCCCCCAATGGGGGACTTTTCAGGGCCATGGCAATTCCGCGAAGCATTGCCAGATCCGGGCACGGCATGCCGTGCCCCTACAAGACAAAACCGAAGGCGAAGGACAGCTAGCGGGTGCGCTCGTCTTTTTCGATGTGGCCGTCGCGCAAGCGAATGATGCGGTGGGCGTGAGTGGCGATCTCGGATTCGTGGGTGACGAGAATGATCGTGTTGCCCTGCTGATGGAGCTTGGCGAAGAGCGACATGATTTCTTCGCCGGTCTGCGAGTCGAGGTTTCCCGTCGGTTCATCCGCCAGCAAAATCGAGGGATGGTTCACCAGAGCCCGGGCGACCGCCACGCGCTGCCGCTGGCCGCCGGAGAGTTCATTGGGCTTGTGCATCATGCGGTCGGCCAAGTCCACTTGCTGGAGCGCCTTTTTGGCGCGCTCGATGCGCTCTCCGGCAGGCGTACCTTTGTAAATCAGCGGCAACTCGACATTGTGAAGCGCGGTGGCGCGCGGAAGCAGATTGAACGTCTGAAAGACGAAGCCGATTTCCTTGTTGCGGATGTAAGCGAGCTCATCGTCGTTGAGCTGGCTCACCAGCCGCCCGGCAAGCCAGTAGCGCCCTTTCGAGGGCGTGTCAAGGCAGCCGATGAGGTTCATCAAGGTGGATTTCCCCGAGCCCGAAGGGCCCATGATGGCGACGTATTCGCCTTTATTGATTCGCAGGCTCACGCCGCGCAGGGCGTGGAGTTGCTCGGCTCCCATCTCATAGGTCTTCCAGAGTTCTTCCGTTTCGATTACCACGCCGGAAGTGACGAGGTCTTCGCGGTAGCCCGATATGGGAGCGGAAGAGGCGCCGGCGGCCGCGCCGGGAGTGGCGTTGGCAGCCACGGGAAACGGGCTTTTGGGAGTCGCCGCCATTTAGCTGGAGGAATCTTCGCGCTTGGGAGGAGTATTGTCCACCTTAATGCTGGCGCCGGGACGAAGAGTGCGAAGAGCTTTGTAGCTGCCGATGACGATCTCATCGCCTTCATGCAGGCCGGAGGTGACTTCGATGTCGGTGACGCCGGTGATGCCGGTCTGGACGGGCACGAATTCGACTATTTTGCCGCGGAGGACGAAGACGCCGGTGACATCGTCCTTTTGGCCTGCCGAAGTTGCCGGGCGCGAAGCTGCCAGAGTCACGCTTCCGCTTTTTCCTTCGCGCGCTTCGTCGAGATCCTTTTGCGAGCGAATGGCGAGAGCCTGAAGCGGGATGGCGAGCACGGCTTTCTTTTGCGCCGTTTGAATCCGGGCGGTGGAGGAAAGGCCGGGGCGCACGTCTTCCGGCGGATTGTCGAGCGTCACGATCACCTTGAAGTCGCGCGCTTCCTGCGTATTCGCGGTGGTCTGCGTGGTGGCCGCCTGGCCCGAGGTGCGCAGAATGGCGAGCTCGCCCACTTCGGTGACGTGGCCTTTGAAGATTTTACCGGGGATGGCGTCGATCGAGACGTCGGCGGGCTGGCCGTTGCGCACGTTGGTGATGTCGGTTTCGTCCACCTTCACTTCGGAAGTGACCACGCTCATATCCGAAATCGTGAGCAGGAAGCTGCCGGTGGCATTCTGGATGCCGGGAACGACGTTTTCGCCAACGCGCACCGCGATATAGCTCACGATGCCGTCAATCGGAGCGCGGTAGGTGGTCTTGCGGAGAACGTCGGCGGTATGTTTCAACACGGCCTGGGCCTGGTTGAGATTGCTGCGCGCTTGCTCGCGAGCGGCACGCGATTGTTCCACCTGGGCTTTGCTGGCATTGAGGGCGGCGACGGCGCTGTCGTGGGTGGCTTTTTGGGCGTCGTATTCCTGCTTGGAAATGAGCTGCTCGGTGAAGAGCTTCTGGGCGCGCTCCCAATCATATTTCGATTTTTCGAGGTCGGCCTGGCGCTGCGCCAGGGTAGCGACGGCGGAATCGTAATTCGCGGCAGCCACGCGCGCGGCCGCTTCCGCGGCATCGATGCTGGCGACCTGGGCCTGGACGTCGGCGTCGGGCTGGATGTTCTCGAGATGCAGCAGGACGTCGCCCTTTTTGACGTGGTCGCCTTCTTTCACCACGATTTCAGTGATTTTCCCAAAGCCTTCGCCGAGAACATTCGTGTAATTCTTTGGGCGGATTTCGCCGGAGGCAGTCACAATCGAGGTGAGATCTTCGAGGACGACTTTGCCCGTCTGGATAGTGACGACTCCTTTATTGGCCTCGTACACGCCGATCCAGACGCCCACGGCGATGACCACAGCCCCGCCGGCGCCCAGCCCGATTTTTTGCCACCGCTTCATCGCTGCCAACCTTTGGTCAAATCGTTTGCGTCGGGAGAAACATCCTCGCTCTACAAGGAATACGCCCTGGGATGAGGAAATGTTTCCCGGGTTAGACGCGGGGTTCGGGATAAGGACAGGCCGATGCTTGATCCATCGCAGCCCTTCCCCCAAATCTCCTTGGTGCCGGGATAGGGCCTCCCCACTAGGGCCGCCGACCCGGCAAGAACCATTCTAAATTGAATTGCGGCAGAAAAATACACCAAGCATCTGCGGCGACAAGTCACCTAAAAACCCTCCTTTAGACCCAGAGTGTCCGGGACCGGACGCATAGGCAGATTCCGGCAAACCCTGAGGCAACCCATTGGGGCGCAGGGGATTCCAACGGCGTAACGGGCAGTCCGGGGGGAATCTTTCGTTGACCTGTACCAAGGGACAGGATAAAATTTTCAGCCAATCTCGGGAAAAGGTGTGATTATGGGCCGCTGGGCCAAAGTGTTTGTTTATTTGATTTTAGGCGCGGGGCTGGTAGCTGCGCCCCCGGCTAGCGCGCAGGATTCCGATCAAGCCAAAGCCGACAAGAAAGCCGCCAAGCAGGCCGCCAAAGAGAGAATAAAGAAGGACAGAGACCTCTACAAAGAGCTCGACAGCCAGTACAAGAAATGGCTGGATCAGGACGTGGTCTATATCATCATGCCGGAAGAGCGCACCGCCTTCCTGCACCTCACCACCAACGAAGAACGTGAACAATTCATCGAGCAATTCTGGCTGAGACGCAATCCGGACCCGGATTCCGTGGAAAACACCTTCAAGGAAGAGCACTACCGGCGCATCGCCTACGCCAACGAGCATTACGCCTCCGGCATTCCAGGATGGAAATCGGACCGCGGCAGGATTTACATCATGTGGGGCCCGCCCGATGAGATTTCGGGGAATCCCGCCGGCGGCACCTACGACCGGCCCCCGGAAGAAGGCGGCGGGACGACTTCGACCTACCCCTTTGAAGACTGGCGCTACCGCTACATGGAAGGCATCGGAAACGACATCACCCTGGAGTTTGTGGACCCTTCCATGACAGGGGAATTCCATTTGACGATGAATCGCGGCGAGAAGGACGCGCTGCTTTACGTTCCCGGAGCCGGCCTGACGATGTCGGAGCAATTGGGGCTCTCCAGCAAGGCCGACCGGTTTACAAACACCAGCGGCCAAACGCTCGGGCAGCCGCTGGGGATGATGCCGGAAAGCATGAACGAATTTACGAACCTGGAGCGGTACGCGAAGGTGCAGCAGGCGCCTCCGGTGAAATTCAAGGATCTCGAGGCGGTAGTGACGTCGCGGATCGTGAAGGAGCAGGTGAAATTCGATTACCGCTTCGATTTTTTGCGCATCACTTCGGATACGGTGCTCGTGCCGATCACCGTGCAGATCCCCACGCGGCAACTGGCCTTCCAGGAAAAGCAGGAAGTGCAATCGGCCACTGTCAACATCTTCGGGCGGATCACCACACTGAGCGGGCGCCCGGTGCAGACGTTTGAGGATACGGTGCATCGAGACGTGCCCTCGTCCCTGCTGCAGCAATCGTTGAATACCGCCTCGATTTATCAGAAAGCTGTTCCCTTGAGCCCGGGGCTCTACCGGCTGGATATCGTGCTGAAGGACGTGAACAGCAACAACGTAGGCGTTGCGAATGCGCGGCTGGCGGTTCCGCGATTTGAAGAGGACAAACTCTCCTCGAGCACGCTGATCCTGGCGGATCAAATGCAACCGGTTTCTGCGCGGGAAATCGGACTGGGCCAGTTCGTTCTCGGCAATGTTAAGGTGCGGCCGAAGATGGATGCAGCTTTTACACCGGTGGACAACATGGGCGTCTTCCTTCAGGTCTACAATCTGAAGGTGGACGAGAAGACGCACAAAGCGGATGCCTCGGTGGAATTCCGGGTGACCAAAGAGAAGGAAACCGAGCCCACCTTGAAATTCGACGTGCCTTCGGAAAAGCTCCCACAGCATGGAGAGGAGCTGACGCTGCAAAATATTCTCACGCTTGGTTCGCTTACGCCGGGAAAATACACGCTGGAAGTGGCGGTGACCGACCACCTGGCGAACCAGACGATCACGCCGAGCACCGGCTTTACGATCAAGCCGGCGCAAACAACGGCTGTAACGGCTCCACAGGGAAGGTGAGGCATCGTGAAGGCTGGATGGATTCGCGGGCTGGGCTTTGGGCTGCTGGCGGTCCTTTGCGCCCTTCCTCTCGCCGCCGCTCCTAAGTCGGGGAAAATCTCCGGCGTGGTGATGGACGCGCTGGGGACGCCGCAGATGGGCGCGACCGTGCAAATCTCGCCGGAGCAAGCGGCCGGCGACTCGCTGATCGAGCTGCTCACGAATGACCGCGGCAAATTCTCGAGCGCCGGCCTGGCGAGCGGGCAATACTCCGTCAAAGTGACGCTGGCAGGTTTCCTCCCGGCGGTCGAGCAACACATCCAGGTGGAGGACCAGCACACCACCGTACTTCAGATCGTGCTTGGCTCGCTGCTGACGTCGTTTGAGAAATTGCGCCGCCAGCCGGATCAGCAGGTCTCCTCGGATGAGTGGGTTTGGGTGCTGCGCAGCGCGGCTGCAACGCGGGCCGTGCTCCGCTGGCAGGATGACGATGGCGATCCCAGCGGCGGCCCGGCCGCTTTGGAGTCCGCAGGAAAGCCTGAAAATCGGGGCCGGCTGGACGTGACCTCCGGCGCCAACCATCCGGGATCCGTTTCCAACATGGCCGATTCACCGGCCACAGCGATTGCCTATGACATGGGAATCGGCGACCACGGCCAATTGCTCTTTGCCAGCCAGTTCAGCTACGAGGGAGGTTCGCCAGCCGGGGGATTTGCCGCCATGTGGCTCCCTTCGGGAGAGCCCGGCGTGGGATCGGCGACGAGCGTGGTGATGCGCGAGGCGCAACTGGGCGCATACGGGCCGACATTCCGCGGCATCCGTGTCGCGCATGACAATCAACTTGCCTTGGGCGACCGAGTGAATCTCCGCTACGGCAGTGAATTCCTGACGGCCGGGCTCGGCGCGATGACCATGGCGGCGCGGCCGCGGGCCGAAATGGCCATTCAACTGGCTCAAGAATGGCAGGCCGCCGTGACGGCGGCGGCCAGTCCGTGGCGCGAAGGAGATCTTTCCCCCGGCGCGCTGCAATCAGCCATCAACGCGTTGGATGCTTTTCCGACGCTCATGCTCCATGACGGGCGGCCGGTGTTTCAAAACAACCTGCACGAAGAAATCGCGATCGAACATGAACTCAGCAAGAATGCGAGTGTGAGCGCCGCTGTGTTCCACGACCGATCGACTCATACGGCCGTCTTCGGCCGCGGGGTCGTTTCGGGCGGCGACTTTCTCCAGGATTATTTCTCGGATGTGTTTGTGTACGACGCAGGACTGTCCGGTTCGATGGGCGCGCGCGCTGCTTACAAGCAGAAGATCAGCAACAACCTCGAAACGACTTTGGTTTATGCCTATGCCGGAGTCCTCGCACCTAGCGACGATCCTTCCGTGGCCGCCCTGCGGAACCAGTTGACGACGCAATACCGGCACAGCGTAGGGGCGCGCGCCACGGCCACGGTTCCCTGCCTCGGCACGCGCATCTCGGCGGGCTACAAGTGGGTCAATGGTCCGGCCGTGACTCACCAGGATCCCTTCGGCGAATCGATCTACCATCTCGACCCGTTCATGAGCATGGAGGTCCGCCAACGCCTGCCCAGCTTCTTCCCCGGCCACATGGAAGCGCTCGTCGATCTCGGGAACCTGTTTGCGCAGGGATATGTCTCCATCCCGACGAGCGACGGCCGTGTGATCCTTGTCCCCTCCTACCGGTATTTTCGAGGTGGCTTGAGCTTCCAGTTTTAGCCGAGAGCGCCTCTACTGGAAATGGGAAGATGGCTTCCACAAATAGGATTGTCTCAGAAATCCGCAATCGGACAGCCCGCAAACCACTCATATCGAAGCATTTACATAAATTGGAATCTGTGATTCGCTGGAAGTGGACGTGCTGGCATAATGACCGGAAGGGGGCGGGTGTATTCGCATGAACGATAGCCTGCGGATGCGGCTTGGCGCGGTCGTCTTGGCGCTGCTGACGCTGGCGGCAATGATCTTCGCCGTCCTGAATTTCCAGCAGCGCTCCCGGTACATCCTGCCGGATGACGGCGTCACCTGGATGGACACTTCGCAGGGCGTGGTGGCCTGGCACGTGGTGCCCGATTCGCCAGCGGCGAAAGCGGGCATCAAAAAAGGCGATTACGTCGCTGGCGTCCGGGGAATTCCGATTCACCGCGCCACGGAAGTCACGCGCGTGCTGTTCCGGTCCGGCCCCTGGACCGAGTTGCGCTACCAGATGAAGCGCGGCAGCGGGACGTTTGAAACGCCCGTCGTGACCGCGCCGCAGGAAAATCCCTCTTCGATCGAAAATTATCTTCGGATCACCGCGCTTCTTTATTTGTTCATCGGGCTTTTCATCTTCGTGCGGCGGTGGAACGCGCCGCGCGCCATCCATTTTTATGTTTTCTGCCTGGTGTCGTTCGTCCTCTACAGCTTCCATTACAGCGGCAAGTTGAATTCCTTCGACTGGATCATCTACTGGACCAACGTGGTGGCGCTGCTGCTCCAGCCAGCGCTGCTGGTGCATTTTGCGCTGGTGTTTCCGGAGCGGCGTGGGTGGGTGTGGCCGAAGATTGCGGCCACGTATGCAGTCCCAGTGGCTCTGCTCACGCTGCACGTCTTCGTGGCTACCGGGACGCTCGATTTCATGCCGTCGATCGGCAATCGCGATTTTCTCGACACGATCGAGTTGGTTTACATGGGAGCCTACTTCCTGGCCGCCGCGGGCATTTTCCTGCTCAGCTACCGCCGCGCGCCGAGCGGAATCCTGCGCCAGCAGTTGAAATGGGTCACGGGCGGAACATTTGCGGGGATTCTGCCATTCCTGCTGCTGTACGTGGTGCCGCGATTGGCGAACGTGATTCCGCAGCCCTGGATGAAAGCGTCCGCGTATTCGCTGGCGCTGATTCCGCTGTGCTTCGGATACGCCATCATCCGCTACCGCCTGATGGACGTGGACATCATCTTCAAGCGCGGGCTGGCGTACACGTTTGCGACCGCCGGAGTTGTGGCCGTTTATTTCCTTGGAGTCGCTCTGATTGGCGAGCTCTTCCACACTTCGTTCACCACGGGGCCTGCCGGGGGCGTGATTGCGATCGTGGTGGCCGCGTTCCTGTTCCAGCCGCTGCGCGACGGAGTGCAGACACGGCTCGACCGGTTCTTCTATCGCGACCGTCTCGATTACCGCCGCACGCTGATCGAATTCGGCCGGACGCTCACCAATGAAGTGAGGCTCGAGCCTCTGGTCGCCTCCGTGCTGGACCGCATTTCGCAGACGCTGCTGGTCGATCGCCTGGCCATCTTCCTGGAAGATCCGGGGAACCCCGGCCGCTTCATCCTGGCGCGCTCGATGGGCTTGCGCGCCGGCGGCCAGCTCGATTTGAGCTTTCTCGATCCTTCGCGTCCGGCATTCGACCGCGGCTGCCTGTTTATCGATTCCGGGCGCGCGGCCGTGCACGAGACGGAATCAGTGCGGCGGACGCTCGAACACCTGGACTTGAATTATTTCATCGCCTGCAAATTCCGGGATCGCACGGTGGCGATGCTGGGCCTCGGCCGGACCGTGGACGGCGATTACCTTTCGACCGACGACCTCGAATTGCTCAGCACGATCGCCGGTTATGTGGCCATCGCCATTGAAAATGCCCGGCTGTATCAGTCGCTGGAACAAAAAGCGGTGCAGATCGAACGCCTGAAAGACTTCAGCGAAAATATCGTGGAATCGTTGAATGTGGGCGTTCTCACGGTGGATCTCGAGGACCGCGTCGAATCCTGGAACTCGCAGCTCGAGGCGCTGCTCGAACTTCCGCGGCGCGAAGCGGTGCGGCGGAGGCTGGCGGAAGTGCTGCCGCCGGACCTGGTGGCGGAAATTGCCGCGCGTGCAGCGGGCGAACATGTTTCCGGAATCTATAAACACCAGCTGCACACCGCCGGCGGCCGCCAGGTGGTGGTGAATGCATCGGTGGCGCCGCTGGTGGGCAAAAACGGCGCGCGGCTGGGCCGGCTGATCCTGTTGGACGACATCACGCAGCGCGTGCGGCTCGAAGAGCAGCTCGTGCAGACGGAGAAGCTCACTTCGCTCGGCCTGCTGGCGGCCGGCGTGGCGCACGAAGTGAATACTCCGCTCGCCGTAATCTCCAATTACATTCAGATGCTGGCGAAGCAGATTCCCTCGGATGATCCGCGGCAGAAGACGATCGACCGGATCGTGAAGCAGACGTTCCGCGCGAGCGAGATTGTCAACAACCTTCTCAATTTCTCGCGCACGGGCGCCGCCGAATTCGTGGAAATCAACCTGAACTTGCTGATCGAAGAGACGCTCGTGCTGGTGCAGCACCCGTTCAAAACCGCGCAAGTAAACGTCATCAAGAACTACACGCAACAATTGCCGCTCGTGCTCGGCTCCTCCACGCGTCTCCAGCAGGTGTTTCTCAACCTGTTCATGAACGCGCGCGACGCCATGCCGGGCGGCGGAATGCTGGAAGTGCGTACGGCAACCCGCAACGGATCGGTGGAAGTGGAAGTGGCCGACACCGGAACGGGCATCGAGCCCGAACATCTCCAGCGCATTTTCGATCCATTCTTTACAACGAAAGCCTCCGGAAGGGGCACCGGGCTGGGTCTTTCGGTGAGCTACGGAATCATCAAAGAGCACGCGGGCAAAGTGGATGTCCGCTCCACGCCGGGCAAGGGAACAGCGTTCCGGCTGGAATTTCCCGTAGCCAGGAAAGCCGTCCATGCCTAAAGGAACAATTCTCGTCGTCGATGATGAAGCGGAAATCCGGGAAGGCCTCGAAGCCTTGCTCGAATCGGAAGGATTTGATGTGGCGCTGGCGGAGACCGGCGAGTCGGGGCTTCAACAGCTCGAAGACCGGCCGTTCGACCTGATGCTGCTCGATGTGAGCCTGCCCGACCGCAACGGGCTCGAGCTGCTGCGCGAAATCCGCCGCCGCGACCCCTATCTCTCGATCATTCTCATCACCGCGTACGGCTCGATCGATATGGCCCGCGCGGCCTTCAAGAGCGGCGCGCAGGATTACATCACCAAGCCGTGGTCCAACGATGAGCTGATCCAGCAGGTATCGCTCGCGGTCGAAGGCCGGCGGCTGCGCGAAGAAAACGTCCAGCTCAAGCGCGCGCTGAAGCAGCGGTACAACTTCCCGAGCATTGTGGGCAAGAGCGAAAAGATGCTGGCGGTGTTCGACCTGGTGACGCAGGTGGCGCCATCGCGCTCGACCGTGCTGATTTCCGGCGAGAGCGGCACCGGCAAGGAGCTCATTGCCAAGGCCATCCACTCCGCTTCGACGCGTGCGGACAAGGCGTTTATTCCCGTCAATACCGGCTCGATTCCCGTCGATCTGCTGGAATCGCAGCTCTTCGGGCACGTGAAGGGCGCATTTACCAGCGCCATCGCTTCGAAAAAGGGCCTGTTTGAAGTGGCCGACCAGGGCACGATTTTCTTCGACGAAATCTCCACCATCAGCCCAGAAACGCAGGCAAAGCTATTACGCGTGATTCAGGAGCGCGAATTCATGCGCCTGGGCGGCACCGAGACGATCAAGGTAGACGTGCGCATCCTGGCCGCGTCCAACGAGGACCTGATGAAGCTTGTCCGCGAAGGCCGCTTCCGCGAAGATCTTTACCACCGCCTGAACGTCATCTCCATCCACATGCCGCCGCTGCGCGAGCGCAAAGAAGAAATCCCGCTGCTGATCGACCGTTTCCTGGAGCAGTTTTGCCGGGAAAACGGCAAACCGCCGCGCGGGTTCACGCACGGAGCCATGAAGGCGTTGATGGACTACGACTGGCCCGGCAACGTGCGCGAGCTTGAAAACGTGGTTGAGCGCGCCGTGGTGCTATCCACGCACGAGGCCCTGGACATCGACCTCCTGCCCGAAAGCGTGCGCACGCGCGAGATCGTGAAGGGCGTGCGGCTGCAACTCACCGAATTCCTGCCGCCGCTCCCGGGCGAAATCGGCTCACGCGGAATGGCGCCGGCTCCTTCACTTTTCCAGATCCTCGAAGAGGTGGAGCGCCGGATCATCGTGGACATGCTCGAGCGCACCAACTGGAACCAGACCGAAGCCGCCGAGCGTTTCCAGATCCCGCTTTCGACGCTCAACCAGAAAATCAAGCGGCTCGGCATCGAGACCCGCCGCCGCGCCAACCCGCTTCGCGGGCCCGCACCTGAATACGGCGACGGCCCCGCCGAGTTCGCCGCCGGGAAATAACCTGAACCTATCCCCCGATTCCATGCTTATCCGTCCGTTTGACCTCAGGGGATAAAACCCCTGAGGATTACGGGGTTATTCGGCACGGCTGCCCTTCGGCTGCGCTCCCGCCTACGCCAAGGCTTCGGCGGGCAGGCGGGGCAGGCCGCACTCCAAAGGTCTCGAAGGCGACCGGGGAACACAGGCTGGCAGTGAACGGCTACTACCTGATGGACTTGAAGTAGTTGCGTTTCCGCCGGACAATCCTCAGACATGAGCAAAGACCGCGCTTCCAAGCGGGGCCGGCCGATGGCCAGGAAGGCAATCAATTTCGACACGGTGCGGGAAATCGGGCTGGCGATGCCGGGCGTGGAGGAGGGGACGGCGTACGGCGCGCCGGCGCTGAAGGTGCGGGGAAAGATGATGGCGTGTGTGCCCACGCATCGCACGGCGGAGCCGGGTTCACTGGCTGTGCGTGTGGATTTCGGCGACCGCGCGGAGTTGGTTGCAGCCGCTCCGGACATTTACTACGTCCCGGACCACTATGTGGAATACAACGCGGTGCTGGTTCGCCTCGCGCGGATCGACGCGGCTGTGCTGCGGGATCTGCTCAAGATGGCCTACCGATTCGTGACCGGCAGTGACGCAGCCCGTTCGCCGGCGCGAGCGCGCCGCAAGCCCAAGCGATGAAGATTGATTGCGTCTGGTTCGGCACGGGTTTCAAAGGGCTGCGGCTGAGGGCGGCGAACAGTTTGCGAATCCACAGGGGTACTTTCGTACCGGCACGAAATGGACCGGGCGTCCTATCGACCGCGTAGGACCGCGCGGGCAGAATCACTTGGTGTTCGGGGTACTGCGCGGCGACTAGAGCGCCAGCGGCCGCCTCGAATGACTGCACCTCCATCACCCCATGCCCACGAGCGGCCGGCACCCCCACCGGCCGCTCCCCTGTTTTTAGGCACAAGAAACTGAAACGGACGCCTTTAGTTTCCCGGTAAGCTCAATTAATACGCGGTTCCTCTGTGCACTCGATGGTTTGCTCAGTGCCCTCTGTGTTTCAATCAGCGCCGCCAATCGAGGCTGCTTAACACAGAGTGCACAGAGAAAAGCCTAGAGGGCACGGAGGCGCGGAGTCGAGCAATCTCCAAATGAAGCTGGGCGCAGAATACCTCGGTATGAAGCGAAAAGGCCCGGGCTGAGGAGGTCAGTCCGGGCCTTTTGGTGTTGTCCTCTGAGGGGACTGCGACCGGGAGCGAGACCGCTCCGGGTGAGGCCGGGGCGGCCGGGCCGCTGCCATTTCTTAGATCCGGCGAGCCGGATCGCGAACGCCGAACCGGTCTGCCTCAGCGCCGCCGGCCCATGGGGCGGTAACTCGCCAGCGGCCGGGGCCGCATCCGGAGACGCGGAGCGAGCGGAGGCGGCACGTTGTGCAGAGGAGCGCCGCAATTGCTGCAACTGTCGTGCGGCGAGTCCTGCACGCGCAGCCAGTGCCCGCGCGCGGGGCATTCGGGATTCAAACACTGCACGGTCCAACCGGGCAGATATTGCATCGTGCCTCACGCGAAGCCGAGATTTGTATGCGCCGGCGGCGGGAAGGGGTGAAGATCGCCGCCGAAACGCCCCCGTAAAGCGAGCCGAGACCCAAAAAGCTGGCGGGATTGTGCGCCTGGGAAACTAGTGTGTCAAGAAAAATATATACAATTAGTAGGGGTAGCATTCCGAAGCGGCGCGGACGCAGTGGTGATATGGCGCCGGAGGCACTTTTCGCGAGCGTTCGGTGGGAGCCCCCTGCTTTAGCAGGGGGAGCCGGACTTGAGTCCGGCGAGAATGAGCCCCAATTTTGATTGGGCTTCAGCCCAGGGAATTCAAAAGCCCGGCGCTAAAGCGCAATTGGAAAGAGCGAGGCTCTCTTCCGGTGCACTAAAGCGCTCCTCCCCCCGCATGAATGCGGGGGCTCCCACCGTAAACCTGACGCTCGGAGAGCTTCCCGAATGAAATGATTGGGAGCGCTCCTACACCCATCCGCCAGAATGATGGCGGACGGGGGCTCCCATCCTTGAGAACTAGCTAACTCAGGAGAGAGTCGGGATTCGGCTAAGAGCTTCGAGCGGCTGCCCCCCTAGCTGCTGGGGGGAGGATTCGGGTTCGGCGGGGGCGTTTCGGTGTTCGGGCCGCCACCGGCTTCGCCGGCCTGATTGGAGGTCTTGGCCTGGGACTCGGCGGCGTCGAGCTGGCGCTGCGCTTCGTCAATTTCCTGCTGCTTGGCGTTGATTTGCGCTTGCTCGTCGGCGAGTTTGTCGGCGCCGGACTTGTCTCTGGAGCCATTCGGATTGCTGTTATACATCTGTGAGTCGAGGTCGTAGGCGCGCTTCAGAGAGTCCAGGTCGGCTTTGAGGTTTTGCAGCTTCGATTTGGCAGCGGCAGCCTCGGCCGAGGCGGCCGCTGGCGATGAGCCGGGAGCGGCTGCTGGAGCGCCGGGCGCGGCTTCATCGATTGCGCCGGGCGCTTCGCCGACCACATTGATCCCGCCGGGAGTCTTTGGAAGCGTATCGTTGTCAAACGTCTTTGTGGCTTTCGGCTGCGATTGTTTTGCCTCGCGGGCGCGGCGCGCGGCTTCAGCCGGCGAAAGCGCATCGGACGGCGCGGACTGTTCTTGCGCCCGAGCCAAACCGGCCGGTAGGACCAGCAGAATTGCGAGCCCGCACCCTGCGATTTTCATGGCGCTCCTCCCAAGGAACGGTTAGCCACCCATTCATACTAGTCGCGTGGGTGGGTGTCAGGCAAATCGCGAAGGGCACGTAATCCAAAGAGGCAACCTGTACCGGGCGGCAGGGAGAAAGAATGAAGAAGAGTGATCGGTGACCAGTGACCAGTGAAACCCTGGGCTGCTGTGCTGTTTCCGGTAGCAGCTTGCACGGTCGGTACTGCGCGTGCATACTGGCCGCTCAAAATCGGGGCCGGCCCGGACTTTCATTCAACATATGAGAAGGAATCAAAATGGAATCCAAATTTCTACGGGGGATTGCGATTGGCATCGTCCTAGCGATTGCGCTCTCGCTAACTTCTGGAGCGACCCATGCAGCCCATCATCTAGATCTGATGCAACAGCCGCCGACGTCTCCAGCTCAGGCTGCGCCGGGCGCGGCAGAGCCGAGCGCACCGGAGACAGCGCAAAAGAAGATCACGGCGTACACGCTGCCGCCGGATCTTTACCGGAAAGCGCACAACCTGGGAACGATCGCGTTCTGGGGCCAGTTGGTGGCGGCGTTTTATGCCATGTTCGCGCTTTGGCTGCTTCTGAGATGGAAGACGGCGGCGAAAATCCGCGGCTGGGCGGAGAAGGCTTCCTCGAAAAGGTTCGTGCAGGCTTTGATCTTCGCGCCGCTATTTTTTCTCGCGTTCGACGTTCTCTGCATGCCCACGGGAATTTTCCAGCAGTGGGTGTTGCGCAAATTCGGTCTCAGCATTCAGGGTTGGGGTTCGTGGCTGTGGGATTGGACCAAAGGCGAGATCATCATCTACATCTGCGCCGTGATTCTCGTATGGGTGCTTTATGCGGTGATTCGTAAGAGCCCCCGGCGGTGGTGGTTTTATTTCTGGGCGGTCGCGGTGCCGCTCGGGATCTTCTATTTTTTTCTGACGCCCTGGCTGATCAATCCGCTGTTTTTCAAATTCGAGCCGCTCGCGCAGAAGGATCCGCCGCTGACGGCGAGCCTTGAGCGGATGGTGCAGCGCGCGGGAGAAGATATTCCGCCGGAGCGGATGTTCTGGATGGGAGCGAGCGAAAAATATACGGCGCTAAACGCTTACGTCACCGGAATCGGCGCGTCGAAGCGCATGGTTGTGTGGGACACCACCATCCGGAAAATGACCACGCCGCAAATCGTTTCCGTGGCCGGGCATGAGATGGGCCACTACGTCCTGAATCACATTTGGAAAGGCATCGCATTCTTCAGCGCGCTGGCATTCATTTTCTTCTATCTGGTGTTTCGCTCAATTGGATGGGTGCTCGAGCGCAAGGGAGCCGGCTGGGGAATTCGCGGGGTGGACGATTGGGCCTCGCTCCCGGCTCTGCTGCTCCTGCTCTTGATTCTGTTCTTTGTCGCAAGCCCGATTGCGAATGCGTTCAGCCGCTACATCGAGCGCCAGGCGGACCAGTATGGCCTGGAAGTGACGCACGGGCTGACGCCCGATTCGGGCCAGGTCGCTGCCCAGGCGTTTCAGGTGCTTGGGGAAGTGGACCTCGCGGATCCGGATCCGAGCTTCGCGGATATTCTTCTGTTCGAAGACCACCCCGTGATTCCGGATCGCGTGCGCTTCGCGCTCACCTACGATCCGTGGGCGCATGGCGGGCAGGGCGAATTCGTGAAGTGAAGCGATCGGAGGCCGAAGGGGGGCTTGCTCGACTCAGCGCCTCCGTGGCCTTCACGCTTTTCTCGGTGCACTCTGTGTTAAGCGGCCTCGATTGGCTGCGCTGATTGAAACACAGAGGGCACTGAGCAAACGACCGAGTACACAGAGGAAGCGCAAAGCACCGCTCCCGTTACTTCCTTTCGTGCATGGTCATGCGGATGCCGTAGCGCGGGCGGAGCGTGACGAGCGGCTCGGGCACGATTCGCTGGCCGGGCACCAGCCGGAATTGGAAGCGCTGCGCAATCACCGCCGTCACGAGCGCTGATTCCAGCAGCGCAAACCCCTGCCCGATGCAGCGCCTCGGTCCATCGCCGAAGGGAAAATAGGCGCCGGCGGGCAGGCGCGCCATCAGGCCGTCGAGCCAGCGTTCGGGCCGGAACGCATCGGGGTCGTCGAAAAAGCGCGCGTCGCGATGCATCACCCACTGCGACATCAGAATCGTCGTGCCGGTAGGGAAATCGTAGCCGCCGATGGAGCTGGGAGCGATCGAAGTGCGCGCCAGCAAATACGCCGCCGGGTAAAGGCGCAGCGATTCATTGATCACCGCCTGAAGGTAAGGGAGCCGCTCGAGATCCGCCACCGTCGGCGCTCGCCCTCCCAGCACGCCAGCGAGCTCTTCGTGCAGGCGCGCTTCGGCCGCCGGATTCTGGCTGAGCAAGTACCACGTCCACGCGAGCGTGAGCGCGGTTGTCTCGTGCCCGGCGAGAAACAGAGTCATGGCTTCGTCGCGAAGCTGCCGGGGCGTCATCTGAGTGCCGTCTTCATCCATCGCGCCCATCAGGAGCGCGAGCAGATCTTCGTGAGGGCGCCCGTTGCCCTGCTCGCGGCGCTCGGCGATGATGCGGTAAATCAGCGAGTCGAGAAATTCGTTTTCGCGCTGAGCGCGGCGGCTTTTGGGCGTAGGCAGATTTTGCGGCAGCCAGACCGGAGAACGCAGGCGCCGAAGCTGGTAGCGCATCAGGAAGCCCACCGCGCGGCCCACCTGCTGCGCCTCGCCGGGAAGAGTGGTGCCGAAAAGAGTGCGCACGGCGATATCGAGAGTGACCGCCATCATTTCCTGGGCGATATCGCGCGTTTCCGCGTCGTGCCAGCGGCGAAGGTGATCTTCGGTGATGGCGACCATGGTTTCCGCGTAGCTATTGATCCGGCTGCGATGAAACGCCGGCTGCGCCAGGCGCCGCTGCCGGCGCCAGAACTCGCCCTCGCTCGTGAGCAAGCCTTGTCCGAGAAGGCGCTGGGTGGCGCGCTTGCTCAAGTCGCTCTTGTGAAATTTGCTTTGCTGAATCACCAGGACCTGTTCGAAGTAGTCGGGGTGATTCAGCAGGATGCGCTCCCCCATCAGCACGGGGAAGCGGACGATATCGCCATACTCGCGCGCGAGCCGGCGAAGCAGCCCGAGCGGGTCCTGGAGAAGCTCGAGCGACACTCCCAGCAGCGGCCAGCCCTTCGGCCCCGGCGGCAGGCGGTTTCCGTTTCTATTCAACGACAGCTCTCCCGTTGCTTCCGGAAAGGAAGCGGCGCGTGAACCTCATTATTATTACGCGCGCCTGCACAATTTTGCTTCATCGCGATTTGCAGCTTTCAGGCGTGGCGGCGAATCCAATGATTCTGTACATGCGCACTTTTGCCGTGTTCCGATAAGATATGGGTTCCCGCCACGTACATTATAGAGGGGGATTCATTGGACACCGAACGCCCGGAATGGCTCGAGACGATGGCGCCCATTCTCGAGACCCTCAACGAGGGTGTCCTGGTGGCGGACGACTGCGAGCGCATCCTGTTTGTCAATTCCGTCTTCGAAGAAATGACCGGCATTCTGCGGCAGGACGTGATTGGCCGGGACGCGGCGAAGCTTTACTACAACCCCGAGGACTTCGCCATCCTTCAGGAATTTCGGAATCGCACGCGCCGGGCGGGGCGCGACCGCCACGAGTTTTATCTGCCAACTAAGGACGGCGGCCGGGTGCCGGTGATTGTCAACGCACGCGCGCTGGAGGATCCCGACGGCCGCGAATTCGCCATCGTCACGTTCACCGATATTTCCGAGCAAAAGCACGCCGAGGCGCAAGTTCGCCTGGCCAATGCCCAGCTCGAGCAGCGGCACAAGGAGATCGATGAGGATTTGGCGCTGGCGGCTCGCGTGCAGCAAAGCCTGGCCCCGAAATCGCTCGTTTGGGGCGGCGTGCGAGTCGAGGCGTTTTACCATCCGGTGCGCACGATTGGCGGCGATTTCGGCCTCGTCAGTCCGCTCGATGAAGAGCACCTGAATTTGCTGGTGTGCGACGTCTCCGGCCACGGAATCGGTTCCGCGCTCGTGGCCAACCGGATTTACGCGGAAACAGTGACGCAGCTCAAAAGCGGCGCGCCGCTCGGCGACATGCTGCGGCAGCTCAATCGCCTGGTGATGCAGAGTATCGGGAGCTCGGTTTTCTTTTTCACGGTGGCTGTGGCGCGGCTCGACCGCCAGGCCCGGCGGATGATTTTCGCCGGGGCGGGACATCCGCCCGCGATGGTGGTGCAGCCTGGCGAAGAGCCCCGGCTGCTGGAGTCGCGCAGCATGGTGCTGGGCGCGCTGCCCGAGGCAGTGGGCGCGGAGGCGACGCTCGACGTGAACATCGAATCCGGCGACCGCATTGTGCTGTACACCGACGGCATCACCGACGTGTTCGATTCGCGGGGCGAAATGCTGGGCGTCGAAGGCGTGCAGAAATTCGTGCGGGAGACGGCGCTGCTGCCTTTCGCCGAAATGAAGAAGGGCATCCTCGACCGCGTGGCCGCGTGGCGCGAAGGCCCGCCCACCGACGATATGTCGCTCGTGCTCGTGGATGTGATGTAGGCGCAGCGAATTTTTCGAGATGGGTTCCGGCAGTGATCGTATTCGCTGAAACCGCTGTGCCGCGCCTCCGGCGCTCGGCGAAATTATCTGTCGTGTACCCAGCGCTTCCGCGCTGGGCTAACATCTTTCACGCCTACGGCGTTTGGCTGAACTTTAGAATGCAGTCGTGGCAGTCTGGCGCAAAAGGAAAGCAATGAAAGGATTTTTCTCCGCTCAGCGCCGGAGGCGCGGCAGAAGTTAGCCCAGTCCGGAAGGACTGGGTACACTCGCAAAAAAATAGAGAGCGCCGTAGGCGCGACACAAATTCGTCACACCCAGAATGGCGAAACTTACCTTCTCCATCGAAATCGCGGCGCCTCCTAAGGAGGTTTTCGTTTTCTTTGTTCCGCAGCGCATGCCGCTGTGGTTCGGCGCGGAAATGGATTGCACATTCGAGGTGCAGGCCGGCGCGGCGGACTTCGCTTGCGGGCAAAAGGTGCGCATCAGCGGAAGGCTCGGCCGGCGCGAGGTGTCGCTCACCGTGGTCATCACCGCGTTTCAGTGGGAGCGCCTGCTCGAATGGCAATTCAAGGATTCCTACGGCGTGCGCGGGCTACAGCGATGGGAACTCGAAGAGATCAACGGGAAGACGCGCCTCAACATGCGCGATTCCTACGAAATGCCCGGCCCGCTCAGCCGCTTCCTGGACCGCATCTTCACTCGCCGCGCCGTCGCCGCCCGCGACCGCGCGTGGCTTGCCCGCCTCAAGGGGCTCGCTGAACACACGCAACGCACTGGTCAATAAGAGAGATTCTTCGGGCTGATCGAATCAGCCCTCAGAATGACGAATAAAGGTGCTGCCACCGAAGGCTCCACAGCACGTCATTCTGAGCGCAGCGAAGAATCTCTCTTTTTTTCTCGGCAGAGTGCTCGAAGGGAGGCATTCACACGCCCACTACGCGCAAAAACTTCTTTTTGCCCACGCGCAGCGGAAGCAGGTCGCCCGGTTTCAACGCGATCTTGCGTTTCACGTCCTTTTCGACCGTGCCGTCCACCTCGACCGCGCCCTGCTTGATCAGCCGCTCGGCTTCGCTGCGCGACGCGGCCAGGCCCGTCTCGGTGAGCAGCGTGAAAAGTGAACGCGTTCCCCACGTGACCCGCATCTCCGGAATTTCGGTGGGGGCCCGGCGGTCGCGATACACGAGGCGGAATTCGTCGCCGGCTTTTTTCGCGGCTTCTTCGCCGTGATAGCCGGCGATGATAGCGTGCGCGAGCTGCATTTTCGCGTCCATCGGATGCAGCACGCCCATCTGCACTTCTTCACGCAGCCGCACGACGACCGGCGAAGAAAAATCCGTCAGCAGCTCGTAGTATTGCCACATCGTTTCGTCGGAGATGGACATGATTTTGCCGAACATTTCGCCCGGCGATTCGGTGATGCCCACGTAGTTGCCGAGGCTCTTCGACATTTTGCGTTCGCCGTCGAGGCCGACGAGAATCGGCATGGTCATCACCACTTCCCCCGGCAGCCCGTATTCGCGCTGGATTTCGCGGTGCACCAGCAGATTGAATTTCTGCTCGGTGGCGCCCAGCTCGACGTCGGATTCGAGCGCCACTGCATCGAGCGCCGTCAGCAGCGGATAGAGCAGTTCGTGAACGGCGATCGGCTGGTTTTTGTCGAGCCGCGAGCGGAAATCTTCGCGCTCGAGCATCCGCGCGAGGCGGTAGTGCGAGCACAGCCGGACGACGTCTTCCGCGGTCGTTTTGCTGAGCCACTCGCTGTTGTGGCGGATTTCAGTCTTCTTCTTATCGAGAATCTTGAACACCTGCTTCAGATACGTCTCGGTGTTTTTTTCCACCTGTTCGCGTGTGAGCGGCGGGCGCGTCTCCGATACGCCCGTGGGATCGCCGATCATGGCGGAAAAATCGCCGATCATGAAAATCGCGGTGTGGCCCAGATCCTGAAACTGCTTCAATTTGCGCAGCACTACGGTGTGGCCCAGGTGAATATCCGGCGCGGTCGGGTCTACGCCGAGATACACGCGCAGCGGCTTATTTTTCTGAAACGAATCGAGCAGCTTATTCTTCAGCTCTTCTTCGCGGATCACTTCCGCAGCGCCTTTCGTCACCAGCGCAAGCTGTTCCAGCACCGGCTTGAATTTTTTCTCCGCCACTAGCTCTTTCCTCTCGATTGCGAAGTTGCTTGCGGCGTTTCCAGCAGTACGCGCCGGCCTTCGATGCGATAGCGGCCTTCTAACACGATTCGCACCGCTTCGGAATAGAGGCGATGCTCTTCGCGCAGGATGCGCTCGGAAAGCGTTTCCGGCGTGTCGCCGTCCTCAACCGGCACCGCCGATTGCAAAACGATCGGCCCGGCATCGAGATTTTCGTCCACGAAATGCACGGTGCAGCCGGAAAATTTCACGCCGTGCTCGAGCGCCTGCCGCTGCGCTTCGAGCCCCGGAAACGCAGGCAGCAGCGAAGGATGAATATTTAGGATACGGTTGCGAAAAGCGGCCACGAAATACGGCGATAGCAGCCGCATGTATCCCGCGAGACAGACCAGGTCCACATTTTTTTCTCGCAGCGCCGCTACCACGAGCTTGTCGTACGCTTCGCGCTCGAGCCCCTTCGAGGGGATCACGCGCGCTTCGATGCCCATCGCGCGCGCTTTCTCGATTCCCGGCGCGTTTTCCCGGTTGCTGATGACGATGGCGATTTCCGCGTTGGGAATGCGGCCGGAGGCGGCGCTGCGGGCCAGCGCTTCGAAATTCGAGCCGCGCCCGGAAAGGAGCACGCCGATGCGCTTCTTCATGTCCGGGTGAAATTAGCACAGTTCGCGGATGCGTCCAAAGGGGCGGCGCAGCGGATTTTTGCCGGCGCATCGCTTGACACTCCCGCGCAGGCGGAGCATCTTTCTGGCCATCTCAACACTGAGGAGGCATCGCCATGCTTCGTTCCCGGTCTGTAGTTCTTAGTCTCGCGCTTCTCTCCCTTGCATTTGCAGCGGGCTGCGCGAGCGAGCCGCAGAAACCCGCGGCTCCGCCCGATACACGGAAAGCCGATGAAGCCGCTATCCGCGCTGCGTCCGCGGAGTGGAGCAAGGCCTCGGAAGCGAAGGATCTCGAAAAGTCGGTCTCGTATTACGCCGATGACGCGGTCTTTTTGGTGGATAAAGGCGCGCTCGTGAAAGGCAAGGACGCCATCCGGCTGGCGTGGAAAGATGCCCTTGCGCCCGAAGCGCCCACGCTCACCTTCGCCACCACCTACGTCGAGGTCGCGCGATCCGGCGACATCGGCTACGAATACGGCACCTATGATTTGACCACGCCGAGCAAGAAAGGCCCACCGAAAGTCGACAAAGGCAAATACGCGACCGTGTGGAAAAAGCAAGCCGATGGAAATTGGAAAGCGATTGTAGATATCGACAACACGGGAATCTAGGGCGCGAGAAGCGCGTGTGCCACGCGAACCTGTGCCGCGCCTGCGGCGCTCATGCGGATTTTGCAATGAACTCCCAGCGCTTCCGCGCTGGGCTAACATCTTCCACGCCTACGGCGTTTGGCTTGTGAAGTTCTCAACCACGCGAGGGACACAGGAAACGAAGCGCCGTAGGCGCGACACAATCTTGCAGATTGCACTCTCGCGCTCGGGCCATCACAGCCCGAGCTTGCCGGAATACATCACGCGCGGCTTGCCGCGTGCGGCACGTTCGATGCGGCCGATCAAATAAAATTTCTCGCGGCGGCGCCTCAATTCCGATTCCACTTTCGAAACATGTTTTGCGGGGACAATCAAAATCATCCCCACGCCCATGTTGAACGTGCGCAGCAATTCATCGCGGTCGATTTTGCCGATGCGCGCGAGATAGCGGAAAATCGGCGGCACCGGCCACGAGCCGAGATCTATCATCGCCTGCACCCCCACATGCATCGCGCGCGGAAGATTGCCCGTAATTCCGCCGCCGGTGATGTGGGCCATCGACGCAATCCATCCGCGGCCGAGCACGCGCCGCAGCAGCGGCCAGTAGGCGCGATGCGGCCGCAGCAATTCCGCGCCGATTTTGTTTTTCACTTCGGGGACGTAGGAATCCGGCCCGAGTTTCGCCGTGCCGAACACGAGCCGCCGCGCGAGCGAATAGCCGTTGGTGTGCAGCCCGCTCGAAGGCAGCCCGAGCAAGAGGTCGCCCGGGCGCACGCTGCGCGGGTTGAGCTGCTTTTTGCGTTCGACCGCGCCGACAATGAATCCCGCGAGATCGTATTCGCCCGGCGCGTAAAAATCCGGCATCTCCGCCGTCTCGCCGCCGATCAAAGCACAGCCGGCCTCTTTCGCGGCGCGGCTCATTCCTTCGATCACCTGCTCGACGATGCCGGCGTTGATCTTTCCCATCGCGAGGTAGTCGAGAAAGAAGAGCGGCTCGGCGCCCTGCGTGAGGATGTCGTTGACGCAATGGTTCAGGATGTCCGCGCCGACCGTGGAATGAACTCCGGTGGCGAACGCGATCTTCAGCTTTGTTCCGACGCCGTCGGCGCTCGCCACGAGCACCGGATCGCGCCAACGCTTACGGTCGAGCTGATACAGCGCGCCGAATCCGCCGATGGGCGCGAGCACGCCGCGATGAAAAGTTTTTTTGGCCATCGCGGCGATGCGCCGCTTGGCTTCCTCGGCGGCCGCGATATCGACGCCGGCATCGGAATAGCGCATGAAGTGGACTCGTTTTCTGAAGGGGGCCGGACGATCTTTGGAATTGTCTGTGCCTAAAATTAGAGCAAAGAGAGATTTTTCCTCTTGCTCAAAATGACGAACAAACTACCCCCATAAAAAATTCAAAATGTATGGAACAGCCGCCGCCAGCGCACTTCGCCCGGGTGGATCACCGCGTTCAAATACGTCTCGAAGCGTTCGGTCACGTGGCCGGGATTCCACACTTCTTCCGGTGCGTCGATCGACATATAAATGATCACGGGCGTGCCGATGATGTTCGCGCGAGGGACGAATCCCCAGAAGCGGCTGTCGTAGGAATTCTCGCGGTTATCGCCCATCATGAAATACTCGCCGGGCGGGACTTTAATTGCCGCACGGTTTTCCGTCGGGTTCGGGGGCTCGTGCCGGTAAGGTTCGTCGAGCGCATTGCCGCCGACGTACACCACGCCTTTTTTGATTTCGATCGTATCGCCCGGCAGGCCGATGCAGCGCTTGATGAAATCGGGCGTGCCCGGCAGCGGCGCGCGGAAGACGATAATCTGCTGCCGCTTCGGCTCGCGCCAGAGCGGGACGTGATAATCGGTGAAAGGAATTCCCGCGTCGTAGCCGAAGCGGCTGACGATCAAGTGGTCGCCGATCAGCACGGTGCGCTCCATCGAAGCGCTCGGAATCACGCGCGCCTGCACCAGCGAGCCTTCGATGAACAGGAACGCCAGAATCACCCAGAACCACGAAACCACCTCGCGCCACACCTTTGTGCCGACCGTGTCCGGCCGTTCCACTTTTACTTTTCCAACGGCCACCGCTTCTTCCACTTCACCCCTCCCGATGCGCTTCCACTTCGAGCTGCACCAGTTCCGTCGGATAGACGCCGGTGTAGCACGAAGTGCAGAATTTTTTCTCTTTGTCGTTCACGGCCGCGCGCAGCGATTCGAGCGAAAGATAGCCGAGCGAATCGGCGCCGAGGAACCGGCGGATTTCGTCCACCGGATGCTGCGCGGCGATCAATTCTTCGCGCCGCGGCGTATCCACGCCGTAGTAGCACGGCGAAATCGTGGGCGGGCAACTGATGCGCACGTGCACTTCCGTGGCGCCCGCTTCGCGCACCAGGCGCACGATTTTCCGGCTGGTGGTGCCGCGCACGATTGAATCATCCACCAGCACCACGCGCTGCCCCTCCAGCATTCGACGCACGGGATTCAGTTTTAGTTTTACGCCGAAGTCGCGGATCGATTGCTCGGGCTCGATGAAAGTGCGGCCGATGTAATGATTCCGGATCAGCGCCATGCGGAAGGGGATGCGCGCTTCTGCTGCGTAGCCCACCGCCGCAGGCACGCCCGAATCGGGCACCGGCGCCACGAGATCTGCTTCCACGGGATGCTCGCGCGCGAGCAGGCGGCCCAATTGCTCGCGGCTTTGATTTACCGGGCGGCCGAAAATGATGCTATCGGGCCGCGAGAAATAGACGTGCTCGAAAATGCAATAGGAGTGCGGCTTTTCCACGGCGAAGTGGATGGATTCCACGCCCGAGCGCGAAATGCGCACCATTTCGCCCGGCTCGACTTCGCGGACATATTCGGCGTCGATCAGATCGAAGGCGCACGTTTCCGATGCGGCTATCCACGCCCCGTCGAGGCGGCCGAGATTGAGCGGGCGGAAGCCGCGCGGATCGCGGATGGCGTAGATTTCATCGCGCGTGAGCAGCAGCAGCGAGTAAGCGCCTTCGACTTGATTCAGCGCGTCGGCAATCGCGCCGGAAAGATTGCGCGCGTTGCTGCGAGCAATCAGGTGGACGATCACTTCGGTGTCGCTCGTTGTCTGGAAAATCGAGCCGCGGTGTTCGAGCTTGCGGCGCAGGTCGAAGGCGTTCGTCAGGTTGCCATTGTGCGCGAGCGCGAGCTTGCCCTTGTTGCAATCGATTACGACGGGCTGCGCGTTCGTGAGCGTCGTATCGCCTGCGGTCGAGTAACGCGTGTGGCCGATGGCGGCGGCGCCGGGAAGGCGCGCAATCACTTCGGGCGTGAAAATTTCCTGCACTTGGCCCATGGCTTTGTGCACGTGGACGTTTGCGCCGTCAGTCGAAGCGATGCCGGCGGATTCTTGCCCGCGATGCTGGAGCGCATAGAGGCCGAGGTAAGCGAGCTTGGCGGCTTCGTCGTTCGCGAACACTCCCATCACGCCACATTCATCGTGGAAATGATCGTCCGCGAGTTGGATCTTCCTTGTCACGCAGGCTGATTCCTCCGGATGTATTCCTGCCGAACCGAGGGTAGCACGGCCCAAATTAAAGGCGCGCCAGCCAAAATCGTCGCAAGAACCGTCCCTCCGTCAATTCTGTGGCGAATCCCAGTCGTTCCCCCAATATCAAACGCAACAACTTCAACCATACAAAGCGCCATCGCAAGCAAGCGGGCCCAACGCTGCCAGCTCAGAATTCCCCAAGCGCTCAGGAAGAACGGAACAGAGCAGAGAACTCCCCAGTACACGTTGTGAACAGTCCGATGTCCGTATATTGCTTCGGTCACGATGGATATCATCCTGTCGGAGAGGAAAGCAAATCCGGAAACAGTCAGCATAAGAGCGACAGGCCAGCGTCCCCAATTTGCGATTCTGCTCATGAAGCGCTCTCGATGTTGTGCGCGAGAGATTCGGACCAGGCGCGGCGGAAGGAATCCGCGCTCCCTCTTATCACGTTCGTGCCGTTCAATTGGATGCGAAATTCCCCGCGCGTGACTGTGCCGATGTGCTGCGTCGAGACTTCATATTGTGCCGCAATCGCTTGCACGCGGGCAAGCAGCGCCGGTGAAAGCGACACCACGGCGCGGGCGCCGCGTTCGCCAAAGAGAGCGATTTCGGCGGGGGAGCTGCGTGCCTCAGGGGTTAAAACCCCTGAGGGTTCGGCGCTGTTTGGCACGGCTGAAGCCGTGCCCTGACGAAAGTCATCGCCCTTTGGAGCGGCTGCCCCTCGGCCTTGCTCGGGGGAACAAGCCGTGCCCTGACGAGGACCGCTCATATCAAGTTTGATTTCGGCGGAGAGGGCGTCGCTTAGGAAGCAGGATTCGGCTAGGGTGACGGCTAGGCCGCCATCGCTGACGTCGTGCGCGGAGTGGATTGCGCGCTCGCCGGCCAGGCCTGCGAGGCAGGCCATCAGGCGTTTTTCAGCGGCGAGATCGATCGCGGGCGGCTGGCCGGCTACGATTCCGTGATTTATTTTTGCGTATTCGGAGGAGGAGAACGATTCAAAATCCGAAGAAAATGCGCCGGCCTGACCCCTCCCTTGTCGGGGCAAGAGGTCGCCGCTACATAACCCACTGCCGCCATCGAGCAGGACGATTGCGTCGCCGGAATTTTGGAATGCGGAGCCGACGGCATACTCCGCGTCTTCGAGCAGGCCAAGTACGCCTAGAATCGGCGTGGGATAAATCGCCTTGCCGAGCGTTTCGTTGTAGAAGCTGACGTTTCCGCCGGTGATGGGAATTTCCAGCGCCTTGCAGGCTTCGGCGATGCCGTCAATCGCTTCCGAGAATTGCCACATCACTTCGGGCTTTTCCGGATTGCCGAAATTCAGGCAATTCGTGGCAGCGATGGGGCGCGCGCCGGTGCACGCCACGTTGCGCGCAGCTTCGGCAACGGCGTGCATTGCACCCAGGCGCGGCGCGAGCTGGCACCAGCGGCCATTTCCGTCGGTTTTGATAGCGAGCGCGCGCTTTGATTCTTTGAGGCGCAGAACAGCGGCGTCGCCTGCGCCGGGGCCTAGGCGCGTGTTGGTGCGGACCATGGAGTCGTATTGTTCGGTGATCCAGTATTTCGAGGCGATGGCCGGAGAGGCGAGCAGGCGCCGGAAATTTTCGGTGAGATCGGCTCCGGCGCCGGCAAATTCTAAGAGAACACGTTCGCTTCGCTCAGTGCAGGCAGGCTCGGGCGGCCCAGCAACTGGGCGGGAATATCGCGGGCCTTCTTCGGCGAGCGCGTGGGCGGGAATTTCGGCGGCTACTTGGCCATGGTTGAGGATGCGCAGCTTGCCGTCATCCGTCACTTTGCCGATTTCGACGGCGTCGAGGCCCCACTTGCTGAAGACGTCGAAGACTTCGTGCTCGCGGCCGAGGTCGGCGACGAGCAGCATGCGCTCCTGCGATTCCGAGAGCATGATTTCGTAAGGCGTCATGCCGGTTTCGCGCTGCGGGACGTGCGCGAGCTCGATTTCGATGCCGGTGCCGCCGCGCGAAGCCATTTCGGAGCTCGAGCTCGTCAAGCCCGCGGCGCCCATATCCTGAATCGCGACCACGGCGCCGGTGCGCATGGCTTCGAGGCAGGCTTCGAGCAGAAGCTTTTCCATGAACGGGTCGCCGACCTGCACGTTGGGGCGCTTCTGCTGCGATTCTTCGCTGAATTCTGCGGAGGCGAGCAGCGACGCGCCGTGAATGCCGTCGCGGCCCGTTTTTGCGCCGGCGTAAATTACAGGATTGCTGGCGCCTTTGGCGCGCGCGAAGAAAAGTTCTTCGCGGCGGGCGATGCCGAGCGCGAGCGCGTTGACGAGCGGATTATTCGAGTAGCATGGCTCGAATTGCACTTCGCCCGCAACGGTCGGGACGCCGAAGCAATTGCCGTAAAACGCGATGCCGCGGACCACGCCGTCGAGAATCCGTCGGTTCCGCGCAATTTCTTCGTCAGGGCACGGCTTTAGCCGTGCCGCAGAAAGCTCCCTCTCGAATGGGGCTTTAGCCCCTGAGGGAAGGTTGCCTCGCTCCAAGCTATCCCTCAGCGGCTGAAGCCGGTGTGAATTCGCTGGCTGTTCGGCACGACTGAAGTCGTGCCCTGACGACAAGCGCCCTGATGACATGCCGTCGAACGAAGAGTGCCCTGGCGTAATCGGGCCAAAGCGGAGGGAGTCGAGGACAGCGATGGGGCGCGCGCCCATGGTGAAAATGTCGCGCAGGATGCCGCCGACGCCTGTCGCAGCGCCCTGGAATGGCTCGACGAAGCTCGGATGATTGTGCGACTCGATCTTGAAGACGGCGCAGAGGCCGTCGCCGATGTCCACGACGCCAGCATTTTCGCCGGGGCCCTGGACGACGCGCGCGCCGCGCGTGGGCAGCCGGCGCAGATGCACGCGGCTCGATTTGTACGAGCAGTGCTCGCTCCACATCAAGCTGAAGATGCCGAGCTCGGTGATGTTGGGGTCGCGGCCGAGAATTTTCTGGATGCGGGCGTATTCCTCGGGCGTGAGGCCGTGCTCGGCCGCGATTTGCGGCGTGACAATTATTTGAGTGCCCGTGGTGGCCATAAGTGCCAACGTGTGACGAGTAGAAATTCTCTCGTCCTTTATTTTTTCAACCGCTTAGCCCGAATTCTACTTTCGGGATGTGACGAGTAGACCTCCTCTTTCCTTTCTGCCCCGCAGGGCCGGGCGTCGCGCACTCAGCGCGCGATTCGTGCGGCGATTGTGTCAGGAAATTTCGCGCGCTTCAATAGTACGCTGCGGTGGAGATTTTTGATTCGGATTTGCGACCGCTGCTATTTACGGGTGCCAATCGAAGAGGCCGGGGGCAAAGGCGGTCGGCGGAATGTGCCGCCGCAAATCGTCGAGGAAGGCGCCTTGGCGAGGCATTTGGATCGTATGCTCGATGCGAGTGCCATCGCGTCCCGCAACAGCGACTTTATAGCCCATGAATACCCAAAGCGATCCGATGCCGTGAGCAAGCCGCCTTTCCTCCCAGTCCGATGTCACTGCCGAAACGTCGGCCCAGGGAATAAAGCGTCGCCGAAATCCATACCAGCCGTAGGAGGCAAGCCCCCCAGAATTCGCAACAAGAGTCCGAGGGCGTGTGAGCAGCGCGGCTGCGAGGAGAATCAGAATCCACCATAGAGGTGCTCCATTGGGGTCGCGGTGCGAAGCCGAGAAGAGGTAGATGGAGCTAAACAGAAGGCAAACAATAAGGCTGAAATAGAAGAACCGCCAACCAAGCTTCATGGAAAATATTTGTGACCCCTCTTTTCGGACCGCGAAGAATTCGAAGACCTCTAAGGCAAGCACCACCGCGGCGGCCGAGGAGAGCAACCCAATTGTTGACATGAAAATGCCTCCGTGCGCGGCTAGGCAGGGACGCGGTCGGCGAGGCGGCGGTCGAGAGAGGCGACGAGCGAACGGAGGATGACGAGGCCGTCGGCGGAGCCGAGCGGGGCTTCGGCGGCGCGCTCGGGATGCGGCATCAGGCCGCAGACGTTGCGCTCGCGATTGCACAGGCCGGCGATGGCGGAAAGCGCGCCATTCGGATTGGCTTCGAAATCGTCGGGGCCGGCTAGGCGGCCGTCGGGGTGGACGTAGCGGAAAATAATCTGCCGATTGCGCTCGAGCTCGGAGAGAGTTTCAGCATCGCAGAAATAATTTCCTTCCATGTGCGCGATGGGGATTTTGAGCACTTGTCCCGGGCGCGCGGCGCATGTGAACGGCGTGTCGGTGCTTTCGACGCGCACATGCACCTGGCGGCACAGAAATCGCAGGCGCTGATTGCGCATCATAGCGCCGGGAAGCAGCCCGGCTTCGAGGAGAATCTGGAAGCCGTTGCAGATGCCGAGGACGAGCCCGCCCGAGCGCGCGAAGCGGTCCACCGATTTCATCACCGGCGAGAAGCGCGCAATCGCGCCGGTGCGGAGATAGTCGCCGAACGCGAAACCGCCGGGGAGGATGACGGCGTCCGCGCCCGCGAGGTCTTCGGATTGGTGCCAGATGAATTCGACGGGCTGGCCCAGCACGGCGCCGATGGCGTGAAACGTGTCGTCATCGCAATTCGACCCGGGGAATTGCACGACTCCGAATTTCATGGAGGGGGATCTCCTCGACGTGCATTTTAGCATAGCGGGCAATTTGCGCGGGGTCGAGGGCTGGACCTTCTTGTTGCCACGATTGTGGTCCGATCGTAGTTGTGCTCTTCGCATGAGTTTTTGCTCGTAGGAGCACAGCCAGGAGTGGCTGTGCCACTTGGAGGGTGCAGACCGGGGACATGCCTGACAGATTGGACCGGGGACATTCCTGACACTGCGAGTGGACAGGGCGTGTAGAACAGCAGGATGCCCTGGAAAGCGAGCAGTGTGATGGACCAGCGAACTC
>DASPSD010000003.1:0-31240 GCA_035624115.1 Candidatus Sulfotelmatobacter sp. | reverse complement strand
GGCCGGTGCAGCGGACGGTTGTTTCGGTAGCGGTCGTGTCGATGGTCATATCCAATCGGGGGAAAGAAGCCGAGGCCATACGAACCTCCTCTGGTTCAAGTGCGCTGCCTGCGCGGGGCGAGTGGCGCGGATTATAGCAGGCAATGCCACGCCGACGTATCCGAAATGGATTTCCTTCCCTTCCTCTGCTTCCTTTGCTTCCTCTGCCTCCGTGCTTCCCTGCTTCCTTGCTTCCGAATTCCTTCGGCGTTCAATCCAGGCAACCCGCGATCATCTTACTAGTGGGAGGTTGGGTTGAGTTTTGCGGGCACGATTCGAATCGGTGGGACGGAGGCTGCACAGCGGCCTGCTGCTGCCCGATTTTGCCAGGGGAGCAATTTTCTAATCGCAGATCCGCGATTAGAAACTCACCCAAGCCCTTGCGAATCACAGACTTCAAAATTTCTAATCGGCTCAAAACAGGGGGGGGCCGCCTTCAGCATCTGTTCCGGCGTCCATTCACAACCCAGCATCCGTTGCATTTCTAACCGCAACAGTCGCCAATTCAAGATTTGCCCCAAGTCCTTCCGCATCATCGACTTCGCATTTTTCTAACCGCAACAAAATCAGCCGTTCCGCGTTTCGGACGCAGGTCGAGACGCCTTTTCACAGCTATTGCGAGCCGATGCCGATGCTGGTCGAAAGCGTAGCCGGACATAGGCGCGAGGGATCATGGCAGAGCCCGCGTGCCGACGGCTTCGCGGAGCTGCTCGACGGCGAGCAGGTACGACGCGAGTTGCTGGCGATACGCGAGCTGCGTGGCGCGGAAGGTTCGCTCGGCATCGAGAAAATCGAGCAAGCTCGCGGCGCCGCGCCGGTAGGCGTACTCGCTGATGTCGCGCGAAAGCCTGGCCTCATCGAGATAGCCGGAGCGGAAAAGCACGACCACTTCGTCATTGTCGCGCACGCCTTCGTAGGCATCGGAAACATCGCTCATCACCTGATCGCTGGCCGCGAGCTGAAGCTCTTCGGCTTGCGTGATTGCAAAGCGCGTGCGCGCGATTTCACCCTGGTTGCGATTGAAAATCGGAATCTGGAAGCTGCCGAAGAACGAGCCGGTGCTCGTATCGGCGATGTGGTCGTAATTGAACGTGCCGGTGACGTCCACTTTGCCGTTGGCTTTTGCGAGCAGGTATTGGCTGTTCGCCGCAGTCACGCCCTGGCGCGCCGCGCGCAGGTCGGGACGTTCGGCGATGGCTTTGGCCTGGAGCTCTTCGAGCTTGAGGCTCACCGGCTCGTAGTCAAACTTCCCAGCCACATCGAAATCCGCGGGCACGGATTCGTAGCCGAGAAATTGCCGCAGGCCGACGAGCGCCTGGACGCGCGCGAGGCGGGCATTGGCGACGTCCTGCTGAAATTGCAGGAGCTGAAGATGGATTTTCAGGAAGTCGCCCTGGCTCATATCGCCGATTTTGTAGCGCGATTCGCTGATGTCTACCGTGCTCTGGAAACTCTTGAGGTCCTGCTCGGCGAGATCGAGAGTGGATTCGGCGAGCTGCACATTGACGAATTGCGACGCGGTGGAGAAGACCAGAGTGCGCTCGTTATCGGCGACCAGCGAGCGCGTTTGTGCGGTCGCGTCGCGCGCCGCCTGCAAGCGGTGCTGGCGCTTCTTGCCGCGCTCGAAAAGATAGCTGATGCCGAGATCGAACTGCGCGGTCGTGTTGATGTAGTCCTCGCTGAATTTGTTGGGCTGGAAGATGGGGAGAAACTGCGCGTCGGCGGTGAGAACGGGATTCGGGCGCAAATTGGCGGTGATTTCCTCGGATTCGTTTTGCTGGATGGTGGTGCGCGCCGCTTTCAAAGCGTGATTGTGCGCCAGCGCCAATTGGATGGCTTCGTCGAGCGTGATGCGCACGGGGCCCTGCGAGGGCGGCGAAGGCGCCTGCGCGCGAGCCGGAATCGCGATGAGTGCGGCGGCCGCGAGAATAGCGAATCGAAGATATTTCGAGCGCATGGGTTTTTACCTCGCTTTGGAAGCTGCGAATTCAATCCGGGCGCGCGTGGAGGCGCGCCGGAGGCGTCAGTTGGAGTGCTCGAGAGCCTTTTCGACCATGGCCACGCATTTTTCCACGCGCTTGCGCAACGGGCCTTCGATCTCCTGCTGCCGCTGGCGCAGGGAGAACATCTCGTCGGCGATATTGAGCGAAGCGAGGACGGCCACTTTGAGCGAGTCCACCGTGCGCGTAGCTTCGGCCACCTCGCGCATTTTGGCGTCGACGTAGGCGGCGAGCTCTTTCAAGTACTCTTCGTTCTCGCCGGCGCTGACGTTGTAAACCTGGTCGTAAATTTCGATTTTCACGTGCTTGCTCCCCTGGCTGAGCCGAGGGCATTCTGTGCCAAAGGGAGCCGGGGCGCAATGGGGAGGAGGAGTGTACGAGGGCGCGAGAGGCTGCGACGTGGCGCCCCTACGGGGCTCGCGCGGCGGGTCGCAACGCAGTTTAGGATGGGAGCCCCCTGCTTTAGCAGGGGGAGCTGGATTTTAGTCCAGCGGAAAAGAATGCGAAGAAAGGGCGGGCTTCAGCCCTGGGATTTCTTAAGGCCCAGCGGTAAAGCGCTGAAATCAATCACGGGCCCTTGCCGGAACGCTCACGCGTTCCTCCCCCGCATGAATGCGGGGGCTCCCACCTTAAACAATTGCGGCGCGTCAGGCGCGCAGGATGGCGCCGAGCTTCTGTTCGAGGGCGGCGACGATGCGGGAGGAAAAATCGGAGAGCTGGGCGTCGGTGAAGGTGGCGTCGGCGCTTTGGAACGTGACGCGGATCATCAGCGAAAATTTTCCGGGCGGAACCTGGCCGCCTCGGAACAGATCGGCAGCTTCGATGCTCGCGAGTTCGGATATGCGGAGCGCGCGAATCGTCTCCGCCACCTGCGCGAACGTAACGCCATCAGCGAGCACGAGCGAGAAATCGCGCTCGACGGCGGGAAAGCGCGGAAGCGGCTTGAAACGCGCAGCCGCGCGTGCGGCTTCGATCCCGGCGAGCAGCAGGTCAAGGCGCAACTCGGCAAGGAAGACATCCTGGCGGAATTTGAGCTGGTCGGCGACGCGGCGAGAGAGTTGTCCGGCGAAGCCGAGGCTTCCGGAGTGACCGTGGCCATGCGCGAGCGCGATTTGTGCCGCTCGAGCGCTCGCGAGCCAGGCCGGACCTCCGGCCTGCCATCCGAAGCCGCCTGCGAGTTCACCGACGGAGTCGAGATCGCCTTTCAAATCGGCAAAGCTGAATTCGCGCGCGGGCTCGTAGATGCCTTTCTTGCGCGCAAGGCCTGTGGCACCGAGGGTGAGAACGGATGTTTCGACCGGCGCGCCGCCATTGTTCTTGTCGAGCGCGTAGGTCTTGCCGATTTCAAACAAGCGCAAATTGCGCTGGCCGTGATTGAGGTTCCATTCAAGCGCTCCGGCCATGCTGACGATTCCAGTCGAGCGCATCACCGAAGCGTCTTCGGCGAGCGGATTGCCGAGCACGGCGGGCGTCAAATCGGCGGGCCGGAAAATTTCATTGCGCTCGGCGTTGACGAGCGGAATCTCCACAATTTCCTGATAGCCCAGCGCAACGAGCCGCTCGATCAAGCGATCCTGCGCTTCGGCGTGCGGCAGGCGATGCGACGGAAGTTTCGCGGGAGGAAGCCGCGCGGGAAATTTGTCGTAGCCGTAGTGGCGCGCGACTTCTTCGATGAGGTCGATGCCGCGGGAAACATCGCGCCGCCAGGATGGCTGCGTGCATTCCCACGCGGCGACGAGCGAGCCCAGGCTGCCGCGATTCGCGTCCACGCGGACCGGATGGAAGCCGAGGGCGCCGAGGATTTCTTCGATGTCGCGATCGGAAACGTCCGCGCCCATCACCCGGAGCAATTCTTTGCGCGTGAGCGTGATCTTCCGCAGCGGTTCGCGGCGCGGATAGATGTCCACGACACCCGAGAAAATTTCGCCGCCGCCGGTTTGTTGAATGAGCTCGGCGGCGCGGCGCGAGGCCAGCTCGGCCGTTTCGATATCGACGCCGCGCTCGAAGCGGTAGGAAGCTTCGGTGCGCAGGCCGAGCGCTTTCGCGGTGCGGCGGATGGAGATCGGATCGAACCACGCGCACTCGATGAGGATATTGCGCGTGCTGAAGCTGATTTCGGTTTCCGCGCCGCCCATCACGCCGCCGATGCCTACGGCGCGCGCGGCATCGGCCACCACGCACATGTCTTTCGAGAGCGTGCGATCAATGCCGTCGAGCGTGCGAATTTTTTCGCCGGGGCGCGCGCGGCGCACGATGATGCGGTGCTCGGCCAGCTTGTCGAGATCGAAGGCGTGCAGCGGATGGCCCAGCTCGAACATCACGTAGTTCGAGATATCGACCACGTTGCTGATCGATTGCTGGCCGATGGCTTCGAGGCGCTGCCGGAGCCAGTCGGGCGAGGGCTGAATTTTCACTCCGCGCAGAATTCGTGCCGTGAAGCGGCCGCAGAGATCGGTGGATTCGATTTCCACGCGGACTTTATCCGCAGCCTTTTCGGCGCCTTCCTTCAATTTTGGATTCACCGGCTTGAGCGGCAGGCGGTAAATCGCGGCGGCTTCGCGGGCAATGCCGTAGTGGCCGAGGAGATCGGGGCGATTCGCGGTGATTTCCGCATCGAGGACGGCGCCCGCGGCGGAATCTTCCACGGAATCGACGGCGATGCCCGTGAGCGAAAGACGCGAGCGCAAGTAGGCCGCGGGGCCCGTGAGCTCCACGAATTCTTTCAGCCAGTTGTAGAGAACTTTCATTTGCTAGCAACGCCTCTGAGAGTGGCGGCCCGGGCACGGCATGCCGTGCCCCTACGGGAATTGGCGCGGGATGCGCGCGTCGTTCTAGAACATCGGGAAATCAAGCAGGCTAGCGCAACGAAGGGCGCAGGCGCAATGAAAACCGGCAACGCCATTCACTCCTTGACCCGAGACAAGGGGTCACCAAATGACCCGGAGACCTTTGTAGAGCTTGAACTGGTCGTCGCAAGTGACCACAGGAATATTTTCCGTCAAGGCTTGGGCAACGATCTGGCGATCGAAAGGGTCGTGATGCTGCCACGGCAGGCCAAAAAGCGTCCAGCCGTGCTCGGCCGTAAAGGGCAAGATGCGCATGCGTAGGTCTGCGAGGCCTGCCGCGATGTCGTCCGGCCGAAAATCGAGCTTTCCTTTGCCCTGCTTGATGGCCAGCTCGACAAGCGAAATAGCGCTCAATTCGCGGATGGCGCCGGATGCCTCTATGGCGGTCGCAGCTTTTCTTGACAGAAGCTCGGGAGAAGCGGCGGCCCAAATGAAAGTGACCGTATCCAGGAGAAGCCGCATTGCTAGCGCCCGTCGAGGAATTCCTGGAGCTCGGCCTCGGTGATGGGTTTCCACCAGTTTGAGTCGGCGAACGCCAGTTTCCCGCGAAGAGTCCCCAATCGAGGCGCCCGACCCGAGGTTTTCTTTGTGCGCACGAGATCTGCGACGGGGACACCCCGGCGGCAGATGGTGATGGATTCGCCGTCTTCTACAGCTTTGATGAGCTCGGGGAGCTTGTTTTTGGCGTCGGCTACGCTGACTTTCATGTTCCAATTATAGCCATTTGAGATAGCTATGTCCAGTGCGCCCCAAAAGGGTGGGCGTTTTAGGGAAACTGGCGCAGGAAGCGAACGTCGTTTTGGAACAGCAGCGGCAGCTCCGTGACGCCGTACTTCAACATCGCCAGGCGATCCACACCCATCCCGAACGCAAAGCCCGAGAGGCGCTCGGCATCGTAATTCACGAAGCCATAGACCGCCGGATTCACCATGCCCGAGCCGAAAAGTTCGATCCAGCCGGAATTTTTGCAGATGCGGCAGCCGGAGCCGCCGCACACGTGGCAGGTGGCGTCCACTTCAGCCGAAGGCTCGGTGAACGGAAAATAGCTGGGACGGAGGCGCGTCTTCGTTTTGGGCCCGAGAAATTCGCGGGCGAAATAATCGACGACGCCACGGAACTCGCAGAAAGTGATATCCGTATCCACCGCAAGACCTTCGAGCTGATGGAACATGTAACCGTGAGTGGCATCGGGATTATCGCGGCGATAGGTTTTTCCCGGGACGACGATGCGCACCGGCGGCGGCTGCTTTTCCATGGTGCGAATCTGCATGGGAGATGTGTGCGTGCGAAGGAGCTCATTGCCGCGCGCTCCCTGGATATAAAACGTGTCCATGTTGTCACGCGCGGGATGATGCTCGGGAATATTGAGCGCCTCGAAATTGTAGTAGGGCGTTTCGATCTCGGGGCCTTCGACCACGCTGAAGCCGATCGAGCCGAAGATCCGGAAAAGTTCCTCGTAGGCCTGGCGAACCAGGTGGCGGGTGCCGATGGCGCGCTCGACGCCGGGAAGCGAGAGATCGATGCGCTCGCGCGCGGTGGCGGCTTTGTCGGCGGCGGATTCGATGGTTGACTGACGATCGGCCAGAGATGATTCGACGTGCGCTTTGAGTTGATTGAGCTCTTGGCCGACGGCGCGTTTCAATTCCGCCGGCGCGGGCTTGAGCCAATTGTCGGTGATGAGTGAGAGCACGCCGGATTTGCGGCCTGTCCATTTGAGAACAAAGATGCGCCAATTCTCTGGATCGTGCGAGTGGACAGCAAGCTGCTTATCAAATCTTTCGCATACCTCGGCAAATTTATGCGCAACACCTTCGGGTGTCGTAATACCGAGCTGCGCAAGCGTTTGGGCTGTGGGATCAATTGTCATGATGCGGATGGGAAGGCCGCCGGGCGGACCTGGTCAAGCGCCCAGCTTACCGCGTCCTCGCCACTCAGATGACGCTGTCGACAGCGCAGGTCATAAATCAGGTGACAGGGCTCGCACATGGCTTTCAAGTGCAATCTGTCATCGCAGCTAGGAGTATGACAGAGATGCGCTATCGTCAGCCGAATCTTCACTTTCCCCCTGCGCCTCCGATGGGTTGCCCATCTCCCGTTAATTTCCTCACAACGGCCGCTATGTTTTAGGCACTCGCCGCGGCATTCGCATTGTTCGCTGCCGTCCATGTTTCTTGATCGGGTGCGAATCTCTACACCGATCTGCTTCCAGTTGGTCGGATAGCAACGCGCATTCCATTTCTTTGTTCGTTGGTTTGTTGGGAATTTTGTCTCGGCCTTTGTCGCATCGCCTCGTTTCCGACGAATGGTTTCCCACGCCTTATATGCAGCACGGCGCGCCCTCTCAGACGATTCTGGCGTGGGACACATAGATAGCTTCCTATGATGATGTCGGGTTGGGCGCGGCGGCCAGGTGCTGCTTCGCTTGCGCTGCCAGACCGGCAAATCCTTCGGCGTCGCGGACGGCCATGTCCGCCAAAATTTTCCGGTCGATATCGATGCCACCAAGTTTCAGGCCGTGAATCAACTGGCTGTAGGTGGTGCCGTTATTGCGAGCGGCGGCGCCGATGCGCTGAATCCAGAGCGTGCGGAAATCGCGCTTGCGATTCCGGCGATCGCGATAGGTGTAGCGCAGCGAGCGGTTCACCGCTTCCTTCGCCGAGCGGTAAAGCTTCCCCTTCGTGAGGAAAAAGCCCTTGGCGTGCCGCAGCAGCTTTTTGCGGCGGGCGCGGCGTTTCGTTCCACGTTTCACTCGAGCCATAAAATGATTCTCCTCTTGCGCGCCTCGACGGCGCTTTTTATCTCAATTTGAATTCGGAGGCAAACGGAGTCCGGCCGCCCGCAGATTTTCGGGGCAGCAGGACGGGTTTGTCTCGTAGGACTGCTTCATATCTGTCCCGAACGAATCGGGACATCCGGCCGGCAGGCACCCGTTACGCGCTGCCTGGCGCGGAAAAATCTAATCTTGCGTGCCAGTCGAAGTCGGCACTGCAAGCATCTTCCTCAGGGGCTGAAGCCCCGTACATTCAGGGCCTTGAATGTCGGAGCTAAAGCTCCGACCCCCTAAGCGGCAATCTATCAGATCACTTCTTCATCCGCCAAAGAGATGGCGGACTCAGAATGACGGCCACTTCTAAAAGCGGCTACTCGATGCCGTAAGGCAAAGCGCGGCGGACGTTCGGCGCGTCGGAGGGATTCACCTCGACGGGCTTGCCAAGCCGCCGCATGCGGCTCGCGGCCTTTGTGCCGGTAAAATGCCGCTTCCCGGACCGGTGGCGCATCAGCTTCCCCGTGGAAGTGATCTTGAAGCGCTTGGCGGCGCCGCGGTGCGTCTTCACTTTCATTTTCGTGTTCTTCTTCACAGGAACCCTTTCAAATTTTCAGGCCTGGCCGCCGGCCGCGGGCTGCGAGGGGCGCGTCTGGGCCGCAGCCGTGGCGCCTTTTTTCGGCGCGAGCAACGCCAGCAGGATATTCGCTTCCATGCGCGGCCCGAATTCCACGAGCGCGTGGTCGTTCACGTCTTTCAGCAGCCGGGTCATCTTCGCGCGGCCCACGTCCTGGTGGGCCATCTCGCGGCCGCGATGAAAAATCATGGCCTTCACTTTGTGGCCTTCGCCGAGGAAGCGGATGATCTGGTTCTTGCGCACCTGATAATCGTGCTCGGCGGTCGAAGGCCGGAACTTGACTTCCTTGATGTGCGAACTCTTCTGGTGCCGCTTTGCTTCGTGGGCTTTTTTGCTCTGCTCGTAAAGGAATTTTCCGTAGTCGACGAGCTTGCAAACCGGCGGCACCGCATTCGGCGAGATTTCCACCACGTCGAGCCCGGCGTCGCGAGCCGCTTTCATCGCGTCGAACAGCGACATCACGCCGAGCTGATTTCCCGCTTCATCAATCACGCGGACTTCCCGAGCGCGGATGCGCTCGTTCACTCGAAGACCACCACCACGCTCTGCGATAAACCCACCTCCTGGGCCGGTAATTTAAAATTTCGCCGCCCGTTTGCCGATCCGCCCGCAGACAGAAAAGCCCGCCGGGAGGACGGGCAAAAGAGTATAGCATGGGTTCCCGCGGCTCAGAATAGAGGCCCGCGGAACCGGGCGCGAGATTCCATTTTGGAAGGTGCCGATTCAGACGCCCCGCGCCCGCCCATCACATCAGATGCTCATGTGACGATTGCGTCGCGAAAGGCAGCAAAAGAATGAAAATCCTGGTCCTTGGCGCAGGCGTGATCGGGAGTTTCAACGCGGCGCGCTTGAAGGAATCCGGCCAGGACGTGAGACTGCTCGCGCGAGGGCGCCGCTTAGAGGAACTGCGCGAACACGGAGTGGTGCTCGAGGACTCCCAGACCGGGTGGCGCACCACGACGCAGATTCTGCTGGTCGATCGGCTCGGGCCGGAAGATGAGTACGATCTCGTGCTCGTCGCCGTGCGGTGCGATCAAGTCTCTTCTGCGCTGCCCATGCTGGCGCAGAATCGTTGCACCCCGAGCGTGCTGTTCCTCGGCAATCATCCCGGCAGCATAGAGGAGATGGCGCGGGCTCTGGGCCGCGAGCGCGTCCTGCTGGGGCTTGGCAATGCAGGCGGGTATCGGGAAGGCCACGTAGTCCATTTCATCTGGTCGCGACGATTGACGGTGCCCTTCGGCGAGCTCGATAACACGCCGAAGCCGCGCACGGAAGCGATCGCGCAGATGTTCCGAAGCGCCGGTCTTCCGGCGCGCGTAGTCAAGAATGTGGACGCTTACTTGTGGACTCATGCGGCTGGCTTGCCAGCGTTCGCCGGAGCGCTTTTCATGGCGGGCGGCGCCATGAAAGGGCTGTCGCAGAGGACGGACCTTCTCAAGCTATTGCTGCGAGGCTACCGCGAGGCGTTGCGAGCGCTACGCGCAAACGGTGTTCCCTTGAGGCCGGCCGCCACGCGGCTGGTTGAATGGATTCCGATGCCGATTCTTGTTTTCTGCGCGCGGCTTTTTTGCAAGTCGAAAGCTGCGGTTGTCGGAGGAGAACGGCCTGTGAATGCTGCTCCGCAGGAAATGAAGCAGCTTGCGGATGAGTTTCGCGCGATCCTGTGCCGGGCAGGTTTTCCGTCTCCGGCGAGCGATGCCCTGTTTGCGGAGGAAGATGCGCGGACGAGCGCGAACACGTTTCCTCGATTGCAATAATGCTGCACGCCCGCGTGTGACTTCAGATGCGATTGTAAAAATTTCGACGCGAAAGGCGGCAAAAGAATGAGCCAGACGATTTTGATTACCGGCGCATCGACAGGAATCGGCCGAGCCACGGCGCAGCTTTTTGCGGAGCACGGCTGGAATGTGGCGGCCACGATGCGCACGCCAGAAAAGGCAGCCGCGGATCCGAAGCATTGGCCGGCGCGAGCAAACGTATTTTTGACGCGGCTCGACGTGACCGATGAGGACAGCATCGGCGCGGCCATTCGCGATACGCTGGCGCGGTTTGGCCAGATCGACGCGGTAGTGAACAACGCGGGGTACGGATTGGTCGGGGCGTTTGAAGGCGCGACGCCGGAGCAGATTCAGCGCCAAGTCGGAACCAATTTAATCGGAGCAATGAATGTGGCGCGCGAAATCCTGCCGTATTTTCGCAAGCAGGGCCGCGGCACGATCGTGAATGTCTCCTCGATCGGCGGACGCCTGACTTTTCCGCTCTACAGCCTCTATCACGCGACCAAATGGGGCCTCGAAGGGTTTTCCGAGGCGCTGCAATTCGAACTGAAGCCGCTGAACATTCGCGTGAAGATTATCGAGCCCGGCCCGATCAAGACCGATTTTTACGACCGGTCAATGGACTTAACTAAGAAGCCGGGGCTCACCGCCTACGACGGCTACGTCGCACGGGCGATGCCCGCGTTGCAAAAGTCGAACGAGACCGCACCGGGGCCGGAGATCGTGGCGCGCGTGATTTACAAGGCAGTGACCGACGGTTCCTGGAAGCTGCGCTATTCAGCCAATGGCGCGCATTTCCTGGCGCTGCGGCGGGTTTTCCCCGAAAGCTGGTTTCGCGCGATCGTCGGCCGAGCGGTTGCCGGGTAAAGGCGGCGTCTCAGGAAGTGAATTCTAGGGCGCCTCTGGGCCCGAGAATTCGCGCGCGCAATTGTTCCTTCTCGCCTCGCTCGACGGAAATGCCGGCGCCCAGCCGATTGTAAACAGCGGCCAGGTCGTCCTGTTTCGGGCTGATGGAAAAAAAACGCTCGAGGCGGCAGCCGGTTGGCGCATCCACGGATGGATGCACGGAATCGCGGCTCCACTCGATGAAAAAAGGAAGCAAGCCGCCGCGATCGTCGGCGAGGCGGAACGATTTCCAGCGCAAAATTTTTCCATCGAGTCGCGCGCGGGATCCGTCGGCCGGGCCTTGGATAGGAAATCCCGCGTCGCTGACTTTCTTTGCGAGCGCGCGGATGTCGCCGGTGTGGATCGCCCAGCCCACGAGCCGTGGTTCACGCAGCTCGCGCAAGCCGGGAAACCACGTCTCGCCCTTTTGCTCCGGATCCGGGGCGAGAATCTCCAGGTACTGCCGCGGCCCAAGCGAGAGCAAACCATTTCGCGTGCCGCGGCCGGGGTGGACGCCGCCGAATATCGCGCGGATGCCAGCGCGATCTTCGACATAAGCGATGCCGCGATCGAGATCGTCGACTCCCAGAATCATGTGGTCGAACATCGCAGGTCTATTCTCCGCAGGTCGAAGATTCGCCGTAGCCACCAGCGCTGAACCGGTGACCACGAGAAACCGCCGGCGAGAAATTCTTCGCGTCAGTTGGCGCACAGCGATGGATTCATTGAAACTCTCGATTCGCTAGTTCACGGATTTGGAAGCCACTTCGGCGAGCAGGTCGGCGATGAATTGCGCGAGCGGGCGAGGGCCGAGGTCGCCCTTCGAGCGGTGGCGCACGGCGACGGTGCCGGCTTCGGCTTCTTTCGCGCCGATGACGAGCATGTAGGGAACCTTCTGCAACTGCGCATCGCGGATTTTTGCCTGAAGCTTTTCGTTGCGGTCGTCGAGATGGACGCGGAAGCCCGCGTCGCTGAGTTGCTGCTGAATTTGGCGAGCGTATTCGAGCAACTTTTCGCTCAGCGGCAGAATGCTCGCTTGCACCGGCGCGAGCCAGGCAGGGAAGGCGCCGGCGTAGAGTTCGATGAGGTAGGAAACCATGCGCTCCATCGTGCTGATGACGCCGCGATGAATGATCACCGGGCGATGTTCCTGGCCATCGGCGCCCACGTAGCCGAGATCGAACTGGTTGGGAAGATGAAAGTCGATTTGGATGGTCGAGTAGGTCTCCTGGTGGCCCATGACGTCGGCGAGTTGGATATCGACCTTGGGACCGTAAAAGGCGGCTTCGCCGGGAGCCTCGGTGTAAGGAAGGTGAAGCGAATCCATGGCTTCGCGAAGGACGCGCTCGGCGAGATTCCACATTTCGTCGTTGGCCACGTACTTATCCGAGGGTCCTTTATCGCGCAAGGAGAGGCGGTAGCTGTACTGCGTAATGCCGAGATCGCGATACGCCAGCTCGACCAGGCGCATGACGCCGGCGAATTCTTCCTTGATCTGCTCCGGAGTGCAGAAGATGTGCGCGTCGTTGAGGGTCATGCAGCGGACGCGGCTGAGGCCGCTGAGAACGCCGGAACGCTCGTAGCGCCACATCGTGCCGAGCTCGGCGATGCGCACGGGCAATTCGCGGTAGCTGCGCTTTTTGGACTCGTACACCAGGATGTGGTGCGGGCAATTCATCGGCCGCAAGACGAGCTCTTCGGTTTCGAGCTCCATCGGCGGGAACATGTCGTCGTGGTAGTGCTCCCAGTGGCCGGACCGAATGTAGAGATCCACTTTCGCGAGATCGGGCGTGTAAACGTGCTGATAACCCATCTGGCGTTCTTTTTCGAGGATGTATTCTTCGAGCAGCCGGCGGATGGTTGCGCCTTTCGGCAGCCAGAGCGGGAGCCCGGAGCCGACCTGATCGCTGACGGTGAAGAGTTCGAGTTCCTTGCCGAGCTTGCGATGGTCGCGGCGCTTGGCTTCTTCGAGCCGGTGGAGATAGTCGTCGAGCTCTTTCTGGTCAATGAAGCAGGCGCCATAAATGCGCTGCATCTGCGGATTGCTTTCCTTGCCTTTCCAGTAAGCGCCCGAGACATTCATCAGCTTGAACGCCTTGATGCGGCCGGTGGAGGGAATGTGCGGGCCGCGGCAGAAATCGAGGAATTTTCCGGTGGTGTAGAACGACACCATGGGCTCGGCGGCCTTTTCCTCCACCAGCTCGCATTTAAAAATCTGGCCGCTCTTTCGGTAGAGATCGAGCGCTTCGGGCTTGGGAATCAGCTTGCGCTCGTTGGGGATATCCCGCGCGGCGAGTTCGCGCATTTTGGCTTCGATTTTCTCGAGGTCGTCCTGGGTGAAGGGCTCCGCGCGGAGGAATTCGTAAAAGAAGCCGGTCTCGATCGGCGGGCCAATGCCGAGCTTGACGTTCGGGTACAGCTCGAGAACGGCAGCGGCCAGCAAGTGCGCCGCCGAGTGCCGGAACACCTGTACCGCGTCAGAGTCCTTGGCGGTAAGGATTACAAGCTTGGTGTCGTGCTCGAGCGGCAGCGAAAGATCGATCAGGTCGCCATTGGTGCGCGCGACGAGCGCGTCTTTGGCGAGCCGTGGCGAAATCTGCTGCGCGATTTGCGCCGGAGTGGTGCCCTTCGGCACCTCGCGAGTCGCGCCGTCCGGCAGCGTAATTTGAATAGTGTCCATGGCAGCGATTCTTCCGTATCGGAAACTATCCATCTTAGCGCGCTCCGTGAGCGGGTCAAGGCAAGAGCGCGGGCTCGGGCGTAGAATGCGAGTCGTGAATGCCAAGTATGAAATCCTGGAGCATCCCGCGGATGTGGGGTTTCTCGCCTACGGGGCGACGCTCAAAGAGCTTTTCGAAAATGCGGCGCTGGCCCTTTGCTCGCTTGCGTGCGAGCCGGAAAAAATCGAGGAACGGCTGGAGCGCGAAATTTGCGTCCGCGGAGCGGACATTGAATCGCTGCTTTTCGCGTGGCTTGCGGAAATCCTGGCTATTGCGGACGGTGAGCAGCTAGTGCTGCGGCGAGTCAGCGCGACCGAATTGCGGAAGCCACCGCCGGGCGTGGCGGGAATGGCGCGCGGGATTGCATACGGAGAAAAATTCGATCGCGAGCGCCACGCAGCCGGAACGTACATCAAGGCGGTGACCCTGCATCAATTTGCGGTCGAACGCACGCCGCAAGGATTTCGCGCGCGGGTGTTCCTCGATCTATAGTGCCGGCGGTGCCGATTCACTTTTTCCGCGCGGCTTCGAGCATGTCCCAGGCGGCATCGGGCAGATCGACGAAATCGTTGAACTCGCCGGCGCCGCGAAGCCACTGACCGCCATCGATTACCACGCATTCGCCGTTGACGTAGTCCGCTTGCTCGCTCAAGAGGTAGGCAGCGAGATTGGCGAGCTCCTCGTGGCGGCCGAAGCGTTTCATGGGGTGGGAATTTTTCGCCTTCTCCTCGAGTTCTTTGGAAGGGAGCAGCCGCGAAAAAGCGCCTTCGGTGGGGAACGGGCCGGGGGCGATGGCGTTGAGACGGATGTGATAGCGCGCCCATTCGACGGCGAGAGAGCGCGTCAGGGCCAGCACGCCGGCCTTCGCGCACGCCGACGGGACGACAAAACCCGAGCCCGCTCCCGTCGAAGCGTACGTGGTCACAATGTTAAGAATGTTTCCGGGTTGCTTCGCGGCGATCCATTTCCGCCCGAGCGCGAGCGTGCAATAAAAAGTTCCTTGCAACACGATCCCGAGGACTGCGTTGAAAGCATTGGGAGAAAGTTTTTCGGTGCGAGCGATGAAATTCCCCGCGGCGTTGTTGACAAGCGTATCGACACGGCCAAGTTCGTTTTCCGCTGCAGCAATCGCGTTTTCAACCGCCGCAAAATCGCGGATGTCAACCGACGCATACGCTGCGCGCCCGCCCTTTGCGCGAATCGCGCCGGTGGCTTCTTTGAGGGGTTCCTCCCGCCTGCCTACGAGAAACAGATTTGCGCCCAACTCGCCGAACCGCAGCGCCATCGACCGGCCGAGTCCTGTGCCGCCGCCGGTGATGAAAATCGTGCGGCCCTTCAATAAGTCGGGCTGAAACATCGGCGCGTCCTTTTCACTTGCCAGTGGGGAGAAATTCTTTGGGCAGAGGTATCTCGGGAGACTCCTGCTGCCAGTAGATGGTCACCACCCACCAGCGCGAGCCATCGAAAAACAGTTGGAAGCTATTGATGCCGCGCGCGAAAGGTTCGGGATCCTTGGGATCGCGGCGCGATTCATAGGTGCTGAATACCTGCATGATGTTGCCGTACCGCTCGGCGCGGCGCGCGGTTTCCTTTTCGTAAAACGAATTCGTCGCGAAGTATCGCTCGCCATTGGCAACGAATTCGTCCGGTGTCATCACGAAGGTGACAAACTCCTTGGGAGGGGCAGGAGCCGCGACACTTTTATCCTGAGGCGTCATTTCGCCCTGCTTCGGCCGGGTGGGAATAAGCCGCGCGCCGGGGATGAGAAGCGAGCGGAAGCGGTCCCAGTCGCGCTTTTGCCCGGCGGGACCGGAAATCACGGCATAGATTTCCGCAAGGATCGCGTCGGGGGAAGCAACATCTTCCGGCCTCGCCGCGGGCGGGGCCTGCGGTGCAGCAGATACTTGCGGAGTCCCGGAGCCTTGCGCTTCCTGCTTTGTTTGGGCGCCGAGGGGCAGCGCCGAAATAAATCCAAGCAAGCACACAACCGCTAAAGCAGGTTTCCAGCGTGACATTCCATTCCTCCTGACGGCCTGCCCCGGGCGCGCCGCAATTTACGCGATGGAGATAGTAAAACTGCCGGGGCGCAGCATAAGCCGTGCGAAGTCGGATGTCAAAATTCCGCGTGAAATCTCACGCCGGGAACAAGCACGGGGCCGCGGGCTTTGTTGTATCCGGGGTTGTTGATGTGCTGGAGATCGAGGGAAGCGAAGAAGCCGCGCCAGAGATGCGCAGTATAGAAGCTCTCGAAGATTTTTTCGTGGCCGTAAGTGAGCGCGCCATCGCCGAGCAGAAAGCCCAGGCCACCGAGGGCGAGATACTGGGCGTGCGCCGCGACGATTCCGTTCATGGTGAATGCAACACCGGCGCGGTCGTTGCGGCGGTTCCAGGCGTCGCCCTTCGAAAAGGCGCCGAGCTCGAAGGTGCGATCCACTTCCGTGTAGGCAAAGGATTCGTTGCGGCCGTCGCTCCACCCGAGACGGCTGAACACGCCGATGTCTTTCGTAATTTCCTGCTCCAGATTGAGCCCGAAGCCGTACTTGTGCCGGCCCTGCTGACGAGTGGCGATGATATTGGGTGGCGACGACGGATCCGCTTCGAAATCGCGGATCGCTTCCTCATAGTTGCCCATATTGGCGTGATTCAGGTAAGCAAGCAAACGAACCACCCCCGGACGGTGCGCGATCCGGCTTCCGCGCGCTTCCAGCTCCAAATTTTCTGCGCGTGCCCGTGCAATATTCGCATCCAGATTGATGCCGTTGGCAACTTTCGGCATCAAGGCTTCGGCGAATCGGGCCGTGAACCAGTGGTCGTCGTATTCGAGGATCACTCCATCCGTGTAGCCGCGGGTATTCGCAGCGTAGTCGTACGCGCCGTTTTGATCGACGGTCCAATTCGTGAATTGCAAATGGGTGTCCGACCCCCAGCTATTCAGGTCGAAGAAGTCCACGATGTCGAATTTGCCGATACGAAATTCGATCCGCCGGACCGGAAGCGACGTGGCAAGCGAGAGCGGCCCCCGCTCCGCCGGCGCCTCATCCGAGCTGAGCGGGATGATCTGGTGCAACATGAGACGCGCCAAATAAGGCGCCTTGGAGAGCTGCACACCCTGCACGGTCCGCACGGAGTCGAGGTCGGTATAACCAGCCAGGCCGAGAGCAGTTCCGATGCCGCCGCCCGTTGCGTTCTCGACGTCGGCGAGCACTTCCGTCGTGTGGGTCAACTGGTAGCCGGTGTAGAGCGTCAAGACATGTGTCGTAGCGGCCTGAAACTGCGGTGTGAGGCTGTTCGGTCCGGTGTACTTCGCCGGAAAAGCAGGATGCCATTGCATGATGATGTTGGCCTGCCCGGAAATCCAGTAGCGGCTGGATTCCGAGTGGGGGAAGACGGTGAGTGGATCATCCGCATCGTCCGGACTGGGGCTAGGATTCTCGCTCACCGGGGCGGTCGCCTGCGGAGGGGAGCTGTCCGACGCCGGGTTTTGCGCCAGCGCCTTGCAAGGCCAAAGCAGGCACACAACGAGCGGCCAGAAAATCGGAAGGCCGAATTGGTTGGTCAGGCGGCGCATCTTGAGATAGTCACTTTGCTCCGGTTGTCAGTGAGGCCCAGCGCGCCAGAGCAAGCCTTATATTGTGCCGAAAAGGAGATGAATCGCGCGTTAAAAGCCGCCTGTGCCGAAGCGGAACCGCGTCGGACTCGCCTTCGCAGTACCACGCGAGCCGGAGTTTGCCTCCATCCAGAATCCAGCGCGCACGCAACGCCCGCCCGCACGCCGCATTTCCATTCGCACGCGTGATTGCCTTGACAGAAGCGATCGCCTTTTGGCGGCGAGTGAATTTGGCGTCCAGCAAATCAATTTTGGGAACCTGCGCAAATGTCATCCGCATGGCCGTGGCCTCCTCTCTCGGGCCAATCCGATTTCGGGCTCCCGGCAACTTGGGCGCGATCTACTTCTCATGTTTTTTCGGTGCGGAATGAAGCGGAGGCTGGGTGAGAACTGCTAATTCCCGGAGGAAAAAGCGCCGGAACGGGCCGGCTCCCACTCGTCCAAGCTTCAGCACCGCGCCCCGTGAGAGATCCTTTCGGATCTCAGCCACGTTAGAAAAACCCTTGAATCGGGAGTTTCTGTTTCACCCGGTTCGGCATCTCTCGACGCCGCCGGGCAGTGGCTTCTGTGTTGCGCGGGAGCCTCGCCTACCGAGAGTCCCTGAATCTTCGATGTGCCGGCGCGGAAAAGTCTCGCCTCGCACACCCAAATGCAAAATAGTTCCTGCTCTGCAAAGGTGTCAAGAAAAAACCGCCCGAAATCAAAAAAAAGTAATAAAGAAATCGTAAGGAATTTTTGAAGTGAATGCGCAGGCGCAGAGAGCCGCACGCCGTGTGTGCGGCCCCTCGATCACAGTGGTGCAGCCGGAAACCGCAGGCATCCTGATTGCCCATCGAGGACATCTTTAGTATTCTCTGCGATTGCGCTCAAGTCAGGGGCATCGACCTACAGGCTCAGGGGTGGAGATTTTGTTCGGGAAATCGCGCTTTTTATTCGTGGCTCTTATCATCACGGCGGGCAGCCTTCCTAGCTGCGGTGAGTACATCAGCAATCCGTCGCCAGCCAGCGCGTCGCTGCAGCCTCCCAACATTGCGGCCGGCAGCCCACTCTTCACGCTGATGGTGATCGGCAGCAATTTTGCCCCAACCTCCATTGTCGAATGGTCCGGAACGGCCACGGGGGGAACGGCCACTCCGCTCACAACATCCATTTTCATGAGCCAGACAGAAATGACCGCCCAGATTCCTGCCTCATTCGTCCAGAACCCGGGGACGGCAAAGGTGACAGTTTTCACTCCGGAGCCAGGCGGCGGGACCACTGCTCCGCTCCAGTTTACAATCCTGCCGACGCCAAGCCCCGTCCCGTCAATCACTATGCTGAACCCCGCGGTGGGCATCGCAGGGGGATCGGGATTTGGTCTCACTATAACGGGCACTAACTTTGTTTCGACTTCCACCGTTAGCATCAATAATGCCAACCACTTCGCGACATACCTCGGCAGTACAACACTGATTACACAAGTCACCTCGGCCGACTTGGACGCCGCGGGCGATTTGCAGGTGATCGTGTTCAATCCGCCTATAAATCCACCGCCTCCACCGCCTCAGCCGAATGGCGGCGCTTCGAATCCTTTCCCCCTGCAGATCTTCAATCCGGCTCCCGTGCTCACGCAGCTTTCCCCCACGGGTGCGCAAGCCGGGGGAGTTGCAGCCACAACTTTGACGGTCACGGGTGCCGGCTTCCTAGCCGCCTCGCAGATTGAAATCAATGGAGGGCCGCGAAACACCATCCTGCTCAGCAACACTCAAGTGAGCGCTCAATTGACCGTCGCGGACCTTGCCGCGGGTGGAATTGACCAGATTCAGGTGTTCAATCCCGCTCCGGGTGGAGGCGCCTCAAACATTCTTCCTTTCGCCGTGAATCCCATCAAATCAGCGGGGCTGCCGATCCTGGTGGATCTCGCTCCGGATGGGAGCCAGGCGAACAATGGTGTCTGCGGCACAACCTGCGCGAACGGGATTCCGTCGTTCACCACAGCAGGGCCTTCGACGAATACTTCCGGGGAATCTGTAGTCTTCGCATCCACCTCGACCAATCTGGTGGCAGGTGGCCTCAGCTCTTCCAGCGACATCTTCCTAAGAAACACCTGTCTGGGCGGGGGCGCCACTTGCGTGCCGGTGACAACTCAGTTGAGCACTGCTCCCGACGGCACTCCGGCCAACGGACCGAGCTTCGAGCCGACCACGGACACCGCCGCAGCGAACGTGGCGTTCACTTCGACGGCCACGAATCTGGTCACGTCCGCTCCCTTGAATGGAGTCACCAAACAAGTCTTCTGGCGGCCCACCTGCTCAACTGCCAGTACGTGTTCGGGCGGGATCCCCACGCAATTGGTCTCGCTTTCCGCCGACGGCGTGAGCGCTGGAAATGGCGACAGCTTCAACCCCATGATCGATTCCAGCGGACGTTATGTTGTGTTTGCCTCGCTCGCAACGAACCTGGTGGCCAATCTGTCGTTTGATGGCGCGACGACACAGATTTTCCTTCGCGATACTTGCAGCGGCCAGGCAAGCACCACTTGCGCGCCAACTACTTTCCTGGTCTCCACGCCCGACGGCGTCACTCCGGCCAACGGCTCGAGCACGAATCCGGCGATTGCCTCCACGGGGATAATGTTCGTCACTTTCACCTCCACGGCCAGCAACCTCGGCGCAACCGCGCCGAATCCCGCAGGCGAGCAGGAAATATTCGTGCGCAGTTGCCCGAATCTCCTGACGACCTGCACGGCCGTCACTTCCCTGGCTTCCACGCCGGACGGCGCCACGCCCGCCAATGGCGTGAGTTCAGCGTCCGCGATTACCAACGACGGCCGCTTCATCGCTTTCGTCTCCACGGCCACCAATTTCGGCGTCAATTCCGGCGGCATCGCCCAGGTGTACGTCCGCGATACCTGCACGGGGGTCACCATCACCATTTGCAATACCGCGCAGCCGCCGTTCTTGGTTTCCTCCTCGGACGGGACCACCCCGGGGAACGCGCCGAGCGAACATCCCAGCGTGAACACTCCGGCCCTGAACACCAACAGCCTGGTGGTCGCATTTGCCACCCAGGCGTCCAACATCACCGCGAACACCGTGAACGGAGTCGAAAACGTGTTCGTTCGCAATACCTGCGCCGGGCTCACTGGCAGTACGGTGAGTTGCGCTCCCACCACGGTGCTGGCGAGCCAGGGCGGTGGGACTACTCCTGCCGCGGCGAATGGAGACAGCCTCGCCCCGTCGATCAGCCAGGACGGCCACACCGTGAGCTTCCTTTCCTCCGCGAGCAATCTGGTCCCGAACGACGCGAACGGCTTTGCGGACGTTTTCCTCGCCTCCACTACTTTCTGAGTTGAACCCATCTTGCTTTGTCGAAATCCTGCTCTCCAAGACGCTTCCGAGGCTGCGTTTTTCTGGAGTGCGGCTTGTCCTGAGCGGAGTCGAAGGGCGGCTTGACGCCGCTTTGGGCTCGTGTTCGCCCGCTAAAAGCCACCCACTCGACCGAGGCTTGACTCGGTCGGCGCGATTGACGCGTTCCGTAGGTTGGGATGTCAACAGAGCTGGATGACTTCTTTTCAAAAGGATTGGGTATTACTGTTGTGGACGCGCGGCCATTCGCTGGAGGACCGCCGCGCGCGTCGTGGCCAGGGTGAAGGTCAAAGATTCGCGCGGCACGTTTGAGACATAGGGGCCGATTAACCAGCCAAGCCCCGTGGGAATGTCGCGCGTCAGCGAAATCGACTGGGACTCGACGTACGTCCCGCCGTCTTTTTCTTCGAACCGCCAGTAGGTGTCCATTCGCCAGAGAAAGCCGCGGTCGTGTCCCACGGGCTCAAGCCGTTCGTCCGGCTGCCCCGCATCATCCACTTCCTGGATGCGCGTGCTTCGCGAGCGGCTCCAGGCGTGCTTGGAATCGGTGAGTTCGTAGTGAACCTCATGCTCCGTCTCAAGGACCGTCGTGATTACCTTCTTCTTGTAAAAACGGAACTCGACCTCGAAATCATTGCCGTTTCGCCGCAGGGTTTTCGACCGAACGACGTCTGGACGAAAAAAATCCTGGTGATGATCGTAGTCCTGCTCGAGCGCGAGAGTCCCGGCCAGTGTCGCCCCTGGTATGAACACGGTTCCGATCCAGTGATGGACGAGGCCGTCGGGGATTTCCATTCGCTTCCCGCTCTCGCGGGTCTCGAGGCGTTCGATCACCACTTTCCCGGTGCGCAGCTCCGCATCGATCTCAGCGCGCCGGGATTCCGGCAGTCTCTCGAACCACAGGAAGGGCTCGCGCTGGGCGATCTCCGAGTCAAACTGCGCTTCCGTCAGTCGGGCATATCTGTCGAAAGCTTCAATCGTTTGCGGTTTTAGATCCGCTACGGCTGCAGGCGCCGGAAGGATCGAGACGGCGCAAAGCAGAGCCAGAAAAGCGCGGCCCGCGCGCGCGCGCAATCTCTGCCCTTCGGTTCTGTCTGAATTTCCCATCAGCGATTCGGTGGCCCTCGAGTGCGTCGCTGCGCAACGTGCACATTCCAAGCGGATTAACCCACCGCCTCGCTGCGCACCCCCGTGTTAAAACGCACCACTCATGCCAAAGGATGTGCCAAAGGTAGGTTGACTTCGAGTGGACACAGCCCGTCCTGCCGACGGGGGTCAGGGAGGAAAACGCCAGCAGGAGGGCTTGGACGGGTTGGGAAGCGTGCCCCGGCTCCTTTAGGAACCGTCGTCCCCGCTTCGCAGCCCCCAACCCGCAATGGCACTCTGCGATGGCGACCCGGAATGAAACAATGGCTCGCATAGGATAAAATTTGGGTACGCGAGTTTTAGTACCCCTCTTCGTAAATAGCATAAAATAAGCGCTTTATACTGGAGACGGGGGTTTGCCCTGCAACTTCACTGCTCACTTTTCATTCCTCGTCGCGTCTGAGCGAACGTGCTTCCCCTTGACAATCTACAAGAGGGGTGGCAGCCTCTCCCCTCGAAGGACTAGGGGGCATATTTCGAAGGATCGCGGGGAAGGAGATGCGAAATGCAGTTCGCTAGACCTCTCCTGATGGCGCTCTTTGTTCTGGCGTGTTCGTCGGTCCTCGCTGGGCAATTGCAGCCCGGCTCTGCGGACTCCCGCTCTGCCGACCGCGATGCGATCCACGCCCATATCGACAAGATTTTCCAGGCCTACATGCACAAGGATGCCGCGACGATCCGCGCGACGCATGCGAGCCAATGGATCGGCTTCCAATCCGCTTCGACTACTGCGATCCAAGGAATCACCGGCTACATGAAAGACGTGGACGGCTACTTGAACGGCCCGGTGCGAATCAGTGACTACAAAATGATCGAATTCAACGTCGTCTTCTACGGCGACGTCGCTCTGGTCCCGTATGTTGCCGGCGTCACCTACGAATATCCGGGCGGCAAATTTACGCAAAAGCTGCGCGTCCTCGACGTGTACGCCAAACTTGATGGGGGCTGGAATCAAGTCGGCTCCGATACCCAGATCCATCCCGACTCGATTGCGGCGTTGATGGAAAATCTCCGCCCGCTCAGCCCGGCAGGAAAACAGGAATTGCTGGCCGCGCGCGAGGCGGTCTGGCGCGCATGGTTCGCCAACGACGCGGCCCGGCTCACAGAACTCATCGCGCCTGAGTTGATCGCCATCGAGGTCGGAGAAAAATGGCAGTCGCGCGACGATGAGCTTGCCGCCGCGAAAGATTTCGCCGCGAGAGGCGGAAAGCTTGTGCGGCTGGAGTTTCCGGAGACGGAGATTCAGGCGTACGGCGCGACGGCAATTCTCTATACGAAATTCAAGCTAGAAACCGAGGCCGACGGCAAGCAATCTTCGCTTTCGGGCCGCGCCACGGAAATGTTCGTGCGCCGCCAGGGAAAGTGGGTAAACGTGGGCTGGCACCTCGATTCGGGGAGTTAGCGGCCGGCTTTGCTATCGGAGGCGCGCATGAGTCCGTCGGTTGAAATCCTGCAAGGCACGCTCGACCTGCTGATCCTGAAGACGCTCGCGCTCGAGCCGATGCACGGCTGGGGAATCGCCCAGCGGATTCAGCAGGTTTCGCGCGACGCCTTACAGATCCAGCAAGGCTCGCTTTATCCCGCGCTCTATCGGCTCGAGCGAAAAGGACTGATTCAGGCGGAGTGGGGCGCTTCGGAAAATAATCGCCGCGCCAAATATTACTCGCTCACGAAAACGGGCCGCGCGCAGCTCGAAAAAGAAATGGCGGACTGGGAAAAGCTCTCTTCCGCCGTCGCCCTGATTTTGCAGCGCGCGTGAAGACGGAGCGGGGCATGAGTTTCCGCTGGTGGAATTCGATTCGGGAATGGGAGCAAGCCGCAAGCGAAGAGCTGCGCTTCCACATCGAGCAGCAAACTGCCGCGAACATCGCCGCCGGCATGACGCCGGAAGATGCGCGCCGCCAGGCGGTGCTGCAGCTCGGCGCCGTCGAAGGCGTGAAAGAAGCCATCCGCGAGCAGCGCCGCGGCTTCTGGCTCGAAACGCTGGCCGCCGACATGCGTTACGCACTGCGCATGCTGCGCAAGAACCCCGGGTTCACGTGCGTTGTGGTTCTCACGCTCGCTTTCGGTATCGGCGCAAACACCGCTATTTTCAGCGTCCTCGATGCCGTCATTCTCAAGCCGCTCCCTTACCCGCAAGCGGACCGTGTCGCGCTCATTTGGACAGACCTCAAAAGTGCAGGCCAGACCCGAGCTCCATTCTCAGCTCCCGACATGTTCGATATCGAGCGCCGCAGCCGCTTGATTCAAAGCGTTGGCGGAATTTGGGTTGGAAGCGCAGCTCTCACAGGAACTGGCGAGCCCGAACAGATTCGCATCGGCCTCGTGATGGACGATTTTCTTACCGTCCTGGGCGTTCCTCCCGCGCGAGGACGCTTGTTCGTTGCGCAGGACGCGCTCCCGGGGGCGGCGACTTCCGTGATCCTAAGCGATGGGCTGTGGCGAAGGCGTTTCGGCGCGGACCCATCCATCATTGGGCATTCTGCGAAAATAGACGGCCAGGAATGTACCGTTATCGGCGTGATGCCGGAATCCTTCCGCCTCATCTTTCCCCCGGACGCGGGCATTCCGCCCGATGTGCAGGCATGGGCGCCATATCCTCACGACCCGTCCATATTCCCGCGAGACTTGAATTTCCTTCGCGTGATTGCTCGCCTCCGCGCGGGAGTCACGTACTCGCAGGCAAGCCAGGAGGTCGCGTCCATCGCCGCGCAATTGCGCGCGGAAAACGTCGCCAATTCCAAGCAGGGCGAGGATTTTGAAATTCTGCCTCTCCAGCGCGATGCCATCCGCGAAATTCGTCCCGCGCTGTTGGCCCTTTTCGCGGGCGTCGGGTTCGTTCTCTTGATCGCCTGCACGAACGTAGCGAACCTGCTGCTCTCCCGGGCGGAAACCCGCTGCCGCGAAATCGCGCTGCGCACCGCGCTCGGGGCCACGCGGTCGAGAATCGTGCGCCAATTGCTTACAGAAACCCTTCTACTCGCTCTTTTCGGTGGAGCAGCCGGTCTGCTTCTCGGCTGGTGGGGGATGCATTGGGTGCTGTCGCTGCGGCCGAAGTCGCTCGGGGCGATGGAGGCTGTGCATTTCAATTTGACCGTGCTCGGTTACGCGTTCCTCGTCTCGCTCGCCGCGGGGATTCTCTTCGGCCTCGCGCCGGCGGCTGAATCTTCCCGCATGGATCTTGTGGACACATTAAGATCCGGCGGAAAAGGCCTTGTCTCCGGCAAGGGGCGGTTCCGGCGTTTGCTCGTCGCCGTCGAAGTGGCGCTCGGATTCGTGCTGTTGATTGGGTCCGGCCTGATGGTTCGCACGTTCGCGAGTCTTACGCGCGTTGACCCCGGCTTTCTTCCGGACCGCCTGCTCACTTTTCAGATCGCGCCGCCCGGCGCTCGCTACCCGAAGGATGCCGACCGCGTGCGTTTGTTCGAGCAGCTCAGAAAAAATATTGCCGCGGTGCCCGGCGTCGAATCCGCGGGCGCTGTGAGCCATCTGCCGTTCGATGACTCGCACAACTGGTACAGCTACTACTGGCGCGAAGGCGCGCCGCTCCAGGACCAAAACACATTGCTTGCGGATCATCGCGCCGTCACTCCCGGCTATTTTCACGCGCTCGGTGCGCCTTTCATCGCCGGACGCGACTTTGATGATTCGGACGACTTGACGCGCCGGCGTGTAATTATCGTGGACGATTTGCTCGCCCGCCGCACCTGGCCCGGCGAATCCGCAGTCGGGAAAAAGCTCAATGTCGAATTATTCTCGAACGGAAATTTTTCTCCAGGCCCGGCGGATGTCATTGGCGTCGTGAAACACGTTCGGTCGCTTCAACTCACCGAGGAAGGCCGCCCGCAAGTTTATGAACCTTACGCGCAGAGCCCCCGCGAGCAGCTCGCCTTCGTGGTGCGCTCAAGCGGCGCGCCCGAGTCTCTCGCGGGCGCGATTCGCGCGGAAGTGGACAAAATCGACCGCGATCTCGCTCTCGCCAAAGTCCGCCCCATGAACGCCTTCATCCATGACGCGCGAGCAGCCACTCGATTCACGATGCTGCTTGCGGGCGCCCTTGCGGTGCTCGCACTTGCGCTGGCTTCGATTGGAATTTACGGGGTAACAGCGTACTCGGTCGCGCAGCGGCGCAACGAAATCGGAATTCGGCGCGCGCTGGGGGCGCAGCCGCGAGAGGTTCTCGCTCTCGTGGTCTCGCAAGGAATGGTTTCGGTGCTGGCGGGAATCGTGCTGGGTTCTGCGCTTTCCTTTCTGCTCACGCCGGCTCTTTCCAGCCTGCTGTTCGGCGTGCGGCCCTCGGACTTTGCCACGTTTTCGGGCGTTGCGGTGTTTCTCTGTCTGGTCGGCCTGCTGGCCTGTTACGTTCCGGCGCGCCGCGCCGCCCGCGTCGATCCCATGACCGCGCTGCGGTACGAATGATTTCAGCGGAGGCGAGTGCGGTGAATTGGTTTTCGCGCAAGAAATGGGAAGACGAAGCAAGCGAAGAGCTTCTTTTTCACATCGAGCAGCAAACCGCCGCGAACATCGCCGCCGGCATGACGCCGGAAGAAGCACGCCGCCAGGCCGTTCTGCAACTCGGCGCCATCGAAGGCGTGAAAGAAAGCTGCCGCGAGCAGCGCCGCGGCTTCTGGCTCGAAACGCTGTGGGCCGATCTCCGCTACGGCCTCCGCATGATGTTGCGCTCGCCGGGATTTACGCTGATCGCCATCCTCACACTTGCTCTAGGCATCGGCGCAAACACCGCCATCTTCAGCGTGGTCGAAGGCGTTTTGCTGGCGCCGCTGCCGTATGCCGATCCGGACCGCCTCGTCGCCGTGTGGGAATACAACCGCACGATGAAGCACATCATTTCCGTGTCGTATCCCGATTTTCTCGATTGGCAGCGCACCTCCCGTTCGTTCGACCAAATCGCCGCACTCAGTGTGGAGGGCTACGACCTGACGAGCCCCGGAACTCCCGAGCACCTAGCGGGTGGACAGATTTCTGCCGGCTTTTTTCGCACGCTCGGCGTGAAGCTGGCTTCGGGCCGCGAGTTCTCCACGCAAGAGGACAGGGCCGGAGGCGCGCCGGTGGTGATCATCAACGACCGCCTGCGGAGAGAGCGATTTGCGCCGGGTTCTGATCCGCTTGGCCAGTCTGTGGTCTTAAGCGGCGTTGTCTACACCATCGTCGGCGTCGCCCCCTCCGGGTTTCAAATCATAGACAACGCCGACGTCTTCACCCCCATCGGCCAGGTCGATCCGCTTGTTTCAAACGATCGCACCATCCATCCGGGCATCTACACTTTTGCCCGCCTCAAACCGGATGTGACTCTCAGCCAGGCGCAGAGCGAAATGAGCGCGGTCCAGGAAAATCTGGATCAGCTTTACCCCTCACAGGAGCACGGCCTCGGCATCCAAATCGACCCGCTCAAGCAGGTCCTCGTTGGCGATGTCCGGGGTACGCTCCTGCTGCTCCTCGGCGCCGTCGCGCTGGTTTTGCTGATCGCCTGCGCCAATGTGGCGAATCTGCTGCTCGCGCGTTCGGCGGCGCGAAGCCGCGAGTTTGCCCTTCGCTTCGCGCTTGGCGCCAGGCGGGCGCGCGTGGTGCGCCAATTGATAACGGAGAGCCTGCTGCTTTCCGTCGCAGGCGGCGCTCTGGGGCTGATTCTCGCAAAGCCCGCGCTGCATGCCGTGCTCAGGGCTGCGCCCGGCGGCTTGCCTCGCAGCGAAAACATCGACGTGAATGCGCCCGTCCTGGTTTTCACGTTTTTGGTTTCGCTCGCGGCCGGGTTTCTGTTCGGTCTGGTGCCGGCGCTTCGGAGCTCGAAAACGGATTTGCAAGCGTCGCTCAAAGAGGGAGGCCGCGGCTCGACAGCAGCCCATCATCGCGCGCAAAGCAGCCTGGTCGTCGTCCAAGTTGCGGTCGCGCTGGTGATCCTCGTGGGCGCGGGCCTTTTGTTTCGCACAATTCAGCGGCTCGTGCAGGCAGACCCCGGTTTCGCCACGCAGCACATCCTCACCTTCAAAGCCGGCATTTCACCCGCAGCGGCCGGGTCACCTTCGAGCCAACGCATTGCCTTCCAGCAACTAACCGAACGCCTCCGGCAAATTCCCGGCGTCGAAGCTGCGGATATTTCCGCGCTCGTTCCCCTGAGCCAGCTTCACAACGCCGGCCCGTTTTGGATTGGCTCGCAAGCTCCCACGTCCGTCGCTGAGGCCCCGCGCGCTACGTATTACTGGACGGGACCGGATTACCTGCGCGTGATGCGCATCCCGCTGGTGCGCGGCCGATTTTTCAATTCGGAGGATACGCTCCGGTCCGAACGCGTCGTCGTAATCGATCGCGCCCTCGCGCGGACTTTTTTCCCGGACAAAGATCCGCTGGGCCAGACGCTGACGATCCCGCACTGGGGTTCCGCGCGCATCATCGGTGTAGCGGGCCACGTGAGCCACTGGGATCTCGGCAACTCGAATCGCTACACGCAAAATCAGCTCTACGCTTCTCTCTACCAGCTTCCCGACCCGTGGGTGCCGCTCATGTTTCCGGACGTGAGCGTAATTGTCCGCAGCCCGCTCGAGACGGCAGCTCTGCTCGCAGCAGTGAAAGCCGCGGTCTATTCCGCCGGAAGCGATCGGACGATTTACGACGTCCGCACGATGGAAGCGATGGCTTCTGCGTCCCTGTCGCCGCAGCGATTGCCCATGATGTTGCTGGGCGCGTTTGCAGGCCTGGCGTTGGTGCTGGCGTCCATCGGAATCTACGGCGTGATTTCGTATTCGGTCGCGCAGCGCGTGCATGAAATCGGGATTCGCATGGCGCTCGGCGCCGAGCGGCGGAAGGTTTTTCAGCTGGTCATCGGGCAGGGCCTGCGGCTCGCGCTCGCTGGAATCGCAATCGGCAGCGCCACCACGCTGGTCCTCACGCGAGTGGTGTCGAGCTTTTCGCAATTGCTTTATGGAGTGAGCGCGACGGACCCGGCGACCATTGTCGCCGTCTCCTTGCTGCTGGCTGCGGTGGCCGTTTTGGCGTGCTACCTGCCGGCACGCCGCGCCATGAACGTCGATCCCATCGTGGCCCTGCGCTATGAGTGACGCCGCCGTGAGGGGCGAGCCATGAGCTGGTTCTCGCGCAAAAAATGGGAACACGAAGCGAATGAAGAGCTCCGTTTTCACATCGAGCAGCAAACTGCCGCCAACATCGCCGCCGGCATGGCGGCGGAAGAGGCGCGCCGCCAAGCCGTACTGCAACTCGGCGCGATCGAAGGCGTGAAAGAAGCCATCCGCGAGCAGCGCCGCGGCTTCTGGCTCGAAACGCTGTGGGCGGATCTCCGCTACGGTCTCCGCATGATGGTGCGCTCGCCGGGATTCACGCTGATCGCAATCCTCACGCTCGGTTTGGGCATCGGGGCAAATACCGCGATTTTCAGTATCGTTTACGCGGCGCTCTTGAGGCCGCTTCCTTATCCCGCCCCGGATCAGTTGGTGATCGTGTACGAAGCGAAGCCGCAGCAGGACATCAAAAAAACAGGCACCTCCTACCCGAACTTCGAAGTGTGGCGCCGCGAGAATCACGTCTTCAGCGAGCTTGCCGGCAACGCGACGCATGAACTCACCCTGACCGGCCAGGGCGAGCCCTTTCTTGTCGAGACTGGCGTGGTGACGCCGGAAACATTCCCTCTTCTCGGAATCAATCCCCTGCTCGGGCGGACGTTTGTGTCCGACGACGGCAAGCGCGGCGCCCAGCCCGTGGTGATCTTGAATGAAAAACTTTGGCGCGACCGTTTCGGCGCGGATCCCAAAATTATCGGCAGCTCCATCAGCCTCGACAAGCGATCTTTCACGGTTGTCGGAGTCATGCCCGCCGGATTCCGTTCTCCGGTGCTCGGGCCCAAGCAGGAAATCTGGATACCTTTGGTGGATGATCCGCTTTTCGGCGGATGGATGGAGCGTCGCGCCGGCCACTGGCTGGTGGTCCTCGGGCGCTTGAAGCCCGGCGTCACGATCGCTCAGGCCCAGGCGGGGATGGCGCCGATCTGCCAAAGTCTCGCGACGGAGTTTCCGGCCGAGAACGAAGGATGGACGAGCCGCATCGCGCCGCTCCAGGCGGAACTCACGGGAGATGTCAAGCCCGCCTTGATCGTCTTGTGGGGCGCGGTGGGCCTGGTGCTTTTGATCGCGTGCGCCAACGTGGCGAATCTTCTTCTGACGCGCGCCACCGCCCGCAGCAAAGAAATCGCCGTGCGCCTCGCGCTGGGCGCCGGGCGCGCTCGAATCGTCCGCCAATTGCTCACTGAAAGTGCGGCCCTCGGCGTTTTGGGAGGCATCGCCGGAATCCTGCTCGCGTACTGGGGGGTGCAGGGCCTTGGAGCGTTCCTGCCCGGAGAGTTCACTCAATTCGGCCCCGTCGGCATCGAGAGCGGCGTGCTCGCTTTCGCGCTCGTGCTTTCCGTTGTCGCGAGCTTCGTCTTTGGCCTGGCGCCGGCGCTCTTCGCCGCCAAATCTGATTTGCAGTCCAACTTCCGCGAAAGCGGCGCGCGCTCGGGGGAAGGCAGAACCCAGCGGCGTCTCCGCAGCCTCTTTGCAGGCATGGAAATTGCGCTGGCCATGGTGGTGTTGGTTGCCGCCGGATTGCTCGTTCGCAGCTTCCTGCGCCTCACATCCGTCAACCTGGGATTCAATCCGCAGCGGCTGGTGAAGGCGGAAGTGGACTTGCCTCAGTTCGAGTACTCCACGGCGCAGCAATGGACTAATTTTTCCGGCGAACTTCTAGCGCGGCTACAAGCCCAGCCGGGTATGAAGAACACGGCGATCGCTATCCCCCTTCCTTTAGCCAACGGTTTCGTCAACCTCGGCTTTGCAATCGAAGGCGAGCCGAATTTGCCGTCTTCGAGAGCGCGCACGGCCGACTACGTTTCGGTAAGCCCGGAATACTTTCGCGTGATGTCGATTCCGCTGCTGCGCGGCCGCGGCTTCTCGCCGCAAGACATTCCATCGGCGCCGCGCGTCGCCATCATCAGCCAATCGTTTGCCCGGATTTATTTTCCCAATCAAGATCCGCTCGGAAAGCGGCTCGTGTTCGGTTTCCCTCCCAATCCCGACATCGCGCGAGAAATCGTCGGCATCGCAGGCGACGTTCGCGATGTTTCCGCCGCCCAGGATCCTGGCCCGATGATGTACGTGCCCTACGCCCAGGCTCCGTTTTGGGGCGCGGTGATCATCACGAAGACAAATTTGAGCGCGTCCGCCGTCGCCGCCGCGATTCGCCGCGAAGTGCGCCAAATCGATGCGGACCTTCCGGTCACGGACATTGCGTCGTTCCCCGATGCTCTCGATGCCACCGAAGCCGTGCCGCGATTTCGCACGCTGCTGTTCGGACTCTTCGGATTGCTGGCGCTGATTTTGGCCGCGGTGGGAATTTACGCCGTGGTTTCTTTCTCGGTGGCGCAGCGGACGCAAGAGATCGGCATCCGCATGTCGCTCGGCGCTCAGC
>DASPSD010000087.1:0-6488 GCA_035624115.1 Candidatus Sulfotelmatobacter sp. | reverse complement strand
TCTTCGGCGAGGCGCATTTTTTCACGAAGCTGTTTTTCCGCGCGCCGCACGCGCAATTGCGAGCGGACGCGCGCGAGCACTTCCGCCGGAGAGAAGGGCCGCGAAATGGCATCGTCGGCGCCGAGATCCAGCGCCGAGGCGCGGTCTTCCGAGCCCGCCCCTACGAGCAGAATCAGGCGGATGGATTCGGTTGCCGCAGCGCCGCGAAGCTCCGCGACAAATTCATGCGCGCGGGAATCCCGCGAGGCGGAATCCAGAATCAGTAGGTCGGCGCCGCCTTCGTGAACGGCATCGAGCGCTTCGCGAGCGGAGGCGAAAGCGGCGGCATCATAACCGGCGGACCCGAGCGCGCTCGCGAGCGTTTCACGGCTCGTAGCATTGGAATCGACGAGGATGATTTTTTCGCGAGCCGCTGCCATTCAGGAGACCTGCGCCGGAGGCCCCGGGGCACCTATCCTAGTGGAAAAGCCGCCCGGAACAAAATGCTGTGAAGTCCGGAAGGGTGGTTGGTGAGGCGGATGAAAGGCGATTTCAAATTTCAGATTTAAAATTTCAAATGAACCAAAGAGCTGGATTACGCGGAGTGAGGTTTGGCCTGCCGGAAAAGCGTTCCATAATAGCGTGGCTGCGGAGCGAGCGTGACGACACTTGATGAACTGAATGCGGAGATTATTGCCTGCCGGAAGTGTCCTCGGCTGGTGAAGTATCGCGAGAAAATTGCGCGCGAGCGGCGCCGGGCATTCCGCGACTGCGAGTACTGGGGAAAGCCGGTGCCGGGGTTCGGCGATCCGCACGCGGAACTGCTGATTCTAGGCCTCGCGCCCGCGGCGCATGGAGGAAATCGCACGGGCCGCGTGTTTACGGGTGACCGCTCGGGCGATTTTCTTTACCGCGCGCTTCACCGCGCGGGATTCGCGAATCAGCCCGCTTCGATCGGCCGGAACGACGGGCTGGCATTGAACAACGCGTACATCGCCGCGGCAGCGCGGTGTGCGCCGCCTGCCAATAAGCCGCTTCCATCCGAACTCGAAAATTGCCGCCCTTATTTCGAGCGCGAGCTGGAAATCTTGCGGCCGAAGGCGATTCTTGCGCTCGGAGGAATTGCCATGCGCGTGTATCTGAACTTGTTGAAGGAACGGCGCGCTATCGGCAGCCTGGCGGAATTTCCGTTTCGCCACGGCGCGAGTTATGCGTTGCCGGAGCCGATGCCGCGGCTGTTCGTGGCGTATCATCCGAGCCAGCAGAATACATTCACGGGCAAGTTGACCCAGCCGATGTTGGTGCGGGTGCTCAGAAACATCCGGCGATTTCTCGAAGAGAATTCGTGTAGAGGATCCAACACCCGGCCCAACTGAGGATTTTGGCTGTGCCGGCCGAGTCGAGCCTCGGCCGAGTGATTCGCTTTCGATATGACGTGACGGTCAAGAGAGCGGCGTCAAGCCGCCGCACTCCAAAAATGCGGAAGCGAAGCAGCGCGTTGGTGAATTCAGCGTCGGGGCATCAGAATCAGGTACGCGAGGAAGGAAACGCCGAAGCCGACGAACCAGGCGTACTGATAAAGGCTGTGTAGCACGGGAACCCATAGCCCGATGAGCGCAACGAAAATGCCCGCAACGAGCGCTAAGACAGCGCGCCAGTTGAAGCCGCCGCTGAATTCATAGGCGCCGCCGCGCGTGAAAAGATCGTCGGTCGAGATCACTCTTTTTCGCAGCACGTAATAATCCGCGATCATCACGCCGGCAATCGGGCCGAGAAAGCTCGAGTAGCCCACCAGCCAGCCCGTAACGTACGTTCCGTGGCTTGCGAGCCACCGCCAGGGCTGCATGAGCAGGCCCATCAGGCAGGTGATGAGCCCTCCGATCTTGAAGCTGATTTTCCGAGGATAGAGATTGGAGAAATCATTCGCAGGGGAGACGACGTTCGCGGCGACGTTCACGTTCAGCGTGGCCATCAGCAGCGCGACCATCGCAATCACAACCGCAATTGGATTTCCCAGCCGGCTCAGCACCACCACGGGATCCCAGATAGCCTGCCCGAACACGACCACCGTCGCCGACGTCACAGCAATGCCGATGAAAGAATAAAACGTCATCGTGGTCGGAAGGCCCAGCGCCTGGCCGACCATTTGTTCGCGCTGGCCCTTGGAGTAGCGCGTGAAATCGGGAATATTGAGCGCCACCGTGGCCCAGAACGCCACCACGCCCGTGAGCGACGGCACGAAGAACGAAAAGAATTCGCGGAAGCCGTGAAATTTCGAAGGAGCGGAAAGCATGGGGCCGAGTCCGCCGGCTTTGGCGTACGCCCACCCGAGCATGGCGAGGCCGAGGAGAAGCAGCGCGGGAGCCGCGAGACCTTGAAGGAAGCGGATGGTATCAATCCCGCGCAGAATCACCGCCAGATTCAGCAACCAGAACAGGAAGAAGCACAGCCACGGGTGATTCCAGCCCGCGACGACCGCAGCGAGCAGCGTATTGATTGCTTCGCCGCCGATCCACGTTTGAATGCCGAACCAGCCACAAGCTACGAGCGCGCGAAAAATCGCGGGGATATTCGCGCCGAGAACACCGAAGGAAGAGCGCGCAAAAACGGGAAATGGAATCCCGTATTCGGCGCCGGCATGGGCGTTGAGAAGCATCGGCACCAGCACAATTACGTTGCCGAGGAAAACGGTGAATATGGCCTGTTTCCAGTTCATGCCGCCGGCGATCATGGCGCTCGCGAGCATGTAAGTGGGAATGTTGACGCTCATGGAGACCCACAGCGCAGCGTAGTTGTACGTCCCCCAAAAGCGGCGCGTAGCGGGGACCGGAGCGAGGTCTTTATTCCAGAGCCAGGTGTGGCGGGAAGATTCGGGCGCTGAGGATGTGGCGCCTGGGCTCATCGAAGAGTCTTGTAAAGATTCTCCTTCCATCGCCGGGGATCGATTTTCCAGCAAACTTCCATGTTGGGCGGATTTTTTGTGACGCGGAGCTGGTCTACGACAGTCATCCCGCGGGTAAGTTCGGATTCGGTTTCGACGTCAACGTAATGATGATCGAGCAGAGTGCAGACGCCGGAATCGATGGCGATGGACATCGTCACCGGATCCGGAAGCGTGAGCCCGCGCTCGCGATTGAAATCGCGGCTGGCTTTCAACGCCGACTGATTGCAGTCGAGCGCGAAATCGGCGTACTTCGTTTTGAACGCACGGACCGAGGCCATTTCGGCCTCGTCGAGGCAGGATTCTCCGCGGCAGTGCTCCCAGCCCACCATCAGAATGGGCATGCCGGCATGAAAAACAATCTTGGCAGCTTCCGGATCCACCCAGATATTGTATTCAGCCGCGGGCGTGATATTTCCCACAACGCAGGCGGCGCCGCCCATCACGTACACGCGCCGCAGCTTTCCGGCGATGTCCGGAGCCTGGCGGAGCGCCATGGCGACATTCGTGAGCGGGCCGAGAGTGATGAGTGTGTACTCGCCGGGCCGCGCGCGGATCAGGCGGATGAGCGCATCCACCGCGTGTTCTTTTTCAGGGCCGCGCGCCGGCGCCGGGTAATTCATTCCGCCCATGCCGTCGGGCCCGTGGAAAAAGTAAGCGTAGATGGGTTCCCGTATGAGCGGGCGATCGCAGCCCACAAAAACCGGCGTGTCTTTGCTGCACAGCTCGACCACGGTTCCGGCGTTGCGCGCGCCCATTTGCACCGGAACGTTTCCCGAGACCGTAGTGATCGCATCGACTTGAATGTCGGGCGTACGGAGCGCCATCAGGATGGCGACCGCGTCATCGGATGCGGTGTCCGTGTCGATCAGGAACCGGCGCACTTCGCCTCCGCTCATTCCGCTCCTCGGGGGAAATGCAAAATCACGTCGGCTTATACTCCGAAGTGCAAATCGGCGGCAAGGTGTTTCTCGCAACGATTTTTCGCGCCCGGTTTGACAGCCCGTTCCGCAGTTGCTAGCCTCCGCGCAATGGACACGCCTGCGCCTGCTTGCCCCACCATCGAATTCCGAAATGTGAGTTTTCGGCTTGCGAGCGGCCAGACACTGCTGAAGAGCGTAAGCTTTTGTGTACCCACCGGGGAGACGCTCGTGCTGCTGGGGCGCAGCGGCGCGGGGAAAACGACTGCGCTGAAGCTAATCAACCGTCTGCTCGAGCCAACCGGAGGGGAGGTGCTGGTCGAGGGGCGATCAACGATGGAATGGGATGCGATCGCGCTGCGGCGGCACATCGGCTACGTGATTCAGGAGACCGGCCTTTTTCCACATTTCACGGTCGAGCGGAACATCGGGCTGGTGCCGCGGCTCGAGCGCTGGCCTGAGGAACGGGTGCGCGCGCGCGTGAAAGAAATGCTCGAGCTCGTGGGACTCGACCCCGAAAAATTCTCGGACCGCTATCCGCCCGAACTTTCCGGAGGGCAGCGCCAGCGCGTGGGAGTGGCGCGCGCGCTCGCAGCGGACCCGAAAATCCTGCTGATGGACGAGCCGTTCGGGGCGCTCGATCCGCTCACGCGCGGAGAAATTCACCTGGAATTCCGGGCGCTGGAGAATCGCCTGGGGATGACGATCGTCATCGTAACGCACGACATGACCGAAGCCGTGCTGCTCGGAACTCGAATCGGATTGATGGAAGCGGGCCAGCTGACGGGGCTTTACTCGCCGGGAGAATTCCTGCGGAGCACCGAACCCGTGGCAGTGGCCTGCGCCGCGAGCATGCGGATCATCGATGAAGCGGGGAGGAACAAATGAGCCTGGCGGGATTTTTCTGGCGGCACCAGGGAGAAATTTTGCGATCAATGGCGGAGCACACGTGGCTCGTGGGAGTGACGATCCTGCTCGCGGCCGCTATCGGCGTTCCGCTCGGGGTGCTGGTGGCGCGGCGGCCGTGGCTTTCCAAACCGATCCTCGGCAGCGCCAACATCGCGGAAACGATTCCGAGCCTGGCGCTCTTCGGGTTTCTGCTTCCGGCGCCGTGGCTGGGCGATCGCGCCGACCGGCTGGCGATCACGGCGCTGACGCTCTATGCGCTCTTGCCGATCATCCGGAACACAGCGGCGGGAATCAACGGCGTCGATCCGGGCGTGAGGGAAGCCGCGCGGGGAATGGGAATGACGGAGCGGCAAATTCTTTGGCAGGTGGAGCTGCCGCTTTCGCTTTCGACAGTCCTGGCAGGCGTGCGCGTGGCGACGGTGTTGACCGTGGGAATCGCGACGATCGCGGCGGCGGTGGGCGCGGGAGGATTGGGCGAGTTCATTTTTCGCGGGCTGGCGATGGTAAATAATCAGCTCATTCTCGCGGGCGCGATTCCTGCGGCGGTGCTCGCGCTCGCGGCGGATTTTGTTCTCGGTGTGTTCGAGCGGCGGCTGCGGCCCGCGCGGTGAATTGCTCGATGAATAAGGTCCGCGCTGGGCTGCTCGCAGTCATCGTCATTTTGCTTGGCGCGTGCGGGGCAGAACGGCGCGACGTAATTATCGTCGGCTCGAAGAATTTTTCAGAGCAGGCGCTCCTGGGCGAAATCCTGGCGCAGCAGATCGAGCGGAAAACGCATCTGCGTGTGATGCGTCGCTTTTATCTAGCCGGGTCGTACATCTGTCAGCAGGCGCTGCTCGCCGGGCGAATCGACACGTACATCGAGTACACCGGAACGGCGCTGACCGCGATCCTCCGCGAGCCGGTCCAGAGCGACGCCGCCGGTGTCTTCCGCCGCGTGCAAACAGAGTACAAGGAGCGCTTCGGGCTCGATGTCATGCCGCCGCTCGGGTTCAACAACACATTTGCGATGGTCGTGCGGGGAGAGGATGCGCGGCGGCTGAACTTGAAAACTATTTCGGATGCGGCGCCATATGCGCTGAATTGGCGGGCAGGATTTGGCTACGAATTCATGGAACGGCCGGATGGATACGCGGGACTCGCACGCGCGTACGGGCTGAAATTCAGCGCGCCGCCGCGCATCCTGGACCTCGGCCTGCTCTATCGCGCGCTGCTCGAAAAACAAGTGGATGTGGCAGCGGGCAACTCAACCGACGGCTTGTTGGGGGCGCGCGATCTCGTGATGCTCGAAGATGACAAGCATTACTTCCCGCCGTACGAGGCCGCACCGGTCGTGCGTGAGGACACGATCCGGCGTCATCCAGAAGTGCAGGCCGCGCTCGCAGGACTTGCTGGAAGAATTTCAGACGCGGAAATGCAGAAAATGAATTACGCGGTGGACGGGGAACATCGCGACATCAGCGAAGTGGCGCGGGAGTGGCTTCGGTTGAAAGTACACGACTAACGAGAGGCAAGCCCACCTTTGCAGCGAGTTTGGCTGCCTTCTGGGGACATCACAGATCGTAAGAGCACAGCCAGGATTGGCTGTGCCACTTGGGGGTGCAGACCGGGGACATGCCTGACAGATTGGACCGGGGACATTCCTGACACTGCGAGTGGACAGGGCGTGTAGAACAGCAGGATGCCCTGGAAAGCGAGCAGTGTGATGGACCAGCGAACTCGGTTTGTTTGCGAGTATG
>DASPSD010000079.1:0-40068 GCA_035624115.1 Candidatus Sulfotelmatobacter sp. | reverse complement strand
GCTGTACCAGGCGCCTCGGAGAATCTCGCCTTGCAGTTGTTCCGGCGCCCACTGAGAGCGGCCAAGGAAAAGACGCATATCTCGCATCTCTTCTTTTGGCTTCACAAGGGTCTCTTCGATGAAATCGGAATTGAAGCTGATGTAGAGATCCCCGTCGAGGTGAACGGCCTGCTCGGCCGGCTTGGATGAGAGAAACAACACGCTCGGCGTATGGATGTCCACGGGGCCGCCGAAATAAATGGTGTCTGGCCGGTCTTTGAGATCGGGATTTTTCGGAAACACGTCGCGCAGGGGGACACGCGTCGGTTTGTTCACGATCAGGCCCACAACCAAGTCCGTGTCCGTCGAAGGCAGCATCAAAATGACAGATTCCTTAAACAGTACGTCTGGCAGTTCGCGCCGTGCCACCAGAAAGAGGGATTTATCCGTTGCATTCTGGGCCGCGCCGGCGATGGCGCCAATCCCAATAAATGTTGCGAGAACGAAGAACACTGCCAGCCGTCTGTAGCGCATGGTGGGCCTTCCCAATCCACGCCAATTATGATACCTGCCCCTTTTTAGGACATCCGTGAGTAACCATGAAATCAGGCAACCGTACGAGGTCCCACGAGTCAAGGTGGCGCGCCTGAGAGGAGTTGAACCTCCGACCTCTGGTTCCGGAGACCAGCGCTCTATCCAACTGAGCTACAGGCGCGTTCCGAATCGAATGCAGTGAAATCATTCTATTACTTTTTCTTTTCCGCGGCTATCGGGCTTGCGTTCATCTACGGCGCCATGCCTTCGTCCATCCAGCGCTTGAAGAGCGCGACGCGGTCCTTCGGCCAGGCACCGTCGCAGGGCATGCTGCCGTTTTCAAGGGTCGTGTAGATTCCCTGCGCTTTGCTTTTCACGTCGGCATACGACGAAAGGTCGAGCCCGTAGTCCTTCATCGAATCCACGTCGGGTGAATCGCGAAACAGGGGCCGAACGTCTTTCGCAAAACTGAGAGCCATAGATTTCCTCCCTCGCACCCGCACGAGCGTCGAAAGCTCGGGCTTGCCGCGCGCGAGATTCTACCCCACCGTCAAGTTTGCGATCTGGTGCGCCAGCTTCTCCACTTCCTTTGCCTTCTGCACCAGCGAGAGAGAAAGCACGCTCGTCGAATCGGTTTTCTCGACGGCTTCTTTCAGCTCCTGCGCCAAGGTGAAGAGCTTTTCCACGTCCTTATGAATTTCCCGCTGGTTGCGCTCCTGAAGTTCCTTCGGGTCGATTTTCGGCGGCGCATCGTCCGGATTCATATCGCCGGGGCGCCCCGGGAAAGGAGTTGGCGGCCTTCCCGCGCCCGGCTGTTGCGCGAATGCGCGGCGGGCCACCATCGCCGCCGGCGCCGCCAGCGCGCATGAAATCATCGTCCGCAAAAAATGGCGTTTGTTCCTGTCCATCGCGGTGCAGCTCCTTCGGATTCGATCCACGAGTCCCTGGGCCTTGGCGCGCGAGTGGTATAATCCCGCGCGCTCCATTTTATGCCGGAATCCTTCACGCGCTGGGCCGAAATCGCCGGGACGCGAGGGCTGCGCCTGCTCGCCATCGCCATCCTCGCTTTTATCCTGGCGCGCATTCTGAAAGCGGTCACGGGGCGGCTGGTGCAATTGGCCAAGTCGCAGACGCGGGTGGCGCTGCTGCGCGAGCAGCAGACCCGGACGGTGGCGGGAATCCTGTACAGTCTCGGGATCGCGTTGATTCTCGTTGCCGCTGTACTCACGGCGCTGCCCGAATTCGGTTTCAATGTTACGCCCGTGGCCGCGGCCGCGAGCCTCGCGAGCCTGGCGGTGGGCTTCGGCGCGCAGAGCCTCATCAAGGATTTGATCAACGGGTTTTTCATCGTGTTCGAGGATCAATACGTGGTCGGCGATCTGATCCAGGCGAACGGGGAAATCGGCCGCGTCGAGTACCTCACGCTGCGGCGTACGGTGATTCGCAATCCCGCCGGCGCGCTCGTCACAATGCCCAATAGCCTGATCGGCCAGGTGAGCAATCTCAGCCGCGACTGGTCGCAGGTCTTCGTGGACGTCACCATCCCTTCCGACGAACTCGCGGGCCGCGCGCTGGCTACACTGGAAAAGGTTTCCGGCGATTTCCGCAACGACGCGGACTGGTCGCAGGCCGTCGTGGACGGGCCGCGCGTCCTGGGGATAGAATCTCTTTCTCTGGACGGCACGGTTCTGCGCTTGCAAGTGAAAACGATTCTCAATCGCAAGGGCGACGTGGCGCGGGAACTCCGGCGCCGCATTAAAATCAGTTTCGAGCAGTCGCGCATCCCGCTGAGCCACACCCACAAGGTCACGTTGCAGGGAGAGCTGCCGCAGCCGAATGCGGGCGAGTAAATTTTCTTTTTTCATCTCAGGAGGATAAACATGGGAGAAGTCAATCACGAGCAAGTGAATCTGATGCTGCGTCTGTACGACATCCGCCGCGAGCCGCGCCTGCGCGAAGCGCGGGAATGGTTCATGGCCAACTTTAACCCCACTTCCGGCGAAGAGGTGATGAAGCTGTGCCCGCCGATGAGCCGGGAGAACGCGTTCATGCGCATGGTGATCAGCTATTGGGACATGGTCGCCAGCGTCGTGAATCGAGGGCTGATCGACGAAGAGTTTTTCTTCGAGAACAGCGGCGAGCAATGGATGGTGTGGGAGCGTTTGAAGCCCATCGTCGATGTGTGGCGCACAATCTTCAAGAATCCTCACACTTTTGAAAATCTCGAGAAGCACGTCCAGCGCCTGGAGGCCTGGCGGGAGAAGCGCGCTCCCGGCAGCAACGATGCCATCCGCCAATTCGCCCGGCAAATGGCGCAGGCCACACAGAAGGCCAGTTCGGCGGGAAGCTAGCTTGATTTTTGCTGGCTGCACGCGGGGGAATGTGGTAGCTTTTCGGGCGTTCTCCCCGCGTGTGGAGCAGCTCAATTGAAAATCCTGGCATCCGGAGACCGCTGAACGATTGTGCCAATGCCGGAACGGTCTTTGCACGGAGGAAGTAAGATGATTTTTCGCCGCACTCATATCGCGATGGCGTTTCTTCTGTGTCTCTCTCTCACGATGCCGCCCGGCGTCGCGGGGCAAGCAGCTCAATCCGCCGGGAAAATTACGGCGGTGCTGCCGATCGTGAATGTCGTCCATGGGCCGCAGCAGATCCCCGCTTCGCTCTCCCAACAGGTTTACTGGGGCGATGTAGTCAACACCGGCCATCTTGCCCGCGCCCGCGTGGCTTTGAACGACGGGTCGGTCCTCAACGTGGGCTCCGATTCCAATCTCGAAATCACCAAGCACGACGCCGCCGAACAGCAGACTCAGCTCGAGCTGAATTTCGGACGGGTGCGCGCGAATGCGGCAAAGCTCGTCAAGCCGAAAGCCAGCTTCCAGATTCGCACGCCCACCGGAGTCGCCGGCGTCGTCGGCACGGATTTTGAAATTTCCACCGAGGGCGACGATACTCGCGTCGTGGTCTTCGAAGGCAAGGTGATTTTCTGCGCGCTCCTCTCCGAGAAAAAGAAGAAGGAAGACGAGCAGGCGCCGACGATTGAAGAACCCGGCGACAACCAGCAGAACGACCAGGACAAGACCAAACGCCACGTCTTTATCGGCCCCTGCGTAATCGTTGCCGCGGGCGCTACTTCCGACGTTCATTTCAACTCCGCGCCATCGCAACCTGTGCCGGCCACGCCCATGACCGTCTCCGAAGCTATGACTGCCACAAACACTGCTGGCGGTGCAGGTGCGGGAGGAGCGGGAGCTGCGGGCGGTGCGGCTGGCGGAGCTGGCGGCGGAATCGGAGCCACCGGCGGCGTAATCGCCGGAGTTGGCGCCGCTGTGGGCGCGGGCGTTGCAACCGCTGTCGTCCGCAGTGTATCGACCACAAAGACCTGTGCTCCCCCACCACCGTCGCCCGGCGCTGCCCCGCGCGCCGATTGCGTGAATGTGAGCAGCACCGGCCGCGTCGCCGGTCAACGCCCGCACTAGCGCACCTGCTCGGGAATCGGCCCCGCCGGACCCCAAATGACTGGAAATCTGCCAGAGTTAATCCGGGATGAGGACCAATTCGCGAACTTAAGATCGGAGTGTGGGGCGGTTTTCGATATACAGAAGCGCTTGCTGGAATTCGTGTTTCAGCATCCATTTCGCAAGTACTTCGTGATCGAGCACACTCACGTCTTCCGCCCCGAGTTCGGTCGATTCCTATCTAATTTGTCCGAGATCTTCGGGGACAAGGCGATCGATTACTTGACGCTCGTTCCTGATGCGGTTGACTACTATCATCGCCACTTTTCGTGCTTCGGGCTAGCCTCCTTCGATCCCGCGAAGTTAACGGAGAGGTACAAGCCCGTCATGTCGCGGGAAGGGGCTGTAGATTCCTTTCTTGTACGGGGAGGAGATGTAGGAGTGTTTTGGGGGTCCTCGCAGAATTGGGGAATCTTCGACGATCGAATCTCATGGGAAATTGGCTTAATTGCGGTCTCTGAGGCTATTGACGTGGCAGGTATTTCTGGATATCGATGTATGGATTCAGCTTCGTTCTCTGGGCACATCAAGAGCCAGTATGCCCACGATTTGCAAACCGCTGGGAGTTTTATTCAAGAGTTTCTCGCTAACTATTCGATCTAGGCGATGCAGTGCATGCCGAGCATGATTGCGCCCGCCACGGGGCAGTTGCTGGGTCTCCTTATTTGCTCGCGGCTGGGGCGGCGATGCCCAGGAAGACCAGAATGGCGCGGTTGAGCCGCACGATGTCTTCGTCCGCGAGGCGGCCGATGCGGACGCCGACTTTGGCTTTCGGAACGGTGGTGATTTTATCCACCATCAAGCGGCACAGAGCGCGCAGGCCATTCGATTCGCTCGGCTCGATGGGCAAGCGGAAAAGCGGAGCATCGGTTGGATCGGTGGTGAATGCGCAGAGCGTGATCGAGCCGGTTCTATCGAAGCGATCGTCTTGAAGAATCACAGCCGGGCGGGGCTTGCCGGCGTAGTCTTTGCCGCCGGCAACGATCCAAATCTCACCGCGCTTCACTTTCCGCCCCAATCGGAGATGGCGTCGATGAAGTCTTGATCTTCGCGGGCATAGGGACTTCTCGCAACGGCGAGGGACTGCTTTCGCGCCTCAGCGCGGAAAGCGGGTGAGCGCATGTCGGGAACCCAGATCTGAATGGGGCGCAAGCCTTGCCGGCGCAATCGCTTGCGATGCGCCCGGACCTTTTCGCGAGACGACCGGGACCGGCTCCGTGCCACGGCGATCCGCCCCTCGATGGCGGTTACATGTAACCTAACACAACCGCGCGCACGTATCCACCCCCGCAATCGGAAATGTTTCTTGGACGATCGCGGCCGAAATTCGCCGCGCGGTGCGCGCAGCCTGATCCAGACATGCGCTGACGGGAAGCTGAATGAGCTGGATCAAAAGCGGCCCGCTTGGGCGCCGGCACTCTGGAATTCCCTGGATACCGCCTGCGGGCCGGAGCAGGAATCCACGCTTCGGGCGATGCCGAGCTTTTTCATCCGGAAATATAGAGTCGAGCGGTTCAATCCCAAGCGCGATGCTGCGCCGCCCGGCCCGGAAAGAACCCACCTGGTTTCTTTCAGGGTCTTGAGGATATGGTTGCGCTCGACCTCTTCCAAAGTCTGAAGGGGGCCGGTGTGCCGACCCGATGGAATCCGCGACTTCAAATCTCGGGGCGAAAGCCGCAACACCGGACCGTGGCTTAGAATCACGGCGCGCTCGATCACGTTCTCCAGTTCGCGGATGTTCCCGGGCCAGTGGTGGCGAATCAGCGCTTCCATGGTTTCCGGTGGGACTCTATCAATTCTCTTTCGCATTCGTCGTGAGGCTGCCTCGACAAAGTGCTGCACAAGCAGCGGAATATCCTCCGGACGTTCGCGCAAGGGCGGAACGTGGATGGGAAAAACACTCAAACGGTAGTAGAGGTCGCTGCGAAATTGTTTTTCCAGAATCATTTCCTCCAGGTCGCGATGAGTCGCGGCCACAATCCGTACGTCGACTTTCTGCGTCCGCGTGCTTCCCAGGCGCTCGAATTCCCGCTCCTGCAAGACACGAAGAAGCTTCGGCTGCAGTTCCAGAGGGATATCGCCGATTTCATCCAGGAACAGTGAACCTTGATGCGCCAGCTCAAGCCGGCCGATCTTCTGCGCGATCGCGCCGGTGAACGCTCCCCGCTCATGGCCGAAGAGTTCACTTTCGAGCAACCCGGTAGGGATGGCGGCGCAGTTGAGCTTAACGAATGGCCGAGCCTTGCGAGGGCTGTGATTGTGAATGGCGCGCGCGATGAGCTCCTTACCCGTGCCGGTCTCGCCCAGCAGGAGCACAGTCGAATCTCCCCAAGCCACGGTTTCGACCATGTGCAGCACACCTCGAAGCAGCGAACTGTTTCCAATAATTCCTTCGAAGCGAGTCTCCGAGTTCGCTGGTTCATCGATTCGGCCGATGTCGAGCGTGATCTCTGGATCGATCCTCGGCCACCAGCCCTCACGTTGCAAAGGGTACGCGAGACTATTGGAACTCATTGGCTTGCTCCTTTTCCGATAAGTTTGTCGATCCGAATCGTTCATTGCTCCTGGCGACTCTTGTGCCCACTTTCCCGCCCAATCCATTCACGGAGATAGGCCGGGCAGTTCTCGAGCTGGATGCTATCGGCTTGGCAATCGGCGAGAAACTTGATTGCGTCGCGGGCTACGAGGGTTACGTCTTTCAAATCCAAGGCGAGTTGTGTGCCGGCCCCCTCCAACTGGAAGAGCCGGCTCAATTCGTGAGTATCCTCTGCCTCGATTCGACCGCTGAGAGTGAAAACGACTTTGCCATTCGCTTTTCGCTGGATCTTTAGCATTCGAGGCCCCTCTGAAGCTGCGGACTGCTTGTGATTAGCAGTCACAGGGCCGATCTAAAGAGCTGACTATTAATGACTTACCTTCCGGCTGGCTGGCGAATTTTCGCCAATTGGCGAACTTCTACGCAATTTGGTTTTAGGAATTGCTTGGAATCTGGGAGGGCCACTCCGACTCGATTTAGGCTGGGGAGCAAACGCGGCGGTCAGGAAATGGACTTGAAGCGATTCTTGTCGATTTTCAACGACCGGATCTTGGATTCCAGGGTGGAGCGCGGGATGCCCAACTTGACGGCTGCGCCCGACGGTCCGAACACGCGCCCGCGGCTTTCGCTCAGGGCGGCCTCAATCATGTTCTTCTCTTGCGCCAGGAGACTTCGTGAGAGCTCCGTTTGGTTTCTTGGTTCGGTGAGAAGCGGGGGCCGGGGCAGCCAGGTTTCGTCGATGGAGAAAATCTCAGTTTCGCAAAGCAGTACGGAACGCTCGACGACGTTCTGCAATTCGCGAATGTTTCCGGGCCAGGGGTACGACTGAAGCAATTCGAGCGTCTTCTTGTTGATATCCCGGATGTGCTTGCTGGCTTTTCGCGCGTAGCGATCGACAAAGTAGGCGATCAGCAGCGGAATGTCGTCCCTTCGTTCTCGAAGCGGAGGAATCTCGATGGGGAAAACATTGAGGCGGTAGTACAAATCACTGCGGAAAGACCCGGCATGGAGGGCGGCCTGCAAGTCGCGGTTCGTGGCTGCAATCACGCGGACGTCAACGCGGATGGGACGAGCGCCGCCGACACGCTCAAACTCGTGTTCCTGCAAAACGCGAAGGAGGGCGATTTGAGTCTCGGGTGGAAGTTCTCCGATTTCATCGAGGAAGATGGTTCCACCATTGGCGAGTTCAAACCGCCCCAGTCGCTGCTGGGTCGCACCTGTAAAGGCGCCCTTCTCGTGGCCGAACAACTCCGAGGCGATGAGGTCGCGCGGGATCGCGGCGCAGTTCACGCTAACGAAGGCGCGCGAAGCGCGGCCGGATCGGCGATGAATGGCGCGCGCAACAAGCTCTTTGCCTGTTCCCGTTTCACCGGAGATCAGGACCGTCGAATCACTTCGCGCAACTTTGGAGATGTGCGAGATCACAGTTTGCAAAGCGGGAGACGTGCCAACAATTTCTTCGAACATCGAGACTTTGTCGATCTCTTCACGAAGAGCGATATTTTCGCGCCGCAGCCCGTCTTCCGCCTGCTTGCGATCCTCGATGTCGGTAGCGGCGCCGTACCATCGCGTGATTTTGCCGTGTTCATCTTTGAGCGGATTCAGACGGAACAGATGCCAGCGAAACTGCCCGTCGTGCCGCAGCAGCCGGGCTTCGAACTCATGAGGCGCACCCTCGAGAAACCGGCTTTTTCTTTCGCTCAGAAACTTTTCACGATCCTCCGCATGAACCAGATCGAGTTGAGTTTCTTTGGCGCGCCACTGGTTGAAGCTGGCGCCGAAATACTCGAGCGCGGCGCGATTGAAGTAAAACGGGCTTCCATCAGGCCTCAGCACGCGAATGTGCTGGGGCGCGAGGTCCAGAATTTGTTGCAGCTCCCTCTCTTGCTCCCGGATCACCGCTTCCGCCTGGCGCTGCTCGCTGATATCGGTTACAGCTCCCACGAACTCGAGGTTGCCGTCGCGATCGCGTGAGGGGTGGGCGGTGACGCGAACATGCTTGATGGAGCCGCCGGGCATTTGCAGGCGATGCTCCAAATCAAAACCTTTGCCGTCACGCGTTGCACGGCCGATTTGATGCTGCACCCGATCGCGATCCACCGGATGAACTCGCGCCAGGACAAGTTCCACCGCCGGTTTCGTCCCGGTGTCACATTCAAAGATTCGGAAGGTTTCGTCGGACCAGAAGATCTCCCCGCTGGAAACCCTCCAGCCGAAGCTGCCTGTATGACCGAGCCTTTGCGCCTGAGCCAGATATGCCTCGCGGCGCTGCAACTCCTGAGTCAAATGTTCCTGCTCAGTGACATCCATTGCGGTCCCGACAATTCTCTTCAGCACCCCGTGTTCGATGACCGGCACGCCAACACAACGAATGTAGCGATGCTCACCGTCCGGCCGCACGATCTTTTTCTTCAGGTCGCAGCCCAAACCTTCGGCCACCATTTTCTGTATGGTTTCGGCCATGAACGTCCGGTCTCGTGGGTGCACACAAGCCAAATATCGGTCCAGGCTCGGCGGTCCCCCGGCAGGATCGAGACCATAAATTCTGAACAGTTCCTCCGACCAGTAGTCAAAAGTTCCGGAAGGGTTGAACCCCCAACCCCCAGTACGGGCAAGCCGCTGCCCTTCGGCGAGATAAGCCTCACTGCGCTTTAACTGCTCTTCTACGCGCTTGCGCTCGATGCCCTGTGCGATAGCATCGGCAATGGAGGCAAGGAGTTCCAGGGTGGTCTCGGTGAGCGGTTGCCGGGAGAACATTCCCATAACTCCCACGACCCTCTCCTCGACCACGAGCGGGTAGCCAGCAAAGGACTGCATCCTCTCAGTCCTGGCCCAGTTGTGGTCACTGATATGCGGATCGTTTTGGACGTCATTCGTCAGATGCGCTTTTCCCTGTTGGGCAATCAGGCCGATCTTAATCTTGCCAATCGGGATACGACTAAAGCGACCATCCAGACGCGTATACATCCCTGCGCTTGCCTCCAGTTCTAATTCAACACAACCGCTCTTAAGGGTCCAGATGCGAGCGAACGCAGCATCGAGATGCCGAACCAGGGTTTCGGCGCAGCGATGGAGAATGCCTCTAAGAGTCTCTTTACTTGCCAGCGCCACAGCGATCTCCGCACGGACCGTCGCTAGGCGCATCCGCTCAGACATCACCGCCTGCAACTGGTCCTCGGCCTCTTTCGCGCGCTTGCGCCCCTCAATATCCATACTCGACCCGTACCACTTCACGATATTGCCGTGTTCGTCTCGAAGCGGCACCTTGCGGTGGAACATCCAGCGGTATTCCCCATCCGCCCGGCGGACGCGAGTTTCGTATTCGAAGGTTTCTCCGGATGCGAGGCAGGCTAGCCACTCGGTCACGATCCCCTCAACGTCCTCGGGGTGAATGAAAGCCTTCCAGTTCCAGCCGCTCACCTGCTCCAGAGTGGCGCCCAGGTATTCCAGCCAAGGCTTATTGAAGTAATCGAGGTAGCCGTCGGGCCTGGCGGTGTGTATCAGCGCGGGGATGGAGTCGACGAGGAGCTGAATATTGAACGACTCCGATGCCCGCCCTGAGGAAGCCATGGCGGGCATAATACACCGCTGCGATTCGGTTATCCATCCGCCCACTGCCAGCAGCGCCACGCAAGGAAGGATTCGCAGGAGCATGCTGGCTAGGGGTGTCAATATCTCGGCACGCGTGAGAATACTGACAGCAGAGTCCGGCCGCATCGCCACGAGCGCCAGTTAAATGAACTTTTTTCAACAAGATAGAAGGGCGGTCCTTTGGGCGGCGAAATGCCCGCCACAACTGCCGCTCGCGCCTTTGTCGCCTGCCTGCCGGCCGGCGAAGGGGAGGGAAGGAATGGTGGTCAGATGAGCGATTCATTTTTTTCTTCTCGCGGAGAAAGGTTCTAGGGAACCATGGCCACAATTGCGATACCGCAGAAGCAGGCCGGGACCCAGACGCGTGCATTCGTCGTCGCCTGGGCCTTCACGGTCGTCTTCTATTTTCTTGAATACGCCATCCGGTCGTCGCCCGCCGTAATGATTTCGGAGTTGGAAGCGTCGTTCGGCACAACGGCTCTGGGCGTCAGCGCGATCCTGGGGATCTACTACTACACCTACTCGAGCATGAGCCTGGTCGCGGGAGCGGCGCTTGATCATTTCGGGGCAAAACGCTCAATTCCTGTCGGCGTCGCCATTTTAGGAGTCGGCTGTTTGCTGTTCAGCCTGCCGTCGGTGCTTGACGGAAATATCGGGCGGTTGCTGCAAGGGGCCGGTTCAGCGTTTGCGTTCACCGGCGCAGTCTATCTGGCGGCGCACGGATTTTCAGCGCGCTACCTGGCGACGGCGATTGGCGCCACGCAATGTGTTGGGATGCTCGGTGGTTCTGCCGGCCAGTTTGTAGCCGGGCCGATGATCGAGCATGGCGTGAACGTCCATGTTTTCTGGATTGGAATAGGAATCGTGGTCCTAATCAATGCGGTTCTTGTATTCCTGGCGGCGCCAAAGCAGCAATTGGGAGAGCACATGCAGGCGGGCGGTATTGGCGCGCTGCTGAAGCCGTACGAGATTGTCTTCAAGAATCCGCAATCCTATCTCTGCGGAATTGTTGCCGGCCTGATGTTCGCGCCGACCACGATTGGAGACATGATTTGGGGCGTAGCATCATTTCAAAAGGACCTGCAATTTACGTATCACCAGGCAGTGATCGTCGCCTCGATGGTTCCCCTCGGGTGGGTTTTCGGATGTCCGCTGCTTGGGTGGCTTTCGGACCGCATTGGCAAGCGAAAGCCGGTGATTATCGGGAGCGCGGCATTCATGATTTTGGCTGCGGCTCAGATTGCATTCAAACCATTGCCGATTTCAACGAAGGCCGCGATGTTCCTATTCGGCGTAGCATCGGGTGCCGCGATGATTCCTTACAGCGTGATCAAGGAAGTGAACCCAGACAGCGTGAAAGGCAGCGCGACTGGCGGAATTAATTTTCTCGTTTTTGCGCTTACAGCCTTCCTTGGCCCGGTCTATGCGGATCGCATTGGGAAGAGCACCGGTCTCGTTTCCGATTTGCACGCCCATTTTCAGAAGGGCGCGATCTTTTGGATTGCTTGCTGTGCCGTTGCGATCTTGGTGAGCTTTTTCCTACGGGAGACGGGACCAGCCGCGCAGGCGCCGGCGGGGTCGAAATAGCAACAAATTGCGGCAAAGCGAGAAGGCGAATGGCCGCTGTAAGCCCGGATCGATCTCGTTGAATGTGCACGGACACAAATAAGGGGAGAGAAAAATGCCACAGAGAATAGCGGATGAGTTGATCAGCAGGCTTGCCAGCGCCGGCGTCGAACGGATCTATGGAATCGTGGGCGACAGCTTGAACCCGGTAACCGACGCCATACGCCTGAACGGCAAAATCAAGTTTATTCACGTTCGCCACGAAGAGACGGCCGCCTATGCCGACGGCGCCGAAGCGCAATTGACCGGCAAGCTGACGGCTTGCGGGGGAAGCTGCGGCCCGGGCAGCCTCCATTTGATCAACGGACTGTTCGATTGTCACCGCAGCAATGCGCCGGTCCTCGCAATCGTCTCGCATATTCCCACCAGCGAGATCGGCACGGGCTTTTTCCAGGAAACCCATCCGGAGAACTTGTTCAAGGAATGCAGCTACTACTGCGAGTTGATCTCGAATCCGAAGCAATTTGAGCGCGTGCTGCACAGCGCGATGCAGAACGCGGTGGGACTAGGAGGCGTCGGCGTGATCGTCCTGCCCGGCGACATCGCCGGAGCGCCGCTGCCGACGGACGGGACGCCCCGGTCGCTGGCGTCCAATCCAACGCCGCGTCCCTGCGAAAGCGAGATGCACGAGCTGGCCGAAATGATCAACTCCGCGAAGAAAGTCGCGCTTTTCTGCGGCATCGGATGCGCCGGCGCGCACGACGACGTCGTCGCGCTCGCGGAGAAACTGAAAGCTCCGGTCGGACACTCCTTCCGCGGAAAGCCGTTCATCGAGTACGACAATCCCTTCGATGTCGGCATGAACGGATTGCTCGGCTTCGGCGCGGCTTACGATGCGGTTCACGAATGCGACCTGCTGCTGCTTTTGGGCACGGATTTTCCTTACGAAAAATTCCTGCCCACGAAGACCAAAATCGTGCAACTGGACATCCGTCCCGGCCGGTTGGGCCGACGAAGCAGGCTCGACCTCGGACTCATCGGCGACGTCCGCGAAACCATCAAGTCGCTGCTGCCAATGATCGAGACGAAAACCGACCGCAGCTTTCTGGACAGGATGCTTGCGAAGCATAAAGAGGCTCGCCGCAGACTGAATGTGTATGTTGATCACGTCGGAAAACGCACGCCCATGCACCCGGAACCGGTCGCGGCTGCGCTTGGCGATGCTGCGGCAGACGATGCGATCTTCACCGTCGATACGGGAATGTGCAACGTCTGGTCGGCGCGATACATCAAGGCGACAAAAAACCGGCGAATTCTGGCTTCCTTCAGCCACGGCTCGATGGCCAACGCGCTGCCGCAGTCGATCGGCGCTCAGGCGTCCCACCCTGACCGGCAAGTGGTGGCCATCTGCGGCGATGGCGGCCTGGCCATGTCTATGGGTGATTTGCTGACGATCACACAATATGACCTGCCCATCAAGGTCGTGGTGTTCGACAACGGCGCGCTGGGAATGGTGAAGGTAGAAATGGAGGTCGCTGGATTGCCGGACTATCAGACCGATTTGAAAAATCCCAACTTCGCGAAGATGGCCGAGGCGATCGGCATCATGGGTGTACGGATCGAAAATCCGGCCGACATCGCGTCGGGGATCAAGAAGGCGCTTCAGCATCCGGGGCCGGCGCTCATTGACGTCGTTACTGATCCCAATGCCGTGTCCTTGCCGCCGCATGTCACCTCGGATCAGGTGATAGGCTTCGGGATAACCATGGGCAAACTGGTGCTCTCCGGTCATATCGACGAGGTGGTGGACACAATCGAAACGAATATTCGGCACATCTGAGCCCCAGCACCAACGTGATCTCGCTAAACGGGATCGCCGTGGCGGAGAGAGAAGATGGGGAGTGCTCGGCGGGGGTTGGTGTCACGGCCGGTTGTGGTCCATCCGGCAGGGAAAGCAGTGGCGAGGGTCGCTAAGGCCGCGAATCGGTCCGGCTGGCCACGCTGCGCTATCTGACGACGGAGAAGGATAAGCTGGGTCACGCGTTGGCTGAACTTTGATTCCTTCCGCTCTCGAAAGCCCCCAGAGTCCGGGGCTGGCTCCCGGGGGGGCCAATGACAGCATTTGTACAGGTGCGAGCATATTGACACCCTCTAGCGGGCATGGAACCGAGGGGGAGACGTAAGTCGCGTTGCATCAGGATTTTGAGGGGTCCCCCGTTTGGATTTCAAAGTGCCCCCATCATCGGTCAAGTTTCGGAGGGGGTACATGCCCTCGTAGACATGACCGAGCATGATTCTTCGGTTGGCCAGGAGTGCACACGGTCTTGAGACCAAGAAGCGCGATGAGACGGAGCGAGCAAACCCGCGTGGTTGTAGCCAGATTGGCAGGCATCGCCGTATTGCTGGGAGGCGGGCTGCTTGCGGCGTCATTGTGCTTCGGCTCGCCTCAAAATCCTTCTCAAATCCCGAACATATTTGACCCGCGCTCGACGCCGGCAAAAGCGATCTTTCACCTCTCGCAATTCGTTTTGGCGATCACCGGGCTGATCTTTGCGGTTGTTTTCGGCTTGTTGACCTACGTGCTGGTGAAATACCGCAAGCGCCCCGGAGATTCCGGCCGCGAGCCCACCCAGGTGTACGGCAGCACGCAAATTGAGCTGGCCTGGACAGTCATCCCGATTCTGATAGTAGTGGTTTTGTTTCTTGCGACCGCGCGGGTAATCCACTCGATCCAGGATGCACCGAAGCCCGCGTCTGCTTTGGAAGTCGTCGCCATCGGACATCAGTTCTGGTGGGAATTTCGTTACCCGCGGCTGGGCATCGTCACCGCGAACGAGCTGCATGTTCCGGTGAGCGACCCCGCCCAACCGACACCCACATTTTTGACTCTGCTTTCCGCCGACACGGATCACAGCTTTTGGATTCCCCAGCTCGGCGGGAAAACAGACTTGATTCCGAACCGCGTGAACAACATGTGGATGGACCCGTACCAGACGGGCCTCTACTTCGGCCAGTGCGCGCAATACTGCGGCACGCAGCACGCGAAGATGCTATTGCGGGTGTACGTCGACAGCTCGGGTGAATTCGACGCCTGGGTCCGCGCCCAACAGCAGCCAGCCGTCCGCGACAAGGATGTCAGCGCCGGCAGGCGCGTTTTCGAAACCACCGCATGCATCAACTGCCACGCGGTTGGCGGCAGTGTCGCGAATGGGCGCTTTGGCCCGGACCTGACGCACCTCATGAGCCGTCAGACAATCGCATCGGGCGCGGCCGATAACACGAAGGCCAATCTCCGTTTGTGGGTTCAGACTCCCGATGCCATCAAGCCGGGCTCGCTGATGCCCGCGATGCAACTCAGCAAGGCGGACCTGGATGCGCTGGTGGATTATCTCGTGACGCTCCGGTAGCCGAAGGATCTGGGGGAGCACTTATGTCGTCGGATGCGATGGCCATTCCCAGTGCAGGAACGGCGGCTCGGCCCTGGGTCGAAGTGATGCATGAATGGGTGACGACCGTTGATCACAAGCGCCTGGGAATTCTCTATATCGTCTACGCACTTCTCTTTCTCGTTGTAGCCGGCCTCGAGGCCATGGTCATTCGCATCCAGTTGATTCGCGCTCATAACGATTTCGTTTCACCTCAAGTATTCAATCGCATGTTCACGATGCACGGCACGACGATGATTTTTTTCGTGGCCATGCCCGTCCTCTTCGGGTTTGCGAATTATTTGATCCCATTAATGATCGGCGCGCGCGACATGGCCTTTCCACGGCTGAATGCGTTCAGTTTTTGGCTCACGGCTTTCGGAGGGCTTCTTCTTTACTTCAGCTTCCTCGGCGGCAACGGGCTCTATGGAGCCGGCAACGCGCCGGACGTGGGCTGGTGGGCGTACGCGCCGCTGACAGCAAAGGCGTTTTCGCCGGGCCCCAGTTCGGATTATTGGACCATTGCGGTGCTGGTGTCTGGGTTCGGCAGCATGGGGACCGCCATCAACCTGATCGCGACCATTTTCTGCATGCGATGCCCGGGGATGACGCTGAATCGCATGCCGTTGTTCGCTTGGCTGAACCTGGTGATGTCGGGATTGGTTCTAATCACCATCACCCCGCTCACAGCCGCGCAGATCATGTTGATGGTCGACCGGTATCTCGGCGGCCATTTCTTCGACACGCAGGCGGGTGGCTCGGCCGCGATTTGGATGCACTTCTTTTGGATCTTCGGACACCCGGAGGTCTACATTCTAATCATTCCCTCGTTTGCATTTGTGTCGGAAATCGTGCCCGTCTTTTCCAGAAAACCGATTTTCGGATACTCGGTCATGGTGGCGGCTACCGTGTGCATCGGATTCTTGAGCATGAGCGTATGGGCGCATCACATGTTCACGATCGGGATGAGCGCCTACTCCAACAGCTTTTTCGCGATTACCAGCATGGCCATTGGCGTTCCGACGGGAATCAAGATCTTCAACTGGCTGGCCACCATGTGGGGCGGAAAAATCCAATTCAAGACGCCGATGCTTTTCTGCATCGGATTTCTGTTCCAGTTTTTGATCGCGGGGCTCACCGGCATCATGCTTGCCTCTGCGCCTTTTGACTGGCAGCTCAGCCTCTCGTACTTCGTTGTGGCGCACTTTCACTACGTAATCGTGGGTGGAATCCTTTTTGCACTCTTCGCGGCGTTCTATTACTGGTACCCGAAAATCACCGGAAGAATGCTCAGCGAGACGCTGGGCAAAATCCATTTCTGGCTTTTCCTGATCGGATTTCACGTGACTTTCGACGTGATGCACATCCCCGGATTGCTCGGGATGCCGCGCCGGATTTACACGTATGAGCCCCGCCCTGGTTGGGAGACGCTGAACCTGATTGTCACGATTGGTGCATTCATCCAGGGCGCCGCCGTACTCGTGTTTGTCGCGAACCTCATTCTCTCTTTTTTCAAAGGGGCCAAAGCCGGCAACGATCCCTGGGATGCTTGGACTCTGGAATGGTCGGTGAGTTCACCGCCCCCGGCTTACAACTTCGCTTCCATTCCCACAGTTGCCAGCCGCCGGCCGTTGTGGGACCTGAAGCATCCCGAAGACCCGGACAGCCGCTATGAGTGAAAGGATCGAGCCATGAGCGCGGTCACAACCCCGTTGCCCAGCCGTTCTCTCGAATGGAGACTTCCATATCGAGGAAAAGTCGCAATGGCCGGCCTCATCATCGCCGAGTCCTCGATCTTCACCATTTTCGTGGTGGCCTACCTCTTTTACATTGGAAAGAGCCTGAGTGGGCCGACTCCGCGCCAGGTGCTGGAAACGCCCATCTTCTTTACGGTCTGTCTGTTGTCCAGCAGCCTCACGATTCATCTGGCGGGCCGAGAGCTCGAGCGCGGCCATCGCGTTTCGTTCCGGATCTTGTGGTTGATCACGATTGTTCTTGGCGCCCTCTTCTTGTTCGGCACCGGGCGTGAATGGCACCGGCTGATCTACGAACGCGGGCTCACCATTTCCACGAATCTTTTTGGCACGACGTATTACTCGCTGGTTGGCCTGCATGCCACTCACGTGACGGCAGGGCTGATCCTGCTGAGCATTGTGCTGCTCTTCAGTCTTGCCGATCGTGTTGGAATGGAGCAATCGGCTCGAATCGGAACGCTTTCCATGTACTGGCATTTTGTAGACGCCGTGTGGGTGGTTGTTTTCACCGTCGTTTACATTGTCGGGCGCTGAGGAGAAGGAATGGCGACGCACCTGGCGGCGAAAAATATGGGCCCCGGCGGTCCAGTCCCGGGCGAGATTGAGGTCCCCGCGCCGACGGCATGGCCGATTGTTCTCGCTCTTGGGACCACTTTGATGTTCGCCGGCCTGCTGACGAGTGGGTCGGTGAGCCTGCTGGGCATCGCCCTGGCTGCGGCAGGTTGCGCCGGGTGGTTTCGGGAAGTACTTCCTGAAGAGCATGAGGTGGCTGAGCCGGTCGTTCGCGAGGAACTGCACATCGCCACCGAGCAACTCGTTGTTGATCGTCTTCCGGTCGCCCCAGAGCTGGTGCGAGCGTGGCTTCCGCTCAAGACTTATCCAATTTCAGCAGGCGTAAAGGGAGGCTGGGCCGGCAGTGTCGCGATGGCCGTGCTGGCTTGCACTTACGGAGTGCTGAAGGCCGGCAGCATCTGGTATCCGATCAACCTTCTTGCCGCCACGGTTTATGGGCAGTCGCTAAAGCTCGGCCCCGCACAACTCTCCTCCTTCCACGCCGACAGCTTCGCGATGGCGGTGCTTCTGCACGGGATCGGATCCACTCTCGTGGGTTTGCTCTACGGCGCCATGCTGCCCATGTTTCCGCGACGGCCGATCGTGCTCGGAGGCCTGATTGCTCCGGTACTGTGGTCGGGGTTGCTCTATTCGATTTTGAACCTCCTCAATCCACTGCTTGCCAGCCACATCGACTGGGCCTGGTTCATGGCATCTCAGGTGGCCTTTGGTGTCGTCGCGGGTGTTGTTGTCGTGCGGCAGGAGCGAGTCCCAACGGCCGAGAATTTGCCTTTTGCGGTCCGCGCGGGTGTCGAGACGCCCGGAATCATGGAAGAGAAGCGAGGCAAGGACGAATCGAGATGAGGGCCTGCCTTTTCATATCCGCAGCATTGGGGTTGTCCGCGGTATTGTGCGGGTGTGCCGATGCGCCGGGAAAACAGGTTGCTGCCGGCACGCCGATTGCCCCGAATGAAATTTCGGACTTCAAAGTTCTGTATGGCGAAAACTGCTCGGGTTGTCACGGAGCCGAGGGAAGGGGAGGCGCCGCGATCGCTCTGGGAGACCCGGTGTATTTGGCGATTGCAGACGACACGGTCTTGCGTCGCGCGGCCACGAATGGAATTCCTGGAACGTCGATGTCGGCCTTCGCTCAGAGCGCGGGCGGAATGCTCACGGAAAAACAGATTGATGCGATCGTCCGAGGAATGCGTGAACGTTGGGCGAAGCCAGGGGCTCTCAATGGAGCGGCTCCGCCGCCGTATTCCTCCGCTGCTCCCGGCGACGCTTCTCGCGGCTCGGCGGTCTATGCCGCATTTTGCCAGTCGTGCCATGGCCCTGACGGCCGCGGCGGCCCAAAGGCAAGTTCCGTCGTCGACGGATCCTTTCTCGCTCTCCTTACCGACCAGGAGCTTCGGACGATTGTGATCGTGGGCCGGCCGGATTTAGGCGCTCCGGACTGGCGAAATAATGTCCCAGGCAGGCCCATGTCTGCGCAAGACGTGTCGGATGTCGTCGCCTGGCTGGCCTCCCAGCGCGCCCAATTCCCCGGCGGGCCTTATCCCAGCCGCGCAAGCTCCACAGGAGCACTCCGATGACTCTTCCAACCGGCCTTACCAGGCGCGAACTCTTAACGAGGCTGGGAATTTTCCTGAACAGCATTGTCGCCGTAATTCTTGCAGTCCCAATCGTGCGTTACCTTCTCTCACCGGTCGCTCGCGGTCGAAAACTTGGTTATGAGTCGTGGGTGCCTCTCGGGAACCTCGACCAATTTCCTCCCGGCCAGACTCGCCTGGCTACCTACCGGAACCCCGTTGTAGATCCCTGGGACGGTGAAACCGCGGACATTGCCTGCTGGGTTCGCAATGTGGACGGAAAGATTTTTCAGGTATTCGCAATAAACTGCGCCCACCTGGGGTGTCCGGTTCGCTGGTTCGCCCAGTCGAGTCTCTTCATGTGTCCCTGCCACGGCGGGGTGTATTACCAGGATGGTTCGCGCGCCTCCGGGCCCCCGGAACGCGGGCTCTTCGAATACCACTACAGGATCGACGGCGGCACCCTGCTCATTCAAGCCGGCGAGATGCCCACACCGGGCCACGCCGCAAAGATCGTCCGAGGAATCGGCCCATGCGCCTGATTGCATCCATCGGCGAGTGGCTCGACGAGCGTCTGCAGCTTGCCGCCTCGATCCGTGAGACCGCGGAGCATCCTGTTCCAAGCAAGACCGCCAGTTGGTTCTACGTTTTTGGCAGCGCTGCTCTGGCGGTGTTTGTGCTCCAAGTGGTTACCGGCATCTTGCTGGCGCTCATTTACGTACCGTCGGCAGGAGAGGCATGGAGCAGCCTTCAGACGCTGAATCACAGCGTTTCGCTCGGCTGGTATATCCGTGCACTCCACGGATGGGGCTCGGATTTCATGGTCGCGATTGTCCTGATCCACATGGTGCAGGTTTTTCTCTTTGGCGCTTACAAATATCCGCGCGAGCTCACGTGGGTTGTGGGCGTGTTTCTGCTGCTCGTCACGCTCGGCATGGCCTTCTCGGGCCAGGTTTTGAGATTCGATCAGGATGCCTACTGGGGGCTGGGGATTGGAGCTTCGATTTCGAGCCGCGTTCCCTTGATTGGTCCGTGGGTCGTCAAGCTCTTGCTGGGCGGCCCGATCATCGCCGGAGCAACGCTTTCACGTTTCTTCGCGCTTCATGTGTTCGTCATTCCGGGGCTCCTTATCGCGTTTGTCAGCGTTCACCTGCTCATGGTTCTAAAGTTGGGCATCAATGAATGGCCGATGCCGGGGCGGATGGTCCGCAAGGCCACGTATTTGCAGGAATATCACGAGCTGACAAAGAAGGACGGCGTGCCATTCGTTCCCGGCGCGATTTGGAAAGATCTCTTTTTCTCTGGCTTCATCCTTATCGCGATCGCGCTTTGCGCCTATTACTCTGGCCCCTTCGGTCCTTCGGGCCCTCCGGATCCCACGATTATTCAGACATCGCCGCGGCCGGACTTTTTTTTCTTGTGGCTTTATGCGGTGCTCTCGTACCTTCCGGCCTCCATGGAAACGCCGGTTCTACTGATTGGCCCCGTGGTTGCGCTTCTCGCGCTTTTCCTTCTTCCTTTTCTTGCCGGTGAAGGCGAGAAAAGTTGGCGGCGCAGGCCCTTCTCGGTGCTGGCGGTGCTCCTCGCGGCGGTATCGCTTGCAACCTTCACGCATCTCGCTGAGCACACGCCATGGAGTCCCGTGATGGATGCGTGGAGCGGGATTCCGATTCCGGCGGAATTTCTGCAAAACCGCACGGCGCTGGAACGGCAGGGCGCCCTGATTTTCCAGGTCAAGCAGTGCCACAACTGCCATTCGCTCGCAAACCGGGGCGGAAACCGCGGGCCGGCCCTCGATGCAGTGGCGGTACGCCTGACCCAGGATCAATTGATTCGTCAGGTCATTCAGGGGGGCGGAAACATGCCTGCGTACGGCAAGAATTTGAGCCCTGCGGAAACGACGGCGCTCGTCGCATTCTTGCAGTCCCTGCATCCACTAGGTCAATCGCCGGCGCGGGACGCCTCCCGCGCGATTGCGATTTCAGGCGAGGCTGGCAAGCCGGCTTCAAATTCTCCATAACCAATCTATGACGCCGGAAACTCAAGCCGCTTTGCATTCGTGGTCCGCTCCCGTCGGAGTAGACGCATCGCTGTGTGTCGCAGCGATGGTCTATACGACAGGCTGGAATCGTCTTCGGACTGTTTTCGCGACCCAACTTCCGCTCTGGCGCCTTGCAGCTTTCTTGGCCGGAGTCGTGGCCGTCTGGATCGCGATCGGTTCCCCGCTTGAAGCGTTGGACGATGCCTCGCTCACCGTCCACATGGTGCAGCATCTGCTGCTGAGCGCCATCGCACCTCCTTTGATCCTGCTCGGCGCTCCCGCATTGCCGCTCCTTCGAGGACTCCCGCAATCGATCGCGCGCAAGGTCGCGAGCCCAGTTCTGCGATTGCCTTTGGTGAAGCGGTTGGGCCGCCTGGTTTCCAACCCTGCGATCTGCTGGCTGGCCGCCGCGCTTGCCTTGATCGGATGGCATATTCCTTCGCTATTTGAGCTGGCGTTGCGCTTGGATTGGTTGCACAAATCGGAGCACGCGACTTTTTTCGGGGCGGGTTTGATGTTCTGGTGGCCGGTGGTCCAGCCGTGGCCGAGCTCACCGAGTTGGCCCCGCTGGGCCATTCCTTTGTATCTTTTCGCTGCGACGCTCCCCTGCGACGCGCTTTCCGGATTCCTCACATTTTGTGACCGGGTCGTCTATCCCTCCTATTTTTTTTCGCCGAGGCTCTTCGGTCTTTCTCCACTCGAAGACCAGCAGTGCGCGGCAGCTCTGATGTGGGTCTCGATCACGCTTATCTTTTTAATTCCGGCGGTCCTCGTCATTCTCAGGATTCTTTCGCCCGGAAATGCGGCACCCCCTGAGGAAATCTGGGCGGAGTGGCGGAGACTCCTTGCAAAATCCCTGCGCCCCTCGAAGCCGGAGGCCGCCTGACCGTGGCAACCAAACCGGCGATGGCCTTCTTGAACGAGCGCGAGGGGCGCAGGAGAGCCGCCCAGCCGCGCCATATGCAACAGCGTCCGACGATTGGGCGCTGACCAAGCCGGAAGTGAATTTCCTGATTCTCCTCACGACCTTTGCAGGTTTCTACCTCGCTCCCATGAGCGATCTCGTGAAGTTCCGCTCTCTTCTCGCCCTGCGAACGCTTCTCGGTGCGCTGCTGGGTGGATTGAAGAAATTGTCTGCGAGGCCCGGACTCAATCCGGAATGGAGAACCAAGAAATCGACACGACTGCGATAGCACAAATAAAACCCGGGGTGCTAATTCGATTGCCCGCACAGGAAATTTGCGGACGCGGGTTGGGAAAGCCCGTCCCCAGCAGTGCCGCGGAAAACCGAGGCAAATCCCTTAAAGCCGGGGCGAAACTGGAGGCGCGGGTGGGAATCGAACCCACGTATAAAGGTTTTGCAGACCTCTCCCTTACCACTTGGGTACCGCGCCCCGGAGAGTACAGTATAGCGAAAGTTGCGGCCCGTTTCAGCCGGGAAGAGGGTTTGGTGGCATCCCTTCCCCGGGCCGCGCCTGCTGTGCCGACCGAGTCAAGCCTCGGTTCGATTGATTGGCCTTTAGAACGCCGGACGGTCAAAAAGCGGCGTCAAGCCGCCGCACTCCAGAGAAGCATTGCCTGCGGCAGCGCGTCAGTGGATGCGGAGCTCGAAGGGCACGAGGGCTTGCACCGGCTCCATCGACTCGACGATTCGGCGCAACGTGGCCTCGAGCGGGCGCGCATCCAGGCGGCCGGGATCAACTGCGCTCCTCGCCAGCGCCGGAAAATCTTCCGCGCCGCCCTCGGATAATTGGTCCCGCCCGCGCTCGAGAAGCTGCTCAAAAAAAGTCTTCTCTTCAGGCAGGCGCACGATGCGTACCTGCGCGCTCGCCGGAATGTGCGCGAGCCGCTTCGCGACTTCGATCGCGCGGTCGAGCCCGCCGAGCTCATCTACTAATCCAATTTCCTTGGCCTGCGCCCCGCTCCACACGCGTCCTTTGCCGATCTTGTCCACCGCTTCGACCGGCATGTTGCGCCCCTTCGCGACACCCTTCTTGAATTCGTCGTACATCTGCTGGATCGACTTCTCGATATAGGCGCGCTGCGCCGGGGTGAAATTCTGCTGCGCGGAAAAAAGCGAGGCGTTGTCGCTGGTCGCCACGCTATCGGTGCTCAGCCCGAGCAAACCGAACAGCCCCGAGATATTCCATTTCCCGATGACCACGCCGATCGAACCCGTGACCGTGTTCGGGTCGGCCACAATTTTGTTTGCCGGCGCCGCAATCCAGTATCCGCCCGAGGCAGCAACGTCCGACATCGACACCACCACCGGCTTCGCGCCGGTGGCCAGCTCGACTTCGCGGCGAATCACTTCGCTCCCCACGACGGAGCCCCCGCCCGAATCTATCCGCAGAACGATCGCCTTGATACCGGAGTCCGTGCGCGCTCGCCGGAGGTCTGCGGCCACGGAATCTCCGCCCATCGTCCCGCCGCCCCCCGGCGATTTCGACGAGGCTCCCGAGACGATCAGTCCGGTTGCGGTCACAACCGCAATTTTTTCTCCCATGAAATTATTCAGGAATATCCGGTAGCGCGCGAGTGGGATGGGATTCCAATCGCCTACGCGTCCCCGGAAATATTCCTGCACCTGATCCCAATAGCCGAGGCGATCCACAATTCCAGCTTGCACGGCCTCAGTGGCCACAATCGGCCCGCGCTTTACCAGCGCCTCGAATTTCTCCCGCTCCATTCCGCGCGCCGCGGCGGCGTCGGTGAGGTACTGGTTGTAAACGCTGCGCAGCAGCGAATCCACTTCCTCGCGGTGCGCCGGAGTGAATTTCTTTTCCGTGTAGGTGTTTCCCGCGGTTTTGTATTCCGCGATGTGGTAGTACTCGGGAACGATTTTCAGCTTGTCGAGCGTTCCGCGCAAAAACAGCGCCTCCGCCATCAACCCGCGGATGTTCACGGGCGTCGTGGGCACCAGCCAAATCTGCTGGCACGCGCTGGCGAGGTAATACTCGGGATTGCCGATGCCGTCGTAGCCCAGATAGCAGAGGCTCGGCTTCCCGCTCTTGCGGAAGGCCATCAGGTGCGCGCGGATTTCTTCGAGCTTGGCCCAGCCGGTTTGCAGCGGCGCAATTCGCAACACGATTCCGGAAATGCGCGCGTCGGTGCGGGCTGCATCGATCGCGTCTACATAATCATGCAGCGCGGGTGCGGGACCCTCGCCGAGGAAATCAAAAAATTCCACAGGCCGCTGCTCGTTGATCTCGCCTTCCGCGTCGAGAACGAGCACGGAGCCGCGGGCCAGCCGCGCCGGCTTCGACGCCGCCCAGATCAGCCCGATAATCAGCAGGACCATCACGCCAATGATCAGCGCTCGCCGTTTTCCCCAAGTCATCGTCATCCCTCGCTTCTGCTCATTCCCAGCGGCTGACTCGACCCTACCACGTTAGCACTCGGATGCCGAATTCGGTAGAGGCCTCGCGGCGATTCGCAGCCGCAAAAGCCGCGCATTGCGGATTGACTTGCGCAGAGTCGCGGCCTAGCATGGCGCGCACCGGGAGGGGTATGTGGCCCCGCGAAACGGGCCGGGAGCGCGCAGGGCTTTGCTCGGCGTGGCCGTCCTGGCGGCGATTCTCTTCCTTGCGCACGAAGGGCTGCGGCCTCCCGCGCCGAAGGCTGTCGCCGCGCCCGCAACGGAATTCTCCGCGGGCCGCGCGCGCGAAGTTCTGAACCGCCTGGTCGGCGACGGCGTCCCGCATCCGACCGGTAGCCCTGCAAACGACGCGGTTCGCGCCCGTGTGATCGAGGAATTCACGAAAATCGGCTACAAGCCCGAAGTCCAGACCGGCTTCGGCTGCGACGAGTTCGGGACGTGCGCCACCGTCAAGAACGTGCTGGCGCGGCTCGACGGCACAGCGGGAACGGGCGCGGTGCTCTTGGCGGCGCACTACGATTCTGTCCCCGCAGGCCCCGGAGCGTCGGATGACGGCGCGGGCGCGGCGACTGTGCTGGAAGTCGCGCGGGCGCTGAAGGCGTCACCGATTCCGCGCAATCCCGTAATTATTCTGATTGATGATGGCGAAGAGCCGGGCCTGCTCGGCGCTCGCGTGTTCGTGGACAAGCATCCGTGGGCCAAGGAAGTGCGCGCCGCCGTGAACGTCGATTCGCGAGGGAGTTCCGGCTCGAGCCTGATGTTTGAGACCGGCGCGGCGAACTACTGGGCCGTCGACCTCTATGCGCGCCACGCGGCACGTCCTGCGACAAATTCGATTTTTTATACGGCCTACAAACAGTTTCCAAACGATACGGATTTCACGATCTTCAAAGCCGCGGGATTTCAAGGACTCAATTTCGCGAATGTCGCAAACGTGGCGCACTATCACACCCCGCTCGATAATTTTGCCAATGCGGACCCTGGCACACTCCAGCACCACGGCGAAAATGCGCTCCCCTCTGTGTTGGCGCTCGCGAATAGCGATCTTTCGAAACTGGCGCAAGAGCCCGCCACCGCGACGGTTGATCTGGCCGGCGATCCTCAGCGCGACGCTGTGTACTTCGATATTTTCGAGCGCGGCGTCATCTACTGGCGAGTCGCGCGGACGCTCGGCTTCGCCATCGGCGCGGCGGGCATTTTGCTGCTCGAAATTGCGTGGATGCTGTGGCGGAAGCGGCTGACGCCGCCGGCGTTTATCTGGGGACTTCTCGCCTGGCTCGCGATGATTCTCGTGGTCGCGGGCCTTGCCTACGCGCTTCTCTGGGCGCTGCGAAAGGCGGGAGCGCTCAGCGTGAACTGGGTGGCGCATCCGCTCCCGCTCGAGCTCGCATTTGCGGCGCTCGCGGCGGCGGTGGTTTGCTCTTTTGCAGACGCGCTCGCTCGCAAAGCCGGATTCCTCGGCTTATGGGCGGGAGTGTGGCTGTGGTGGGCGCTGCTTTCGGTGGTGAGTGCTTGGCAGGCTCCGCAATTGAGCTACATCGTGGTGGTGCCAACATGCGTTGCCGCAGTGGCAGGGTTGCCGATGGCGCTGTGGCCCGGCGGGGAGCCTCGCGCGGCAGCGCTGGCCACCATCATTCCGCTTGCGGCAGCGGGAATCGTCTCCTTTGGCCCGCTGCTGCTGCTCTATACAGGACTCGGAAATCCAATTCTGCCGGTCACTTCAATTCTTTCGGCTCTCGTGTTGACGCCTTTCGCTCCGCTCTGCGCCGACCTGCGCACCGCGCGCGGGCTTACGCGTCTTTCAATCCCGGCTGTCACGATTGTCGCTACGCTGCTCTCCGCCTTTGCAGCGATTGTGGCGCCTCCATTTTCGGCCAAGGCGCCTGAGCGCGTGAACTTCATCTACTGGCTCGACGCTGACTCTGGAAATTCGCACTGGGTGGTGAAGCCGGCTTCGGGCCGGTTGCCGGAGCCGATCCGCGTGGCCACGAATTTTCAGCGCGTGGAAAAGGGCCCATTCCCTTGGAGCTCGAATCCTGCTTTTCTGGCTGATTCGCCGCATCTGGAATTCCGGGCGCCCACATTTACGATTCTCGAGTCTTCAGTCAACGGCGGGCGGAGATCATATCGAGCGTTGCTGCGATCCGAACGCGGAGCCCCGGTGGCTGCCGCGCTCATCGAGCCCGGCGCAGCGATTGATTCGGTGCGCATGGAGGGAGAGCCGGTGCAGCCGGAGACCGAGGTGCTGCGCCGGTTTCTGAATGGCTGGCTGCTCTATGAGTGCCGCACGATGCCTGCAAAGGGCGTGGAGATCACATTTACTCTGCCGGTGGACAAGCCCGTGGAGATCCAGGTGATGGACCAATCCTACGGGATGCCGCTCGAAGGAATGTTTCTGCTGAAGTCGCGCCCGCTGACCGCGACGCCCTCGCAGGATGGCGACGTCACCATCGTGACCCGCCATGTGCAACTGATCCCTTAATGGACTCGCCTGAAAATGAGGATCGGGATTGTGGCGGCGTACCTCAGGGGTTGAAACCCCTGAGGATTCTATCCACTTCCGGCACGGCTGAAGCCGTGCCCGGACGAGAATCATTCTACAGACGTGCCAAAAATCGCCAGCGTCTGGCAAGACGCATTTTCGATTTTTCTTGTAGGGGCACGGCATGCCGTGCCCGGGTTCGTAGCCGCGCTTCGTGTTAAGGATTCTTCTCTACCAGGATCGCGTGGCCCTCCGCATCCTGCTTGATCTTCAGCTTGGCTTTCTCTTCGTTGGCCTTTTCGGCGCGAACTTGCCGCGCCAAGTCCGCCAGTGACATGTTCTGCGTCTGAAGCCGCGGCTGCGATTGTGGCGCGGAATTCGCCGCATTCCGCGCTTGGACCAACTGATGAATCTGGGCGGAAATATTCGGCGCACTCGGCTGTGCCGATTGTCCCAGGGGAGCGCGGGGTGCGGACTGCGGCCGTGGCGTCACGAGAATATTCGGGACGGGCGCGTTGGCGTCGCCATGTGCGTAGGCAGTCGCCGGCCCTTGAGCCACGCTGGGGGGCGGAGCGTTTGTGGATGCGCTGGGATCAATCTCCAGCGGGACCGTGAGGTAATCGCCCTCGTCGTAGTCATAATGGGTACGGTACTCATGTCCGGAAGCCCGGGCCGCGGGAGCGGGGCGCTGGAGGCCTTTGCTCGGCATACTGCGCCCGGGTAGTGCCGGCAAACGAGAGGGCGGCAGCTACGATTAGGGCTGGCTTCATGGCCACTTTCATAAATCTCACCTGAAGGTTGGACGTGCACCCCGACGCCGTGGTTACAGTACCGTTGTAAGCCACAGAGAATAAGAGCGTTATAAAAGATCTCGGTCCATTAGCTTGAGAGGCCCGCTCTTGTTGCCCAGAGCAGCGAGTAGCGCTCGCACAGCTAGGCCAATCAGATACCACCATCCCGTGCCAGCAACAAGAATCCAGCCCAATGCGAGCGCGGCATGCTTCCATGCCAGTGCATACACCGGGAGAGAAATGGGCAGGTCAGCCGGTAATATCCATGAAAACGCCCTCCCAGCGAATGAGAGGCTTGGGATGAAGAGGCCGATGTAACTCAGCACCATGGCCAACAAGTGAAGGCCCCCGAATATGAAAGGGAGACGTCGCATAATTCAATTTTGCACTCCGTGCGCTTGGTTATCCAATCTGCGTGCATGGGAGTGTTTCGAACGGGCCACGCCCGCAATTGTCGCTATGAGCCGCCGCAGCGTAGGATAGGACGCCATGCGATTCTGGTTTGCGCGCAACGGCGGGGTGCCGATCCGAGAGCAACTTGTCACCCAGGTGATTCTCGGCATCCTTTGCGATGAGCTGGCCCCCGGGCAGCGGCTGCCCAGCACGCGCGAGCTGGCTCGCCGCTTCCGCCTGCACCCCAATACGGTGAGCGCGGCTTACCGCCAACTGCAAATAGACCGCTGGGTGGAATTCCGGCACGGAAGCGGCGTATATGTGCGCAAAAGCAGGCCGGAGCTTCCGCGATCCTCCGCGCTGGCTCTCGATCAACTGATTGCGAATCTCTTCCGCTCGGCGCGCGAGCTAGGCGTCTCGCTGCCCGCCGTTCAAGCGCGCCTGCGCCATTGGCTCTCGCTTCAGCCGCCCGACCGTTTTCTGCTCATCGAGCCGGACGCGGAATTGCGGCGCATCGTCTTGTTTGAAATGAGCCGCGCGGTGAAATTTCCTGTCGCGGGCGAAGCACTGGACGCTTGCAGATCGCCGGAAAAACTCGAGGGCGCAATTCCCGTCGTCCTCGCAAACAAGCAGGAAGCGGTCCGGCAAGCCCTGCCTCCCGGAACGGAGTTGCTCGCGCTTTCGGTCCAGTCCGTTCCGCGTTCGCTAGGCGAGTGGCTTCCTGCCCCATCGGACACGCTGATCGGAATCGCGTCCGGCTGGCCCGGATTTTTGAAGCTGGCCCGAACGATGCTCACGGCTGCGGGATTTCACCGGGACGGCATGATTTTCCGCAACACGAGCGAGCCGGGGTGGCAAAGAGGATTGAAGCAAGCGGCGGCAGTGATTTGCGATTCGGTCACGTCCGCCGGGTTGCCGAAAGGATGCCGCGCGATTCCTTTTGCACTGCTTTCGGATTCCGCCATCACGGAGCTACAGCGGTACCAGCAATTCATCCTCGAGCCACTTGCTTAGGCGAAGTGACGTGGACCCATCTTACAAATGCCGAATCCCAGCGCCGCCGGGAACTTCAGGGGCTGAAGCCCTGCAAAATCGGCCATCGTAATGTCGCGGTTAAAACCGCGACCTACAAAGCGGGTTTATGAGATGGGTTGGCTCTACTGAAACCCTATTTATCTGAGCGCTGCCCATCAAGATCTTTGGAGTGCGGAAGCTTGCTTCCGCTTTGTTTTCGAATCCGGTGCACCTCCCGGCGTCGTCCGGCTGAGCCATTTCCGGCAAGATCTCAACAGAGGCAGAAAAGTCCCAGGCCTTCCGGCCTGGGCTAAATTCTGCCGCGCCTCCGGCGCCGGCTTGTCGATACATCTCTAGCGGCCAACTAAACTCAACCAACGCCGTAGGCGTGGGAGAAATTAGCCCAGCGCGGGAGCGCTGGGAATGCGGGCCACAATCACTTGGAGCGCCGTAGGCGCGGCACTCCTCACCCATTGCTGCGCTCCGACCGGGACCCAAACATCGCCCGTCTTGCCCGGCTGAATGTGACCCGTGCGATGAGTTCTGACGCTTGTGACATTCCGAAAAGTGTCATAAGGCGCCCTCTCGCGTCGCCTCATTCGCCCTAACCTCGATTCATCAATGTCTAGGAGGTGGAGAATGAGAAGCTTTGTGCTCACTTGCCTGCTCCTGCTCATGGCGTTTCCTGCGGGCGCGGTCGAAGATGGCCAAGTGATGTACACCGGGGGTACGGTCGCTCCTCTGGCAGCAGGCGCAGTCGGTCGCTTGGACACCACATCGGAAACCGCGTTGTCGTTCGAATACTCTGGAAACAAATTGGTCATCCCGTATGCACAAATCGAGTCGTTCCAATACACCGAAGAAGTCGCGCGCCATCTGGGAGTTCTTCCAGCGATTGCGGTAGGGCTCGTGAAGAAGCGGCAGCGACGGCACTATTTTCAGATCAGCTTTCGCGATGAGAGCAATGTGAGCCAGGTGGCCATTTTTGAAGTGCCTAAGCAAATGCCTCCGACTCTCCTGGCGGTGCTGCGAACGCGTGCCCCGCAAGCCTGCAAGCCGGCGTATGCCATGACGTGCCATCCAAGGAATTCGTGACCCCCGTCTTTCAACTGACTGCGCTGGGCCGGTTTGCCGCGGAGCGACGCGTCGGATACAATCACGCGTTTGCACAGGCCGCGGCGATGAATCCGATACGCCTCCACGACACGCTCAAGAACCGGCCCGAGCAGCTCGAGCCACTGCACTCGGGCGAAGTGCGGATCTACACCTGCGGACCGACGGTGTACGACTTCGCGCACATCGGCAATTTCCGCACGTTCGTGTTTCAGGACGTGCTGCGCCGGTTCCTCCGCGCGCGCGGCTATCGCGTGCTCCAGGTGATGAACCTCACCGACGTGGACGACCGCATCATCCAGAAAGCCGCCGCGGCGGGGGTGAGCATCCGCGAGTACACCGAAAAATATATCGAAGCCTTCCTCGAAGATATGCGCGCGCTCAATCTGGAGATGCCGGAAGAACTCGTGCGCGCCACCGACCACATCGAAGACATGGTCGCCCTGATCGAAAAGCTGCAACAAAAAGGGATGACCTACACGAGCGACGGCTCGATTTATTACCGCATCGCGAAATTTCCGGCGTACGGAAAACTCTCGAAGATCGACATGAGCGGGATCAAAGCCGGCGCGCGCGTCGATACCGACCGCTATGAAAAGGACGACGCCCGCGATTTCGCTCTGTGGAAAGCGCCCAAGCCCGGCGAGCATTTCTGGGAGACGCGCATCGGTCCCGGACGCCCGGGCTGGCACATCGAGTGCTCGGCGATGTCCATGAAGTATCTGGGCGAGACGCTCGACATTCACACCGGCGGCGTGGACCTCGCGTTTCCCCACCATGAAAACGAAATCGCGCAAAGCGAAGCCGCCACGGGGAAAACTTTCGTGCGTCTGTGGCTGCACGCCGAGCACCTGATCATTGAAGGCGAGAAGATGTCGAAGTCGCTCGGAAATTTTTATACGCTGCGCGATTTATTCGCGAAGAACTTCAAGCCTTCTTCGATCCGCTTTCTGCTGCTTTCGGTGCCCTACCGGCGCCAACTGAACTTCACGATGGACGGCTTGAAGCAGGCGGAAACTTCGGTGGAGCGGCTGAGGAATTTCGTGCGGCGGCTCACAGAAGTGAAGTTCGCAGCGGGCGCGAATCCGGAAATCCAAAAGCGCGCCGAGAAAGCCGAGAGCGATTTCGACGCGGGCCTGGCGGACGACTTGAATACGGCTGTGGCGCTTGCGGCAGTGTTCGATCTGGTGCGCGACGTGAACACGGCGATGGACCGCGGCGAATTCCGCCAGCAGGATGCGCCGCGCATCATTGCCGCGATGGAGAAATTCGACGCGATCCTGGCGCTCCTCACCGACGACGACAACGAAAAGCTCCGCAAACTCGGGTTCGGGACCGCTCTTCCCCAGATTCCGCCGGAAAAAATCGAAGCGCTCGTCGAAGAGCGCCTGTTGGCAAAAAAGCGACGCGACTTCAAACGCGCCGATGAAATCCGCCAGCAGCTTGCGGACTCTGGTATCATATTGGAGGACACCAAAGAAGGCGGCGTCCGCTGGAAGCAAAAATGAGCATCACCGCAAAATTTTCGCACCCGCTGCACAACCAGCCCTCGCACGAACGCCCGAATCTCTTCGGCGCGGCTTAAGCCCTACCCTCCGATTGTTGCGCCCGGCGCGCGCCGGCGGGAACCGGTCTGCGCGCGGGGACATAAAGATTTCATAAATTCAGATTTCGGAGGAAACCATGCAAGCAGTCGAGACGAAGCTACCAAACCTGGTGACGCCGTTGCCCGGGCCGAAAGCCCAGAAATTGGTCGAGCGCGACCACGACGTGATGTCGCCCTCCTACACGCGCAGCTATCCGCTCGTCGCCAAAAAAGGCCGGGGAGCGCTCGTGGAAGATGTGGATGGAAACATTTTTCTCGATTTCGCCGCGGGGATTGCCGTGGTGGCCACGGGCCACTGCCATCCCGAAGTCGTCGCCGCGATTCAAAAGCAGGCGGCCGAGCTGATTCACATGTCGGGGACGGATTTTTACTATCCGAATATGGTGGAGCTGGGCGAAAAGCTCGCCGCCATCGCGCCAGGCGATGGCCCCAAGCGCGTTTATTTCGGCAATTCCGGCACGGAGGCAGTGGAAGCAGCCATCAAGCTCGCCAAATATCACACCGGACGCGACAAGCTCATCGCGTTCCACGGAGCCTTCCACGGCCGGACGATGGGATCGCTTTCACTTACTGCCAGCCGCTCGATTCAGCGGAAAGGCTTCGGGACCCTGCTTTCGGGCGTGTTCCACATGCCTTTCCCCGACACGTATCGCGGCACGTACGGCGTGCGGCCGGAGACTGCTTCGGCCGACTGCCTGAGCTATCTCGTGAATGAATTGTTCCGGCGCCGGGTGGACCCTGACGAAGTGGCCGGCATCTTCATCGAGCCGATCCAGGGTGAAGGCGGCTATCTGCCGGCTCCGGCCGAATTTCTGCAAGGCCTCGAAAAAATCTGCCGAGAGCACGGAATCCTGCTGATTGCCGACGAAGTGCAGTCGGGCATGGGGCGCACCGGAAAATGGTGGGCGATCGACCACGCCGGCGTCGAGCCGGATATCATCTGCGTCGCGAAAGGAGTTGCATCGGGAATGCCGCTCGGCGCGATGATTGCCCGCGCGGACGTGATGGACTGGTCGCCCGGTGCGCATGCCTCTACATTCGGCGGCAATCCGGTTTGTGTCGCCGCCGGCCTGGCTACGTACAAGCTTCTCGAGCAGCACTACATTCAAAACGCGGCGCGCATGGGAGAATTCATCCTAGGAGAAATAGCGGACTGGCGCGAGCGGCACAATATCGTCGGCGACATCCGCGGGAAGGGCCTCATGATCGGCATCGAATTCGTGCGCGATCAGAAGACGAAAGAAAAGGCCCCCGAGCTACGGAACCAGATCGTTCAACTGGCATTCCAGAAGGGATTGCTGCTGCTGGGTTCGGGAGACACGACGCTGCGCATCTGCCCGCCCCTCCTGATCGACGAGGAGCAGGCCGATTTCGCCGTGCGCACTCTCGATGCTTGCATTACCGAGGCGGAGCGCGCAATGTAGTCCCCAGGGGCGGCTGCGCAGCCGCCCCTGGACACGCACCCGGGGTTGGTCATGCTGGCGCGGTTGATGTTTTCGATTGTGGATTTTGCCGCTCGCAAAGGCCTCGCCGAAGCCTCCGCCGTAACAGACGACAAAAAGCAGGCGCGCCAGACTGGAATCCGCGGCGAGACGTACGCTTACTGGTATCTGCGCCGGCAGGGCTACATCCCAGTCGCGCGCAATTTCCGATTGCCGGGGATGAAAGGCGAGATCGACATCATCGGCTACGACGGGCCGGTCCTGGCGTTCGTTGAAGTAAAGACGCGTTCGGCCGCAGGCGCGCTGCCGCCCCAGCCCGAAGAAGCTGTCGACCGGGACAAGCGCCGCAATCTCACGCGCATGGCCCGGCAGTTTCTGCGCGCCCGGCGGATCGAATCCTCCGCCTGCCGGTTCGACATTCTCGCAATCGAGACGCAACCCGGGGCGAGGCCGGCGGTGCGGCTGCACAAGGGCGCGTTCGGGATGGGCCGGGAATGAGCGGCGGGGAGTGAACGTACTAGCACTCCCTTCTCTTGACCGCGCCGCTGGCTTGTCCCGCGTAGTAAGATAGAGAGGTTTTGGAAGCTGTCCGGGCCGGCGCAATCCGGGCGGACAGAGGAGGAGTTTTTTGCCGGAGCTTCGCAAGGATCCGATCACGGGACGCTGGGTGATCATCTCGACCGACCGCGGCAAGCGGCCGATGGATTTCGTTCGCGAGAGCGTGCAGATCAAAGGCAGCGCCAATTGCGTTTTCTGCCCGGGCAATGAAGGCAAGACGCCGCCGGAAATCCTGGCCTACGGCCGCAACGGAAGCGGCCGGGACACGCCGGGATGGTCGCTGCGGGTGGTGCCCAACAAGTTTCCTGCGCTGGGAATCGAAGGGGGGCTCGATCGCGAGGGCGAAGGGCTGTTTGACCGCATGAACGGCGTGGGCGCGCACGAAGTGATCATCGAGACCCCGGACCACCAGATGACCCTCGCCACGCTCGGCGAGAAGCCGGTGGAAGAAGTGCTGTGGGCCTACCGCGACCGCATGCTCGATCTGAAGAACGACCGGCGCTTCCGCTACATCCTGCTGTTCAAAAACCATGGAGAGCCCGCCGGCGCTTCCCTCGAACATACGCACTCGCAATTGATTGCGCTGCCGATCGTTCCCAAGCGCGTGCGCGAAGAAGTGGACAACTCCAAGCGCTACTACGACGAAAAGGAACGCTGCATCTTCTGCGACATGATCCGGCAGGAACTCGAGACCAACACGCGCACGGTGCTCGATAACGACTATTTCATCGCCCTCGAACCCTACGCGCCGCGTTTCCCCTTCGAGACCTGGATTCTGCCGCGCCAGCACAGCTCTGCCTTCGAGAACATGCCCACGCCCTACTATGGAAGCCTCGCGAAGGTGCTGCGCGAATTCCTGGCGCGGCTCGACAACGTCCTCAATCGCCCCTCGTACAACTACGTCATCCACACTTCGCCGATCGGCGAAGAGATCAACGATCACTACCACTGGCACATCGAGATGATGCCCAAGCTGACGAAAGTGGCGGGCTTCGAGTGGGGGACCGGCTTCTACATCAATCCAACGCCGCCGGAAGAAGCGGCGCGCTTCCTCCGCGAAGCGAAGGCGTAGCGCGCCGCCAGTTTCCGATCAATCGTTGTTAAATGGCCGGCTGTAGCTCCGAAGACTCGACCGGCTCTGGCTTCGACGGTGCCGGCGCCGGAGCCGGCGACGCAGCGGGCGAGCCCGTCGTGGTATTCGGGTTCGGTTTCAACCAGAATTTCACGCCGCGCTTCCCGTTTTCATCCACGGTCCGCTGCAAATCCACCTGGTCCATATCGACGATGCTTTCACCGCCGTAGTTCACCACGTAGTGCAGCTTGCCGTCCGCGATCCAGTAGTCGGCGGCCGCGAGCATCGTGCCGTCCTTCAGGTACAGCAGGATCGTCGGCGTCGAGGCTGCGACGTTGTCGGTGAGCGGATTCAGATTCGGGCTGCCCAGTGGCTCGGAGTTGAGCGAACCATACAAATCAGAGCCGCCGTAGCCGAGCGTGGGATTCGTGTACGGCTGATTGTAAGTGCTCCGCGAATTCCCGTAGTAGTCAGAGAAATCGCCGGGGGCGTAATTCGGCTGCTCTACCGGCCAGCCCCACCACGGGTCGTAGTAACCGTAAGGAGGTCCCCACCAACCCGCACCCCACCACCACGGGTTCCACCACCAGCCGGGCCAACCCCAGCCCCAACCGAAGCCCCATCCCCAGCCCCAGCCCCAACCCCAGCCCCAACCCCAGCCACAGCAACCGAAGCGGCCCCGGAAGCCACCAAAGCCATGGTCGAAGCCGAAGCCACGATTGAAGCCGACGTGGTCAAACGACCCACGCGAGAAGGAGTTGCCGAAATGGGCGCCGGTGAACCCCGCATTGTTCACGCCCGTATGGCTCGTGCCGGCGAGGGTGGACCCGGTCCCTGCATGAGTGCTCGCGCGCGAGCCAGCAATTGCGCTGCTGTTCATGTGCGAGCCTTGAATATTGGAGACTGCGTGACTCGGCGAAATCGAGGAGCTGCGTGCGCTCGTCGAGCCGCTCGCTCGTGTGGCAGCAGACGATCTCCCGCTCGAGGAAGCGCTGGAGCCGCCTGTGCGAGCGCTGGCGCCCGCACCTGCCGGGCCTCCATGCGCCCAGGCAAAGTTGCGCGCGCCGCTATTCGCACCGGCACCGGACCGCGCTGTCCCAGCCGCGCCGGCTGCGCCTGTCCCGCCGCGCGTCCCTGCAAATGAATGCCACTGCCCGTCGGCGTTCGCTCCGCCTCGGGCCGTTGTGCCCGCGCCGGAACGCGTTCCCGTCCCGCCTCTGGCCATCGCGCCGCCGCGGCTATTGAATCCCGGCATGCGCGAAACGCCGCCGGAATAGCCGCCGTAGCGGCCGTTGTAGCTTGGCGCCCGCCCGGCATAGGAACGCGCCGAAGGTGCGCCGCCACGGTAGGCGCCACTCCCGCCGCGGGAGCTGCCACCACCGCTGTGAACACTGCCACCGCCTCCACCGTGGAAGCCACCACCTCCACCGCCATGGGAGCCGCCCCCGCCGCCGTGACCTCCGCCTCCATGCTGTGCAAATAGAGGCGTAGGCGTGCAAGCGAGTGCAAAGGATGCAACAAACAGGAAGGAAAGCTTTATAAAGGTGGGTCGGTTCATATCAGTCCTCCACCCAGCGACGAGGAGGAGCGGGGTAAGCCTCTCCGGGTCGTTGTCTTATGATAAACCAATCCTACTCCTTTTGATTCCCAGCGCAAGACCTTGGTTGCGTCGAAATCCGGGAGTGACCTTCTCTTGACACACGCCGCCCCTCCCTGACTTATTCAACCCGGATCCCGCGCATTAGTTTCGGTTCGCCGCAGTTTCGCCGCCAGAATCGGATAGCCGGGGCAAAACCGAACCGCTAACCTCCTGGGATGCCTGCGATAGAATTGCCGCTGCCGGTCGCGAGGGAACCCATGAAAATTTCCGAGCGCGTCGCAAGCCTGCCCTGGCTGGACGCGCGCACGAGCCTGTGGGCTCAGGGGTTTGCCCGCCTCGGTCCGGTGCTCGACCGCGCCCAATGTGAATCTCTCCGCGCGCTCTATGCCCGGCCCGAGCTTTTCCGCAGCCGCATTGAAATGGAGCGCTTCCGCTTCGGCCGCGGCGAATACCAGTATTTCGCCTATCCTTTGCCTGCACTCGTCGCCGAATTGCGCCCCGCACTCTATCGGCATCTAGCGCCCGCGGCGAATGAATGGATGGCAGCCCATTCTCTCAACAGCGACTTCCCTGCCGAGCTCGACGATTTCCTCAAGCGCTGCCACGCGCGCGGCCAGAAGCGCCCCACGCCGCTGCTGCTCCGTTATCGCGCGGGCGACTTCAATCGCCTGCACCAAGATGTGTACGGCGACCTCGTTTTTCCCTTCCAGGTGATTTTTTGCCTGAGCAGGCCGGACGAGGAATTTACCGGCGGCGAATTATTGCTCGTCGAGCAGCAGCCGCGCGCGCAATCGATCGGTCACGCGGTGCGGCTTGGGCAGGGCGAGGCGGTCGTGATCACCACGAGGCATCGTCCCGCGAAAGGAGTTCGCGGTTATTACCGGACAAATTTTCGCCACGGCGTCAGCGCCGTTCTTTCCGGCGAACGCTTCACGCTCGGCATAATTTTTCACGACGCGGCCTGACGACGCAGGAGACTGATTCGTTCTCGCTCGAGGCACATCCAATTGCCATGCACCCGCTGGATAATCCGATTTGGAAGGCGCTGACCACCTCGCAGGCGCATCTGGCTGAGGTAGCCGGAGTCGCGCGCAAATTTCCGCCCGAAATCACAGCGCTCGCCGGTTTTCCCGAGCCAAGCTGCGAGGCATTCGATTCGCTCGCTCAGCTCTTGACCAAGCAACGGGCGGTCGGCCTGTTCTTTGATGATCCGCCTGTGCTTCCCGCCGGGTGGAGCATTCTCCTACAAGGGCAGCTTGCCCAGATGATTCACGAGGACGGCTCGAAACCGTCCGAGCCGCCCGCTCCGATTGCGGGACTTGTCGAACTGAACGCCGCGGACGTGCCGGAGATGGTTGCGCTCACGCAACTGACCAAGCCGGGGCCATTTTCGACGCGCACTTACGAGCTGGGAAATTACATCGGCATTCGCCGGGACGGCCGCCTCGCCGCCATGGCCGGCGAGCGCCTGCGCGTCCCGGGATTCGCAGAGATCAGCGCTGTGTGCACGCATCCCGATTTTCTCGGCCGCGGCTTCGCAGCGTTCCTGATGAAAACTTTGATGCAGCGCATCCGCCGGCGCGGCGAGACTCCCTTCCTCCACGTCCGCGCCGACAATGCCCGCGCGATCGCCCTGTATGAACACCTGGGATACCGCCGCCGCATGCTGGCGCACTACGTCGTAGCCGCGAAACCACAGGCCTGAACACCCTCTTCCCCCCAAATTCGTCGAATCTCCCGGCAGCGCGGATTTGTTAGAATGTCGCTCTCTTTATACGAGGAGTGTTCCGATGCGACATTTCCGTCTTTTTTGTGCGGTCGTTCTGACCTTTTCAGCCGGTGTGGGATTCGCGACTTCCGCCGCTGCGGCGCCCCAGGCCGAACGCCTCGGCAAAGTCGATTTCCCCACATCCTGCACAGCCGATGTTCAGCCCGTGATGGATAAGGGTGTCGCGCTGCTTCATTCCTTCCAATACAAGGAATCCGAGGAGACTTTCACCGAAGCCGCCAAGAAGGACCCGAACTGCGCGATGGCTCTGTGGGGCCAGGCGATGGCGCTGTATCACCAGCTCTGGGACTTCCCCAAGCCGGAACTTCTCGAGCAGGGCCATGGCTATCTCGAGAAAGCTCTGAAAATCACGGCCGCCACTCCGCGCGAGCGCGCGTACATCTCCGCGGCGCTGGATTTCTTCCAGAATGATCCCAAGGCAAGCCATTCCGCCCGCGCGCGCGCCTACTCCGACGCCATGAAGAATGTGTACCGCGAATTCCCGGCCGACCCGAATGCCGGCGCTTTCTACGCGCTTTCTCTGCTGACGCTCGCGCCTCCGGGCGACCGCGACATCCCCGACCGCGAAAAAGCGATTGCCGTCTTGGACCCGCTCTTTCACGCCCACCCGAATCATCCGGGCCTGGCTCATTACCTGATTCATGCGGCGGACACCGCAGAGCTCGCGCCGCAGGGCCTCGAAGCCGCGCGCCAATATGCGAAGATCGCGCCGGATTCTTCGCACGCGCTGCACATGCCCTCGCACATCTTTGTCCGCCTCGGCTTGTGGCAGGAATCGATCGATTCGAATCTTGCCGCGGCCGCGGCAGCGGCGAAAGACTCCGAACAGCACCACACCGAGTATCACTATCAGACCCACGCGATGGACTTCCTCGATTACTCCTATCTGCAAAGCGGCCAGGAAGCCAAAGCCCGCGAACTGGTGGACGCATTGAAAGATGTCCCCGGCCTCAAGCACATGGAAGAGGACGCTGCGGACCAGCGGTCCATCTTCCTGGCGCGCAACGCCATCGAACTGCACCGCTGGAAAGAAGCCGCGTCGCTCCCGGTTCCGGCGATCAAAACTCTCTGGCTCGACACCACCTACTGGGCGAAGTCGATCGGCGCCGCCCGCAGCGGCGACGTGGAAGGCGCGCGGAAAGCCACGGAAAAGCTCGCCGAAATCGTCGCGGAACGCGAAGCCGATCAGAAAAAGCACGGTGAAGAAATTGCGCCGGGCGAAGCGGTGGACCTCAGCGAAGCCGAAGCCTGGCTCGCGTATGCGGAAGGAAAATTTGACGTTGCCATCGAAACCATGCGCCGCGCCGCCGAACGCCAGGAGCGCAATGACTACGAATCGCTCTCCATGCGTCCCCGCGAGATGCTCGCCGACATGCTGCGCGAACTCAATCAGCCGGCCGAGGCGCTCGCCGAGTACAAAGCCGTCTTGAAGCGCGCTCCCAACCGCTTCGACGCGCTGTTCGGCGCTGCCTCCGCCGCCGAGTCCCTGGGCAACGCCGCCGAAGCCCGCGATTTCTACGCCAAGCTGGTTTCGATTTGCGTCCCCATGGCCGACCGCCCCGAATTGCGCCAGGCCCGGACCTTGATCGCCAATTAGCCCTTTGATACGGTCGGGGACATGTCTGACATTTTAGACCGGGCACATCCCTGACACTTTTGGTTCCGGCTGTTCGAGGGGATGGGGTGCAGGGGAAGGGGATTCTTCCCCTTCACCTGCCCCACGCCCGGAGAAATCTTTTTC
>DASPSD010000076.1:0-2056 GCA_035624115.1 Candidatus Sulfotelmatobacter sp. | reverse complement strand
CCAGGTCTCAAAATCGAGACTTGGGGCACCGTCGCCGAATTGCTCGATCGCCAAATTACAAAATCCTCACTCCACCACCCACTCCCGCATCCGGCGCAGCAGAGACGCGGGCGCGTCCGCTTCCAGCAGCACCAACCCGTCATGGTACTGGCGCGAATAGATGCGGGCGCCGGCTTGCAACTGGGCCAGCGTCTTGCCCTCTTTTTGCGGAATGCGCAGGCGCACGCGGCGAGGGCGGTCTTCTTCAAGCAGGGCATCGACACGATCGAGCAGGGTGCTCAATCCGATGCCTTTCGCGGCCGAGACGTGAACCGTCCGGTCGTCATCGCGGAGGGACTCGCGCTGCTTGGGAAGCAAGAGATCGATTTTATTCATCACCCGCAGGCGTGGCTTCTTGTCGGCTTCGAGCTCCTTGAGGACGCTTTCCACTTGCGCATCCTGTTCGGCGGAGACTGGGCTGCTGGCGTCCGAGACCTGCATGATCAGCGTGGCGCGTTGCACTTCTTCGAGGGTAGCGCGGAACGCCGAAACCAGGGTATGCGGAAGATGCCGGATGAAGCCCACCGTATCGGAGAACAGAACTTTGCGTCTGGAGGGGAGTTCGGCGCCGCGGATGGTGGGATCGAGCGTGGCGAACATGCGCGGCGAGGCGGCCACGCTCGACTGGGTGAGGGCATTGAACAAGGTAGACTTGCCGGCGTTCGTGTAGCCCACCAGCGCCACCGTGCAGACGGGAAGCGATTCGCGGCGCTGGCGCTGCTGCGCCCGTATGCGGCGCACATTTTCAATCTGCTGCTTGACGTGGCGGACGCGGCGGAAAATCTTGCGCCGGTCGGTCTCGAGCTGAGTTTCGCCCGGTCCGCGAGTGCCGATGCCGCCGCCAAGCTGCGACATCTCGACGCCGCGACCGGCCAGGCGCGGCAGCAAATACTCGAGCTGGGCCAGCTCCACCTGCAACTGACCTTCACGAGTGCGGGCGTGGCGGGCAAAAATATCGAGAATCAGTTGCGTGCGATCGATGACGCGGGTGTGGACGACACGCTCAATATTGCGCTGTTGCGAAGGCGAGAGGTCGTGATCGAACAGAATCACATCGGCGGAAACCGAAGCCGCCGCGCCGGCAATTTCCTCGAGCTTGCCCTTGCCGATGAGCGTGGCAGGCTCTGGCCGGTCGCGGCGCTGCATGAATTCGCCGGCGATCTCGGCGCCCGCGCTCGTGGCTAGAGCGCGCAGTTCGGCGAGCGAATCTTCCGAGGTGAAATCGGAACTGAAAATCGGGGACCCCGCCGGCAAGAAGGAGGATAAGGAGGATGAGGACGACGCGCCCAGGCTCGCGGCATGGTCTCGTGCCGCCTGCGCACCGGGAGTGATGGTAGCGGAATTTGTCTTTCCTGCGCCGGCAGACCGGCCCTTGCTGCGAAACTCCACCCCTACCAAGAACGCCCGTTCGCGCCGTTCGGAAGGATTGAGCAGCGGCTTGGGCTGACGGCGCGAGCTATCTTGTGAACTATCTTGCGAAATATCGCGGCTGCTCAGTCTGGAGTCATCTCGGCGCAAGCAAACTCACTTCATCCTTCGGTGTTGCCGGAAGCGGAATTCGCGGTCGCCCCCTCCCCGTGGGACGCCGCCGCCGACTTCGCATCCGTGTGGATGTGGGCTCCGCGCGAAATGACGACTGTCGAAATCGCATGTTTGAAGATGAGTTGCTCCTGGTTGCTGGTTTCGAGGACCACGGAGTACTTGTCGAAGGACCGGATACGACCGGTCAGTTTCACGCCGCTGACCAGATAGATCGTAATATTGTGCCGTTCCTTGCGAGCGGTGTTGAGGAAGGAATCCTGAATATTCTGTTGTGCCGGCTTGGCTTCCATTGCCGATCTCCTTTTTGCGGGTTGGATGCTGCGCCATGAGCTTAGGGAGGGCAATAGGCGGCAGCTCGGTTGCTATCGGTCTCCTACAATACGGCCTTGTGGCGCGCTTTTCAACTTCTGTCGGGTAAATATTCGGAATTCCCGAGATTGCGCGGATACTGGAAGGCGGGTTTTCATTTCCCTCA
>DASPSD010000071.1:0-3626 GCA_035624115.1 Candidatus Sulfotelmatobacter sp. | reverse complement strand
AGGTGTTCGGTACCCACGTGTTTGTGACCCAGACGCTCCGCTTCTTCTGCTGCGTAATTGAGGATGCGCTTGCATTCCTGGCTGAGAGGGACTTCGACCGACGTGGAAATTCGCTCGCGCACCGTGATGCGCGATTCAATTTCCTTGCGAATGGACTCGATCGAGCCGTGCGTGCGCAGAAAGCGGTTGGCCAGCGCCTTGTCCTCGCGCAGCAGACCCAGCAGCAAGTGCTCGGTCTCGATGTACGGGCTGCCGTACTGGCTTGCCTCATACCGCGCAAAGAAAATTACTCGACGCGCCTTTTCTGTGTAGCGTTCGAACACGGGTTACGCTCGCCCTCCCGGGGTTCTCGCCCCAACGCCCGCCGCCGGCGAAGCCGTTGCCGCGAGCATCTCCGCGCCCGGAGCGATTTTGCCGTGCTCCAAGGTGTACACGCGATCCGCGCGCCGCGCCAGAGACAAATTGTGTGTCGCCAGGATCGAAGACAAATGATGGGCCCCGTGTAGGCGCTCGATCAGTTCAAATACTGCCTCTGCGTTGCGTTCATCCAGGTCCCCTGTAGGTTCGTCCGCCAGCAGCAGCGCCGGGTCATTCACAAGCGCGCGAGCAATTGCCACGCGCTGTTGCTCCCCACCCGAAAGCCGCCCCGCCGGCTGGTCCGCGCGGTCCGAAAGTCCAACCTCGCCCAGCCATTCTCTGGATAATTGCAGCGCTCGCGAGAGCGACTGGCCCCGCACCAGCAACGGCATCGCCACATTTTCGGCAGCCGTGAAATCCGGCAACAAATGGTGGCGCTGCCACACGAATCCAACTTTCCCGTTCCGGTATTTCGCCAGTTCCGCCTCGCGAAAAGTGCTCAGCGAATTTCCGGCGAAGTATACTTCACCGCTTGTTGGAGTGTCCAGCGCGGCCAGCAAATGCAAAAACGTGCTCTTGCCGGCGCCGGATGCGCCAACGATGGAAACCATCTCGCCGCGCTCGATCGCGAAATTGATTCCGTCAAGCGGTACGATTTCCTGGGAGCCGGAGAGGAAAGCCTTGCGAAGATTCTCGACCCGTAGAACGGCAGGCGAAGCTGGGACGTCACCCGCGGGACCGTCATCTACGACAACACCCGTATTGGCCTGCCTCAGCATTACCACATCCCTCTATCTCACTTTAGATGCCGAACTAGGCCGCCAGTATGTCCTTGTTTTGCAACGCGGCCGCAAGTCCGTGCCGGCCACCTTAATCCAAAGAATTTCCCAATTTTCCCCTTGCGCTTCCCTCGGTTTGGAGGGTACCGGCTGCCCGCTCTTGCCTGCTAATCCACTGCATCTCTGCTGATTGGATTTTAGCACGCTGCCAACTCTGGAAACGAGTCGAAACCACTGAAAAATCCAAGAAATTTGGGGCTTGGAGGGCTTTATTCGCGCGATTCAAATTTTGAATTTCGTTCGAGCGCCAACTTTGTACAGAGCAGAAGCTGACGCATCGTGGGAATAGGTAGCGCGCCGGCGCGCCGCATCACCGGAGGCCGGCAAAAGGATTCTCGATGAGGATGCCGCCGATTCGCTGCCCAGCGTTCAAGTCTTCCGAGAGAATCCGGCTTGCGCCGGCCTTGGCGGCGCAGGAAACAATCATGGCGTCCCAGAAACTGATTCGCGCTTCATCTTCGATTCGAAATGCGCCAGCGACTTCGGCGGGCGTGGTTTCTGCGGCCCACTCCACATAGTCGCTGACGATCGACCGCGCCTGTTCCCGCGACAGCGGAGAGCGAATCTTTCTGGTCACGTTCACGTAAAACTCTTGAAGTACCTGCAAGCTCAGCACGCCAGTCCCGGCGATCCACAACTCGCGCAATGCCCGACCGGCAATCTCGCGCTTCTCGCCCGAATCGCGATCGTGCGCGTACAACAGGATGTTGGTATCGACAAAAGTCCTATCGCTCATGCAATTCGTCGCGGCTGACTTTGAACTCTCCCCCCAGATCGAATCCCTGGTCGAGCATCGCCAGCGCGTGTTTCTTGGCGCGCTCGTAAGCCTCGTCGTCACTCACGAGGCTCTCGATCTGTTGGGCGAGTAGGCCGCTAATCGACGTGGAGCGCCGGGCGGCGATCACCTTTGCTTTGTGGATAGTCGCGCGGTCCAGGCTAACGGTCACGTTTTGTTTGTGGGTTTTCTTGTCAGCCACCACAGTTCCTCTCTTGCACGTATGCTACGTGTAGCACGTATTTCACGTGCAGTCAAGCTTTCGAGGATCTGTTGAGCTATTCGAATCTCAAGATCTCGACCGGCAAGATCCGCGCGGCGGAGCGCGCCGGAACAATCGTTGCTGCCACGCTAATTGCCAGCGCCGCGGCGGCGATCCAAATCGCATCGAAACCGTTCGCATGAAAGGGCACGTAGGGAATCGCGTACACTTCCGGGTTGAGCGGAATCAATTTCCAGCGGTTTGCGATCCATGCAAGTCCGTATCCCGCCACCAGTCCCGCGACAATTCCGGCGATGCTGACCGCCAAACCCTGAAACAGAAAAATCCGGCGAATCTGCGCGCGGCGCGTGCCCATCGCCATCAACACGGCGATGTCTCGCGCGCGATCCGTTACCGTCATCGTCAGCACGACGAGAATGTTCAAACCGGCAACGAACGTGATCAACCCAATGAAGAGTGCCGTCACCAATTTCTCGAGGCTCAGCGCGCGGAACAGCGCGCGGTTTTCGTCCATCCAGGTTGTCGCCATGAAGCCAGGCCCCGCGCGCTGGACCAGCTTGTCGGCCACGGTCCGGGCATCATCGAGCTTTGTGACGCGCACCTCGAGCAGGCTCACCACGTCGCCGACTCCCGCCAGAGCCTGCGCAGAGGAAAGCGTGACAAACCCCCAGTTGGCATCGTAGTCGTAGAAGCCCGAATCGAAGATTCCTCCGACGCGAAATCTCTTCGCCCTCGGCAGCATTCCGAAGGGCGTCAAGTTCCCCTGCGGGCTCGTGAGCATCACATAGTCGCCGCTGGAAATCTTCAACTCCTCGGAGAGAATTCGGCCGACGAGAAGCACAGGAATTCCGTCGGCGCCCGGCGCAAAACTCGCGCTACCCGCCGCCATGTGCTGCAGAGCTTCGCCTGCGTGCGTGGCGAGCTCGGGGTCAATCCCCTTCAGCACGATTCCGCGAGCACGCCCTCCGCAGGAAAGAAGCACCGTGTTGTAAATCGCCGGCTCGATCGAACTCACGCCCGCCGTGCCGGTCAGCCGCGCGGTCAGAGCCCGATAGTCGTGGATTCCTTCAGGGTTGAGGGGCTTGAGATTGACGTGCGCGGTGACGCTGAGGAGCCGGTCGCGGATGGCCTGGCGAAAGCCGGTGTTCATCGAGAGCGCGATCACCAGCGTTGTCACACCCGCCGCGACGCCGAGCACCGCCAGCAGTGTGACCAGCCTCAGAACCGCCGGCCGATTCGGCGAGCGCAGATACCGCAGCGCCACCAACCACTCGAAGCTCATTTTCGCCCTTCGCTCGTGGGTTGACTCGGGCTTGAACTGGCCGCGGCGGCGTCGGCGGCCGTTTCCCCGCGCAGCAGCGGGAACAAAATCACCTCGCGGATCGTGTGAGAATCGGTCAGCAACATCACCAGCCGGTCGATTCCAATTCCC
>DASPSD010000037.1:0-192720 GCA_035624115.1 Candidatus Sulfotelmatobacter sp. | reverse complement strand
TACTGCAGCGCGGCGACATAGTGGGAGGCGAGGACTTTGCCGCAAGCTTCGTTGAAGCGCTGTAAGGGAAACACGTCATTCGCCGGCAGGCCTCCGGCGAAGGAAATCACATCGGGAAGCTGCGTCACTTTGAGCAATTCGCGAATGCGCGAGCTTTTCGCGGCCGCAGTCCGAGCCGCGTAGCGAGACGTCCAGGCAGTCGGCATAACACCCTCGATTCTTTTGGCGCGGATCCGGCGCAACAGTGGCAGCTAGATCTGGTCGGTTTGTTCCGGATAAACCATACCGCTGGCGAGGGAAACATGGCTGCGACAATTGTCACGGCGGCCTGTGCCGATGGACACATTGTCATGACGAGGCGCGCCTTTGCCCTTGCCTTTGTAGGGGCACGGCATGCCGTGCCCGCGCCGCCCACGCCCGCAAGCATCAGGGCCACCGGGAGCCGTAGGCGGACCGCCTTTTCTCGAGAGCCGTCCGAGGCGGCATCGCCGCCTACTGTTTTGTGTATATGAAATTCCGAATCATCACTCCTACGAAAATTTGGACCTCTGTTCTTCACTGAAAAAAATAGACTTACGCCGTCTCGATTCGGGTCCCAAACTTGCCATGTATCATTCAGGTTTCCGGCCCTCCTTTTATTTTCTTGATAGGTAGGAAGACGCAATTATTCGTGTTCCAAGGAGGAGCAATGGACTGGAAGCGATTCGTTGCGGCAGTTTTTGCGATTCTCGTGTGGTCGCTGCTGTGCCCAGGCAAATTGGCAGCTCAGACTACCACGACAGGCGACATTGCCGGCATAGTGACCGATCCAACGAATGCGGTCGTTCCTGATGCTAAGGTCAGCTTAAAAGATCTTAGCAGGGGCGCAACCCAGGAAACGACTACCAACAAGGAGGGGGGCTTCCATTTCTACCTTCTCCTGCCAGGAGAATACTCGATCACTGTGAGTGCCGCGGGGTTTCAAAACTTGACGCGCCCGGTTGCGGTTGACGTTGGAAGAGTGAGCGCTGCGAATGTTCAACTGGCCCTGGGTTCCAGTTCGCTCACCGTGACAGTGACAGAGCAGGCGCCTTTGATCCAGGTCGATACAGGAAACCTATCTTCCACCATCAGCGAAAAGCAAGCGGCCAACATTCCGAATCCTGGAAACGACATCACCTACATTGCCCAGATTGCGCCGGGGTCGGTGATGAACACGGCCGGCGGAGGATTGGGCAATTTCTCCAGCTACGGAATCTCCGCGCTGGCGAATTTATTCACATTGAACGGAATGGATACGAACGACCCGTTCCTCAACGTGAACGATTCCGGCGCCACGAACCTGCTGCTGGGACAGAACGAAGTGGAGGAGGTATCCGTGGTCACGAACGGATACTCCGGACAGTACGGCGGGCTGGCTGGCGCGAACATCAACTACGTCACGCGAGGAGGAACGAACGCGTTTCATGGCCGGGCCATCTGGTATTGGAACGGCCGGGCGCTGAACGCCAACAGTTGGTTCAACAACTCCACGAGTCCAATCACGCCGCGCTCCTTCGTGAATGCCAACCAGTACGGCGGGGACGTCGGCGGACCGATCAAGAAGGACAAGCTGTTTTTCTATTTCAACGCCGAGGGGCTTTATTTAGTGATCCCGACCAGTGTCGAGGCGGTCATACCGAGCAGCAACTACGCGACCGCTGTGCAAAACAACATCAATGCGAATTTCGGCGGTGCGAGTTCAACAATTTCCCAATTCTATCAAAATATGTTTACCCTTTATTCCAAAGCTCCCGGGGCCAACCGAGCTGCAAACACTCTGCCCAACGGCGACTGCGACTCTTCGTTTCTAGGGCACCTAGACGGAGCGGCGGGACCGTTCGGCTTGGCAAATCCGTGCGGGCTGGCGTTCTTTTCAAATGTGAGCAACCTAACACATGAGCATCTGGAGGCGGGGCGGGTGGATTGGAACGTGACGAACCGCGACCGCTTCTTTACCCGCATTCAAAAGGACACGGGAGTGCAGGCTACCGTTACAGATCCGATTAACTCGCTTTTTAACACGCAGAGCACGCAGCCGGAATGGCAAGGCCAAGCGCAGGAACTTCACACGTTTTCCGGAGGTGCGGTCAATCAACTGATCGTCGCCGGGCAGTGGTATAGCGCAGTCTTTGGGAACGCCAACGAGGGAGCTACACTCGCTGCATTTCCTACAACACTGTCCTGGCCCGGAGGGCAATATTCCAACCTCGGAGGGCTGGACAACTTGTTCCCGGAGGGCCGCCGCGTAACGCAGTTCCAGGCGTCGGACGACTTCACCAAACCGCTGGGAACGCACACACTCAAGGTGGGCGTCAAATACCGCCGCAATTGGATCACAAACACAGACTACAGCATCAACCAAATCGGCATAATGCAGCCGTTGACCCAGGACGCGTTCTTTTGGGGTGGTGCTGACCCGCATTTTCTCACCACTCCCCCGACGGACAAGACTGACTTCACAACGCTGTCCCAATCCTTCCCTACGGCGCTGACTCAACCTTTTGCGGTGTACACGATTGGCGGCTACGTGGAGGACGATTGGAAGGTAAAACCGAACTTCACGCTGACGCTGGCTTTTCGTCTCGACCACGCTTCCGACCCAATCTGCTTCAGTCTCTGTTTTTCCAGGCCCGCCGTCGAATTCCCCGAACTCAACACGAATCCAACCACGCCCTACAACCAATTGATGCTTATAAACCAGAAACAAATGCTGCCGAGCCTCACCGCCGTCGAACCTCAGCCACGCCTCGGATTTGCCTGGCAGCCGCACTTCTGGGGAATGCATAACACCGTCGTGCGCGGCGGAGTGGGCATCTTCTATGACAGTTTTCCGGGGGTCTTGCTGGATGGGTTTTCCGAGAATCCGCCATTCGATCCTCTGTTCACGGTTTCTCCCATGGCGCCCGGCGGATTGTCGTCGCCCTCGGATCCGAACAGCCTGTTTGCCAGCACGGCAGCTTCGAACGCAGCATTTCAGGCCGGCTTCAAGAGCGGTGGCAGCTTCAGCACAATTTCCGCATCCGTGCCAAGCTTTTCGCCGCCTTCTCTTGCTTCTTCTGAAAACAAACCCAAGATTCCCCAGTACCAGAAGTGGAGCCTGGAAATCGAGCGGCAATTCGGGCAGAACACATCACTGAGCGTCCAGTATGTCGGCAACCACGGCATCCACGAGTATTTTCAAAACAGCGGAATCAACGGCTGCAATAACACGGTAAACCCTACAGCAGTACCGCCGTTCGCCGGGTTCACCAGTTTGCCGCCGTGCCTCTCGGCCGCCGGGAGCGGGATCAATCCAAGCTTCCTGGAAGCCAATTTCGCGCAGAGCATCGGAGTATCGAATTATAATGGACTGACAGCTTCCTTCACCCATCGGTACAAGAGCGGGCTCGTCCAAGTGAATTACATGTGGAGCCACGCCCTGGATATGGCTTCCAACAGCGGCATATCCCAGTTTGCCAGCACAGGTTTCGGGGCTACCAACACCAGCATAATTTATCCGGAGGAACCGCTGAATCCGCGATTCAACTATGCCAGCGCCGATTACGATGTGCGGCACACCCTGAATGCGAACTACATCTGGGAACTTCCCATCAAGCATTACATCACGCGCGGGCATGGCCCGGACCGGCTTTTAAACGGCTGGAATGTAAATGGGGCGGTGTTCCTGCGCTCCGGGTTTCCGTTTACGATTACAGACGGGGGGACAACAGGTGCCTTGGAAGCCGGTGGATATGGCGACCCCACGTTTTTTCCTGTGCAGGTTTTTGGCTCGGAGATCGCACCCGGCGGGGCCGGCGTCAACTGCACGACCGTGCCTGCATTCCAAGGGACGACACTACCAAGTCGCGGCATTTGTCTGAACCCCGCCGATTTTTCCCTTTCGGCCAGTGGATTCGGCAACCTTGGACGAAACACATTCCGGGGACCATATTATTGGGACACCGATTTTTCGCTTATGAAGCATACGAAGGTCACGGAACGGACCGAGCTCGTTTTCGGGGCTCAGTTCTACAACGTCTTTAACCACCCCAACTTTGACTCTCCGGTGTCGAACGTTGCCAGCTCGCGGTTTGGTCAGATTATCAGGACCGTGTCCGCGCCCACGACCATGTATGGGTCCGTGCTGGGAGCGGACGCGTCGCCGCGGTTGATCCAGATGAAGCTGGAGTTCGCCTTCTGATTTCGTAGGTGAATCCAGGCCGGACGGTGTGTCCTCGGCGGGCTCGGGAAGACCGGGCCCGCCGATTTTTTTGAGGCTTCTCAAGGTTTGGGGTCTGCGGCAGGCGGCCGGCTTTCTTCCGCTATCTTCTGCCGTACTTGCTCGCGAAGCTCGCTGGCGTGGGTCCCTGCCGGGCTATTGGGATCGAGCTGGATGTAGGCGTCCAAATCGTGCAGCAACGCTGGATAATCCTTCTCGCGCAGATGAATAATTGACAGCAGCCGGTAAACGATGGGAGCGCTCGGAGCCAGCGAACGCGCCAGTTCGGCCGACTCTTTCGCTTCCGAAATTCTGTTCTCGTTCAGCAAGGCTCGCCCGAGCTCATAGTGGCCCATCCAGGAATCCGGGCTCAGCTCAATGCCGCGCCGGATTCGTTTCTCGGCCTCGGAAAGATTGCCCTTGTCCATCAGCATCGTCCCGACACCGATTTGCGCGTCGCCATACGCGTCACCGCTCAATTCGAGGGACCTGCGAAGGTTCTTTTCGGCTTCGTCCCGCTTTCCCAAAGCCAAGTACGCCATGGCGAGTTGGTAGCAGGCCTCGTAGTATCCCGGCGCTGCAAGAATGGCGCCCTTGAAATCGGCCAGGCTTCCCTGAGCATCCTTCTCCTGATAGAGCTTCTTCTTGCCGGATTGCATCAGAGCGCGCGCATTTTCCGGAATGGAAAGCTCGTGGGCGGAGACATGGCTGGGTTGCGCGGGCTCGGCGGATGGTTTCGGAGCCGCTTTCAAGTAAATGGCATTTCCGCGGCTGGAGTTGTACGTAAGATCGAAACTCAAATTGAGGGGCTCGAACCCGTCTGCATGGATTGCGATGGCGTACTGGGCGCGATCGAGCCCGCGAAACTCAAACCACCCCGTGGAGTCGGTTGTCATGGGAGCGATCAGGCTTCCCCCGGATGAACGCAATTCCACGGAGATGTTCTCCGCTGGCCGGTTGCCGTCGACATAATAAATATTGCCGCTCAGAGTGCGGGGCTCCGTGTGGCTCTGGCTGCCGGCATTGCAAGGCACGCTCGCGGCGAATGACAGCAGCAACGTAAGACGAAGGAATGTCGCGGCAACGGGGCTTCGGTTCACGGACATTTCGCGGCGCGATCGTTGCCCCCATTCTATCACCGGGGCGGGTGGGCCGGGGTTTGAACCTGTTCCGGTCGGATTTTGAAGTTGGGTGGTGCCCGCGGCACCCACGCGCGCGAGGCTTGCGTTGTAAGCTACATCACGCGTGGCCGTGACGCTCGACCCTGACTTTCTCTCTGATTTGTGCGCTCCTTGGCGTAACGGAGGGACTCCAATGCTCGTTTCCCGCTTAATGCAGTTCATTGAGACTCATGCCGCTTCTCTTACCGTCGAGGCGATGCAAGACGTCCTCACCAATGAGCGGACCAGCTCTTTTCGCCGCGTCCCGGCTGGAGAACTGGAGCTTCGCATCGCCGCGCTCTACCGCAATCTCGGAAAGTGGGTCGGCAATCCCCAGGAAGACGAAATCCGCAAGGAGTACGAAGAGTGGGGGAGGAAGCGCTTTCGTGAAGGAGTTCCGCTGAGCGAGATTGTGTACTGCATCATCCTGGCGAAGGCGCACCTCCGGCGATTTATCCGCGAACATGGTTTAGTCGTGTTTTCCGGCGATCGCGCCACCCCGGACGAGTTGGTCCCCGTTCAGCTTTATGGCATTCAGGAACTCAATTACATGGTGGGAGAGTTCTTTGACCGGGTTTTGTACCACCTCACCCGTGGATACGAAGCCGCAGCCGGGACAAGTCGCGCGGCCGCTTGAATTCGGGGCGAGTGGCGCGGCCTCTGAATTTCCTTCGGGTCGTGCATTGTAGGGGCACGGCACTTGTGGTGAGCGAAGCCGAATCCATGCCGTGCCCGCGCTGCCCACGTGCGCCAGCTTCAGTGCCATGGGGGGCGGACGACGGCTGGCCTGCCCGCCTGTTCATCTCGATGCTTCACCTACATTCCATGGCATCAGTTCAAGGATTTTATCGCTGTGCAGTTTGCGGAAAAACTCCCTCCGATAGGGGGTCGGAGCTTCAGCTCCGACATAAGCATCGTCTTATCAGCGGGCTTCAGCCCCTGAGGAAAGTAGTTTGGCCCTTTTTCCGCAGGCTGTGTGGCCATTGAAGCCCCCCGTCCAATGCTGTGACGGCGATCACATTGTTTCAACGTGAGCGTCACGGCGATAGCGACCTCAAATTGCTAAAAACAGGCGAGCGGAGGTGGATATTGTTCCGCATTCTCGATGCGCGGTGGTTAGCTCCCGGTATCAAGCTGTTCGTGATTCGTGCCCCTCGAATCGCGAGAAAACACCAGGCGGGGCAATTTGTAATCGTGCGGCTCTACGAACAAGGCGAACGCATCCCATTGACGATTGAAAATGCCGATGCGCCAAAAGGCACGATCACCATCGTCGTGCAGAGCGTGGGTAAGACGACCCAGCTGATGAACTCACTCGAAGCGGGCGAGGGTATCTTGGACGTGGTCGGCCCGCTCGGCAAACCCTCGATCGTCGAGCAAGTTGGAACCGTCGTCGTGATCGGTGGCGGTGTGGGAACTGCCATGGCCTATCCGACTGCGGTGGCGCTCAAGCGAGCCGGGAATTCCGTGATTTCGATCCTTGGCGCGCGGAGCAAAGAATTCGTAATCCTGGAACGCGAGATGCGCGAAGTGAGTGACGCCGTATTTGTTACCACCGATGACGGCAGCTATGGCGAAAAAGGGCTTGTTACCGACAACCTGCGGAGACTGATCGCCAGCGGGCTGCGGATTGATCAAGTGATGGCGGTCGGCCCGATACCCATGATGAAGGGCGTGGCAGACCTCACGCGGGAACATCGGATCCCCACGGTGGTGAGCCTGAACCCGATCATGATCGACGGAACCGGCATGTGTGGTGGTTGCCGCGTGCTGGTCGGCGGCGAGAGCAAGTTCGCCTGCGTGGATGGGCCGGAATTCGACGCCCATCAGGTGGATTTTGACATTCTGATGCGGCGGAACGCGATGTACCGCGCCGCGGAACAGAGATCGGTTGAGGAGTTTCACGAACAAGGGTGTCCACGAATCAGTGAGCCGGCCGGCAGCACGCGCCCTACCTGTGATGAAGGAGCAAACGCGTGAGCGAAGCCACGTCCGCCACGGCAAATCCGCTTCCGCTGCGCGACCGCATCAAGCTGCCCCGGCAACAGATGCCCGAACAGGAAGCGCACGAGCGAGCGTCAAACTTCCGCGAGGTGAATCTGGGATTCACGGCGGAGCTCGCGAGGCAAGAAGCGCTGCGGTGTCTTCATTGCGCGAAAGCGGCCTGCGTTCAGACGTGTCCTGTAGGCGTCAAGGTGCGCGAATTTGTGGAATTGATCGTGGCGGGCGATTTTGCCGGCGCGGCGGCGAAAATTCGCGAAGACAACGCGCTACCCGCGATCACCGGCCGCGTTTGCCCGCAGGAAGACCATTGTGAATCCGGCTGCGTTTTGAGGAAAAAAGGCGACGCACTCGGCATCGGGTATCTCGAGCGGTTCGTTGCCGATTACGAGCAGCGCGCGGGCCTCCGGCAAAAACCATCCTGCCCGCCCACCGGCAAAAAGGTCGCCATCGTCGGAAGCGGGCCGGCAGGACTTTCCGCTGCGGGCGACCTCGTGATGAAGGGCCACACCGTTCGCGTGTTCGAGGCGCTTCACGAAATTGGCGGCGTGCTGGTGTACGGCATCCCCGAATTCCGGCTGCCGAAACAAATCATTCGCGAGCAGATCGATTATCTCCGCGACATGGGAGTGGAGTTTGAAACCGATGTCGTTGTCGGAAGGACGATCACCATCGACGAACTCATGGAAGAAGAGGCGTACGACGCCGTATTTATCGCCACCGGCGCCGGCCTGCCGCAATTCATGAAGATTCCCGGCGAACACCTGAACGGCGTTTACTCCGCGAACGAATTTTTGACGCGCATCAATTTGATGCATGCGTATGAGTTTCCGAAGTATGACGAACCGGTCTTCGACGTCCGCGGAAAAGAGGTTGCCGTGATCGGCGGCGGAAACACGGCGCTGGATGCCATTCGGTCGGCGCTGCGGCTGGGCGCGCGCCGCGCCTACCTGGTTTACCGGCGCAGCGAAGCAGAAATGCCGGCGAGAGCAGAAGAAGTGAAGCACGCGCGCGCCGAAGGGATCGAATTCCATCTGCTGACGAATCCCGTGGAATTTTTGACCGACGGCAATGGCTGGCTCCGGGGCATGCGCTGCGTGCGAATGGAGCTGGGGGACCCGGATCCATCGGGCCGAAGACGTCCGGTGCCGATTCGCGGTTCAGACTTCGAGTTGCCGGTCGCCGTTGCTGTGATCGCCATCGGCACGACGGCGAATCCAATCGTGCAAAGCACCACGCCGGGACTCGACACCGACGAGCGCGGCTATATCGCCGCCGATGAAACCACGCAGCGAACGTCGCGCCGGGGAGTGTTCGCGGGCGGCGATATCGTGACAGGAAGCGCGACGGTGATTCTGGCGATGAGCGCGGGACGCCGCGCCGCCAAATCGATTCATCAATTCTTGAGCACCGGCGAGTGGTAAGGGACGCGCACGTTGACTTGACTGCGGGCGCGGCCTACCATGCACGGTTCATGACTCTTGCCGACCCGCTGATTGGCAGCACCATCTCCCACTATCGCATCGTCGAACGCCTCGGCGGCGGCGGCATGGGCGTCGTCTATAAAGCCGAGGACACCCGCCTCCGCCGTTTCGTCGCTCTGAAATTCCTTCCCGAACGCGTGGCCCAGGATCCGCAAGCGCTCGCGCGATTCGAACGCGAAGCCCAGGCCGCCTCCGCCCTGAATCATCCCAACATCTGCACGATTCACGACATCGGCGAGCAAGACGGCCACGTCTTCATCGCCATGGAATTTCTCGACGGGCAGACGCTCAAGCACCTTATCACTGGGCGCTCGCTCGAGCTCGACGCGATTCTCGACGTCGCCATCCAGGTGGCGGAGGGGCTCGACGCGGCGCACAGCGAAGGAATCATTCATCGCGACATCAAGCCCGCCAATATTTTCGTCACCAAACGCAGCCACGCCAAAATTCTCGACTTCGGCCTCGCCAAAGTCGCCACCGTCAAAGCCTTGAGCGGCGCCACGCTCGCCACCGCCGGCGTGGACACGGCGCAATTGACCAGCCCCGGCACTTCGATGGGCACCGTCGCCTACATGTCGCCCGAACAAGTGCTCGGCAAAGACCTCGACGCGCGCAGCGACCTTTTCTCCTTCGGCATCGTGCTGTACGAAATGTGCACCGGCGCGCTTCCCTTCCAGGGCGAAAGCTCGGGCGCCATCTTCGACGCCATCCTCCACAAAAGCCCGGTCACGCCGGTGCGCCTCAACAACAGCCTTCCCATCGAGCTCGAGCAGGTGATCTCGAAAGCGATGGAGAAAGACCGCGACCTGCGCTACCAGAGCGCCGCCGAATTGCGCGCGGATTTGAAGCGCTTGAAACGCGACACGAGTTCCGGCCGCGTGGCTTCGATGAGCGGCGCGATTGCCTCCGCCCAGGATTCGGGCCCGCAGTCGAGTTCCGCCCGCGCCGTCGCCGCGGCGCAGTCCTCTGCGGCGGTCGCGCAGGCAATCCCCGCGAAACGAAACCTTCTCGTGCCGATCCTGCTCGGCGCAGCCGTTCTGCTCGCCGCTCTGGCCTTCGGCGGATACAAATTTCTCACTCGTCCTCGCGAGCTGAATCTTCAAAACATGCAGATTGCTAAGCTCACCGACAGCGGCAAAGCGAGCGACGTGGCCATTTCGCCCGACGGCCGCTATATCGTCTATGTCCTTCGTGACGGCGAGCAGCAAAGCTTGTGGGTTCGCAACGTGGCCACCAAGAGCGACGTCCAGGTGCTGCCGCCCGACGTGGTCGGGTTCGCCGGGCTCACATTTTCCCCCGACGGAAATTACATCTATTTTGTGCGATCCGACAAAAGCGTGCTCAATTTCAGATACCTCTACACCATGCCTGTCCTCGGCGGCACTCCTCGCCAGCTGGTTCGAGACGTGGACGGCCCGATCGCTTTTTCGCCGGATGGGAAACAATTCGCCTACATGCGCGGCGTGCCGGAAAACGGCTTCATCGAACTCCGCATGGCCAATGCCGACGGCAGCAACGACCACCTGTTTGTTGCCTTGCACCAATGGCCGGGGTTCCTCTATGGGGTCGCCTGGTCGCCGGATGGAAAGACGCTCCTCGCGCCCGCATTTCAATTGGGCGGCGAGTCGAAGTGGGTGTTGAATGCCGTCAATGTGGGGGATGGCAGCACGAAAGTGCTGCTCTCCAGCCCCAGTCTGGTCGGCAGGCCGGCGTGGCTGCCCGACGGAAAATCTTTCCTGATTCCCATCTCCCTGGAAATGGAAAATCGCACGCAGTTGTGGCTTGTTTCCTATCCCGGCGCGGAAAAACGCCGCTTTACCAACGACCTGGCCGACTACGGCACCGCGGTGGAATTGACCGCGAACGGGCAGATGCTGGTGACCACGGAAATCCGCGACACTTCGCACATCTTCATTGCGCCCGCGGGCCATTTCGGGCAGGCCAAGCAGATCACGTCCGGCGAGGCGGCCGACACCGGCGTCGCTCCCGGCCCCAATGGAAAACTCCTGGTGCGCAGCCGGGGAAGCGAGCTCTACCTGATGAATGCGGACGGCAGCGAGCGCGCGCTGCTTCGCCCGAATCTTCGCAATTACAACGAAGCGGTCACTTGCGGCGACCGCTATCTGGTGTTCGATTCTTTTAACGACAACAAATTCGAACTGCTGCGGACCGATCCAGACGGCTCCAATCCTTTGACCCTCGCCAGGGAGGCGTTCGGCGGGAACTGTTCGCCGGATGGGAAGTGGGTCGTGTTCTCTTCGGCCCACAAACTGTACCGGGTCTCAGTGGACGGGGGCGCGCCCGCGGAAATCTCCGTTTCGCAGCAAAATGCGTCCGCGTCAATTTCAATTTCTCCGGACGGGAAATGGATTGCCTTCACTTACCAGAGTTCAGGTCCCGTGCCCACGCTCCGGATTGCGATCGCGCCTTTCGAAGGGGGCGCTGCGGTGAAGGATTTTGCCAGGCCCATCGGGTCGGCTGGATTGCACTGGGCTCCGGATCAAAAAGGAGTGCAGTATCTGATGACGCGGCAAGGCGCCACCAACGTGTGGGAGCAGCCGCTGGCGGGCGGCGCGCCGCGCCAGGTGACCGATTTCACTTCCGGGCATATTTTCGGTTTTGCGTGGTCGCGCGACGCCAAGCAATTGTTCCTGGCGCGCGGCGAACGATCGAGCGACGTCGTCCTCCTCAGCGGCTTCCGCTGAAGGGTCCGTGTGAGAACTCCGAAGTCAGCCCCTCACTGGCTGAAGCCGCACTGATTTTGAAGCATGTACGGCACAACTAAACAGTTTGCGGAAAAACTCCCTCCGCTAGGCGGTCGGAGCTTCAGCTCCGACACAAGCATCGTCTTATCAGTGGGCTTCAGCCCCTGAGGAAAGTGGTTTGGCACTTTTTCCGCAGCTGTAAAGTCGTGCCCTGACTGAAAATCTTATGTCACACGCAGACTCTTAGCCTGGATAGGGGTAACCCTTCGCGAGCACTTTCTCGAGGTCGGCGTCGTGGCCGTAGATGTCGTCGTAAAAGTGAACGACTCCATCCTCGGTCACGATCACCGTGGCATACACGATCAAAACAGGAACGGGGTGCGTCAGATTGACCTGCTGCGTCTTTTCTCCATTCATGGCCGCGCGCACTCGCGCCAGGTCCCACCCGCCGTTATTGCGCAGGACCCACACCGCCAAATCGGCGGGCCTTTGCAGCCGCACGCAGCCGTGGCTGAAATCCCGCCGCGACTTCGAGAAGAGTTCATGCTCGGGGCTATCGTGGAAGTACACGTCGTAGCTGTTTGGAAAAATAAATTTCACGAGCCCGAGCGCGTCTTGCGGGCCCGGCTTCTGGCGGATGAAAAGCTTGCCGGCGCGAAGCTGGTCGAGCACTTCGCTCGACACGCTCCCGCCCGCGACCACCGTCTGCCGGCTGTCCACAACCTCGAAGCCCTTCTTCGCCAGGTAATCGGGATCGCGCGCGATGCGCTGAAAGAATTCCCCCTTGGCGATGGAATAAGGAACGCTCCAGTAGGGCCGGAAGATCACGTATTCCATCGTGTCGCTGAAGACCGGCGTATCGTGGTTGTACGCCTTGCCCACCACCACATCCATCGAGACAGCGGGACGAAAATTCTCGTCGTAAGCCCGCAGGTGAAACTCGGGAATGTTCACCAGGATGGGCGACTTTTGATAAGAAAGCGGCAACCATCGCCAGCGCTCGAGCGTGAGCTGCATCTGCCGCACGCGGGCGCTGAGCGGCACGTTCAAATCGGCCAGGGTTTGTTTCCCGATGCGGCCATCGGAGTCGCGGCCCAGCCGGCTCTGAAAATTCTTCACCGCATCCACCAGCGGGCCTTCATAGACCGTCGCTCCGTCCGCGACATTCGCATTCGCGGGAAGATCGCCGGTGGCGCGCAGCAAGCGCGCAAGCTGCGGCACTCCCGGATAAGAATCGCCGGGAGCAACCGTCTTGGTGACGCCGGGGAGCGGCTCGGCTGTGTATTGCTTGGCAAGCTGCATGTAATTGCGCAAGGCTTCGATCGTGCGCTGGTAGCCCGGGTAGGGAGGCTCGACTCCCGCCAGGACGCCGGCGACATCCGTGGCGTTCACAACATGGTCTTTCAGGAATTCGGGCAAATCGTATTTCTTGGTTTCGATGTCGAGGCCGAAGTCAAAGTGTTTCGGATTCACTTTTCCGATGTGCAGGTCCGAGATATATCGCATCACGCAGATGGTGAGCGCGGAATCGAATCGCACCGCATCCGCTTCCGAGGGCTGGCGCGCCGCAGGCTTGAGCTTGCCGAGCCGCTCGCTCCAGCGCGGCCCGTCGTAGTCCTCGGCGGAGAGTCCTTTTTGATCGGCCTCCTGCAAAACGGCGATCACCTGCCGCGCCTGCGGGGTAGGCTCCATTCCTTTCACCCACGCGAGCGCATATCCGGACGATTCGTAAAATTTCTGGACGTGCTTGGTGTAGTCGCTGAAATCCGGCCAGCGCAGATCCGCGAGATTTCCCGACTGGATGATCGCGCGCAGAGTTGCTTGGCCCTCGGCGCTGAGCTGCTGAGGCGGCGCGCCGAAATGCGGCGGAGTTTTCGCGGAACCGGCGCCGCCGCTCAAAAAAATCGCGGCGATGGCCAGCGGCAGAAGCAACCTCGCGCGTTCAAATCCTCCTGCTTTCTTCATGAACTCCCTCCCTCTCGTTCACTTCTGCTTGGCCATGAAGTTGCGAACCAACGAGGCGATCTCGTCGGCGGCGGTGTCGAGCGCGAAATGGCCGCCGTCAACGATGTGCACTTCCGCGTTAGGCACATCCTGGCGATAAGACTCCGGCTCGGACGGGTCGAACGACGACTCATACTTGCCCCAGATGACCAGCAGGCGCGGCTGCTTCTCGCGCATCCAGGCTTGCCATTTCGGATAATTCTCTACATTGGTGCGGTAGTCGTAGAAGAGGTCGGTTTGAATATCCGCTTGGCCGGGCTGATTGAGAAAATAAAATTCATCGGTCCAGAGATCCGGATCGTGGCGCTCCTGATTGGGATCGTTCCCCGCGTGCCGGCTCTTCGTCGTCTCGAGCGAGAGGAGATTCACGCGCAGCGCGATTTCATTCGCGGCGCGATCCGCCCAAAACGCGCGCCGCGTGGTCCAGTTCGCGCCCAATCCTGTGTTGTGCGCCACGGCATCCTGCACGATCAGCGACTCGGCCCGCTCCGCATGCGCCAGTATCATGCGAAATCCCACGGGCCCGCCGTAATCCTGCATATAGAGCGAGTAGCGCGAGAGCTCCACGGCTTCAGTGAAGTGATTCATCACTTCGGCGATGTGATCAAACGTGTACGCAAATTTTTTCGGGTCCGGCCAGTCGCTATGCCCGAAGCCGGGGTAATCGGGCGCCACCAAATGAAAGCGATCGGAGAGCCGGGCGAACAGCGGCTCGAACATCCGCGACGACGACGGAAGCCCGTGCAGCAGCAAAATCGCCGGCGCGTCTTTCGCGCCGGCCTCTCTGTAAAAAATAGAGAGGCCATCCACGTTTACCGAGCGATAGCCAGTTTTGTGCTCCACGTTGTTCAGCCGTCCAAAAACCAGTTTCGCGGCAACGGTTATGCCTACGAGCTTTTGTTGCGCGGATCGTCGCTCGCGTCGATGTATTCAAGGCCCAGAGGCCCGATCGCCGTCACCTGCGTGACGTACTCGCCGGATTTTGCCCAATGAAAATGGGACGTATCGCCGGGCAAAACGACGACGCTGCCGGGCCCATACGCCTGAAGTTTATCGGCGTCGAACTTGTCGCCGAGTCCGATGTAAAAAACACCGGAAATCACCGTGTAGACGCGATCCTCCGGATGCTTGTGCGGCATCAGTTTCACGCCATGGGGCACTTTCACCCGGATTGTGTAAGGGCCAGGCTCCGAGGGCTGGCCTACAACAACCGCGAGGCGGACCGCAGGCGGGAACGCCGCGAACGCCTTCCAATCGATATCTTCCGGCAGGATCGATCTGAATACCGCTTGGCCCGGCTGGTGGGCCCGAGTTGCACCTGCTTGTGTTTCCCGAACGGTTGCTCTTTTAGTTTGCGGCATATCAACTCCTTTCTGTGTCAAAGATGGCGCTCACGTTGGCAGCTCGGCGCCCGCTTGCTCCGCCACCATGTAGGCGGCGTACCAGTCGGGCCAGTTCGTGTGTGCCGCGCCGAATTCCTTGATCCTGGAACAGTCCCACTCTGCCGCCGAGACGCGGGCAGCTTTTTTCGAATTGTCGATCACAGCTTTTTCTCCTGATGAGTTGACGGGCATCGAGGCGTCCTCCCCACGGAGATGGCCGGTAGAGGCCTCGCTCAAGTCAGTAGTCGATGCGGGGACCGCCCACTTTTCTCCCGGGCGCGAAAACAAAAGGCACGTGCGCGTAGCCTGCCACCACCCCTGGCACCAGCGTGGGTCGCACCCCGGCTTCCTCGACGCGAAAGTCGGGCAGGCGCCTCAGTATCTGCCCCAACATGGTTCGGAATTCGAGGCGAACCGCATCGGCTCCCATGCAGTAATGGCGGCCCACGCCGAAGGTCATATGGCGCTTGTTGGCGCGGTCAAAATCCACCTTGTCCGCGTTATGGAACTCGGTCTCGTCGAGGTTGCCCGATGCCCAGCACAAGACCACGCGCTCGCCGGCTTTCAACGACTGCCCGGCCAACTCGACATCGCGCAAGACGGTGCGGCTGACCGCGTGAACGGGCTGGAAGACGCGGAGGAGTTCCTCGATCGCGTCCGGCAACAGGTCCGGCCTTTCGACAAGCCGGCGTCGTTGCTCGGGATTGCGCGACAGCCAGACGAAAGCCGACGCCATAGAGGCCGGCGTCGTAGCAACGTTGCCGAGGAGCACCCAGACGTAGGCTTCGATTTCCCAACTCTCGAGTTTTCGTCCGTCGATGGTTGCCTCAAGCAGATGGGTGATCACCCCACCCGCCAGCGGCCGCGTGCGCTGACGAACCACCTCGGCGGTGACTCGTTTATGGAGTTCGAGTTCTGACGGGTTTTCCGTTCTCGGTTGGACGCTGCTCGATCCAGACCTCGCCGATTGGGTGAACCAGGCGTAGTCCGACCAGTCTTCGAGTGGGAGGCCGAGAAACTTCATCGTGTAGATGCTCGCCAGCGGCGTGCTCAGATCGCGGCAGAAATCGGCCTCGCCCTTCTCGATGACGGCGTCGATCAACCGGTCGGTCAGCGCCAATATCCACGGCGCCGCTTGGCTGAGCGCCTCGTCCGAAAATGGAACCTCTACGGCTTTGCGGTATTGGCCGTGTAGCGGCGGATCGAGTTCGAGGGGGAGGAAGTTGAGGCGCGGCGCCTCGCCATTTGGGCCTGCCGGGTGGGCGGCGAGCGGTCCGGTGCGTTCCTCATTAAGCGGCCCAAATCCTCGCTTGAGTGGCTGGGGATGCGGCGACATGAAGACTCCGTAGCTCGACGAGAAGGTTTCGGAGTCGCGCGCGACGCGGGCAATGTCCTCATAGCGCGTCACCGCCCAGAATCCGCCAAGTTCGTCGGTATGGGCAACAGGGCAATGGCCGCGCATGTGGCTGTAGATATCCCTGAAGTGAGGTGCATAGTCGGGGCTGAATTGGTTGAAATGTTGCGCGAATGTTGCCGGGTCAAAGCCGGCATCCGTCTTGTCCATGGGCTTCGGTTGCTTCGCCGTCGTGGCGTCGTCCGCCCGCCCGAGCGAAGGGAGGTACCGGCCGAAGTTCAATTCGAAGTCGCTGTGAATCCCGTAACCGATACCACGGAGTTTGGCGCGGCGCGCCTGCGCATCGGGCCAGGCCAGCATTGGGAAGATCATGTCGTTGCTCGACTGAAGCTCGGCAGCTGTTGGCATCCCGAACCGATTGATCTGGGCCTTTGCCGTGGCCAGCGTTTTGCCGTCGAAGGAAGCCAGCCGCCCGGCGAGCGCATCGACGAACGAATCGAGTTCGCCATCGTCTAGCGTGCGATTCACCCAGCCATAGCGCTCGGCGATATCGGCATCGAAATCGTCGGCGCTGAGCACGAACTCAAGTGCCCGCGAGCGGCCGACGAGGCGCGGGAGCCATTCCATCGCTCCGCCGCCCGGGACCAGTCCCACGCCGACTTCGGGGTTGCCAAAAATGGCGGTTTGCCGGCTGGCGAACCGCATGTCGCAGGCCAGCACGAATTCGTTACCGATGCCGCGCGTGCGGCCGCGAATCTTGGCGAGGCTCACGACTCGCGTGGACGAAAGGCGCAGCACAATGTCGCGCCAGAGATCCAGCACCCCTGGGCGTTCGGCTGCCTTGGCTACGTCGAGATGAGCGACAAAAAATTCGGGATTCGCCGACTGGAAGACTACGACCTTCACGGACGGGTCCGCTTCGAGTTTGGCCAGTAGCGCTCCCAATTCCACTATCGTTGTGGGAACAAACATGTTGATCGGCGGGTTGCTGAATGTAATCGTCCACCGGCCCGGATAGCTGCGGTCGATGGTGAACTGCGCATCTGCCCGCTCGCTGCTTCGTTGGGTAGCGCTCGATTGAGTCATCATCTTCTCCTCTGTGTTCTGCAGAACCTTACCGCAGCGATCGGAAGCCCGCGCGAACCTCTTCTGAAAAGGGCTCGGATTCTTTCGAGCCTGCACAATCGGAACTTAGGGCGCGTATCGGGTGAACACAAAATCGTGAGCGGCGCCCTGATGGCACGGGAAGCACGTCTTCATCAGGGTGTCGCTTCCGACCGTTCCGTCTGCGTTGAAATGACCGAAACCCCAACCGCCCGTCGCGGCGTATTTTTTCGAATCCTTGATCATGAATTGAGTGTTAGTTTGCTGGCCGGGAACGAACGACTGAGCCTGGCCAAAGACTTTGTTGTTTTCTTCCGACGGGACGTGACGATAGTGCAAAGCAGCGATAGTTGTGCCGTCTGGGAACGGAAGCGTTCCGTCGCGGTAAGCCTTGATCGTTACATCGTTGCCCAATACGGCGGCAAAACTGTGGAGGTTGCCTTCTTCATGGGCCACCGAGATCCACTTCCAGTCGCGATATCCGGAGGGGATTTGCGTGACGTACGCCGGAGCCGCCTCTCCATCGGCTCGCCCGAATATGGGATTCATCAGCCCAAAAGCGGCCGCAAATACGGCAATTACGATCAAACAGGAAACAACAGCTCTAACGGGAGAATTCATCGCGCTGCTCCTTGCGTTCGAGAAATCTGAGCGGCAAGAGGGTCGTTCGCTAGGCCCGTGCCACCCGTGAGCTTGGTTGCCGCAGTGATCGAAAGCCCGCGCGAAGCTCTTCTGAAAAGAGCTTCGGCTGTTCCCAGGCCGCGAAGTGGCCGCCTTTCGGGAGCCTGTTGTAATGGATCAGCTTGGGATACGCCTGCTCCGACCAGCTCCGCGGAGCAGGATAGAGTTCGTCAGGGAAAACGCTCACGGCAACCGGGATGGAGACGCCTTTGGCATTGAAATACCCTTTGCCAAAGTATTCCCAATAGAGACGGGCGCCAGAAAGCGCCGTGCTCGTCAACCAGGTGATCGTGATGTTGTCGAGGATGTCGTCGCGCGTCAGGCCTTCGGATTCTCCCGCAAAGACGCGTGAGATCAGCGCGTAGCTGCGTGCGTCGTGATCCAGGAAATATGCCGCCAAGCCGACCGGCGAATCCGCGATTCCGTATAGGGTCTGCGGTCGCAGACCCATCTGGAACCCGTAGGCGATTCCTTTTTGATAAACGAATTGCAGACGGTCGTAAGCGACCTTCTCATCGGCGGAGAGACCCGCTGGCGCCGGCTTGCCGGAAAAAGCCGCCTGATCAATCTCGTTGGGAAAGATGCCAGGCATGTTGGTGTGAATGCCGAGCAACTCCGGAGGCGCCAGCAAGCCCATTTGATCGACGACGATCGCGCCCCAATCGCCGCCTTGCGCCACGAATTTCGTGTATCCGAGCCGCTTCATCAGCGCGACCCAGGCACGCGCGATGTGGGCGGCGTCCCATCCGGTGGTCGCAGGCTTGCCGGAAAAACCGTAACCCGGCATCGATGGAATCACCAGGTGGAAGGCGTCCGAGGCGCTCGCGCCATGCGCTGTGGGATTGATGAGCGGATCGACAATCTTCAATTGCTCGATAATCGAGCCGGGCCATCCGTGGGTCACGATCAGTGGCAGTGCATTTTCATGTTTCGAGCGAACGTGAATGAAATGAATGTCGAGCCCATCGATCTCCGTAATGAAATTCGGCAGGGCGTTCAGCCGCGCTTCGACCTTGCGCCAGTCGTATTCGGTCGCCCAATAGCGTGCCAGCGCCTGAATCGTCGCGAGCTGCACTCCTTGCGATTGATCGGCGACCGTTTCCCGCTCCGGCCATCGGGTCGCGTTGATGCGCCTGCGCAATTCGGTGAGTTCCGCCTCCGGAAAATTCACGTGAAACGGACGAACTTCGGCCTTATCGCCGCTCGTCTGTCGTGCAACTCCAGTCGAAGCATCCGTCATGGCTTTAACCCTCTTGTAAAATCCAAGTAGACGTGCTGGCCCCGCAACAACGGTTGCCGCTGCAATACCGCGTATCAAGGTGCGTAATGGGTATAGACGTAGTCGCGATCTTTGATCGGTAAGTGGCAGGGGAAGCAGGTTTCGAGCTTTGCCGCGTCGGCGGGTTTGCCGTCCTTGTCAAATTGCGCGTAGCCCCAGCCGCCGGATGCGGCATACTTTTTCGAGTCTTTGACCATGAACTGGAGATACCACTCCGGCTGGGGGCCAGGCACGTAAGACTGCTTACGGCCAAAGGCTTTGTTGTTTTCCTCCGATGGAACGTAACTCCATGCAATGCGCGCAATCACGGTGCCGTCCGGGAATGGAAGCTTTCCTTCGCGGTAGGCCTTGATCGCAATGTCGTTGCCGAGAACGGCGCGCAAATCGTTGAGGTTGCTTTCTTCGTGGGCCACGGAGATCAACTTCCAGTCGCGGTAACCGGGATAAATTTTGATTCCGTAGATCGGGACGGCTGCTCCTTCGGCCTGGCCGGATGCTCGCGCCATAAAGGCGCCAACGCCGGCAATTGTGGCAACTGCAATCAGCAAAAAAGCTTTCAGTCTCATACGGTGTCTCCTTCCATGTTGGTGTTCCGCTGACGTTCCTGGCCAGCTCACATCGTGAGGACGACGCGGAACTGCGCCTTGCCGCTCATCATTCGCGCGTAGGCCTCGCCCGCTTTTTCGAGTGGATAGGTTTCGATCATCGGCCGCACGCCGGTGAGTTCCGAGAAGCGCAGCGTGTCCTCGGAATCGGCGGGTGTGCCGGCAGCCCAGCCTTGGATCGTCCGCGTATTGGAAATCAGTTGAATGGGTGTGACCTCGATGGGATCAAATGCCGCGCCCACCACCATGAGCTTGCCGTTCGGCCCGAGACCGTCGATCAGCTCCGACATCGCTTTCGAGCTGGGCGCCGTCGCCAGAATCACCTGCGCGCCGCCCAGCTTTTGTAACTCCTGCGCCGCGCTTGTGGCCTTGCTGTCGATGTACAGGTGCGCTCCAAGCTTCTTCGCCAGCGGCGCGTTTTCGCTGCCGCGCCCGATCGCCGCAACCCGGTAACCGAATTTGTTCGCAAATTGAATCCCGAGGTGGCCCAGGCCGCCGACGCCCAGCACCGCAACCAGGTCGCCGGGCATCGCGCCGCTGTGGCGCAGCGCGTTATAGGTGGTGATGCCGGCGCACATCAGCGGTGCCGCTTCGATCGGATTCAGACTTTCGGGCATCGCTGCAACAGCTTCGATGGGCGCCACCATATATTGCTGGTATCCCCCGTCGTAGCTGATGCCCGGGATTTTCTGGTTTTGGCAATTGCGAAAATCTCCGCGCCGGCACGAGGGACAGGTGTTGTCTTGGCCGCCGTGCCAGCCGACGCCGGCTCGCTGTCCCTTCTTCCACGACGTCACTCCGGCGCCCACTTCATCGATGACGCCCGCGACTTCGTGCCCGGGAACGCGCGGAAACTGAATGCCCGGCCACTGGCCCTCTTTCGTGAACACGTCGCTATGGCACACGCCGCAGGCCTGCACCTGGATGCGCACCTCTCCCGGGCCCGGGTTGGGAATCTCTCGCTCGACAATTTCGAAATCGGCTCCCGGCCGGGGAACCTGCGCCGCCATCATCGGTGCGACCGCGGATTTTGGAGTTGCCATGATCCCTCCTTTGAATGTTCTCGGCCGTGCGTTGGAAACTGCGGTTGGGCGGGCGGCGCAGCGAATCCCAAGCGGCATCGCCGATGCTTTTTGCGCCGAGCCGCGATGATACTCCCGGACCTGCTTCCGAACAAGCGCCGCGACGCGAAGTCGAGGCTTCGTTGCCTGATACACAAAAACATGGTATTCTTACACATAGGAAGGCAGATGCGCACGAATATCGACATCGACGACCGGTTGATGCGGCACGCGATGAAGAGCAGCCGGACACGCACGAAAAGGGCCACGGTCGAAGCCGGATTGCGCCTGCTGATTCAAACGCGCGCGCAAACCGCGATTCGCCGCCTGCGAGGGAAGGTGCGCTGGGACGGCGACCTGAGCAAGTCCCGCCTGGGGCGCGTCCCCAAGTAACACTCCATGGTGATCGTCGATACCACGGTCTGGATCGACTACTTCAGCGGCGTGCAAAACGCTGAAACCGATTACCTGGATCGCGAACTCTCCCGCCAGCGCTTCGGCCTCACGGATTTGATTCTCTGCGAGATTCTTCAAGGCATCCGGGACGACAAAACCTTCGCGCAAGTTTTGCGCGGCCTTGGCAGGTTCGAATTGTTTGAAACTGGGGGCCAGGACCTGGCGGTCGAGGCGGCGAGAAATTTCAGGAGCCTTCGCCGGCGTGGACACACCGTTCGAAAGACCATTGACTGTTTGATCGCCACATTTTGTCTTCTCCAGGGGCACTCACTTTTGCACCGGGATCGGGACTTCGACTCTTTCGAAAATCTTCTCGGTCTTGTGGTAATCCATCCATAGGCTGAACGCCGCGCCCCATTGAGTTTTATCCGGGATTCGCTGAGCAGACGAGCAAGAAGTGTGATAGCCTCGCGCGCAACTTCTGGGGCTTGGTTCCCCGCTTTGCCTGGAGAAAATTCTCGAATCGCATCCACGAACGGCTCAAGGAAAGCTATCCATGACCGAAAAATCGCCCGAGGGGAACGCTGCGACCAGCCCTGAAATTCAGCCCGGAAAAAATCAGACGAAGACCACACCTTGCGCGATGGCACGATGATTGACCTTGTCGCGGACGACGAAGATGACGACCTCACCGACGAGGAACGTCGCGCCCTGCATGAAGCGCTTTCCGCGTCCTGGCAGTCGACCGAAGCGGGCAGCTAAAATTCGCGTCGAGCCGCCCGCTTTTTGCATCTCCTGCTAGCCGGTTGCGACAAGCAGATCGGCCGCCCGAGCGCTCTTCACTCTCATCAACTCCACAGCCTTCGCCGCAATGTGCTCAGCGGATACTTCAAATTCCTTGATCAGCTCCCACGGAGCGCCGGATTCGCCGAAGCGGTCCTTCACGCCAATGGCCCCCAGGATGACAGGCACCTCAAACAGCGACGGCTCCTGCATGATCGCGCTTGCCACCGGCCAGGCCAGCGCCCCGATCTGGTGTTCTTCCGCCGTGATCACCACCTGAGTGTCCTGCGCCGCCCTCACGATGGCCGCGGCGTCCAACGGCTTCAGCGTATGCATGTTGAGGACGCGCGTCTCGTATCCGAAGTCGGACTTCAGGATCCAAGCCGCGCGCATGGCCTCCGGCACCATCGGTCCGCAGGCGATGATCGTCAAGTCTTCCGACTCATCGCGATATTCGGCTTCCAATTTCGTCTCGAACGCTTCGATGAAGTTTGCCGTCTCACCCCGGAACCGAATCACGTTGGCTTTGCCGAAAACGAACGGGGTGCTCGCGCCGGTGACAATCGGAGTCGCCTCTCGCGCGAACCGGATGTATTTCGGCCCGCGATGGTCCAGCAGCAAGTAATCGGTGGCCTTGCGCGTCTCTACCGTGTCGCTGGGCACCACCACGCTCATATTGGGCAACCCGCAGATCGCGAACAGGTCTTCCAACGCCTGATGCGTCGCTCCGTCCGGCCCCACGCTCACGCCGCCGTGCGCCCCCGCCAAAAGCACGTTGAAGTTGCCGTAGCAGATTGAAGTGCGAATCTGGTCCAGGTTGCGCGACGCCGCAAATGTGCCGTACGTTCCCAGCACGGGCAGCTTTCCTTCCTTGGCCAGGCCCGCTGCCGCGGCTGTGGCGGATTGTTCCGCGATCCCCATACTGAGCCAGCGGTTTTTGCGCTCCGGATTCTTGGCATAGAACTCGCTGATCGTGATGGAGCCGGAAATGTCCAGGCCGAGACAGACCACGCGCGGATCGGCTCCGTTGGCGGCCAGCGACTGTCCGAATCCCATCCGCGTGGGCTCCATCTTGGCTTTCATGCTCGAACCGGTGTTCCACCAGTAGTTGCGGTGAAACCGCGGCATCTTCTCTTCTAATTGGCGGTCCACTCCCGCCTGGAACTCTCTGGCGCGGGCGAACAGCTCCTCGACGGGAATCTCGCCGGTGAGCCCCAGTTCTTCGAGCGCTTTCGTCAACTCCTCCGCTTTGGGCGCTTTCCCGTGCCACCCGGCAACGTTTTCCATGAACGTCACGCCTTTGCCTTTCACGGTATCGGCAATGATCGCGAGGGGCTTGCCGCCGCCGGTCTTGACCGTTTCCAGCGCCTCCACCACTTGCTTCATATCGTGTCCATCGATGCTCACGACGTCCCACCCGAAGCTGCGATACTTTTCCTCGAGCGGCTCGATGTTCATCACGTCCTTCACCCAGCCATCGATCTGCAACCGATTGCGATCCACGATTCCGATCAAGTTATCGAGCTTGTAGTGCCCGGCTTCCATCGCCGCTTCCCAGATGGAGCCTTCCTGCTGCTCGCCGTCGCCCATGATGCAAAACGTTCGATAGTTCCTGCCGTCCAGCTTCCCCGCCAGGGCAATTCCCACCGCAATGCTCAATCCCTGGCCCAGCGACCCGGTCGATACCTCCACTCCCGGCAGCTTCAGCCAGTGCGGGTGCCCCTGGAACGGCGAATAGAGCTTGCGGAGTGTGACCACGTCCTCTTTCGGAAAATAGCCCGCGAAGGCGAGTCCCAGGTATAGGCTCGGCGCTTTGTGCCCGGTTGACCAGACGATGCGATCCCGGTCCGGCCAGTTCGGATTCCTTGGATCGTGATTGGCCACCCGCAGGTACAGCGCCGCGGCGATGTCCATTATCGAAAGCGTTCCACCGGCATGACCCGATCCCGCCGCGCACAATGCCACCAGATCGTAGCCGCGCATCAGTTTGGCTTGTGCTTGGAGCTCCTCAATCGTGTAAGTCCGCAGGATTTCACCGCTTTGTGAGTTTCGGATGGGCACGGGCGTCTCCTTCCCCGGGATTGCTCGTTCCGGAGCGCAGCAAACCCGCGAAAAAAGGGTAATTCGAGCCATCAAGCGGAACAGTGCGCGTGGTCACGCCCACGTGTGACATCCGCAGGCGGGCCGATGTCTTGGCATTTGTAGCGCCGGCATCTTGCCGGCTCTTGCCTTTGTCGCGGCAGTTTCTTGGTAGGGGCACGGCATGCCGCGCCCGGCTTTTCTGGAGTGCGGCTTGTCCTGAGCGGCGCCGAAGGGCAGGCGGGCCGATGTCTTGGCATCTGTAGCGCCGGCATCTTGCCGGCTCTTTGGCCATTGGTTTTCTGGAGTGCGGCGGCTTGACGCCGCTTTGTTACGGCGAGGCTTGACTCGCCCGCCGAAGGGCTCTCGCCGCCCTTTTTGCGCGATTTCACACCCGTTATTTTGTGACGATTAGAAATGATCCCGCCCCTTTGTTTTCATAGGCTTACAGCGATTTCTATTCGAATCGAGTGTCGATTAGAAATGGAAGATTGCTGAGAATCGCAGCGAGTAGGCGCATTGCAGCAAAAAGACTTACGGGCATGCTGGATGGCGAAGCCGGGCTTTCTCGTTGGGCATCCGCCAGAATTCTGGCGGACCGTGCCCTGCACCGGACGGTGCAGGGCCGTGCCCGGCCTTGGCGTAAGTAGAGGCAGCCTCGCAGACGCGAGTGCGGACGGCCCATTTATTTCTTCCCGCAGCTTCTCGCACCGCGCCATGACACAACTCCCCAGAGCCAACCTGTCACGGCTGGGAAGAGTTTGCAAGCATCAATCCCTGTGGAGACCCTCGGTCAACCAGAGGCAGCACCGCACTCGAAAGCAAACCTCAAAACCGCAAGGCCAACCTCACCCCCGCACCCTCGTCCGCCTAGGCGGACGAGAGTGCCCTTCGGCTTCGCTCAGGACTAAGCGCCACCCAAACGTCAAAGGCAAAAACAGAATCCAAGGCTGCGCCACCCGCCACTCTTCGTCGTCGGGTGTGCCACCCGCCCAAATCGCAAATTCCGGCAAAAGGGTTTGCGGGGTCTCCGGGGTTTAATCTTCATATACAATAGGGCGGGAACTTAATGAAAAGAACGCACGTCCGGCCGCTGGCTCGGGGCCCCCATATTCTCACTCGGGATTATCAGGAAGCCAGTGTTCCCATTTTGGGTGAAGTGCTGTGTGCGGTCGAGTTAGCTCTGCTGCATGCCTCGCCTGTCTATTACGGTCTAGGCACAGCTCACGGCGACGGTTCAGGAGTAGTGCTCGTCCCCGGCTTCCTGTTTCCGGACCATCAGTTATTCTTTCTACACAGATGGCTGCGACGGATCGGATACCAGCCCTTCTTTTCCGGGATCCGTCTGAACGCAGAGTGTCCGAACCTCCTGATTCAACGCCGCCTGAATCAAACCATTGAGAGGGCGCTCACCAAAACCCGCCGCAGGATCCATCTGATTGGCCACAGTTTGGGAGGCATTATCGCCCGCTCGATCGCGGCCCAACGGCCACGAGACATTGCTTCCGTCATTACGTTGGGGGCGCCGTTCCGCGGTACTGTGGCTCATTCGGCTATCCTGCTGGCAGCCGAAGCGGTTCGCCTCCGCATCCTGAAAAAGCACGGGCCTGCGGTGCTTCCCGATTGCTACACCGGGCACTGCACCTGCGATTTTGTGGATTCTCTGCAGTGCAGCATGCCTCCATCGGTGGTCGAAACCGCGGTTTACACGCCCGATGATGGAGTGGTTGATTGGCGGTATTGCAGGACAGGGAACTCAGGAACCGATTTCCGAGTTTCAGGCACCCACATGGGACTGGCTTTTAATCCTTCGGTCTACACTATCGTTGCCGATCGTCTGGCCCAGACACATTGCGCGCAGAGTAAGCTACGGCCGCGGCGCGCTCGTGTCGCGTCACGCGTCAAATGCGCAACAACCTGAACAGCGCCTAGATTCAATTGAAAGCCGGTCCACCCTTTGCAAAAACCAAACCCGCACTGAAGACACTTTCCGCAAGATGGCGGATTACCGGATATTGAGTCCTAGTTTCCGATTAGGCCGTTAATCAGGACTTGTGTCATTCGGTATGTGCGAATGAGACTTAGTCCCAGGGCAAATCCTTTTAGTTACGCGCCCCACACAGATGATGTGAACCAAGAGATCACAACTAGGGTGAAAAAGACCGCTCCTTAGAGGCATCTGAGCACACAATGTATTATGAGCAATGCCTACCAGGTTGTTTTTGAATGCCCGAAGGGCGGCCACAAGATCAGCTTGCAGCGTAAGTCTCCAAAGACATCATTGTCAGAGGTCGAGGTCAGGAAAATCTTCGAGGGCGAGGAAATTTCCTGTGACCGTTGTGGTTGGCGCGGAAGAGTGTCCAAGATGAGGCTTCGTCAGATCCTGCCTTTCAATTGGATATACTCGCCGATAATATAGACTCGCGAAATCACGGAGATGGCATGAGGGCGCAACAGGAGTACGATAGCCTCGACAGTAAGCAGAGGAGAGATTTACTGCTGAAAATTGGCGAAACTCGTGAAGAAGCGCGGGTGTTGTGCCAGCGCGATTACGACGCACTTGGCGGGTGGGTAAAAACCCGGCTAAAGAGACAATGGAAGCACCCCAAGCCTTAAAACTTCAGAGAGCGTTCTTCGGGAGATGTTCCGCGCTACCGAAATTGCGGTCCCTTCGAATTCGATATCTGCACTAGCCAAGAGTGGTTTTTCTTCGATTCAAGCCCTTTCTAGAGGTTAGCCGGTACAGTACAACTTTGTGTGACAAGGTAAGGGTTGCAGCACCTCGGGGTTCACTCCACAGCAGGCATGAAGGCGCGGTGCGAATTGTTCGAGGGCAGGTTCGATTTAAGTAAGATCTAAGGCATGGCCCACCCCCGCGGGATCATCCGGGATGCAGAACGCGAACACAGACTACGCGGCTACATAGAGGCGTGAGGAAGGCGCGAAGCTAGTAGCGACGGCCACCTCTTCCGCCGCCGTATCCGCCCCGGCCAACGCCGGCACTCCGGGTGGCCTGGGGGCGGGCCTCGTTGACGACGAGCGCGCGCCCCATCAGATCCTTTCCGTTCAAGCTGGCGATGGCCTTTTCGGCCGCGCCATCATCGGCGATTTCGACGAAGCCAAAACCGCGAGGCTGGCCGGTCTCGCGGTCGCGGACGATCGTGATCGAATCGGCTTGGATTCCGAGGTTAGCGAATTCCGTGCGGATATTTTCCTCCGTGACGCTGAACGGAAGATTCCCCACATAGAGCTTTTTCATAGGTGTTTTCCCCTTTAGGCTGTTGCGAGAAAATTCCCAGCAGTGGCCCCTCTCAGGATCGGGTTTGGGCTTGCGGGGCGGGCGCGCTTTCAATTTCGACGGGGGCTTGGTGCTCCGCGCTCTTGGCGAGCTTTCTTTGCTGGCGACGCTCGGCTTTCATGCGCTGCTTTTCGAGCCGCTTCATTTCCTTCTGACGTTTTTGAAACGTAATTCTGGCCACGACTTCTCCTTCGCGTGAATGCGAAAAAGCGCAGCGGTTCTAATCGTCTTCCGCCGTCTTGCGGGCAAACGGGCTCGCTGCCTTTCGAGGAGAATGAGTGCTTCGGTAATCCTCGAGATCTCCGTCGGTGATATCCAGGCGAGTCTCAGGCGGGTGGTTGGCATAGGCGGCCAACTCGCGCCGGAGCTTCAGTGAGCAAACGTCTGGAGCGTCCTGATAGCTGATACGGTGGTCATTAAAAGCATTGTTCGAGATGGTCAGCTTGAAATCGCGCGGCTCGGCAGAAGGCTCGCGCACCGTAAAGCTGTACACACGGTCGCCCCCGCTGACCTCAAAACCTACAAATTGCACAATGAGGTCGTGGCTCATTTCAAGCCTACTTTGCTTGCGGCACTCGCAGGCTTTTTCCGCCGCCCGGACCGCTTCGGGGGTGTTCCCTCAGCGGGCTCGACAACTATGATGCTGGTGATGAACTTCTTGACCCCGTGGAGATCAAAATCGATCGAGGTGCGCTCCGCGTCCGATTCCGTGATGACTCCCAGACCATACTGGAAGTGTTTGATGTACGCACCCTCTTGGAGAGCTTTCATGGAGACTCCCGGAGCCCAAGACCTCAAAAAAAAGGGCGCGCCCACTGTTAGCGGACGCGCCCTAGCTGTTTACAAGCTGGAGACGTTCGCCGCCTGCAAGCCCTTGGGCCCGCGCGTGACTTCGAACTCAACCGCTTGGCCTTCGTTCAGCGATTTGTAACCCTCCGCCACGATGGCGGAGAAGTGGACGAAAACGTCTTCGCCGGACTGGCGCTGGATGAATCCAAAGCCCTTGCTGGCGTTAAACCACTTAACTGTTCCTTGTTCTTTCAACTGTATTTCTCTTTTCTGTTGGAGCTATTTGGTGCCTTTCCACAACCTCCAGCGCAAAAAAATAGGCTGCAAGTGTGGACTTGCAGCCCCTTCAACGAATCTAAAGGTTTTACAAGAGCAACAAACGCATAAAAACTATCGCAAATTTGCGCTCTCCTGTCGAGACATTTCTTTGAGCAAGGTGAGTATGCGAACGGGAGCCGAAGTGACCTGACCAGGAATTGATGCCGGCGGGTGGCCCAGCCATTCAGGTGCGCTCCATCAATATTGATTGCGTCGGTTCCTGAGCACACCCTTCGGCTACGCTCCCGCCTACGCCAAGGCTTCGGCGGGCAGGCAGGACAATTCCGGAGAACGGGATTGCCATTCGGGAAACTCATCGTGTGGTTGACGTGTCCTGGGTTTGATTTGGGTTCTGTTTGGAGGGTGCCGACTCTTCGCGGCTTGGGCGAAGGGCCTGCCCGCCGGATCCGGAGCGTAGGAGGGTGCGGGTTTGGACGCTGCTCTGCTCTGTTGACATCCTGCCACCGGTGGCTCAGACCGAATGTTGGCGCCTGTTATCTCATCATCGAAAACAAAGCGGAAGCAAGCTTCCGCACTCCAAATGTCTCGTGGGCAGCGCTCAGAAACATAGGATCTCAACAGAGCTACTTTGCTTCTGAGGTCTCATGCGTCTTGGTTTTGGATTCAAGCCATGAAGAATCGGCTGGAGCACCGCTCCGGCGGACTGTTCTTCCCGGCAGCCTTCCCGCATTTCTACTCGTCACATCCCGTTGGTAGAATTCCGCGTAACTCATTCAAAACACAGCCATGTAACTTTTCCTACTCGTCACACTTTCCGGTTTATGCTACGCGAATCCGCGTACCCCCTCGTGAGACTAGGAGGAATTTTTTTGACTCCGGTACCAGGTTTGTTGTATATTTCGAGGGTTTTGGAGGAAACGGTCGGCCTCTGTGCGGCATCTAATTTTAGGTATCGCGGGGGCGCGAGTTTCGTGGGCGCAGGGATCGGGCACGGTTTCGAGGACTCGTCCTACAGATTCGTCCAAAGGATGTTTGAAAAACACACTGCCGGTGTGTCCCTTGCCGGCACTTTTGCGTTTGCGGATCATTCCGCGCGCACCGCTCGCCCCGGCAAATGGGAGGAAGCGTGACGCTGGCACTGGAAGAAAAATACGATCAGGTACGCCAACTCATCGCCATGGGCAAGGAGCGCGGCTACCTGCTCTACGATGAGGTGAACGATATCCTGCCGCCCGAGGTGCACTCCTCGGAAGAAATCGACGACCTGCTCTCGACCTTCGAGCGCTACGGGATCGATGTGTACGAAGACCTCTCGACCGCCAAGGCCGCGCTGGCCGCCGCCGATGCTTCCGAGTCGGCCGAAGTGAAGGAAGAGCCCGCTGCCGAGGAAGGCGATCTCGATCTCACTCCGGGCACGCTCGAGAAAACGAACGATCCCGTGCGCATGTACCTGCGCGAAATGGGCACCGTGCCGCTGCTGACGCGCGAAGGCGAAGTGGCCATCGCCAAGCGCATCGAGCGCGGGCAGTTGCTCGTGCTGAAAACCATCACCCGCGCGCCGCTTATCCTGAAAGAGCTCCTCCAGGTGGGCGAAGACCTCCGCACCGGCTCGCGCTCGATCAAGGAAATCGTGCAGTTCGACGACGAAGAGCTCACCGAAGAAAAAATCGAGCAGAAAACCAAAGAAACGCTCAAGCAGATCGACAAGGTCGCGAAGCTCTATCTCGTCGCCGTGAAGCAGGCGCAAAAGCTCGAGAAGCTTCCGAAATCGAAGAAAAAGCCCTACCTGCGCGCGCGCTACGCGCTGGCTCGCACCCGCGTGGAAATGTCGAACCGTTTCCGCGAGATCGATTTCAATCCGCTCGAGAAAAAGCGCCTGATCGACAAAATCCGCCAGACGGTCGAGCGCGTGCACTTCCTCGAACGCGAAGTCACCAAACTCGAGCGCCGTGTGGAGGCGTCCAAAGCCGAAGTCCAGGCCGAAGCCCGCCGCGAATTGAAAGCGCGCCGCCAGGAGCTCAACGAAATCGAAGTCGCCAGCGAAGTGAGCCCCACCGAGCTCAAGCGCGCGCTCCAGGTGATCATCCGCGGCGAAGCCGAAGCCGAACAGGCCAAAAAGGAATTGATCGAAGCCAACCTGCGCCTCGTCGTCTCGATCGCGAAAAAATACACGAACCGCGGCTTGCAGTTTCTGGATTTGATTCAGGAAGGCAACATCGGGTTGATGAAAGCCGTGGACAAATTCGAATGGCGCCGCGGCTACAAATTCTCGACGTATGCGACCTGGTGGATCCGCCAGGCCATCACCCGCGCGATCGCCGACCAGGCGCGCACCATCCGCATCCCGGTGCACATGATCGAGACGATCAACAAGCTGGTGCGCACGCAGCGCCAGCTCGTGCAGGAGCTCGGCCGCGAGCCTACCTCGGAAGAAATCGCCAAGCGCATGGATATTCCGGTCGCGAAAGTCCGGAAGATTTTGAAAATCGCGCAGGAGCCGATTTCGCTCGAGACGCCCATCGGCGAAGAGGAAGATTCGCATCTCGGCGATTTCATCGAAGACAAGGCGGTGGTATCGCCGTCGGATGCGGTGATCAACCTGAGCCTGAAGGAGCAGACTTCTTCGGTGCTGAAGACGCTGACGCCGCGCGAAGAAAAAGTGATCAAGATGCGCTTCGGGCTCGACGACGGCAGCGAGCACACGCTCGAGGAAGTGGGCCAGTCGTTTGCGGTGACGCGGGAGCGCATCCGCCAGATCGAAGCGAAAGCGCTGCGCAAGCTGCGCCATCCCTCGCGCTCGCGCAAGCTCCGCGCGTTCCTCGAAGGCTCCGCCAATGAATACTGATCCCGCAGGAAATGTTGCGCTCGTGTAGGGGTGGTTCTCAGACCCGCCCCTACAATGCACGCTAGCTTTCGAGAATTTTTTCGAGGCGATTCAGAGCTTCAAACCAGTAGCTCTTCATCTTCGCGCACTCTTTCGAGTTCGCGAGTTTTTCGTAATCTACGGCGACCTGCGTTTTCGCGGGGCCCTTGCCGAAAAATCCGACGCTCACTCGCGACGCGCCGTTCCATTTCGCGCGGACGTATTTTCCCGGAGTGGCGCTCGTGATTTCAATCTTTGCTCCCGGCAGCCAGCGCTGCCGCAATTTTTCATCCGTCCATGCGGCAAACGCTTTCGTCATCGGCGCCGCGAGTGTGCGGCTTCCCGACGCGCTGAATGCGCCGTCGCACTTCTGAAATTTCTGGCGCAGCCCGCGCTCGCGCTCGTAGCCGACCGAGACCATTTGCGCCCACCACGCCGGCACATTCTGTTTCTCGTAAAGATAGAGCGCGATTTCCTTGTGCGGCCATTGTTTGGCGCCGGCTTTGTCGAGAATGCGAAACCACTCGGCCCACGCCTTTCCGGTCTTGGCCTTCACCGCTTCATCGCTCGACCGCTTGTTCTCCCTGGGTTTATTCATCTTGATTGTCCTCACGATGGGGTTTTATCTGGCGAGATCAGAAAGTCCTCAGGCGGAATTTTGCCCACGGGGATCCCGTGTGGCGGCGGTGTGCGCTGGCGCGAAGGATCGGATGAAGGCCGCGAGGCCCAGCAAAACTCCGAGCGCTTCGCTGATAGCGAGGTCCATGGACGTGTATTCAAAAAGCTCTCGCGCGCGCGGTGATGCCCCCGGATTCGTGAAACTCACGTTGTCCGGCCCCGGATGAATAAAATGAAAATAGACGCCGAACGCGAAAGCTCCGGCCATGGATACGGCGAGGAGAAGTCCGCCTTCCCGCAGTCGATTCTTCCATAGCCAGTAACCTGCGAAGAGGGGAGCCGCGAAAACTACAACGCCGACGAAAACTTCTTGGAACAGGTCGAGACCGATCCCAAGCTGCGAGTGCGCGATTCCATGCGCGACATTGAGGGCAAGGTGAATCACCACGATTCCCACGGCGTACGGCCGGACCTCGAATCTTTTCTTGGACGGCTGGCTCATCTTGCCCGCTTCCCCGCAGAATTTATTTCTGCTGCTGGGCGGTGGCCCAGTTGACGGCGGCGCCATAGCCGTAGACGAGCTGCGCGCCGCGGTCTGCGCCAAATACAAGGAGCGCATTGAGGACCACCAGCCCCAGCAGCATCAGCTTGCGCGATTGCGCCGTGAAATTCTTGCGCGCGAAAAACGCCAAGATGCAAAGCGCCACTCCGAGGCTCGTGGCGCAAAGCATCAGAGTTTCGTGGAGCTGCATGACTGGCCGCGCGTCGCCGGGCGGCACGGAATCTTGCGCGGCAAGACCTGTCAGAACCGTAACGATGGCTGCGAGGGTGCCGAGATAGAGCATGCGCGCGGCGGTGCGCTGCAATTCGTCGCTCCCGCGCAACACCGCGAACGCTTCGAAGAGCAGCGCCGCGAGCCACAGCACAATCGGAAAGTGCACGAACACCGGATGAAAATTCAGGGCCTCTCTCAGGCCGGGAAGCATCGATGAACCCTCCTCGTCCGGACGATATGACAGGACATGAAAGGCCTTTCGCGGCCGCATTATCTTCCACAGTTGCCCGGAGGTAAACTGGTGTAAGATTCGCGGCACTTTGCCGCACCCGAAACGCAAAAAGACGCGCGAACCCGAGCGCGATTATTCGCATCGCTCGCTGCTCGATAAGCTCGGCGTGAAGCCTGGGCAGCGGATTGCGCTTGTAGGAATTGAGGATCCGGAGTTCCGCAAAGAGCTGGTTGCGCGCCTCCCGGAATTCGCGCGCGAAAAGCCGCAGGACGACCTGGATTTGCTCTTCTATCGCGCGGAAAGCGCGGAGGCCCTGCCTCGGCTAAAGAATCTCGTTCGCCTGATCAAGCGAAACGGCGCCATCTGGGTGATTTATCCGAAGGGGCAGGCGCACATCCGGGAGCTTGACGTGATCACCGCGGGCAAGGCCGCAGGCCTCGTTGATAACAAGGTCGCGCGGTTCTCAGATACGCACACCGGGTTACGCTTCGTCATCCCAGTCGCCAACCGCTGAGTTTTCGTGAAACCGCTTTCGCGGCATGCATGAATTTCTCCTCAGGAATCCTGACTCGGGAATTTACGCAACAGAGGGCGATGCTTTTCGTCGGGTCTTCCGGCATGTAAAAAACGGGGACGAGCGCCTTTTCGGAGAAAATGCCCTTGTCAGAAACCACAGGGCGTTCGTGCTCGAAGCGTTTGCCGGTGCTGGTCCAGAATAGATAAGTAACTTTCGGTCCGTAGTGGCCCTTTGCGATCCAGTCCGTGATATATCCGATCGTGACCTCGCCGTCTCGAAGCAGAGCGCGCCCGGAAAGTTCCTTGCGAACGCGCTCAAACAATCCCCAGACGGGGAGAATCAACCCAACGAGAAAAATTGTTTTGTACGTAGAAGAAACCCGCCCCGTCTTGAAGGGGGGATAGTGCCTCCCCGCGTAGACCAAAAACACCAAACCCGCCGCAACCAAAAGGGCTGTGCAAATGAACGACATCTTTGCACTTGTGGGCAAATAAACTTCCCGAGGGCGGCCCAGAGCAGCCAAGGACCGCCATTCAGGAGGGACTTGCGGCGGAGAAGGGGTGGTTGGAACACTCCCCGCGGCCCAATCGCGAATTTCTTTCCCAGTCAGATTCAGGCTTGAGAATTCTCTGGAGCGTTGCTTGTGCCCGGACTCCTGCCAAAACGCCCATGCCAGGCCGCACCCGCCGAGAACCACGATGAACGTGATTGATTGGCGATCAATCAGGTCAGGATGCTCGAAAAGCACGGCAATCACGATGGAAATCGCCACCGCCACGTAGCGCGAAATGCTTGACCACAGTTTTCGTCCGGGAGGTTGCGCAACGCGGCCGCAATAAGGGCAAAGCGCGCCTGAAGAACTCGCGAAAAACACGGCGCCGCAATGGAGGCAGCGTATCTCTTGCAGGTAGCTACTCATATATCAACCCGGCAGCTGGCTAGCGGATTCTACCTGGAATTTGCCGCGGGCATGCGAAATTCGAAGCGGGAAAATTGGGCGACGGATGAGGTGGGCAGATATGATGTTGCCATGGCGACAAGACTCGACGTGCGCGGGCTGACAGTCGAGTTGCCCACGGCGGCGGGGTGGGTGCGGCCGGTGAATGAGGTGTCGTTCACGCTTGCCGAAGGCGAGACGCTCGGCATCGTGGGGGAATCGGGCTCGGGGAAAACGATGCTGGCGCTGGCGCTGATGGGGCTCGAGCCTCCGGGGGCGCGGCGAAAAGGCGAAGCATGGCTGCGGCTGCGCGAGACGGCCGCGGATCGCTGCGCGGAAAATCTCGTCGCAGCCGCTCCTGAGGAAATGCGCGCGCTTCGCGGGCGGGAAATCGCGATGATTTTTCAGGAGCCCATGACTGCGCTCAATCCGGTGATGCGCATCGGGCCGCAAGTGGAAGAAGCGATCCGCGTGCATGAGCCCGGCGCCGCGAAGGGCGAAATCCGCCGGCGCGCGATTGAATCACTCGCGCGGGCGGCGATGCCCGAGCCCGAAGTGCGCGCGCGGCAATATCCGCACCAGCTTTCGGGTGGCCTTCGCCAGCGCGTGATGATCGCCATGGCACTGGCAGCGGGGCCGCGCGTGCTGATTGCGGATGAGCCGACAACGGCGCTCGACGTGACGGTGCAGCAGCAGATCCTGGATTTGCTGCAAAAGCTGCGGAGCGAACTTCAGCTCTCGCTGCTCTTCATCACGCACGACCTGGGCGTGGTAGCGCAGATTGCCAGCCGCGTTGTGGTGATGTACGCGGGCAGGATTGTCGAAGAAGGTCCGGCAGAGGAAGTCTTGCGAAAACCCCGGCACCCTTACACTGCGGGGCTGTTGCGCGCGGCGCCGCGGCTGGAGCGAGGAAAGCTTGTACCGATTCCCGGGACGGTGCCGGCGCTTGACTCACTTCCGCCGGGATGTGCGTTTGCGCCGCGCTGCGAGAGGCATGTGAGGGAGTGCGATTCGGCGGTGCCGGAGCTGCGCTTGGTCGCGCCGGAGCATCGCGCGCGGTGTATTCTTGATTTGTGACCGCGAGGAATTTGGGTGCATTGTCCCTGTAGCGAAAACAAAGCGGAAGCAAGCTTCCGCACTCCAAAGGTCTCGCAGGCGGCGCGAAGGACTTAGGCAACGGTGCAGAGAGTGGCAGGGCAGCGCGGGCACGGCATGCCGTGCCCCTACAAAGCGATTGGGGCGGCGCTTCTGGTTATAAGGTCGCAATATAGCGAGGCGAAGACAGCGCTTATGAGTTCGACTAACGATTCGCAGCAAAAAGATTTGATTCGCGACCGCTTCACCAAGACCGCGGAGGTATTTGCGGACTTTGCGGTGAGTTACCGCGCGCAATTTGCGGATGGACTCGCGCGCATGGTCTCCGCGAAGCCGACGGACACCGTGGTGGATCTCGCCTGCGGCCCGGGGACGCTCGCGCTGCAATTCGCGCGCCACACGGGTTGGGTCTGTGCGGTGGATCTAACTCCGGCGATGCTGGATCGAGCGCGCGCGACTGCGCGAGGCGATGGCCTGGGCAACCTGGGCTTCACGATTGGCGACGTGCAATCGCTTCCGATCGGAAGCGGCTCGCTCGATCTCGCGGTGACGAGCTACAGCCTGCATCACATGCGCGATCCCGGGCGCGTCGTCAGCGAAATGGCGCGGGTGGTGAAGCGCGGCGGGCGAGTGGGCGTGATTGATATCGTGGTGCCGGAGGATCCGGCGCGTGCCGAGGCGGCCAATCGCATCGAGATCGCGCGCGACGCGTCGCACACGCGGTCGCTCGGGCGCCGCGACTTTGACGAGATTTTCGGCGCTGCCGGTTTACGCGTGATTGCGAGCGAAGTGCACGAAATGCCGCGGCTGTTCGACCACTGGCTGCACGTGGCGGGCTGGCATCGCGGGGATGCCGTGTATGCGGAAACACGCCGGCTCATGGTGGCCACGATGAAGGATGATTTTGCGGGGTTTCACCCCCGCTACGCTGCAGCCGATGCCGGCAAGCCGGAAGACGAGCGCGGTATTGAGATGGTGAATACGGCGATGTTTATCGCGGCGGAGAAGATGTAGTCAAGCAAGCTGAGGGGCAGGCCGGCCGAGTAGTTGGCGCGCGTTGTGCAGATATTGAAAACAAAGCGGGAGCAAGCTCCCGCACTCCAAAGTTCTTGCGGGCGGCGCTGACAAAATGGGCAGCGGCGCGGAAATTGGCAGCGCGGGCACGGCATGCCGTGCCCCTACAGAGCGACGTCGGCACGCGTCGCCTCTGCGAGCAATTGGATCCGAGGCTTATGGCTGCGAAGGACACACTGCTTGAATGCTGCGAGCTGCGGAAGGCGTATCCGGTGGCGACGGGTGCGTTTGCGCAATCGGGGCATCGCGCGACGGCGGTGGATGGCGTCAGCTTTTCGATGGCGGCAGGGGAGACGCTGGGAATCGTGGGCGAATCCGGGTGCGGGAAGACGACGCTCGCACGGATGCTGCTGCGGCTCATCGAGCCGGACTCGGGGGCCATTCAATTTCGCGGGCAAGACTGGCTCGCGGCGCGGGGCGACGGGGAGCGGGCGCTGCGGCGGAAAATGCAGATGGTTTTCCAGGATCCGATTGCGTCGCTCAATCCGCGGATGCGGGTGGGAGCGATTGTCGGCGAGCCGCTGGCGATCCACGAGCCTCAGCTTTCGCGCGCCACACGCCGCGAGCGCGCGGCAGAAATGCTCGAAGCGGCCGGGCTGGGCAAAGAGGCGCTCGATCGCTATCCGCACGAATTTTCGGGCGGGCAGCGGCAGCGCGTGGGAATCGCGCGCGCGCTGATTCTGAGGCCGGAGCTGGTGATCGCGGATGAGCCGGTTTCGGCGCTGGACGTTTCGGTGGGGGCGCAGATTCTGGAATTGCTGGCGCGGCTGCAACGCGAATTTTCGCTGGCGCTGATTTTGATCTCGCACAGCTTGCCGGTGGTGGCGCAACTGGCGTCGCGCGTGGCGGTGATGAAGGCCGGCCGGTTTGTCGAGACGGGGCCGGCGGAAAAGGTGCTCGGGAGCCCGCAGGATGATTACACGCGGGCGCTGGTGGCGGCGGTGCCGGAGATTCCTGCTTAGGTGGTGAATTCCATCCAGGCAATTTGAAATCCGGCGGGCTGAAGCATGGCTCGGACTGTGTGTTGGGTTGCGGTGCGCAGGGAATGAAAACAAAGCGGGAGCAAGCTCCCGCACTCCAAAGGTCTCGCAGGCGGCGCGGAGGAGATGGGCGGCGGTGCGGAAATTGGCGGCCCGGGCACGGCATGCCGTGCCGGAGATTCCGGCGTAGGCGGGGAATTCCAATCAGGCAATTCGAGAATTGGTGCGCTGGTGCATGGCTCGGATCGTGCCTTGGCCTGCGCTGTACATTCATTGAAAACAAAGCGGGAGCAAGCTCCCGCACTCCAAAGGTCTCGCAGGCGGCGCGGAGGAGATGGGCGGCGGTGCGGAAATTGGCAGCGCGGGCATGGCATGCCGTGCCCCTACGAGAATTAGCGCGGCAACGGATGAAAATTCGGCGGGGCTGATACACTGCGGCGGATGAGTTTTCGGTTCGAAATTCTGGCCACGGATCCGACGGGGGCGCGGCTGGGGCACCTGACAACGCCGCATGGCGCGATTGAGACGCCTGCGTTCATGCCCGTGGGCACGGCGGCGACGGTGAAGGGGGAGCGGCAGGAGGATCTCGAGGAACTCGGCGTCGAGATTCTGCTCGCCAACACTTACCATCTTTATTTGCGGCCAGGGCACGAACTGATCCGCGGCATGGGCGGGCTGCACAAATTTATGGCGTGGCCGCGCGCGATTCTGACGGATTCGGGCGGCTATCAAGTATTCAGCCTCGGCGATTTGCGGAAGGTGACGGATGAGGGCGTCACGTTTCGCTCGCATCTCGACGGCTCGCTGCATTTCCTCTCGCCGGAGAAGGCGCTCGAAATCGAAATCGCGCTGGGCGCCGATATCGTGATGGTGCTCGACGAGTGCATCGAGGCGCCTTCGGAGGAATCGCGTGCGAACAAGGCGGCGCAAAGGACACTCGACTGGGCGCGGCGTTCGCGCGAATTTTTCGCGCGGCATGGCGACGCCTCTCGCCAGATGCTTTTCGGCATCGTGCAGGGCGGCACGCATCCGGAGTTGCGCCGCGAAAATGCCGAAGCGCTCGTGGAGCTTGATTTTCCGGGGTACGCCATCGGCGGACTCGCGGTGGGCGAGCCGCATGGCGTGACGTGCGAAATGACGTCTGCGGCGGCGGAGCGGCTGCCGGCCGACCGCCCGCGGTACCTGATGGGCGTGGGCCGGCCGGAGCAGCTTGCCGATTACGTGGCGCTCGGCGTGGATATGATGGATTGCGTTCTGCCGACGCGCAGCGCGCGGCATGGGTGCCTATTCACTTCGGAAGGCCGCGTGCTGATCAAGAATGCGCAGTACGCCAACGATCCGCGGCCGATTGATGAGTCATGCGGTTGCGCGGTTTGCAGGCGGTATTCTCGTGCCTATTTGCGGCATCTATATTCCGCGGGAGAGTCGCTCGCTGCCATCCTGAACACCCACCACAACCTCTACTTTTACCTTGACATCATGCGCAAAATTCGGGAGGCTATTTGTTTTGGGAAGCTGGAAAGTTTCCGCTCTGACCTTCAGGCACGTCTCAAATCGGCAAATTCTTGAGGGCGTTGGGCGCGTTTTGAGGCAGGGCAGCAGTTTCAGCAAAAGCAGGGTTCGCCGGCCTCGGCGGACCGGCGGCACGATGCAGCGGGCGCGGCCGCGATGGCGGAAATGGCTTTCATGATCGGAACAATAGCGAAGAGCTGTGTATCCAGCTTGGCTCTCCTGGCCCAAGCGCAGGGGCAGCCCAGCGGAATTGCGTTTTTTCTTCCCCTCATTCTGATCATGGTGATTTTTTATTTCCTCATGATCCTTCCCGCGCGGCGCCGCCAGAAAAAAGCGGATGAGATGCTGAGGAACCTGAAAAACGGCGACAAAGTGATTACGAACGGCGGCATCTACGGAACGATCGTCGGACTCGAAGGCGAGGCCGTGCAATTGCGGATCGCCGAGCAGGTGAAGATCAAGCTCTCGCGCAGCGCCATCGCAGGCCTCCAGGCCGAACCGGCGAAGGAGAGCTAGCCGCCCGCATGGACCCCAACCTCAGGTGGAAATTCATCCTCATTGTTGTCGTCGTCCTTCTGTGCATTTTCGGGCTGGTGGGGATGCCGCAATTTCCCACATCGCTCGCGCAGGCGAGACAAAACATCGCCGACCGGATCAAGCTGGGGCTGGATTTGAAAGGCGGCAGCCATCTTGTCCTGCAAGTGCAGGTGGATGAAGCCATCGGGCAGCGCTGCGATCAGGCGGTCGATCAATTGACCAAGCAGCTTCACGAGAAAAACATCGTCTTCGGAGAAATGCGGCGGCAGAGCAATACGCAGATTCTGGTGCGCAACGTGGAGCCGAACAGCTCCGCGGCCTTTCGCGAAATCGCGGCCAGCCAGTTTCCGGATTGGACGCTCGCACCGGCCGCGGGCGAGAACAACGGCTACCTGCTGACGATGAAGCCTTCCGTTGTGGCCGAGCTGCGCAAGAACACGATGGATCAGTCGCTCGAGACGATCACGCGGCGCATCAACGCGCTCGGCCTCACCGAGCCGACCATCGCTTTCACGGGCCGCGAAGACAACGAGATTCTCGTGCAGCTTCCCGGCGAAGGCGACCCAACGCGCGCCAAGGCTGTGATTCAGGCGGGCGGGCAGCTCGAGCTTCGCAACGTTGTGGACGACACCACGTATCCGTCCGAGGCCGCCGCTCTTTCAGCTCATGGCGGAATTTTGCCGCCGGGAACCGAAATCGTTCCGGGCAGAGCCGATACCTCCGGTCCGAGCCAGCAGCAAGGGCAGGCGTACTACATCCTTGACCGAGCGCCGATTGTGAGCGGGCAAGACCTGCGCGGCGCGACTCCCGAACCCAGTTCGCAGTATCCCGGCCAGTATCAGGTGGCGTTCCATCTTTCTACGGCGGCGGCGGCAAGATTCGGCCCGTTCACCGAATCGCACGTGGGGCGCCGGATGGCCATCGTGCTCGATCACAAGGTTTACACCGCGCCGGTGATCAATAGCCGCATTGAAGATTCCGGCGTAATTGAAGGCAATTTCACGCAGGAAACGGCGCAAGACCTGGCGCTCGTACTGAGAGCCGGAGCGCTGCCGGCGTCAATCAAGTATCTCGAGGAGCGGACGGTTGGGCCGTCGCTCGGCGCCGATTCGATTCGCGAAGGCGTGCGCGCCTCGATCGCCAGCCTGATCGTGGTGATGATTTTTCTGGTGTTCTATTATCGGCTGAGCGGTGTCAATGCAGTTGTGGCGCTGGCCCTGAACTTGATTATCCTCGTCGCGTTCATGGCTTACGCCGGAGCGGTGCTGACGCTCCCGGGAATCGCAGGCGTCATCTTGACGATCGGCATGGGCGTGGACTCGAACGTCCTGGTGTTTGAACGCATCCGCGAGGAATTGCGGAACGGCAAGGCCCCTGCCTCAGCCGTGGACCAGGGATTCGACCGGGCGTTTCTGACCATTATCGATACGCACGTGACCACGGTGGTTTCGGCCGTATTTCTTTTCTTGTTCGGCACGGGGCCGGTGCGCGGATTCGCGGTAACTTTGGTGATCGGTCTGATCGCCAACATTTTCACATCGATTTACGTGTCGCGCGCGATTTTCGATTTTCATTTGTCGCGGATGGAGCGCCAGGCGGAATTGAGCATTTAGGCGGCCGGGAACAATCCCGCGCCGTACGGTGTCAAATGTAGGTGGATAGGACTCGATGGAACTGTTCAAGAGCGTAAACGTCGACTGGATGGGGAAAGCGAAGTACTTCGTCACGCTTTCGCTGCTGTTGCTGGCTGCCGGGTGGGTTTCGATCCTGCGCCACGGGCTCTACTACGGAATCGACTTCCGCGGCGGCACGCTTGTTTACGTCCGCTTCTCCGGCCCGCCGCCCATCGACCAGATCCGCAAGGGCCTCCAGCAAGCGGGGCTGGCCAACAGCTCGATTCAGGGCATCAGCGACATCAACGCCAGCTCGCAGAACGACGTGGTGATCGGGCTGGAACAAAAGGGCTCGGGCGATGAGTCGCTCGACGCAGGAAAACAAGCCATTCTCGACGTGCTGCACAAAACCTTCGGCACGGACTCTTCGGGGAAGATCGATTTCAATTCCGCCACTCCTTCGGCCCTGGCGGATTACCTGACGCAGAAGGACCCGCTGGTTCTGGGCCCGACCGCCGCCGACCGCTACAGCCAGCTCGCGAAAGCGCTGACCACGGCGCGCGATTCGGACCATGGCGGCATCCTCACAAGTTTCGACCAGTTGAAGTCCGTGCCCGGCGTCACGCAGCCGCTGCTGAATTCGCTGGCGAGCGGCTTGTCGCTCGGAAATTTCGCGATCCGCAATGTCGAGATTGTGGGCCCGAAGGTGGGCGCCCAACTTCGGAGGCAGGCCATCTGGGCTACACTCTATGCCTTGGGCGGCATGTTGGTATATATTGCGTTCCGATTCGAATGGGTGTACGGAGCCGCGGCGGTAATTGCAGTCTTCCACGACGTGCTGATTACTCTGGGCTTCTTTTCGCTCTTTCATTATGAAATTTCGCTGACGGTGATTGCGGCCTTGCTGACGCTGGTCGGATATTCGATGAACGACACCATCGTGATATTCGACCGCGTGCGGGAAAACCTGCGGCTGATGCGGCGGGAAGCGCTGCCGGTGATCGTCAATAAATCGATCAATCAGACTCTTTCGCGGACGATTCTGACGAGCGGCCTGACGTTTCTCACCGTTCTAGTACTCTACATGCTGGGCGGCGAGGTTCTGCGCGCCTTCTCTTTTGCCATGGTGGTGGGAGTTGTGGTAGGAACATACTCCAGTTTCGGGATTGCCGCACCCATCGTGGTGGTTTGGAACAAGTTTCGAGGTCAGGGAGTCGCCATTCGGGCCGGATCCGCAGCCCGCTAGCGCTTGGCGGCCGCAAGGAGGTAACCATGTTTGATGATCTCGTGATTTCTTCGGCCAAGCCGAAGCGCACGAAAACGTGGTGGACCGTGATGCTTTCCACCGCCGTGCAAGTTGGGATCATATTCGTGCTCATCCTCATCCCGCTCATCTACACCGAGGCGCTGCCGAAGCAAATGCTCACCACTTTTCTGGTGGCTCCCGCGCCTCCGCCCCCGCCTCCCCCGCCGCCTGCCGCGGTGCAGCGGATTGTGAAGCCTGTCGCGCGCCTGATCCAACAGGGCAAGATGATGGCGCCGACGGTGATCCCCAAGAAAGTGGAAATGATTAAGGAAGAAGAGCTTCCGCCCGACGTCGGAGCGATCGGAGTTGTCGGCGGAGTCCCCGGCGGAATCGCCGGCGGATCGGCGAGTGGCGTACTCGGCGGCATTATCGGCGGCGTCGGCTCCAATCTGCCGCCTCCACCCAAGGCGGCCCCGTCGCGGATTCGCGTCGGCGGGAACGTGCAGGCCGCTTCGATTGTTCGCCAGGTGATGCCGATCTATCCGCCGATTGCCAAGACGGCGCACATTTCCGGGACCGTGATCCTTCACGCCATCATCGGCAAAGACGGCAGCGTGCAGGACCTCACTTATATGTCCGGCCCGCCGCTGTTGATGAAATCGGCGCTCGATGCCGTGAAGCAGTGGCGTTACAAACCCACCTTGCTCAATGGCGAGCCAGTGGAAGTGGACACAACGATTTCCGTCGTCTTTACTCTCGGCGGTTAGTGCGGGCGCGGCCCGGCTCCGCGCTGGCGGGCCGGGTTGTTTGGGGCAGGAATTCCGACCGGCAGAATCTTGCTGCCGCGATCGATCGGTAGGAATGGAGGAGCAAACTCTATGCTTGCGAATTTATTGTGGGCTGGTCTGTTGCTGCAGCAGCAGGGAGGAGAGGTCGGCTGGGATCTGGTGACGATGTGGCACAACATGGGCTACCCGGCCAAGACAGTGGTGGCGATTCTGTTCATCATGTCGGCCTGGTCGGTGGGCATCATGATCGACCGGGCGCTGATGTACAGCGCGGCCCGAAAGCAGTCGCGCGTGTTCGTGCAGCAGGTGGCGGGCGCGCTCAAGGACAACAAGCTTGACGAGGCCATTTCCATCGCCGAGCGGAACAAGAAGAGCCACATCGCCAAGGTGGTGGCCACGGGTCTTGCGGAATTCCAGTCCGTCTCGGCCCAGGTGGGCGATGAAGAAGTGGTCGAGGCTTCGAAGCGGGCGCTCGAGCGCTCGATTGCCATCGTGCACGCCGAAATGAAGCGCGGGCTTTCGGGCCTCGCCACGATCGGCTCGACGGCGCCGTTCGTGGGGCTGTTCGGCACGGTGGTGGGCATCATCAACGCGTTCAAAGGAATTTCGGCGCAGAAAGCCACCGGGCTTTCGGCGGTGGCCGGCGGAATCGCGGAAGCCCTCGTCACCACCGCGCTCGGCTTGCTGGTGGCCGTGCCGGCCGTGTGGACTTTCAATTACTTCACGAACAAAGTGGAAGCCTTCGACGTCGAGATGGACAACTCCTCGATGGAATTGATCAACTATTTCATCACACGCCGGGGCGGAAAGAAGTAGGAACATGGCATACAAGCCCAAAGCACCGCCGGTGATGGCGGCGCCGAACGTCATCCCCATGGCGGACATCATGCTGGTGCTGCTGATCATCTTCATGGTGGTCACGCCGATGTTGCAGAAGGGCGTCTCGGTGGACATGGCGAAGGTGGATAACGCCCAGGATCTGCAAGACGCCGATAAAGACGACGCCATCATCCTGGCCGTCACCCGCAGCGGCGATATGTATCTGGGCAGCAAGAAAATCTTGCTGGACCAAATCACGAACGCGGTGAAGGACCAGCTCGCGAACCGCCTCGACAAAACCGTTTTCGTCCGCTCCGACGCCCGCGCCAAGTACGGCGATGTGGTAAAGGCGGTGGACGAAGTTCGCGCCGCGGGCGTGGACAATCTGGGGCTGCTCACTGAAAAGAACCAGCTCAAGAAACCCGCAGCTCCGCCTCCCTCAGCCGGCGGATAGGCTTCGCGGATCGGAATTTCAAAGGAGTTGCCCTATGGGAATGGCAGTTGGCGGTGGCAAAGGGGTGATGGCGGACCCCAATATCGTTCCGCTGATCGACGTGTTGCTCGTGCTTATCATCATCTTCATGGTGATCACGCCGACGACTCCAAAGGGACTCGAGGCGCTGGTTCCGCAGCCGGCTCCCCCCAATGCGCACGAGGACCCGGCCCTGCTTGCCAAGACGATCGTGGTGCAGGTGACCGCCGGCAATAAAGTGATGATCAACCAGGACGCAACCACCTGGGACGCTCTGGGCCCGCGCCTGGAAGACATCTTCAAGCAGCGCGCGGAAAAAGTGGCTTTTGTGAAGGGCGACGACGCCGTGGAATTTGCGGAAGTGGCTCGCGCCATCGATATCATGCGGGGTTCGGGTATCGAAAAAGTCGGACTCATCACTGCGAAGGTGGAAGCGGGCCAGTAGTTTTCTGGGGTCTATAACGTCTCTTTTCCCGCCGGCTCGGAGGGTCGATGGCGTGGCCGGCGCAGCCACCATCAAGGAGAGCAGGGATGCAGCGGAAGCCCCACAGGCAGTTGCTTCTGGCCGTTGTGATTGCAGCGCTCGCTGCGGGCGCCGGCTGCGATAAGCTGCGCGCGCGCGACAAACTCAATAAGGGCGTGCAAGCCTTCAAGGCCGCCCAGTTCGATACGGCCGTGGAGGACTTCAAGCAGGCCAAGGCCCTCGACCCCACGCTCACCAACGCCCGGCTCTATCTCGCCACCGCCTACGCCAACCAATACATCCCCGGCGCTCCTTCCGAGGAAAACGTTCGCATGGGGCAGCAGGCCATCGCCGAGTTCCAGGAAGTCCTCGACAAGGATCCGGATAATTTGCCGGCCATCGATGGCATCGGCTCGATCCTCTACAACATGGGCGGCACGCCCTTTGACCCCAAGAAGTTCGAAGAGTCCAAAAGCTTTCACGAGAGGCACATCAAGATCAAGCCGGACGACCCGGAGCCCTACTACTGGGTCGGCGTGATCGATTGGTCGCTCGCCTTCCGGGGCAACAAGGACATGCGCGAGGCCTACAACAAAACCGCCAAAAAGACCATCAAGGACACTGACCCGATGCCGCCGGCGCTGGCCACCCAATTCCAGCAGAAGTTTGGCCCCGTCATCGACGAAGGCATCGAGTATCTCCAGAAAGCTACCCAGGTCCGCACCGATTACGACGATGCCATGGCCTACCTGAACCTGCTCTACCGGCAGAAGGCGGATACGGAGCTCACCGCCACCGCGCACGATGCCGATAACAAGCTGGCGGACGACCTGGTGGACAAAGTCAAAGCCATCAAGCAGAAGCGAATGGAGAACGCGCCGACTACTTGAGCGCGCTGCAACTGAGCCCGCAATTTTTCCCCTGCCGGCGGGCCACTGACGCTCGCCTGCTTTTTGTTTGCGTTCGCGCTTTGGACACCTGCCGCGCTCACCTCGTGCAACCCGTCCCTGCATTGTGGTGAAATGATTTGTGCGGGGCCGGAAAGCACTCGAGCATGGCCCCGCTTACTCACCCATGGCATCCGGCAAAGATCATGCCCTGAAAATCACCGCTTCTCTTGCGCTCATTTTGTGCGCGGGCGGCTTCGCGCTGAGCGCGCAAATCTACCGGGACGCGATCGTCTCCGCGTTTTTCTCGATCGCGCTCGCGAGCGTGATCATCCTGCATTTACGCGTGCGCCCGGCCTGGCAGGACGCGTTCATGATTCTTGCCGGGACCGCGCTGCTCGCCCTCGTTGATTTCGGCCTCCTCAAGTATCCCCGGGCCATCATGGCCTGGCCTTCCTTCGCCGGCTTGATCAGCCTGCTCGTTCTTGGCATGCGCGCCGTGTGGGCCGAGGGAGAAAGCCGCAAGCCGCTTATCTACGCCTGGGTGCCGGCCGTGCTGTTTGTTTCATCGGAGTGGTTCGCGTCCACGCTTCTTGACTGGACCACCGCCGCGCATCCGAAAACGCTGGATCTTTATCTCTTCTCGTTCGATTCCAGCATGCGCGTCCAATTGAGCTTCCTTGTGGCGAGATGGTTCTGGCAAATGTCCTGGCTGCGGCTGGTGGGGATGTTTTTTTATCTGGGGCTGCCCATCACGATCGCGCTGGTTTACGCCGGCCAGTTGGTCCGGAAGCAGGAGAAGGCGTTTCCAGCGATGCTGGCTTTCCTGTTCACCGGGCCCGTGGGCGCGCTCTTTTACAATTTATTTCCTGCGGTGAGCCCCAAGATGCTGTTCGCGCGGAACTTTCCCTTCAATCCGCTGCCTGCGTCTCAAGTCGTGCGGCTCTTTCTCGAACCCATCCCTCTGCAAGGACCGCGGAACGCGATGCCGTCGTTGCACCTGGCATGGACCTTGCTGGCCTGGTGGTACTCGCGCGGGCTTTCCTGGTGGGAGCGCGCGATCGCTTTTGCGTTCCTGGCGTTCACGGCGCTCGCCACGCTCGGGAGCGGCGAGCATTACTTCATCGACTTGATCGTGGCGTTTCCGTTTGCGCTGATGATGGAGGCGCTCTGCGAATATTCGCTTTCCTACAAAGATCCGAGGCGGCTCGGCGCTTTCCTTTTCGGAGTTGTCGTCACTCTGGGATGGTTCGCGGCTCTGCGTTATTTCGGGAAGTTCTTCTGGACCTCGCCTCTGATTCCCTGGTCCCTCGCCGCCGCCACGGTCGCGCTTACGATTCTTCGCCACCGCGAATTCCAGCGCGCGGTGGACTCGGGACAGCCCATCGCCGATCCGGCTCCGGAAATGGCTCTGGCTGCAAGCGAAATCTCTGCGGCCGGGCGTTAGCTGCCTACCAATTCCACTCGCGGGCTTATTGGATGCGGAATACGTTCACGATATTCGGCGTGTCCCCGGTCACATGCGGCGAAATCGCGTGGAACGCCCACAGATGCACCCAGGCGTTTCCTGTGCGCAGCGTGAGGTACGATTTCACCAGCCCCGGCGGCATGAACGTGAGAAACACGAAAATCACGGAGAGGATTGCGTGCGGAACGCTGTCGTAAACGGTCCAGTATTCGAAGATGTGCACAGCCGCATAGCTCGCCGCGCCCAAGATGGTGGTGGCTGCGGCCGACCGCGTGATCCTTGCATACCGCGGCATCATGATCGCGTAGATGAACACCATCACCGGCAGTCCCGTCCCGAGCAGGTGCATGACGAATGAGATGGCCCCGCCGACGAGAATTTGGTGCGGGTCGAGCTTCAGCAGGCTTCCGCCGCTCAGGTCGAGCGCCAGCATAATCGCAAGCACTACCACGATCACGAGCGTATCGTTGCCCAGGTTTGTCGATTTCAGGTTGAGCGCTTCGCGCGAATATCCTCGCGCGCAGAACACGATGCAGGGAACCACCGCGAACCACATGAAGTTGTAAACCGCCCAGGTCCACACTTCCGCCGGCGACTGCACTCGCGTCGCGCCGAAGAGCGAGCCGTTCAAATGCATCCCGATTCCTTCGCCGAACACTTTCATCCCGATCACGCGCCCGAGCACCATGCCGATTGCGCCGTAGCCCCAGAGCGCCAGCGTCTCCCGCACGGCCATCGGAACATTCGGTGCGCGCGCGGCGAGATCCGGAATGGCGCGCTTCCGCGTCAGGAGATAAATCACCGCCAGCAGGATCAGGAAAATCGCGAGCACGACATGCGGGAAAATCACCTGCCGCTCGATGGAAGACCCGGCCATCCCCGGCCGGTTGAACGGAAGCGTTCCCCCGCTCAACGGGAACACGGCGTAGCTGCCCGCTGCCCAGAGCACGACAGCGATCTGGAAGCTGCGCTCCCGCAAGAGACTCACGGGCCACGATCTCTTTTTCGGTTCCGCCGTCATGGGACGCCTATCCTACCCGTGGATTACGCCGGGACACACCAATAAGTTCCGGTCACGCTGCAATCGCGCTCGATTCGCTGCGAGGATAAAGGAAGGGCCTGCGAGCTACGCCGAAACCAGATCGGATTCGGGCGTACGGGAGGGTGCCGGTGAAGGCACGCGGCCGGCATTCGACGGACGTTCAACCGACGAGAGATTCACGCGATAGACATCATAAGCGAGGCCCATTTTCGAAAGCAGCCAGATGGCGTACCAGTTGAGGTCGATTTCATACCACCGAAGGCCGTGCGCCGCCGAGACCGGATGCGCGTGGTGATTATTGTGCCAGCCCTCGCCCCACGTGAAGATGGCAACCCAGAAATTATTGGTCGAAAGATCGCGCGTGGCAAATCGCCGCGAGCCCCACAGGTGCGTGGCCGAGTTGACGAGCCATGTGGTTTGCAGCAGAACCACCGTGCGGAAGAACACGCCCCACAGCACGAAGGGCAGCCCTCCAACCGCCAGCAGCACGAGGCCCAGCACAATCATCGGCACGTAGTGAAACTTCGTAATCCACACGTGGAACTTGTCTTTGGCCAGATCGGGAACGTATTGCGCCAGCGTGGTTGTGTCGTGGTGCATGGACTTGCCCATCAGGATCCAGCCCATGTGCGCCCACCATTTCCCGTCGAGCGGAGTGTGCGGATCGCCCTCCTTATCCGAAAATCTATGGTGGATGCGATGCGTGGCTACCCAGAAGATGGGGCCGCCTTCGAGCCCGAGCGTGGCGCAAATCGTGAGGAAGTACTCCACCCATTTGGGCACTTTATAGCCGCGATGCGTCAGCAGCCGGTGATAGCCCATGCCGATGCCCAAGCTCCCGGAGACCCACCAGAGCACCATGGCCACTGCGAATGCTTTCCACGTAAAGAAAAAGAGCGCGGCGATCGCGCCCACGTGGAACAACCCCATGAATGTGGCGGTGACCCAGTTGATTTCGTTGTCAGCGGGTTGTCTTTTCTTCAAGAGTTCGAGATCGGCTGGCATCTGGTTTCTCCGGTACGTCTGGCGCGAATGATTAGACTAGCAGGAGCGCAAGAAGGTGTTTGTAATAGTTCTGTAATACCGGGAATCAAGGCACACGAAGCGTTAGCTGACAAATGTTGTCGTGCCAAACGGACTCAGGAAGCTGCAAAGCGCAGGGGATTGTTGACTTTACTGCAAGAGCTGCCTGGACCCTTCGCGGCCGATGAGATTCTCAAAAATAGCCAGGACGTGCCGGCGGTAGTTCACGATGCGCTCGAGCAGGTTGCGGAGGTGCGGCTCGCGCTCGGTCTCGCGGTCCCATTTGGCGAGGACGGCGGCAGGCACAGCGATATCGCGGCGGAGCTCCTCGGCAGAATGACCACGGAGAAAGAGGCCGTAAAAAAAGGCAGCTTCGCGCTGCGGGAACTGGAAGTCCTGCAGGGCGTCTTCGAGCGGACTGGGCTGTGTGGCCATCGCAGAAAACCGCAGTTTACAGATTTAGTTGCCGCCGTCAAGGGTACAGGCAGCGTAAATGAAAATAGCCTGTTTCCCGCAAGCAACCTGAGCATTTGGCGTTCCGAAGGCGATGGAATTTGCGCTCGAGGGTTGCCCGGGCCGCCGCGCAACTGCCCGAACCCTCGAGACTTGCCCAAATTGCAACTTTTTGCCTTGCAACGGGTTCCATCAGGGAGGCTGGCGGCGGATGCGAAATGGGACACGTATCCGCCCTTCCGGCAGCAAATGCAAGACCGCTGCACCCCCACAGGGAGGCTCGTCCCCTCGGGCCTCCCCTTTTTTTCTGAAGCGGAACGGCAGCGAGGGGGGGGCGAACCCGTGCCGGCTGCGGCAATATTTCCTCGCGCGTGAAACCTGCCGCGGCGAGTCCGCGTTGATTTATTGAGGAGAAGCAGCCATGAACTTTCATAAGCGAGCCGCAATCCTATCCGCGGCAGCGGGCGTTCTTTTCATCCTCTGGGCGCCCGCGCGAGCACAGAAATCGCAAGATTCGGCCGGCGGGCAGCAGGTGAAGGACAGCATGGCGGGAATGGACATGGGCCAAACGCACCACGATTCCGGCCAGGGCCCGGACTTGGCGCAATCAGCGAACGATGCGATGTCCGGGCACGACATGAACATGAACGCGCACATGTTCATGACCGCGCTTCGGCCCGAGAGTCCCGCCGACGACAAGCGCGCGGCGGAAATCGTGGCAGCGCTGCGTCCCGCGATCGAAAAATACAAGGACTATCGCGTCGCCCTTGCCGACGGCTTCCAGATTTTCAGGCCGGATTTGCCGCAAACGCACTATCACTTCACGAACCGCCGGTATGGGCTCGAGGCGCAGTTGGACTTCAATCCCGCGCATCCGACGTCGCTCCTCTACACAAAGACAGCGGACGGCTACGCACTCGAGGGCGCGATGTACACGGCTCCGAGGAGATTCACGGAGGATGATCTGAACGAGCGCGTTCCACTCAGCGCAGCGCGCTGGCACAAACACGTCAATTTCTGCCTGCCTCCCGGAGGCCAGCGAATCACCCAGGCGAATATGAAGGAGTTTGGTCTGCTTGGGTCGATCGCCACCGAAGACGCCTGCAACGCAGCCAGCGGACGCTGGATTCCGGTGATTTTCAACTGGATGGTCCACGTGTATCCCTACGAGACCGATCCGCAGAGGATCTGGGCGCACTAGTTGCGGGAGTCGCTGTGCTCCGTGAGTGCAACCATCGGGGAGCCCGGCGAGTCTAAACAAGAAGAAAATTTCCGAGGCCTTTCGCGGCCCGCAGGAGCCACAGCCGGGCGAAAGCCAAGCGAAGATCGCTGGCCGCGGGACAATTGCAGGGGCCTCCAGAGCAGGTAACCCACAGACGACGCCCGGCCCAGACGCCACCCAGCCTATCCGTCATGGGGTCGTAAAATAGAGATTCGCGGCCTCACATCGAGGCAGGAGACGCATTGCATGGCTGAAATAGCCCTCCGCGAGCTTCTCAGGACCGGCGCAGGAGCCGCCGCAGGCCGGGGGAGAGCTACGGCTGTCTCTGCGTGCGTGGTTGTGCTCCTTGTGGCGCTTCTGGGCTGCCCCGGAGCCTCGGCCGACGCCGGAGTCATTCTGAACGAATCGCTCGATACGAGCGTGGCGCGCATCACCGGCTCGGGACACACGGCCGTGTACCTTTCGCGTGTTTGCCCTGAATCGCCGGTGAAGCTGCGGCTGTGCCGGCCGGGTGAACTTGGCTCGGTGATCAGCAACTACACCACGCTCGGCGAGGACCAGCCGTTCGAGTGGAACGTCGTGCCGCTCAGCATTTTCCTGTACGGGGCGGAAGATCCTCAGAACCGGCCCATCTTCGGCTCGCAAAAGATCAAGAAGGTGCTGGAGGACAATTACCGGGAGAAATATCTCGCGGGCTATTGCACCAGCGCGCCGTGCCAGACGAGCAACAACGCCGAATGGCGGGAAATGGTGGCGGCCACCATCTCCCGCTCTCTGTACATCTTCGTCGTGGATACCACGGTCGAGCAGGATGAAGCGCTGATCGCCCAGTTGAATGCCGCGCCGAACGTCAACCATTTCAATGGCGTCACGCGGAACTGCGCCACTTTCGCGCGGCGCGTGATCAACAGCTACTATCCGCACGCCGCCAGCGCCGATTATTTGAACGACCTGGGCATGACCAGCCCCAAGGCAATCGCGCGCTCCTTCACGCATTTTGCTCGCAAGCACCCCGAAGCGCATTTTCGCGTGTATCACTTCGCGCAACTGCCCGGCACCGTCAAGCGCAGCACGGAAGCCCGCGCCGGCACCGAGCAGCTCTTCCGATCCAAGAAACTGCTGGTGCCCATGCTCATCTTCGCGCAGTACGAACTCCCGGCGGTTGCAGGCACTTATCTGCTGACGGGGCGATTCAATCCCAATCATGAAATGGATGAGCACCCAAGCGTCGAGGTCACCGAGGAAATGGAGCGGGGAGCCGAGGCCATCCCGGACGTTGACGCCGGGAGCGCTGAGGCTTCCTCAGAAGATCTGCGCGCCGCGCGGGACCGAATCGTCGGCACTTCGGATGAGTGGAAAAAATATCGCGAGGATTTCAACTCGATCGTCGATGAATCCGTGCGCGAAGAAGCCATTCGCGACCGCGGAGCGCTGGGACGGACTTTCAAGCGTCTGGACGCGGCCGGCGTGCCTCTGATGGACCGCACAGGCGCCGCCTGGATGGACGTGACGGAGGAAGGACGAATTATGCGCATTGGTGTGAGCGCGAGCACCATTCTCGCTCCCAACTCCGATCCGGATATCGCCTTCGAAGTGGCGCTGGCCCGCGCGGATCACTACTTGAAGAGCCCCCAGCACAGCCGCGAGACGCTTGTGGAGTTCAAGCAGGATTGGGACGTGCTCCTCTCCGCCCGCGCGAACCGCATGGCCCATGAGGAAAGCGCCGGCAGCGTATTGGCAAGCGCTGCCACGGCCGCACCGGGAATGCACGGAAGCGATTAAAGAAAATCTGCCGGGTGGAGTACCTCGGTTGCTAGGTCTTTCCGCATAGTACGCATGGAACCCGCACGGCGAAAAATTTTTTGTCTCCGTTGATTTTCGGGCGCCTCAGAGAACTTCTTTTTGCTATCATCCAGTTGCAAGCGGTATCGCAAATGCGTTATCCCCTTCGTGCGTTTTTGCTTTTTCTTTTTGTCACGCTTGGGTGTGGCTCGGCGCGCCCGCGCCCTGCGGGCAGTGAGACGAAGCCGCCCCGTGCAATCGTGATCGGGTTCCTCGGCGGGTACGTCCGGCACGACAATCGCATCCACTCGGCTGTGCAGATCGCGGATCGCCTGCGCAGGGATTATCCTGCGGACGTGGAAGTGGAGGTATTCGAAAACCATCGCGGCTACCAGGCCCATCAGCAAATCCTGGATCTCCTCGACCGAGACCACGACGGCGCTCTTTCCCCAGAGGAAAAAAACAACGCCCGGATCATCATTTACGGGCACAGTTGGGGCGGATCGGAAACGGTGACGCTCGCTCGTGCGCTGGAAAAAGACGGCATCCCCGTTCTGCTGACGATCCAGGTGGACAGCATCCCCAAAGGCGGCGCGGATGACGCCGAAATCCCCACGAATGTCGAGCAGGCTGTGAATTTCTATCAGGCCAATGGGCTGGTGCACGGCTTGCGTGAAATCCATGCGGCGGACCCCAATCGGACGCAAATTCTTGGAAATTTTCAGATTGATTACGACGCCCATCCCGTCCGTTGCGAGGGTTATCCGTGGTTCGCGCGGCTCCTCGAAAATCCACACATCGAAATCGAGTGCGATCCGAACGTGCAGGATCGCGTGGAGTCCTTGATCCGCTCGAAATTGCCCTCGCTCACAGAACACGCATCCGCAAAATAAGCCCGGACGTTCATCGGCAAGCCGCCTGTCCCTGAGGACAGTAGAATTCTTCGCTCGATTTTTCTTAATCTTGAATACAGCCCAGTCCATTGGATCCCGCCCGGCGGGGGATGGTAATCGGCGCCGATTCACTGGCGCACGCGAACTGTTGCTCGGAACGCTCACACTCGGTCGGATGCCTTCCCTTTGGCCGGCGAAAATCGGAGCAAAACATGGTGGAGATCGATCCGGTGGCGGAATTCAAGGAAGGCGTTGCCCTGCTGAAGAACGGTTACCCGCAAAAGGCACTTGTCCGGCTGCGCCATGCCTTTGATTGCGAGAGGCAGAATCCTTTCTACCTCTCGTTCCTCGGGCTTTCGATCGCGCGCGCCGAAAGGCGGTGGGACCAGGCTTCCGAGCTCTGCGAGATCGCGGTGCAATTGAGGCGCACCGAGGCGCAGTTTCACCTGAACCTCGCAGAGGTATATGCCGCGGCGGGGCGGCGGCAGAAGGCACTCGATACGCTCGACGCTGCTATCGAATTGTTCGGAGGCGATGAGCGCCTGAAACGCGCGCGGAGCCGAGTGGAAAAGCGGCGCCCGCCTTTGCTGCCTTTTCTCGCGCGCGAGAATGTCTTGAACCGGGAGCTCGGCAAGCTGCGGCACCGCGCGCTCAAGCGCATGGGAAGAGTGAACGTCTGAGAGGGAGGCCGCAAGGCCGGCGCGGAGCCCTCCTGGTTTCGCTAGAACCGCAACGAAGAACGCAGTTCGCGCTTAAGAGAGGGTTGTAGCGAAATCAGCCGGAACGCACAGTGCGCGCGGAACGCCCTGCCACGGCAGCCAACGGGCGAGTAACCTGGGATGCCCGAGGGGCCGCACCGTAGGTGATCGCCTGGCGCGTTTTCGCGAGCGGCGCGGAATCAATGAATCGCACACTCCCGCCATCCGGCTCGATGCCCAATTCCTTCCAAAGGGCCGGAAGGTCCACGTTGTAGGGCCGGTCTTTCATCTTTTCGTATAAAGGAAGCAGCACCGCGACACCGGCGGCCCGATCTCCGATCTCGAGAGCCCTCTTCAAATCCCAGTCCTGCCGGATATCTCCGCCCGCATCGAGAATTCCTCGCAGGGCATCCTCCAGCCCTTTGCGGTTATCAGTGCGGCGATGAATTTCGATATCGGCGAGAAAACAGAAAAGCGCGCCGCCCCAATACGTGCGGCCCCAGGTGTGGGTGTGGTCGAGTCCTTCGTCTCCGGCTTCTGGCAGGCCCTGCGGCAGATCGCGGACGACATCGGCCCACATGCGCGCGGCGTCGAGATGCTTCGCGCGAACACGAGCGATGGGCTCGACGTACGTGGAAATTCCTTCCTCGATCCAATGATGTTCGTCGGGCATCGAAGGGAACGCGAGATGAATCATTTCGTGGGTCAGCATCCAATCGGAGGCAAGGTCCGCAGGAGTCGTCGCGTTTCCCACGTGGATTCGAATCAATCCGCCGCCCTCGCCGAAGGTTTTTCCCCCGCGCACTCCCTTTCCGCGTGTGGGAATGATCCGCAGCAGCGCATGAGGGACGGGAAAGCGGCCATAGTAAGTCGCGACGGAGTCGCCCGCCGCTTGAACCCAAGCGAGTGTTTCCTCGTGCGTGAGCGCGAGCGAACCTTTTTCGATCACCACGTCCAGGCGAGAATTGCCAATCACGATGGTGGAGGTCATTTCGTCCGCCGGGATGCAGATGGATGCAGACATGAAAAGGACCAAGAGCGCGCGGACACCGATGCCGAGAAATTTGATAATCCTCTTCGAAGTGGGTTTGGCGGCCGGAAATCGGAAGCGCATCTCATTTCGCCCGCAGAAATCAATGAATCATTATACGGCAGGCGCTGGAAGGGATCAGGAAGTGCCGGATTTCCAGACGAAGCGGTCGAAAACGGCGTCGAGAGAGAGCTTGCCCGGTCCGAAGATGAGGATCAGCAATGCAGCGAAAAGGAACGTGTAGGGATCGGCGTTATAGAACTTGCCCGGATCTGAAAGGAAAGAGAACAACGCCTGGCGATCGGCCGTAATGTATGCCGTGGTCATGTCGATGGCGAGCGCAAGCGCAGCGACACGCGAGAGGAGCCCAACGGCCAGCAGAATTCCCACCACCAGCTCCGTCGAAGAGACAAAAACTGCGGTTGCGTGAGGAGCGGGCAGGCCAAGGCTTGAGAAGAAGTCCGTGACTCCCGAAAGATTATGAAGTTTGGCCCATCCGTTCTGCGAAATTTGCCAGCCCCAGTAAAGCCGGACGAAGAGAAGAAAGGGCGATTGCAGGTAGGAGATGACCCGAAACGTAGCATCGTGCAGTTGATGGCAATTTCGTACGAGAGTATTCATGGGTCGAGAGAAGGTCTCCGGCGGCCGACGGCCTCAGGATGCAATCGCTTGCTGGCCGCCTTTTTTCACGGGCCGGCAGAACCAGCCGAGCGCAGCCCAAGTGTGGAACCAGTGCTGGACGGCCGCCGGGCGTTCGTCCGCGGAGATCGCACTCTTGTGCAGCGCGGCCTCGATCGCCCGATCGAGCGTCTTTCCTGCGCGCAGCTCTTTTAGTATGACGAACTCCTCGCGGTCGAGCCGCCGGAAATAAACGGAATCATCGAGCCGATGCACCGCCAGGAAAATCGGCGAAGGCTTCAGCCGCGCCACGGTTGATACTTTGCGGCGCTTGCGGCGCTCATTGAAAGCGTTACTGGCGAAATCGGTGTCTTCATCGTCGCGCACCGCCAGCAGCAAATCGTCCACGGGATAACGCAAATCGAGGAGCTGGATATAAGGCTGAAGCTGCAAGCGCAGCTTCGCCGGTGCGGCGCCCGCGAGATCTTCGGGCGCAAGAGCAGGCTGTGCCTTTCCGTCGAAGGCTTCGATATCGGCCCACTCCAGGCGAACCATGTCGAGCGCCAACTGCTGACGCGACCCTGCAAAGGAAGGGCGTTTCCTGAGCCAGATCTCGAGCCGCGAGCCGAGATTGCGCAGCGTGAACGAGCGCGAAGGGCAGTCGGAAATGTAAGCTTTCGCCACGGCGTCGAACTTGCGGTCCCCTAAGACCGCGCGCAGCCCCGGAAAATCCTCTGCAAAACTCGAGAGCACGCGGAACCAGTATTGGCGGTTGTAGATTTCCAGCCGCTCGAAAGACGTGAGCCGGTCATTCGGCTTGATGAATTGGGCGGCAACGGCGCGCATGGACCGGCCGTCCGGCGCGACCGCGCGCATGTGTTCGGAAGGCGTCAGCGGCGTCATTACGGCGCGAGCCATCCGGCGCTGCAGATTCAATAGCTTCATACAGCAGCCGCCAGTGCCGCGCTCGCGAGAAATTTCGTGGCCTTCAGTGCTTCATCGTGAACTTCTTTGAAGGAGGGAATGCGGTCGTCCCATTCGAGCAGAGTCGCTGTATGCCCGGCCCGATGGATGGCGTCGGCATAAAGCTTCCACACGGGATCGATCACCGGATGATCGTGCGTGTCGAGAATGTATTTGCGGTACTTCGAATGGCCGGCGATGTGGATTTGGGCCACGCGCTCGGCCGGCACGCCGCGAATGTACTCGTGCGGATCGAAATTGTGATTTTGCGACGAGACGTAGATGTTGTTGACGTCGAGCAGAATCCCGCAGTCGGCCCGCTCGACCACCTCGGTGAGAAACTCCCACTCGGCCATCTCGGAGACGTGGAATTCGGCGTAGCTGCTCACGTTTTCTACCGCAATCGGAACTTCGAGAAAATCGCGCACCTCGCGAATCTTCTGCGCGGTGAGCTTTGCAGCTTCGAACGTGTAGGGCATCGGAAGCAAGTCGTGCGTGTAGCGGCCGTCCACACTCCCCCAGCAGAGATGATCGGTGAGCCAGGGAGTCTTCGTCCGCTTCACGAGTTCCTTCAGCCGGCGGAGATGTTCGCGGTTGGGGCGCTCGGCCGACCCGAAGTACATCGAAACGCCGTGCTGGACAACCCGGTACTGCTCGAGAATTTGATCGAGGATGCGCAGCGGCCGCCCGCCATCGATCATGAAATTTTCAGAGATGATTTCGAACCAATCGCACACAGGCTTGCGCGTGAGGATGTGATGATAATGAGGCGCGCGCAGGCCGATACCGATTCCGTAGTCCGTAAAATTATTAAAGCGATTGGCAGGCATGGATTGGTCTTAAGCCTCTGAGAATTCGGGGGCCGGAGGAGTGGTGCCGGCCCCCCCAAAAAAAAGCCCTAAGCGGGTTTCGCTTAGGACTTCGGCGCATCCGGCATCTTGGAGCCGTCGGTTGCGCAGCCACCCTTGCCCTTGCAAGAGTTCTTGCCTTTGCAACCGTTGTCTCCCGACTTGCAGCCGCCCTTGCCCTTACAGGAGTTTTGGCCCTTACAGGCGTGCTTTTCCTTGGCCGACTTGTCCGCCTTCTGATCCTTGGACTGGTCCTGCGCGTTGAACGAGGACTTCACCCCAGAGAGAAGGTTGGAAGCCTGCACAGGCGCGCTGGTGCCGGCAAAGAGCCCTGCGAGAGCCGCACCTGCAATCAGAGCCTTCTTCGACTTGGTCATGTTCCTCAGTTACCTCCGTTTGAATTGTGGTGCCACTGCTACATCAGACAGTACGCGGGCCGGTAGCTTTTGGATTTCAAAAGGTTGACGGTTATTTTGAGACTGGGCAGATTCACTCACCCCGGAGGAATCCGGGGAAAACGCTGGCGAAGCATAGCGCAATCCGGCCCCTTGCACAACAATTTGTGGGCTAAAACTGGAAGGCAGCGACGTCCGTCCGGATTCGGGAAACCAAAGGAAAAATCGCAGCAGTCTGTCGCGGAAGCGGACAGTGCCGGGAGTGCTCTTGGATTCCCCTCGACTTAAAAATTGGACGTTACGTGCCTTTTTTGTTATACCCGCTGGGCTCCCTCTCCGGCATGAGGCACACGATGCGAACTCCCACGTCCCTTCGCGACAGACCTTCACTCATTTTTCCATGCGCTGCCGGCATTCTGATGCTCTGCGCTGCGGCAAGCATTCGGCCCGCGAGCGAACCCGCCCCTCAGGCGGGAGCGGGGCCCAACTCGGACCCGACTTACCAGCAATTGCGACAGATCGGCCTGGGGAACGAAGCACTGACTGTGCATCACCTGGTGCTCAAGCGCGATGCTGGCACTTTCACATTCGAATCAGGGACGATCGTCTTTCTTGCGCCCGTGGCGGGCAAAGTGACGGGAGCTGTTTTCTCGGGCGAGGGGAGCTTCTCGCTGGTGCCCCCTCTCGCCATCGAGAAGCGGAGTCTCTCGCTCCTGACAAAACAGGATGGCCTGCAAGACTCGTTCAACGAGCTCGTGTTGCGCTTCACCGACGGCACTTACGAGGAGCTCAGGAAAGCGGAAGGGGCCACGCCCGGCGCGCCTGCGACGGTTTCGACGAAATACTTCGACGACGTCAAAAACACTTTGCGCAACGACCACCACTACAATCTCGACGCGCGAATATTGCAGGACGTGCTCAGCAGCCGGCCGGGCGGACTTTTCGTCGCTTTCATTAAGAGCTTCCGGTACACGAACAAACTCATTTACTGGATCGATCCCCACGGCGCGCCCCACAACGTGCAGCCGGAAGAGATCGAGCTCGAAACACTGGACGAATCGCGATACGGCGTTTGGGCTGCATTCCATTATTCGCGGGAATATGAGGCCGGCAAGGCGTCGGGCACGGAAAATAACGCCTTTTTTCACATCGTCGGCCAGCAAATTGATGCGGAGATTCAACACTCCGGCGAACTTCACGGAAAAGCCGCGACGCATTTCGTGTCGCAGGCCGACGGGCTTCATGCCGTTCACTTCGCCCTATTCCCCACTCTCCGGGTCCAGAGTGTGACCGGCGCAGACGGCCAGCCGCTTCCGTTCATTCAAGAAGACCAGCACAAGGACTCCGATTTCTGGGTGATCCTCCCGAAAGAGCTCGATGCGGGGCAAGATTTCACCATCACAACTGTCTACGGAGGGAAAGAGGCGGTCGCAGACGAGGGCGGCTCGAATTATTACCCGGTCGCGCGCCTGGATTGGTATCCGAGCCGAATCGGGGGCTTCAGCGATTTTTCGACTTATGATCTGAGCTTTACCATCCCGAAAGGTTTGCAACTCGTGGCCACGGGTCAGCCGCTCGGAGACGACACTGCCGGCAACCGCATATTCTCCCGGTGGAAAAGCGAAACCGCACAGCCCGTAGCGGGATTTCAATTCGGAAAATTCAAAAAGGAAGAGACCAAGATAGCCAAGCTCGACAATTTCACGGTTGACTCCTTTGCGAACGAAGAAATGCCTTCCATTTTTCACAACTTGCAAAACGTCCCACTGCTGGGAAACATGAGCACCATCCCGCTGCTCAAGAAAGCGCTGGCCGAAGGGGAATTGGCGGTGCAGCTTTACAACGATTATTTCGGGCCGATTCCCTACAAGCGCCTGGCGATGACGCAGCAGACGGCCACAAATTTCGGACAGTCGTGGCCGGAGATGGTCTTTCTCCCGATCACCTATTTCTTCGACACGACCACGCGGCATCAGCTCGGCATGGATAAAGCACGCGGATACTTTCAAGTGGTGGCGCCGCACGAGGTGGCCCACCAGTGGTGGGGACACACGGTCAGCTGGATGTCGTACCGCGACCAATGGATGAGCGAAGGATTCTCGGACTTTTCCGCCTCGCTTTACATCCAGTTCATCTGGAAGGACAAGCCCCAGGAGTTCATCAATTTCTGGAACGATGAGCGCGACATGCTCACACAGAAAAACGCCCAGGGAATTCGCGCCATTGACGTGGGCCCGCTCACGCTCGGCTACCGGCTGAACAATTCCAAGGCCGGTTTCAATATCACGCGCGACTTGATTTATCCAAAAGGCGCCTACATCCTGCACATGATCCGCATGATGATGTGGACCCCGAAAACAGGCGATGAGGCGTTCAAGTCGATGATGCACGATTTCGTCAGCACCTACTCCGGCCGCGCTGCCTCCACCGAAGATTTCAAGGCCACGGTCGAAAAGCACATGACGCCGCAGATGGACCTGCTCGGGAACGGAAAGATGGATTGGTTTTTCGACGAGTACGTCTTTGGCACAGCGCTTCCCTCATATTCGTTTGATCACACGTTCACGAGCGGCCCGAATGGCGATTGGATTCTCAACCTCAAGCTGACGCAATCGGGCGTGGATGACAATTTCCGGATGCTTGTCCCGATTTACATTGAAACGGCGGAAGGAAAAATCGTGTATCTGGGGCGGGCTCGCGTGGCGGGAAACCGCACCCTGGAACAGCAGGTGCCTCTGCACGGATTGCCGGCGCGACCCAAGCGCGCCTTGATCAATCACTATAACGACGTGCTGTGCAGCAAGTAGCTCCCGAAGCCAAGGGGAGCCCGTCAACACTCACCGATTCTGAAATGCCTCGATTAGGAAGTCCGCCGAGCGTGGGCGTGAGGCCACGGTTCGCACATGAAACTGCGCGTGAGGATATCGAAGGAGGGTGTTGCAGGGGCGGACCTGAGATCCGCCCCTGTGGAGGCTTGTCTATCAGCGCGGCGACGCGGGCAGACGAGCGCTATTTCTTCGCGGCTGCGTAATTATCCGCCACCTGGGCCCAATTGATCGTATTCCACCAGGCTTCGATGTAATCCGGGCGGCGATTCTGATACTTCAGGTAGTAGGCGTGCTCCCAAACGTCGATCCCGAAGAACGCCCTACCGCCGTCGATGATCGGATTGTCCTGGTTGGGGGAGGACTCAACCGTGAGCTTGCCGTCGCGGATTAACAGCCAGGCCCAGCCGGAGCCGAAGCGCGTGGCGGCTGCCTGGCTCAACTTGGCCTTGAAATCGGCAAAGCTGCCGAAAGAGGACTTGATCGCATTGGCCAGGTCGCCGGTGGGCTCGCCGCCGCCGCCCTTCTTCATGATCTTCCAGAACAGGGTGTGATTCATGTGGCCGCCGGCGTTGTTCCGCACAGCCATCCGGATGTTTTCGGGCACCTTGTTGAGGTTCGAGAGAAGCTCCTCGACGGAAAGCTTCTGAAGATCCGGCGCGCTTTCGAGCGCCTTGTTGAGGTTGGTCACATAGGCGTTGTGGTGCTTGTCGTGGTGAATCTCCATCGTCTTCGCGTCAATGTACGGCTCGAGCGCGTCGAACGGATACGGAAGGGGTGGCACCGTAAAAGTCATCTGGGGAGCGGCTCCTTGTCCAGAAGTGGTGGTCATGAATCTACCTCCTGAATTCCGATTCCTGCCGGATAATTATACGCGCCTGGGGCGCAGTAGGAACAGGCGCGCTCAATTTAATGGATGGAGCCGGCCGGAGGAGAAAAGCATGCCAAGCGTCGAACACGTAGAGAAGCATTTCACTGCGACGGCTGCGGTGCGCGACATCGTAATTGGAATGTCCGACGGGCTGACGGTGCCGTTCGCGCTCGCGGCCGGGCTGACGGGCGCGGTCGCATCCACGGCCATCGTAGTGACGGCCGGCCTGGCCGAAATTGCGGCCGGCTCCATCGCCATGGGGCTCGGCGGGTACCTTGCGGCGAAGACGGACTCGGAGCACTACGCTTCGGAACTCGATCGCGAATACCGCGAGACCGTCGAGCTTCCCGATGTCGAGATCGAAGAAGTCGCGAAAGTATTCCGCGAATATGGGCTCTCGCAAGAACAGATGGCCCCGGTGGTGACGGCGATAACGTCCGACCAGAAACGCTGGGTCGATTTCATGATGCGCTTCGAGCTGGGGCTGGAGGCGCCCGATCCCGCCCGGGCGGGACGCAGCGCGGGGACCATTGCCGGTTCCTACATCGTTGGAGGGCTCGTGCCGCTCGCGCCTTACATCTTCATGAAGCACATACTTTCGGCGCTTTGGGTGTCGGTGGGCGTGACGCTGCTCGCGCTGTTTGTCTTCGGCTCGATCAAAGGGCACTTTACCGGTGTGAAGCCGCTGCGCGGAGGAATGCAGACAGTACTCGTCGGCGGGCTCGCCGCTGCCGCGGCATTCTTCATCGCGCGTTTGATCAGCTGAACTTAATTGGGGGCCCGGTCGAAGACCGATTTCACTTTTGCTCCGCGTCCTCCCCCAAATTACCGAAGGGCCAGACGCCGTAAATCTTGAGGAACACGTCGTCATGTTTTTCCACCAGCATTCGCGCCGTTCTCTCCGGTGGCCAGGGTGAAGCAAGCCGCTCCGGCCGGTCGGCAATCCAGAAGCTGGTAAGAGCCATCACGGCCGCATTTCGGTCGAGCACATCCGCCTTCACTTTATCGAAGGTGTCCACCGCCGAATGGTGCGTGTATTTGTAGTCCGGCGAGTCCTGGTCGAGGTTGATTCCGGGAAGTCCGGCCATAATGAAAGGACCGGTGTCGGTGCCGAACTCCGTTGTGTCGTCCACGGCTAGATCGCCAAAGGCCTGCAGCGACGCGGCGAATTTCTGTACTGGGGGAATCAAGTCTTTGCGTCCTCCGAGCTGAATCGTGGTCACCGGCCCCTGTCCGGAGTCCAGGATGACTGCGGCGACATGATTCTTCATTTCCTTGTCATGCTCTTTCGTGTAGGCGATTGATCCAAGAAGGCCCTGCTCTTCGCCGGTGAAGAGAACAAAGCGGAGAGTCCGGCGCGGCTTGAACCCGGATTTGACGACGGCCTCGGCGGCGCCCAAAGTGGTGGAAACGCCGCAGCCGTTGTCCGTGGTGCCCGACGCAAGATCCCAGGAATCCAGATGTCCGCCCACAACCACGATTTGTTCGGGGTTTTCGGTGCCGCGAATTTCGCCAACGACATTCGCCGTGTCAACCGGGCCATCGGTCGAACGATTCTGAACATTGATTTTGAGCCGCACCGGCGTGCCGTGCCCGAGATATCGCTCGAGTTGTTCCTGATCCTCCGCTGCGATGCTGACGACGGGGACGTCGTAGTGTTCGTCAAACCCAAGCGCGCCGGTGTGCGTAAGGTGCATTCCGGCGGCTTTTGAGCCTCTCTGCCCGGCGATGACGGCAACCGCGCTGTGCTTGTAAGCAGCCTTCAAAAAGTCGCCGAACTTGGCGAAAGCTAAGGAGTCGTCTTTCGGCCTTGGGCCCTTGTGCACCACGAGGAGGATATTCCCGCGCCAATTCGCAGCGTTGTTCTGCATCTCGTCCTGGAGCCGGTACTCATTGACCGGCACGACCGCGGCCTCCACTCCGCCCGCGGGCGTCGAGCCGACCCAGCCGAGCGAATCGATCATCACGCGGCGATGAATCGGCGCGACGATTTCGGCATCTGCCGAAATACGCTTCCAGCCGCGCGAAATTTTGAACGGCTCTTTGTGGACGTTTTCGAGCCCGATCCACTGCATTTTTTCGACGCCCCATTCGATCGCTTTCGCGGCTTCGGGCGAACCAGTCACGCGCCCGCCGATATTGTCGCTGAGCTCTTCGAGGTATTCGTACGTGTGCGTCTCCATCGTGCCGGCGCCGGCCACCGCGGCCAGTGCCTTCATCGTTCCGTCATCCGGAGGAGGCGGAGTTGTGCCATTTCCACCGAAAGCACCTTGCACCGCCAAAAAGAAAAATACCGCCATGCCTGCGACCGCAAAAATCTTACGAATCATTCGGACGTGCTCCTTTCCGTGACGGAAAAACTCAGCGGGAAAAGCGCTGGCGAATTGCCGCACTCCCACCCCGATCGTTCTTCGACGTGCCAGGGGCGGAATGGTTTCCCGCCTGCTTTTCGGGAATCGTGTGTTTGCACCCGAAGGTCCCAGGGCCGCTTCCCGCCAGGTGACCACGAGGCTGGATTTTTGCATCTAATATGTGTGTTATTTTAAAGGCCGACAGGTGCCCTTGTGCAGGTCGCCGTATATGTTGTTTCATCCGGAACGGGAATCACAAATTTGAATCTCACCCGTCAAATATATCAGGTGCAGTTCGCGTCGTGTGGCCGTTCTGCCGGTGATCGCCGCATCGGGGAGAAGCAAAAACTAACCGGAACATATTCAAGGAGAGACAGCCATGAGTAAGGAAGTTTTGCAGGTTCGCCGCTGGATTGCCACGGTCGTTGTTTTAGCGGCACTCGCGGGGGGCGGGCTCCTCGCGCTCGGAGTCCGGAATTGGTCCGACCGCCCGGTGTTCGGAGCGGGAGGAACTCCGGCCATCGGTGCGGCCACGGACGGCCCGCCCGTGAGTCTGGGCAATTTCGCCAACGGGTTTTCGGCGGTGCTGAAGCCGGCGCTTCCGGCGGTGGTCAACATCCACTCTTCGAAAGTGGTGAAGTCGCACGCCGGCGATCAGATGTCCCCTTTCTTCAACGATCCGATGTTTCGCCAATTTTTCGGCGACCAATTCCCGCAGACGCGGCGCGGGCCGGAGCGCGTGCAGAGCCTGGGCTCCGGAGTCATCGTGAGCCCGGATGGAACGATCCTCACGAACAATCACGTGATTGACGGTGCGTCGGATATCAAGGTGTATCTGAGCGACAAGCGCGAATTTCAGGCCAAGCTCATCGGCACCGATCCGAAGACCGACATCGCCGTCCTGAAAATCGACGCGAAGGATCTGCCCACACTTCCGCTCGGAAACTCGGCTTCCATCCAGGTGGGCGACATCGTGTTTGCCATCGGTGATCCCTTCGGCATCGGCGAAACCGCCACGATGGGCATCGTGAGCGCCATCGGCCGCGGCGGCCTCGGGATCGAAAATTACGAAGACTTCATCCAGACCGACGCCGCCATCAATCACGGCAATTCCGGCGGCGCAATGATCGACCTGCACGGAAATCTGGTGGGCATCAACACCGCCATCCTCTCGAACGGCGGAGGCGGAAATCAGGGCGTAGGCTTCGCGATTCCCATCAACATGGCGCGCAACGTCATGAATCAGCTTCTCACTCACGGAAAAGTGGTCCGCGGTTATCTCGGCGTTTACATCCAGGATGTGACTCCCGAGCTCGCCAAGCAATTCGGGCTGAGCCAGGGCGGCGGCGTCCTGGTCGGCGACGTTTCCCCCGATACGCCGGCCGCTCGCGCGGGACTCCGCAAGGGCGACATCATTCTCGCACTCAATGGCTCGCCGGTTGATTCCCGCAGCCAGCTCCAGGTGCAGATTGCGCAAACGCCTCCGGGTGTTCCGGTGAAGCTCCAGATCTGGCGCGAAGGCAAGACCGAGGAAAAGAGCATCACCCTCGGTGAATTGCCGGAGAAAGCGGAAAAGTCCGGAGAGAACGAAACGAGCAGCGGCGCTCTCGAGGGGGTAGAAGTCGAGGAACTGACTCCTGATATCGCCAAGGAGCTCGAGCTTACTCCCGGCACTCGCGGAGTGGTCGTCACTTCCGTCGACCCCTCCGGCCCCGCTGCCGCCGCCGGCCTCAATCGCGGTGACGTCATCCAAGAAGTCAACCATAAACCGGTCACCAACATCGAACAATACCGGCAGGCGATGGCCGGCGCAGGCGCGAAGCCAGTGCTCTTGCTTGTGAACCACGGCGGCGTCTCCGGCTACATGGTGATCGAACCGCGGTAGGCGCGGCGATCAGCTCAACAATTCGGGAGGCACGGCTCGCTCGGGGCCGTGCCTCCTGCACACCTGCCCGGAAAAATTCCGCAACGAAGCTCCAGCCTTCGGGTTAAATTCATAAGCAGGCGCATGGAGCGGTTTGGGGTCCTCTGGCGGTTGAGAGCGGAAAAAAAGCGTTGAAAAGGCCCCGCCAATCAAGGTATCGCTTTCGGCACGACTGGCGTTAGAATAGTACTTCAGTCCTATTCACCCCAGCCACGCGTTCTAGTACTAAAGTATTGTCGGCGTATTTCTGTCTCGACGCATCCTAGTTTGGGATAGAGTCCCTGGAGATCAGCATGGCGAGGGTCGTAAATCGAGCCGTCTTCAACGATGCCATCCTTCCCGACGGGCAGTCCCGCGCGGGCTCGTTCGGTGCTGGATTCGTGTTGCAAGTGCTTGCGCTTTCCTTGGTGATTATCGCTCCCATGCTCATGCCGCAAAAGCTTGAGATGGTGCGTCGCTATCGGATCACTCCGATCGAAGCTCCCGTGATCGAAGCGTGGAAGCCGCAGCCGCCTCCGAAGCCCGAGCCGGTGAAGCGCGAAGTCTTCAAAAAGCCGGTCTCGAAACCCGTGGAGGTCGCAGTCGATCCACCCAAGCCGAAAATTTATTCTCCCGTTTTCTCTTCGCCGATCGCGAAGCCCGCGACCGCCAAGAAGAACACGCCCAATCCGGATCTGCCGGATGTTTCCAAGCAGTTTCCGACGGCGGCGCCTGTTTCGCTGGGCAGCTCGGCGATTCCCACGATCAAGCGCCCGCGCGAAGAAGTTCAGACCGGCGGCTTCGGCGATCCGAATGGCGTTGCTCCCAACGGCAAGACGAATCGCGCGCCGAATATTGCGCAGGCAGGCGCTTATGATTTGCCCACCGGGCCGGGTTATGGCAACGGCACCGGCGGAGCCAAAGGCACTCGCGGCGTGGTAGCCAGCACCGGATTTGGCAATGGCGTGGCCACGGGAAGTTCGAGTGGTCCTCGCGGCAGCGTCCAGCAAGGCCTTTTTGCCGACGAGCGCGCCGCAGCTCCCGGCCCGAAGGTGAAGCCGGCTGCCGCGGCAACTTCCAACACGAAGCCGGTTGAAATTTTGTTCAAGCCCAAGCCGGTTTACACCGACGAGGCTCGGACAAAGAAAATCGAAGGCGAAGTGCTCTTGCAGGTTGTGTTCACCGCCTCGGGCGAAGTTCGTGTCCAGCGCGTCGTTCAGGGTCTCGGCTATGGCCTGGACGATTCCGCGATGTCCGCCGCGCGCCAGATTCGCTTCAATCCGGCGCAGCAAGGCGGCCAGCCCGTCGATTTCTCGGGGATCGTTCACATCGTTTTCCAATTGGCGTACTGAAGGGGGAAAGGCAATGCGCACGTCCAAGGGGTTCCTTCTCGGAATTTTTTTCGCCACCGCTCTGGCTGGTACAGCTTCCGCGCAAACACAGACCGCGGACCAGACCCAGCCGCAAGCCGGCAGCTCCACCTCCGTTCCGGTGACGACTGTCGATCAGGCGATCGATCGCATCATCGCGCGCGAACACGACCAGGTCGCCATGATTCGCCGCTACAGCCCCATCATCGAGACCTACATCCAGGACATGAAGCCTGATAAGGATATGGGCGCCATCCCGGATAAAGACCATTACTTCCTGGGCCAGGCGGACCTTGCCAAAGGTGTGGTGGACAATTCCATGCTGGCTAAGAAGCACGGCAAGTTCGACGCCTTCAACCCTGTCTCCCATCTTGCCGGTATGTTCAAATCCGATTTCGTCCCGGAAGGCTTCTTGCAGATGATTTACATCGACGCCACCGGATTCGACCGGCAGCACTATCAGTTCGATTATGTGCACCGCGAATTCCTGGGCGAAGTCCGCTGCCTGGTGTTCGACCTCACGCCGCTTCCCAAATCCGGCAAGGGCCGCTTCAAGGGCCGCATCTGGGTGGAAGATCAGAACTACACGACCGTGCGCTTCAACGGCGTTTACACCCCTGTCGCCGGCATCAATGGCTTCAATCTCCACTTCGATAGCTGGCGCTTGAACGTTCAGCCGGGCATGTGGCTCCCCGCGTTCGTCTTCAGCCAGGAATCCGACCTGAAGGATTTCCTCGGCAGCCGCATCCGGTTCAAGTCCCAAACGCGCCTGTGGGGCTACAATCTGAAGGGCATCGGCCGCCAGGAAGAATTCAGCGAGCTGACCATCGAAGCTTCCAGCAATATTCAGGATCAGGCTGCGGCATCGCAGGACCGCTCTCCGATAGAAGCCGAGCGCGAATGGCAGCATCAGGCCGAAGTCAACGTCATCGACCGGCTGCAGCGCACCGGCTTGCTTTCGCCTCCGGGAGAAGTGGACAAGGTTCTCGAAACCGTGGTGAACAACCTGGAAGTGACCAACAACCTCGACATTCAGCCCGAAGTTCACTGCCGCGTCCTCACCACCGGCACTCTGGAAATGTTTTCCATCGGCCACACGGTCGTGCTGAGCCGCGGCTTGCTCGACGTTCTGCCCGACGAAGCCAGCCTCGCCACCATGCTGGCTCAGGAACTGGCGGACATCATCGTCACCAAGCCTTCCACCGACCAGTGGGGCTTCAACGACATGACCAACGTCACCACCACCGAGGCTCTCAGCCATTTCACGTTCAAGGACAGCCCGGAGCAGATTCAATTGGCCGGCCAAAAGGCCATCGAGCTTCTCAAGAATTCTCCGTACAAAGACAAGCTCGGAAATGCCGGCCTCTTTCTGCGCCAGCTCGATGCGCAGTCCAAGAATCTTCCTGCGCTTATCAATCCGCGCCTCGGCAACCGGCCGTATCTCGAGTCGCAATTGATGACGGGAGCTCCCGAACTCAAACCCGACAAGCTCGACCAGATTGCCGCGCTCCCCATCGGCGCGCGCATCAAGCTCGATCCCTGGAGCGACCGCGTCGAGCTGGTGAAAGCCAAGCCCATTCCGCTTTATTCCGCGCGTGAAAAGATGCCGTTCGAGGTCACGCCGTTCATGCCGTTTCTCACGCGCTATCAAAAGCCCAGTTCCAATATTTCCGCCGATCCGGCGAAAGCCGACTTGGCGAAGAAAAATCAGCCGCAGCAGCAACAGCAGCGCCAGCAGTAGCCGTTTTCGCTTCTCTGAGCCAAGCCCGGCGGCGAGCCACCCTCGCCCCCGGGCTTTTTTCTTTAGGTGGCAGAGCCACTCATGGCTGTACTCTTCCGATTGACACCTTCACGAACGATCTCCCGCACGCCCGTTCGCAAGCTTTGCCTGGGTTCACCTGCACTCCCAATTTGGGCACGAATGAGAGAAACTCTGGGCAGAATGGCGCGCCAATCGGTTCTCGAATATTTCCGCCCGGATTCACGGCCTGCGGGCGAGATCGCTCTGGCGTGGCGGCGCGGCTATCGCATGGTCCGCTGGACTTACGCGGAATTATTGCGCGCGGCCGCGCAATTCGCGCACCGCCTCGAAGAGCGAAACGTGGAAAAGGGCGAGCGCGTTCTGCTTTGGGGCGAGAACTCGGGCGAGTGGGTCGCCGCGTTCCTCGGTTGCCTGGCCCGCGGGGCCGTCGCCGTCCCAATGGACGCGATTGCGGACGCAAATTTCGCGCGTCGGGTGGCGGCTCAGGCCGGCGTGAAGCTGGCCGTGCTCGGACGCGGCCTGCCTGCCTCCGGGCTCGCCGCGCAAGTAATTTCATTCGACGAACTCGGCGGGACGAGAGAAAGCGGCTCCGCGCCGAATTTCTCGCCCGTTCCCGCGCAGCGGAGCGATCCTGTCGAAATCGTCTTCACCTCCGGTACGACGGCGGAGCCGCGCGGCGTGGTGCTCACGCACGGGAACCTGCTGGCGAATATTGAGCCTCTCGAGCGCGAGATTGCGCCCTATCTCCGCTACGAACGAATTTTTCATCCGCTGCGGTTTCTCAATCTCCTGCCGCTGAGCCACGTTTTCGGCCAGCTCATGGGAGTGTTTGTGCCGCAGATTTTGGGCGGCACTACGGTTTTTCTCGACACGCTGAATCCCGGCGAAGTGATTCGCACGATCCACGATCAGCGCGTCTCGGTGCTGGTCACCGTGCCGCGGCTCGCCGAGTCGCTGCGCGACCAGGTCGAGCGCGACCTGGAAGCGCGCGGCCGGCTTGAAAAGTTCCGGCGCGAATTCGACGCTGCCGAAGGCGAGCATTTCCTGCGCCGCTGGTGGCGCTTTCGCCGGATTCATCGAATGTTCGGTTGGAAATTCTGGGCCATCGTCTCGGGCGGCGCGGCGCTCCCCGCAGCCGTCGAAAAATTCTGGCAACGGCTCGGGTTCGCCGCGATTCAGGGCTATGGCCTCACGGAGACCACTTCCCTTGTCAGCGTGAACCATCCGTTCCATCTGGGAGCCGGTTCCATCGGCAAGTCGCTGCCGGGGCTTGAGCTGAAGCTGTCGGAGCAAGGCGAAATCCTCGTGCGCGGCGAAAACGTGGCCGCCGGGTATTGGAAAGATTCGGGCGTCGCGCCGGTGCTGGATGCGGACGGCTGGTTTCACACGGGAGATCTCGGCGAGCGCGACGCCGCGGGAAACTTGTACTTCAAAGGCCGGCTCAAAAACGTGATCGTCACGCCCGCCGGCCTGAATATTTTCCCCGAGGATCTCGAAGCCGAGCTGCGCAAACAGCCCGATGTGCGCGATTGCGTCGTGATCGGTCTCGAGCGCGACGGCAACGCCGAACCGTGCGCCGTGCTGCTCCTGCGCTGGCCGGAAGCCGCGCATCCCGCGGCGGATCTTCGTCATCGCACGGATTTATCCGTGCCGGAAGGGGCCGCCTATCAAGGGGCTTTAGCCCCTGAGGGCTACGCTGGCCGACCCGATTTGGCCGCCGAGATCATCGCGCGCGCGAATGCGCGCCTCGCGCCGTTTCAGCAGATGCGCCTCTGGCTCGTGTGGCCCGAACGCGATTTTCCCCGCACGCCGACGCAAAAGCCTGTCCTCGCTCGCATCCGCGCAGTTGCGGAGGCGGCCGTTGGCGCCGGAGCGGCGCCGCCCGCGCCCGCCGCAGCGAGTCCGCTGGGCGGGTTGCTCGAAAAAATTTCTCGAGGGAATGTCCCGCTCACTGGGGCCGGGCCAGGAGCAGATCTGAATCTCACTTCGATCGAGCGCGTCGAGCTGATGAGCGCTCTCGAGGATCGCTACCAAGTAGATTTGAGTGAAACAGATTTCTCAAATGTCACGACGGCCGGCGCGCTCGTGCAACTGCTCGAACAGCCGCGGGCGAGCGCGATGGAGTTTCACTATCCGCGCTGGCCGCGGCTTTGGCCGGTGCGCTGGATTCGCGCGGCGGCATTTTACGGTCTCGTCCGCCCGGCGATGCTGCTGCTCGGCTGGCCGCGCGTCGAAGGGCGCGAGCGCCTGCGCGAAATCGAGGGGCCGGTGCTGATAGTGTCCAATCACGTCACCTACCTCGACCCCGGGTTTGTTCTCACAGCGCTGCCCGCGCGGCTGCGAAGGCGCACCGCGATCGCCATGGAGGGCGAGTTGCTCGAGGCGATGCGAAAGCCCCTGCCCGGGACGCGCGTTTTCCGCCGCATCCTCGGACGCATTCAATATCCGCTCGTGACTGCACTGTTCCACGTCTTCCCGCTGCCCACACGCGCGGGCTTCCGGAAAAGTTTCTCATTTGCAGGCGAACTCGTGGATCGCGGCTGGAGCGTGCTTGTGTTTCCCGAAGGCGAGCTGACAAAGGATGGCGCGATGGCGCCGTTCCGCGCCGGAATCGGTCTGCTCGTCACGCGCTTGGGGCTGCCTGTGATTCCCGTGCGGCTCGATGGCCTCTACGATCTAAAGCAGGCCAACAAACACTGCACGGCTCCCGGCCACATTCGTGTGACGGTCGGCGCGCCAGTCGAGTTCCGCGAAACGGAAGCTCCCGAAGAAATCGCGCGCGCGCTTGAGCGCTGCGTCGCCGCGCTTGGACAAGGTGAGCCGTGAGGCGCCATTGCTTGAGGCCGGTGGCCAGAATCCGGGCGAACTCTCGTGATTGGACATGCACGGAGCGATCACGAGGGAGGCCACGCCGGGAGTTTCGATCGTCGGAGCACAGGCAGGAATGCCTGCGCCACCTGAACGTCAATTATTGACTGGCAGCCTCAGCCGCGCTTCGCAGCCGCGGCGCTCTTCGCGATTTTCCACCGTGAGTGAGCCGCCATGCGCCTCGGCAATTTGCCGGCTCAACACAAGGCCGATGCCCGAGCCGCTTGGCTTCGTGGTGAAAAACGGCACGAACAGGTTGGTCGGGTTGGGAATGCCGGGGCCGTCGTCCTGGACCCACACCTGGATGTATCCGTTCTCGCGTTCCCAGCCGACGCGCACGCCGCCTCCCGTTTCAAGCGCGGCATCCACGGCGTTGCGGAGGAGGTTGATGAGCAACTGATCGAGCTGGTCGGGGTCGGCCTGGATTTTCAGCTCCGGCCCGGCGCGAAGCTGGACGGGGAGCCGCGGCTCGAGGCCGGTGATGCGGCGAATCCAGTTGCCCACGTCCACTTGCTGGAACACTGGAGGAGGCAATTTTGCCAGACGCGCATAGGCGTTCATGAAGCGGGCCAGTCCATCGGTGCGGGCGGCAATGATATTCAAGCCGCTGCGCATGTCCTCCTGCCAATCGGAGGCGCGTTCTTTCCGGCCGAGCATGCTCCCCAAATTCTCGGCGACGGACTTGATCGGCGCGAGCGAATTATTGAGCTCGTGCCCGAGCACACGGATCAGCCGCTGCCAAGCCTGCCGCTCTTCTTCGCGCAACGCGCGGGAGAGATCGGTGATCACGAGCAGCTCGTGCGGCAATCCGCCCTCGCGGAATCTTCCGCGGTGAATTTCCCACCGGCCGGATTTTCCGGGGAAAGCGATCTGCGCGATGCGAGGCGCTTCTCCTTCCAGACAATCGGTCAGGCCGAGCGCTTCGGCGGTGCGGCCGAGCAGGCGTTCTTCGGGCTGGTTGAGCACGCGCTCGCCGGCGCGGTTCACCAGGCGCAGCGAGCCCAGCCCGTCGAAGGCGAAAACGGCGACGTCGATTTCCTCCATCACCTTGCGGAGCAGCGCCGTGGCTTCGAGAGCCCCGAGCCGTTGCTGCCGCAGGGTTTCCCCTAGCGCATTCACTTCGCGCAACACTTCGCCGAGGACGTCGGGCTGGCTGGCGCCGCGCGCGCGGATCGAAAAATCGCCCTCGCGCAACGCCGCCAGCAGGTTCGAGAGCGTGCGCATCGGGAAAATCACCCGGCTTTGCGCCGTGAAAGCGAAACTGAGCCACGCTACGACCATCAGGATCGTGAGCGTCCACTCGAGCTTCGAGGAGTATTGTCCGGTCCAAAGGAGAATCAGCGCGACAATCGTGCTCGCGAGCCCCGCAGCGAGGGCCAGCAGCAAGATGCGGCGCTCGTACAGGAGGGGTTTCAAAGGCTGTATTTTTGCAGGCGGCGATAGAGCGCGCTGCGGCTCAAGCCCAACGCTTTGCTCGCGTGGCTCACGTTGCCGCCGAAACGCGCCAGCGCTTTTTGGATCAGCACGCGCTCCACGTCTTCGATGCTCATTTCATCCAGGCGCATGGAAGTCTCGCGCGCCGGACGCAGCCCCAGGTCGCTCGCGCGAACCTGCGGGCCTTCCGCCATCAGCACGGCGCGCTCGATCGAATGGTCGAGCTCGCGCACGTTGCCCGGCCAGGGATGGTCGAGCAGAAGTTGCAGCGCCACCGGCTCGAACCCCTCGAGCTGCTTGCGATAGCGCTGGGCCGATTGGCGCAGGAAATGATGCGCCAGAAGCGGGATATCCTCCTTGCGCTCGCGCAGCGGCGGCAGGTGAATTTCGATCGTGTTCAGGCGGAAAAGCAAGTCTTCGCGGAAGCGTCCGGCGGCGACTTCGGCTTGGACGTCCGCGTTGGTGGCCGAAAGGATGCGCACGTCCACTCGCCGGGTGGTGGAGGATCCGACGCGTTCGAGTTCGCCCGTTTCTAGCGCGCGAAGAAGCTTGGCCTGAAGATTCATAGGCACGTTGGCGATTTCATCGAGGAAGAGCGTGCCGCCATCGGCCAGCTCGAATCTTCCGACGCGGTCGGACTTCGCATCCGTGAACGCGCCTTTCACATGCCCGAAGAGTTCGCTTTCGAAAACTCCTTCCGGCAGGCCGCCCGCGTTGACGGTGACGTACGGGCGCCCGGCGCGCGGAGAGAGAGCGTAGAGCGTCCGCGCGATCACTTCTTTCCCGGTGCCATGCTCCCCGGTGACGAGCACGTTTGCGTCCGAGGGACCCACGCGCGCGATCAAGTCTTTCACCGGGCGCATGGCCGCTGACTCGGCAATCAACGTGGGGCGTCCATCGGTGCGCAGAAGCCGGTTTTCGGCTTCGAGGCGCTGGCTCTTGCGCAGCGCTTGCGAGAGTTCGATCTGCGTCTTCAAAATGGCGAGCAGGCGTGCGTTCTCCCAGGGCTTCTGAATGAAATCTTTCGCGCCGCGGCGCATGGCCTCGACGGCAAGCTCGAGGCTTCCCCACGCGGTCATCACGATGATGGGGAGCGTGCCGTCCTTCGCGCGGATGTTCGAAAGCAGGTCGAGGCCTTCCTGGCCGGAGGTCGTGTCGCGCGCGTAGTTCAGGTCCATCAGTAGCGCGTCGAATTCGCGCGCTTCCAGCGAAGAGAGCACGGCCGCGGGCGACGCGACGGTCTCCGTCTCGAAACCTTCGCCTTTCAGCAGCAGGCGGAGCGCTTCCCGGACATCCGGCTGATCGTCCGCCACGAGAATGCGCGTTCGATTGGAGTGGGTATGCGTCATGTGGCGCGGGGCATCTCCCTGAATTTTACCGCTGTTCTCTCCGGTGGTGACTTCCGATGTATTGGTCATGGTCTTTTTCTCTCATTCATATCGAAGTGCAATCAACGGATCGACTCGAGTGGCGCGGCGCGCCGGAAAATAGCAGGCGGCAATCGTGACCAGGGTGAGCCCGCCGGCAACTCCGGCAAACGTGAGCGGATCGGTTGGCTTCACGCCATACAACTGGCTTTCGAGATAACGCGTGACAAAAATCGAAGCTGCAATGCCCAGAATCAGGCCGATTCCGGCGAGCCGCATGCCATCCGCAACCACCATGCGCAAAACGTCGCGGCGCTCGGCGCCGAGCGCCATGCGGATTCCGATTTCATGCGAGCGGTGCGTGACGGCGTAAGCCATCACGCCGTAAATTCCGACGGCGGCGAGCACCGTGGCGATAGCGGCAAACACTCCGAGCAGAAGCATGCCCAGCCGCCGCTGGGAAACGGCCGCGGCGAGAAATTCGTCCATCGTGCGAATTTCCGTGACCGGCTGATTCGGATCGACGCTTTCGACCGCCTGGCGCACGGCCGAGGTGAGCGCCGCCGCGTCGCGTTCGCTGCGTACGACGAGCCGCATGATGCGCGAAGGATTCTGGAGGTACGGCAGGTACATCTCCGCGGTCTTTTCATCTCCGAGTTCCCATTCGCGAATATCTCCGACCACGCCCACGATGGTGAGCCAACTTTCTTTGCCGACTGCCTGCCAGGGCGCCACCGCCGGGCGCGCCTGAAGCCGGATCTGCTTGCCGACGGGATCTTCGCCCTCCCAGTAACGCCGGGCAAGCGCCTCGCTGATCAGAACGACGCCCGGCGCATCTGCGTTGTCAGCGGGAGTGAACTCGCGACCCGATCTCAAGGGAATGCCCATGGTGCGGAAGAACCGCCAATCGACGACGCGGTATTCCGCGGTGTTGGGCTTATCCGGCGGCGCCACGGGACGCCCGGCAATATCGAAATTCCAGAAGTCGGCCCAGGCAGTGAGGGGAAGAAAATTGGAAGCGCTCGCGGATTTCACGCCGGGCAACGACGCAACCCGTTCGATCCCCTGCTGGTAAAAATTCAGGACCGGCGTTCCCGCGGCGTAATGCGATTCAGGCAGCCAGAGCTGCATGGTAAGAAGATGAGAAGGGTTGAAGCCGAGGTCTTCGGACATCAGCAAAAAGAAACTTCGAATCAGCAGGCCGGCCCCGACCAGCAGCGTCAGCGAAAGCGCCACTTCCGAAATCACCAGCGCGGAACGGATCATCTGGCTGCGGCGTCCGCCGGTCGAGCCGCGGCTGCCCTCTTTCAGCGACTCGGACAAGTCGCTGCGCGACATTTGGATGGCCGGAGCAAAGCCGAAAATAATCCCGGTGATGAGTGACACGACCAGACTGAAGCCGAGCACAGGCCCGTTGATTCCAATCCATTCCACATGGGCGACCTCACCGTATCCGCCCTGCGGCGGCAGCGCGGCTCGCAACAGCGGAAGAGCGACGTACGCGGCCAGCACTCCGAGCGCTCCGCCAATGCAGGAGAGCAGCACGCTTTCGGTGAGCAACTGCCGGAGAATGCGCCGGCGGCCTGCACCGAGCGTGGCGCGGACGGCGATCTCGCGTTCGCGGGAAGTGGCGCGCGCCAGCATCAGGTTGGCTACATTCGCGCATGCGATCAGAAGAACGAACCCGACCGCCGCGAGGAGAACGAGCAAGGCAGGCCGAAGGCCGCGCGCCAAGTCGTCGTGGAACTTCACGATGCGGATGCCGTTCTGCGGGTCGATGCCGGGATATTCTTTTTTCAATTGCGTGAAAACCGTTTGCATCTCCGCCTGAGCCGCGGCCGGCGTGATTCCTTTGCGCAAACGCCCGAAAACGATCACGGAGTGGTCCTTGCGGTCGAGCTGCGCGCGGTCAAAAGCGAAGGGCATCCAGAGATCGAATTGGCGGCTTGTGCCGAACAGTGTGAACCCGCGAGGAAGCACGCCGATCACGGAGTAGGGTTTGTCGTCGACGAGGATGCTACGGCCCACGATGCCGGGGTCTCCGCCGTACTGCTGCTGCCACAAGCCGTAGCTGATGATGACCACCTGTTCGTGGCCCGGGCGTTCTTCTTCGGCGGCAAAATCGCGGCCGAGAACGGGAGCGACGCCAAGCAGACGAAAGAAATTTCCGGACGCGTGCACGCCCCAGACCTGCTCCGGCTGGCTTGCGCCGGTCAGGTTGTAGAACCAGGTCCGCCAGGCCGAAAGCTCTTCGAACGATCGGCTCATCTCGCGCCAGTCGAGAAATTCTGCGGGCGAGGCGATGCCGCGAGTGATATTTCGGTTCGGGTCCGTCTGCCAGATGAGCACAATGCGTTCAGAATCCGGAAACGGGAGCGGCCGCAGCAAAATGGCGTAAATAACGCTGAAAATTGCCGCATTCGCGCCGATGCCGATCGCCAGCGTGAGCACGGCGACCGTCGTGAAGCCCGGGCTTCGCCGGAGCATCCGCAGCCCATAGCGCAAATCGTTCCAGATGATTTCCATGTGTTCAGCCCCTGAGAGGTGGTGAAGCAATCGTATATCTTACTTCCTGATTATCCTTCATCCACCTTCCAGTTGCTATTCATAGCGCAATGCCACGATCGGGTCTACGCGCATCGCCCGGCGCGCCGGCAGATAGCTCGCTAGCAACACGACTGCACAAAGCAGCGCCGCCACACCGGCGAAAGTCGCGGGATCCGTGGCGCTCACGCCGAAAAGCTGGCTCGAGAGGAAGCGCGTAAGACCCATCGCTCCGAGAAAACCGAGCGCGAGACCCCCCGCAGCGAGTCGCAAGCCTTCGCCGAGAATGAGCCGCAACACATCCCGCCGCTGCGCTCCCAGCGCCAGCCGCACTCCGATCTCCCGGATCCGCTGGCCTGCGTTCAATACGGAAAACACCGCCGTGTTTGCGCCGATGCCCAGCGCTAGCGTAAGAACGGCGACCAAAGTGAAGCCGGGGCTCCTGACGAGCATCCGGATTCCGTAGCGAACATCCTGGAGAATGGAATTCATCCCCACCTCAATGATTCTTCGGGTTCTTCAGGCCCGTTTTGAGCTTGTTGGTCACCTCGCGCACAACCAGCGCAGGAAGAATTTCCTTCCGGCTCGAAAGATAGTCTCGGACTGCGCGCGGATCGCGTTTGGAAAGTTCACGCAGCGCCCAGGAAAGCGCCTTGGCGACCATGGGGTCCGAATCGCGTTCGAGCAGGCGGCACACCTGAAGCGTGCGATAGGTGTCTCCGCTGCCGCCGCGCGCTTTGCTATTGAGCGGCACCGTGCTGACCAGAGCCGCGCGCCGCCACCAGCGGTCGGCCGAGCGCGCCCAACTGTGGATCAGGCTCGTGGGCACCCGGCGGTCGCGCCACGACGGCCCCGCGAGAAAGACGGAAAAGCAATCGACCGCTCCCCAGCTTGCGATGCCGCGGCCCAGCTGCTCGAGCTGCCAGGCAGTTAGGTGCGAAAGTGCGGCAGGGTGAAAGTGGATCAGTTCGTAAGCGATGAAACGGTAGTCCATCCGCGGCACTTCCAGCAGCAGCGTGGCGAGTTCGATCACCACGTGCGGCGCTGCGTCCTTCAGGCGCCGGGAAAATTCACGACGCACGGCACGTAGCTCTTCCGTCGTAGCGCCAGCCATCGCCGAAAGGCGCTCGTCGATTTCTTCCGCGAGCGCTGGGACTCCGGCGCGATTGGTATCTTCCAATGCGAGTTTGGGTTCTGCCATCCGGATTGCTATCCCAAATCCAAAAGACAAATCCGCCGCGCCTCCGCTATTCATGCCGCAGCGCGACCATGGGATCCACGCCCATCGCCCGCCGCGCCGGAATGTAGCAGGCGAGCAGCGCGATGCCGGCGAGCAGCAGCGTGGCGGTCGCGTACGTCAGCGGGTCGCTTGCGCCGACCCCAACCAGCAACCTCGTCATCGCGCGTGTGATTCCCCAGGCGGCGGCCAAGCCGCAAAAGATTCCCGCGACGACGAGCCCCACCCCCTGCCCCAAGATCAGCTTCAGGATGTCGCGGCGTTCTGCGCCCAAGGCCATACGAATCCCGATCTCGTGCGTGCGCTGCGCTGCTGCATAGGAAACTACGGCGAAGATGCCGACAATGGCGAGAATGAACCCGAGCACTCCCATCTGCGCGGCGCGTTCCGCCCCTGCGCGGAAGATGAACGTGCCGTTGCCGCCCTCGAGGGATTGCTCCATCGTTCCCAGATTGAAAATGGGCAGCTCGGGCGCAAGCTGGTGAAGTTCCTCACGCACCTGCGGGATCAACGATTCCGGCGGAACCGCCGTGCGAATCTGGAGTGTGCGCATGGAAGCGTACTCCTGCGCCAGCGGCACATAAAAGTAGGGTTGCGTATCCTCTGCGATGAATAGGTACTTTCCGTCCGCGGCGACTCCGATCACCTCGAGGAACGGCCCCGAATCGCTCTTCAGGCTGAAGCGCTTGCCGATCGGATCTTCATTTGGCCAAAACCGGCTGGCCATCGTCTGATTGATGATCACCACTTGAACTGCCTTCTCATCGTCCGAATCTCGAAACGCGCGCCCGCGCAGGAGCGGAACACGCATCGTCTCAAAGTAGCCCGAATCGACGTTGTTGTAGAAGAGCAAAGGGGGCTGCTTGCCCGCGGGAACGGGACGTCCTTCGATGTAAACGGAACTCGCGTTTGTGATGCCTGTCATGGGCACACTCAAAGCCAGCGCAACCGACCGAACTCCGGGCAGCACACGGATGCGATCCTCGAACTCGCGATAGAATTGCTTCGTGCGGGTCTCGTCGTAGCCGATTTCGCGCGGATACACTGTGGCATTCAGCAGATGGTCTGCGTCGAAGCCGAGGTACACCCGCTGGGCTCCCTGAAGGCTGCGGGCGAATAGCCCGGCGACGATTAAGAGCGCCAGTGAACCTCCCACCTGGGCTACCACCAGAATATTGCGGATGCGATGGTGGCTGGTGTCCGCCACTTCGCCGCGTCCGCTGCCATGCAACACGGAGGCAACATCCGCGCGCGCCGCGCGCACCGCCGGCCACAACCCCACAACCAGAGCGGTGAACACCACGGCTGCCAGGGCGTAGGCAAAGACGCTGCCATCGAAACTGAAATCCATGCGGACGGGTATGCCTGATCCAAGATTCGTCGATTCGACCAGGCCGGGACTCGTCCACAATCCCAGCACGAACCCCGCAGCGCCACCGAGCAGCGCCAGAAGGGAAGACTCCGCAAGCATCTGGCGGATCAGCCGCCAGCGCCCCGCGCCCAGCGCCGCACGGATTCCCATTTCGCGATGCCGGACCGTGGCGCGCACCAGCAGCAGATTTGCGACGTTCATACAGGCAAGAAGAAGCACAAGCCCTGCAAGGACCAGGAAAAGCGTGGCCACGATGGGAACGACATTGTTGGGGATGGCCTCAGGGCGAGCCAGCCTCTCCGGAATTGCCAGCACCGTGATGCCAGCGTCCTCCGCCGGATATTGTTCTGCAAGCCGCGCGGCTACCACGCTCAGCGAACTTCGCGCCTGGCTGAGACTCACGCCCGGCTTCATGCGCCCTTGCACGCGCAAAAATCGGTTGCGGCGGTCGGTGAAGGGGTCGCCGGTTAGTGTGCCGACCTTGACGCCGAGCGGCAGCGGCGCGTACCCATCCGATGCCACCATCGAGTACGTGCCGAGAAATCCCTTCTCGGCGACCCCGATGATCGTTACCGATTTCCCGTCAATGAGCACTTGCTTTCCCACAATTCCAGGGTCGCCCCCGAACCGCCTCTGCCAGTAGGAATATCCGAGAACCAAGTAGGGACTGTCAGTCCCAGGTTCGCCTTCGCCGGGAAGAATCAACCGGCCAATCGCGGGCTTCACTTGCAGTCCCGAAAAATAATTCCCGGTTACGTAGGTAATCACAAATTGGTCTGATTTCCCCTCGGCGCTGAGCCCCACCAGATCGATGAGAGAACCGAAGAGATCCGAAAATGGATTCGCTTGTTTCCGGTAGTCCACCAGATCCGGATAGGAGAAACGCGTGGCGAAGATAGGGGCGCCCTGCTGTCTGGTGGCCAGCGCAACGACTTGCTGGGGCTTCGGGACCGGCAGGGGACGCAGGAAGCCATTCACGATGCTGAACATCACCGTGTTGACTCCCACTCCGAGCCCCAGCGTGATCACCACTACGAGGGTGAAGCCCGGCGACTTCGCCAGCATTCTTACGGCATAGCGAAGATCTTGCGCCAGTGATCTCATTTCAGCCTCCGCGAAAAACGCGTTGCTCGTCCGGTATCAAGCGGCCCCCGCCTTCGTTTGTCCGTCCACGATCCAGCCATCGGCCAGATGGATGATGCGGTTCCCGTAAGCTGCCCAGGCATCGTTGTGAGTCACCTGGATGATCGTGGTTCCGTTCTCGTTCAGAGTTTTCAGCAGGTCCATAATCATTCTTCCCTGGCTCGAGTGCAGGCTGCCGGTGGGCTCGTCGGCGAGAATCAATTTCGGCTTGCCGATTACGGCGCGCGCGACGGCCACGAGTTGTTGCTGGCCGCCCGAAAGCTGGTTGGGATAAAGCGCTTTTTTCCCCACAATCTGGAATCGGTCGAGAATGTCTGCAACCATGCCTTCGCGTTCGGCCTTCTTGATGTCACGGTAAGAAAGCGGCAGGTCGAGGTTTTCCGCGACAGTGAGATTGTCGAGCAGGTGGTACTGCTGAAAAACGAAGCCGATATATTTCTTGTGCAGCTCCACGCGGTGGCGATTATCGAGCTTGTGGACGGCGTGCTCGAGCAGGTGGTACTCGCCCTTCCAAGCGCCGTCGAGCATCCCGATGATGCCCATCAACGTGGATTTCCCCGCGCCCGAGGGCCCCATGATGGTGACGAACTCGCCCTCGCGGATGTCCACATTGATGCGGCGCAGCACCCACGTCTTGCCCGCCCCCGATTCATAAAACTTCTCCACGTCGGTCAGCTTAATCACGATGGAAGATTCCTCCGTTCGACTTTTGCTCGATCGCCATTTGCCACGGCCTCATTCGTATCGCAGAGCAACCATCGGATCCACGCGCAAGGCCCGTCTCGCCGGAATATACGCGGCAATCGCGGCCGCCGCAGTCACCACGGCGATGACGCACGCAAATGTGGCCGGATCCGTCGCGGCCACGCCAAAGAGCATGCTTCTCATCCCGCGCGTGATTGCAAGCGCCGAAAGCGCGCCCACGGCCGCTCCGAGCAGCGCAAGGCGCAAGCCATGCCCTACCACGAGCTGCAAGACATCTCCGCGCTGGGCCCCCAGCGCCATGCGAATGCCGATTTCCCGCACGCGCTGGCTCACGTTGTAGGAAAGCACGCCGTAGATTCCGAGGCCCGCGAGCAGGATCCCGAGAATGCCCAGCACCGACGCGACGGTGGTCGCGGTCCGATCCGCGAAGAAAGATGCGTGCAGCAATCCGTTCAAATCGTCGGTCTCGAGCGGCTGCACTTTCGAATCAAGCGACTGCGCCGCGGCGCGCACGGCGCTCAAGACTGAGGCAGTGGGCAGGGCGGAGCGCACGATCAAATTCGTGTCCGGCAGCGCGTTCTGCATCGAGGAGAGATAAATGAATGACTGCGGGTCTTCGTTCATGCGATGGTACTTGATATCTCGCGCGACGCCCGCCACCCTGCGCCATTCGCCGCGGATTCTGACGCGATGCCCTGTGGCATCCTGGCCGGGCCAGAATCGGCGTGCCATCGTCTGATTGACGATCACCACGGGCGGAGAGTCGGCGCGGTCCTGCTCGGCGAAATCGCGGCCGGCGAGCAGCGGGATTTGCATGGTGTGAAAGTAAGCAGGCCCGACAACGTTGAGGTCGATCCCCATATCCTCGTTCGGCCGCGGGGTGTAGCCTTCCACCTCAACGGAAGAATAGCTTCGTCCTGTGAACCAAAGCGGGACATAGGACTCGTGGCTCGCCGACTCAACGCCTGGAACGGCGCGGACCCGCTCGAGCAGCCGATCGAAATAGAGCGCCGCTTCCTGGCGCGAATAGCCACTCGCGCGCAGATCGAATGCCGCAAGCGCGACGTGATCCGGGTTGAATCCGGGGCCTTTTGCCTCTTCATTGTGAAGGCTCCGGACCAGCAATCCGGCTCCCACAAGCAACACCGTCGCCAGCACAATTTCGGAGACAACGAGCAAGTCGCGAAGACGGTGCCCTCCGGCGCTCCCACCGGAGGAGCGGCCGCTTTCCTTCAGCGCCTGATTGAGATCGGCCTGCGAGCCTCGCCACGCCGGCGCCATGCCGAACAATATTCCCGTGGCCAGCGATACGCCCAGTGTGAAAGCGAGGACGGAATTGTCAACGCCCACTGGCAGCCCAACCGGCAAATGCACAGGCGGAAGAAAAGAGTTAAGCAACTTCGCTCCCCAGGCGGCCAGCAAAATTCCTCCGGCCCCGCCCGCTGCGGCAAGCAGCAAACATTCGACCAGCAACTGGCGGATCAACCGGTTGCGCCCGGCTCCGAGCGCGCCCCGAATTGCAAACTCCTTTTCCCGAGCGGTTGCCCGCGCGAGCAAAAGGTTGGCTACGTTCACGCACGCGATCAATAGAACGAGCAGGGCGACGATCATTAAAAATCCCAGCACGCTGCGCAGAAAATCCTGCACTCCGTAGTGTGCCTTCCAAACCGGAGTAACGTAGATTCCCACGCCCTTTTCCGCCTGCGGGTATTCCTTCTGGAAATCCGCCGCCAGCGTGCTCATCTCCGCTTGCGCTTGCGAGATGGTCACGCCGGGCTTGAGCCGGCCCAGGATGTGCACGAATGTGGGCCAGCGCTCTTCCAGGTCCTCGCCGGGAAGCACTTGCGGCTGCATCATCATCGGCACCCAATACTCGGGGGAAACACCCACGATGGTTCCGCGAAATTCGCGCGGCGCGACTCCGATGACGGTGAAGGGATGGCCGTTCAGGTGGACAATGCGGCCCACCACATCCGGATCCGAGCCGAAATTTCTCGCCCACAGCCCGTCGCTCAGCACGATGTACGGATCGGAATTGAGCGCTTCCTTTTGTTGCACGTGGAACGTGCGCCCCAATGCCGAATGGACGCCCAGGACATCAAAATAATTCTCGGTGACCAGGAGACCCCAGACGCGCTCGCCGGGCACATCTTTCCTCTGGCTCATTTCCACGGCGATCAATTCGCAACCAATCAAGCCTGAAAACACATGGTTACGGTCTCGATAGTCCTTGTAATCCGGGTAGGAGCTCGTGTGGTATTCGCCGTCGGGCATCATCGTCTCCGCCGCCACCACGCGGTCCGGTTCTGCCACGCCCGGAAGCGGATTCAGCAGCGCCGCGCGAATCCAACTGAACACGGTGGCGTTTCCGCCGATGCCCAGCGCGAGCGTGAGAATAGCAATCGCCGCAAATCCGGGGGCCTTTGCGAGCATCCGGCAGCCGTAACGGAGGTCCTGAAGCAGCTCTCCCATCATTCACCTAAATCGCTATTCGACTTCGATCACGATCAGCGTGGCGTCGTCGTCCCAATTGCCGCCGCAGAATTCCCCTATCACCGCCAGAATCGACTGCTGCAAACGCCGGGCGTCCATCTCCGCTCTTTCCTTTAACAACCCCATCAGGCGCGCCTCACCGAATTCCTCACCCTCAGCGCTGTGGGCCTCCGTCAGGCCGTCCGTGAAGAGCAGCACGCGATCGCCCGGCGCGAGCTCAATCGCGGCGCCCTCCGATTTTTGCGCCGGAAAGACGCCGAGCACGCTGGGGCCATCCGTCAAGCGAGCGTACGACCCGTCGCGACGAAGGACGATCGGTGCGTTGTGCCCGGCGTTCACATAACGCAGGCGGCGCGAGCGGCCTTCCAGTTGCCCGTAGAAAAAAGTGATGAACCGATCGGCGGCGATGTTCCGGCAAATCAGGGCATTCAGCCTGTCGCAAAGGGCTTCCGGCGTCAGCGAAGGAGAAGCGAGCCCGCGCACTCCGGCCTGCAAATTCGACATCAGCATCGCCGCGGGCATTCCCTTTCCGGCCACATCCGCGATGCACACGCCGATCGCGTCGTTATCAAACGGCAGCACATCGAAATAATCTCCCCCCACAACGCGCGCGGGCTGCCACGCCGCAGCAATGTCGTAGCCCGCCAGCTGCGGAATTTCCTTGGGAAGAAATCCTTCCTGGATCGCCCGCGCTTCTTCTCTCTCTTTTTCCTGCTGATGAAGCTGCCCGCTGATGGCGCTTTGCGCCCGCATCTCTTCGAGCGCTCGTTTTTTCGCTTCGTTGCGCTCTTGCCCGAGAGCGATTTGCTTCTTGAGAATCTCCAGCAGCCGCTCATTGGCCCACGGCTTCTCGACAAAATCTCCCACGCCGCGCTGCATCGCTTCCACCGCCAGCCCCACGGTCGCCCAGCCGGTCATCACCACAATCGGCGGGGCCGGTTCGATGGATTTGAGTTGGGTGAGCAGGTCGAGTCCTTCCTGGCCGGAGGTGGTGTCGCGCGCGTAATTCAAATCCATCAGAATGAGATCGAACTCGCGTTGCGCCAGGGCATCGAGCAACGCCGCCGGCGAGGTAACCGCTTCTGTCGTGTACCCGTGCCCCTTGAGGAGCAACCGAAGCGCTTCGAGGACGTCGGCCTGATCGTCAGCGATCAGGATGCGGCGGGCCGGAGCTTGTGATTCATTCGTGATTTCTAGCGCCATGGTGGACATAAGGTCCGGGCCCGCGTGCCTCACCGCTTAGGCGGTTTCAATTGGGGCTCTCCCAAATATGGGCAGGTGGGGTTCCAGCCGGTTGTGATTCTAACACACAGAATTCCAACGATTTACGGGCAGATCAATGGATGGCGAGGGCCCGCTTTGCCCAGTTGCGGGACTGGTCGTGACGAATTCGGACACCTCGGGTTTGACAGGTCCCAAGACTCATTCATACCTCAGGGCGACCATGGGATCCACGTGCGCGGCCGCTCGCGCCGGGAGCCAGCCGGCAAGCAGTGCGACTCCGCTCAGCAGCGAGGCCGCCGCCGCGAACACCCACGGATCGCCCGCTTTTACGCCGAAAAGCTCGGACTCGATCAGCCGTGCCAGAACAAATCCCCCCGCTAGGCCGATTGCGAGCCCTGCCGCCGACATGCGCACCACGTCGCGCAGGATCATCCACGCGATCCCTTTTTGCGTTGCGCCCAGCGCCATGCGCAATCCGATTTCCCGCGTGCGCCGCGCCACCACGTAAGCCATCACGCCATAGAGGCCCAGCGCGGCCAGAAGCGAGGCGAGCAAACCGAGGCACAGCGAGAAGAAGGAAAGTAACCGGTCTGAGAATTCGTTTTCGTCAATCTGCGTTCCGAAGGTCTTGAGATCAAATACAGGAACGCCGGGGTCGAGGCCGCGGACGAAGTTCCGCAACGTTGCGCCCATCGCCGCCGGATCCTGACCCGTGCGCACGTAAAACGTGATCCGCCCCAAAGTCGGGTCCTGTGCGTAGGGAAAATACATGAACGGGCGGATCGTCTCATGCGCGTCGGTGTGCTTGCTGTCTTTCACAACCCCCACGATTTCGGTCTGCGATTCCACTCGCGTGACCAATCCCACTTTAATGTGCATTCCCACCGGGTTCCGCCCCGCAAAGAAGCGCCGCGCCGCGGTTTCGTTGATGATCATCACCCTGGGGCTGCCCGCCTGGTCGCTCTCCGCAAATTCCCTGCCGGCAAGGAGCGGAATGCCCATCGTCGAAAAATAACCGTGCCCAATCCAGTTCTCCGCCATATGCAAATCTTCATCAGGCCGCGGGTTGTAGCCTTCGGGAGTCACGTCGCTGTTCGCGTTGTCGTTGTCCAGCACGGGGATTTCCGCCGCACTTACCGACGCGACGCCGGGGAGCGCGCCGATGCCTGCTCTCATGCGATCGAAGAAGGAATTCGCTTGTTCGGGTGAGTAGCGGCTGGCCTCCGGGGCAATGGAGAATTCGATCACATGATCGGTCCGAAGTCCCAGGTTCTGGTGTTTCAGATTCAACAGGCTGTGCGCAAACAAGCCGGCGGCCGCGAGTAATACAGCCGTGAGTGCAATCTGTGAAATCAAAAGCGATTTGCGCAGCCGCACGCTCGATCGGCCCGCGCTTACATTCACTCCCTGATCTTTCAACGTGGTCTGGAGGCTGGAACGCGTCGCGCGCAGCGCGGGAACAAGCCCGAAGACCACACCGGTGAAAATCGAAAGGGCGAAGGCAAAAAGCAGCACGCGAGGATCGAGGCGCGATTGGATTCCCATCGCGCCGATGCTGTCCGGAATGCTTGCCACCAGCGCGCTCAGCAGCCAGGAGGCCAGCGCCAGCCCGCCGATTCCTCCCGCGAGCGCGAGGATCAGGCTCTCGGTCAAAAGCTGCCGCACCAGCCGGACGCGCCCTGCTCCGAGGGCCAGCCGCACGGCAAGTTCGCGCTGCCGCGCTTCGCCGCGGGCCACCAGCAGGCTCGCCAGATTCGCGCATGCAATCAGAAGCACCAGTCCCACCAGCCCCGTGAGCACAATCAGCGGCGCCTGTGCGTCGTGCTGAAGCACCGGGCGGCCGTTCGCGCCGGGATCCAGCAGAATTTTCTTGGCCAGATATTCCTGCTGCCGCTTGGCGGATAGCTTCAGCACGCCAAGCTCCGATTCCAGAATTGCGTGATACGTGGGCGCGATCCCCGCCTCCGCCCGCTGGCGCGAAAGGCCCGGCTTAAGCCTTGCGAGAACCGCGACCCAGTGGTCCCTGCGGTCGGCAAAGCCGTCCCAGTTCGGCGTCATCTGCGCTTTCATAGTGATGGGAATGAAAAGGTCGGGAAGCTCGCCGATGCGGACCCCGGAGAAGCCGTCGCGGGACACGCCCACCACGGTGAGCGACGTCCCGTTCACGCTGAGCTGTTTATTCAGGATCGAGGGATCGCCGCCGAACTGGCGCGCCCAATATCCATAGCTGAGCACGGCCACCGTGTTCGCACCCGCCGCCGTCTCATCTTCGGGAGTAAGGACGCGCCCCAGCGCCGGCCGCACGCCGAGCACATCAAAGAAATTTCCGGAAACAAGTTCCGCCTTCAACCGTTGCGGATCGCCCTGCCCCGCGACGCTCACCTGGGTGGGAAAGCAAGCGATCAATCCGGCGAAAACCGGATTTCGGTCGCGCAGGTCGCGGTACATCGGATAGGCAAAAGTAGAAACTGCATCGCTATCGTTCCACGTGCGACCGGGCTCGAATCCCGTCGAGCGAAGCACCACCAATTCTTCCGGGCGCTGCACCGGCAGCGAGCGGATCAGGATCTGGTCGGTGAGCGAAAATATCGCCGTGTTTGCGCCGATGCCGAGCGCGAGCGTCAGGATCGCGATGAAAGTGAACCCCGGATTCTTGCCCAGCATCCGCAAGCCATAGCGAATGTCCTGCAGTAGCGCTTCCACCATCGGCCCTCCTACTCGTATCGCAGCGCCAGTATCGGATCAATGCGCATCGCCCGCCGCGCCGGAACGTAACACGCCGCGAGAGCCACGCTTGTCAGCACCGCCGCCACCGTGACGAACGTGGCCGGATCGACGGCGCTGACTCCGAAAAGCATCCTGTCCAACAATCGCGTGAGCCCGAGCGCCAGTGCAATGCCAATCGCCACGCCGAGGAGCGCCATCTTCATCCCCTCTCCGAGCATGAGCCGCAATACATCGCGGCGCTGCGCGCCCAGAGCAATGCGGATTCCCACTTCATGCGTCCGCTGCCCCACGACGTAAGAGATCACGCCGTAAATCCCGATCGCCGAGAGCAGTAGCGCAATCGCCGCGAAGATGCTGAGCAGCGCCATTGAAAATCTCCGGCCGGCGAGCGACGTGGCGATGATTTCCTCCATCGGCTTCGTATCGAACACTACGTTCTCGGGATTCCACTTTTGCATGGCCTCGCGGATCGCGGGCACGAGGTTCGCCGGCGCTCCTTTGGTCCGGAGAACTACCTCCGCCCCGGTCGGCCCTACCCACAGCTTGTCGGGAAGCTGCATAAAGGGCACGTACGCTTGCGCGCGGATGGGATGTTTGGCGTCGCCGTCCACATCGAGCCCCCAGTGCTTTACGTGCCCGGCGATGCCCACCACTTCGCAGTCAAGATCAAAGATCCCCACGTGAATCACCCTGCCAATGGGGTCCTGGTTGGGAAAATATTGGCGCGCGAAGCTTTCGTCGATCACCACAACCGCGGGAGAGTGTTCGTTATCCTGCGCAGTGAAAAAGCGGCCGCGAAGCAGCGGAATGCCCATCGCGTCCAAATAGCCCGGCTGCGTGATGTAGAAGAGTGATTGATGCATGTCGCTTTCGTTTGCGGGCTTGGGCTCGCGGTCGGTCCAGAACGGAAGTTCGTCATCGCCGTTCATGGGCAAGCTTCCGCCGCTGGCAGCGACGGCTTCCACCCCCGGAATGCTCTTCAGCCGTTCATCTATTTCCCGGATGGCGGCGCGGCTGGATTCAGGTGTCGGGCCGATCGAGGGTGATAAGTACACTATAAAGGTCAAAACCCGGCGTGCATCAAAACCCGGCTTCACGCTCCACAGGCCCACCAGACTGCGAATCATCAGCCCAGCGCCAATCAGCAGCACGAGCGCCATGGCCATTTCGACGACGACGAAAACACCCTGCGCCCGATGCCGTGCGCCGCTCATGCCCCGGCCGCTTTCTCGCAACGTGTCTTGTAAATTCGGCTTCGCTGTTCTCAGCGCCGGCGCCAGCCCGAATAGGATGCCTGCCGCGACGGATGCAAGCAGCGTGAAGATGAGCACATGCCCGTCCACGCCCACGTCTTGCGCCCGCGGAAGAGTTTCCGGCAGAGATCGGACCGCTGCTTGGGTGCCCCACGCGGCCAGTATCAACCCCAACGCTCCTCCCGCGAGCCCGAGGAGCACGCTTTCGGTGAGCAACTGCCGGACGATGCGTGATTGGCCGGCGCCCAGCGCCGCGCGGATGGCGAACTCGCGCGCGCGCCCGGTGGCTCGGGAAAGCTGGAGGTTCGCCACGTTGACGCACGCGATCAGAAGGACAAATCCGACGGCGCCCAACAGAACCAGAAGGAATGGCTCGACATCGCCCACAATGTCTTTCTTGAGCGGGACCAGGTGAATTCCGGCGCCTTTGTTAGCAGACGGAAAGGCGGCGGCCAGATCGTTTGCGATGCGATCCATATCCGACTGAGCGGCGGCGAGAGTGACGCCGGGTTTCAACCGCCCGACCGCGCGCATGCCTTCGTGGACGTCGCGCTGCTGGAACAGCGGATCGGTGTATTGCCCGATGGGAATGAAGACTTCCCGGATGCCGTCGAGATTCGTGGATTCGAGGCGAAAGCTCGCGGGAATGATCCCAACGATGGTGTAAACATCGCCGTTCATCTTGATTGTCTGACCGATGATGTCGGGAGAAGAACCGAACTTGCGCTGCCACAGCCCGGCGCCGATGATAGCCACTTTTGCCGTGCCCAGCCGGTCATCGGCCGTGCTGAACAACCGGCCGCGCACCGGATGGATTCCGAGGATGCCGAAGAACGAGGCAGAGACCATCGCCACCCGGACGCGCTCCGCCTCGCCGGTTCCGGTAATGCTGTAATCATCGGGCCGATAAGCAGCCATGGAGGAGAACGAAGAATTCATCCGCTGCCAGTCCAGAAAATTCGGATACGATATCGAGGAGCTCTCGAAATTCGTCGTCTTTTCCGAGAGCACCACCAGTTGCTCCGGCTGCGGATAGGGCAGAGGCCTGAGGAGCACGCCGTTGACGACGGAAAAGATCGCGGTGTTCGCTCCGATGCCGAGCGCGAGCGTGAGGATCGCAGTGACTGTGAAACCGAGATTCTTCCACAGCAATCGAAGAGCGTAGTGAATATCTTGGATCAGAGTTCCCATCGCTTAGTTCGCCTCCCTTCGATGCGCTTTCAGCGCCGCATTTCGATGGATTCGGCCTCCAGACACACGGATCCGCCGCTGTCGAAAATCATTTTCGACCCCATCGCCAGGGAAATTTTCAGAAACTTTAGCCGATGCCTGCGTTAAACGCTCGCGGTCCGCGAGCCGATCGTTTCTTCGACGATGCGTCCGTCGAAAAGATGGATGGTGCGGTCGGCGATGCTGGCGTAGCGCGGATCGTGCGTCACCATGCAGATTGTCGCGCCTTCGCGGTGCAACTGGCGCAGCAGATCCATCACCGCTTCGCTGTTCTTCGAGTCCAGGTTTCCGGTCGGCTCGTCCGCCAGCAGGATCGAGGGCGTACCCACCAGCGCCCGGGCCACGGCCACGCGCTGCTGCTGGCCGCCCGAAAGCTGCGAAGGATAGTGCTTCATGCGGTGCGCCATGCCCACGCGCTCGAGCACTTCCTGCACGCGCTTCTTGCGCTCCGCCGACGCCATGCTGCGATAGGTGAGCGGCAATTCGACATTTTCGAACACGGTGAGGTCGCCGATCAGGTTGAACGCCTGAAAAATGAAACCGATCTCGCGATTGCGGATTCGCGTGCGGTCGGAAAGCGAGAGATTCGCCACTGCCTGCTTGTTGATCCAGTAGTTGCCGTCGGTCGGCGAATCGAGCAGGCCGAGGATCGAAAGCAGCGTGGATTTGCCGCAGCCCGAGGGCCCGGCGATCGAAAGAAACTCGCCGTTTTTGATGTCCAGATGGACGCCGCCCAGCGCGTGCGTCTCCACTTCATCGGTGTAAAAAACTTTGGTGACGCCTTCGAGCTTGATTAACGATTCCGCATTGCTGTTCATACGCCGCTCCTTCAATCCCTGGATACGTTTTCTTCGTCCGGAAAGTTCCCTCGCCTAATTCAATTTCACGCGGTCGAAATTGTCCCACGCCGACATGTCGGACAAAATCACCTGGTCGCCGATTTGAAGCCCCTTGACGATTTCCACCGTGTTCACCGACGTGCGGCCCAGTTGCACTTGCGTGCGCACCGCTTCCTTGCCGTCGTCCACCAGCTTGAACAGTCCGACCGTGCTGTTCGCTTCGCCGTGCACCGGCCGTCCGACGTAGAGCACGTCCGCGAGCCGCTCGATTTCAATCGTGCCTTCCACGCTCAGGTCGGGACGCGCGCCCTGCGGCAGCGCGCCTTCGAGCGACACGTCCACGGTCACCGTGCCGTTCTGCACCGCGGGATCGATGCGCGCCACGTGGCCGGCGATCAAGCCATTGTGCGTGTCGATCGACGCCTTCTGGCCGATGACAAGATCCTTTGCCTGCGTCTCCGCGATTTTCAGTTGCGCTTTCAAGTGCGTCGGCTGCGCCACGCGCGCAAGCACGGTCCCCTGCGTCACTTTCTGGCCGACTTCCACGTCGAGTTCTTGCAACACGCCGTCGATGCCGGGGCGGACGTGCAATTGTTCGAGCTGCGAGCGCTTCAATTCATAGAGCGCGCGCTTCTGGTCCACATTGGCTTGCTGGACGGCCACCTGCGCGGCAATCGAATCCGCGAAGGTCTGCACCTGCTTTTCCGCAATTTCGTTCTGCTTCTCCAGCTCTTGCGCCTGCACCTCGGAAGTCTTCAACACGAAATCCGCCACCAGGCCGAGCTCGAAAAGTTTCTGATTGTTGTGCCACTGCAAATCGGCGGTGTGATACGCCGAGCGAATCCCGGCGGCCTGCGCGCGGCGGTCCATGAGCTGATTCTGAAGCTGCGCCTTCGTGTTCTCGAGCGCGGCCTGCGCTCCCTTGAGCGCGTACTCCGCGTCGAGGGCTGCCTGCTCGAGTTCCGGATTGCTCAAATCGAAGATCACGGTATTTGCCTGCACCGGCACGCCGGGGAGCAAGTGCCGCTGCTCGACCCGGCCGTCCGTGACTGCCGGAATTAGACGAATCGTCTCGGGAACCAGCGTTCCCAATCCCCGAACTTCCCGCAGCATCGGGCCGCGCTTCACCGCGTCGGTCCAGACCGTCGCACGGTCGACACTTGGGGCCGCGGGCTTCAGACGCGAGAGCCCGTAAGTGACCAAAGGGATCAGGACCAGCGCCGCCGCGATGTATGCGATCCGGCGCATCTTTTTTTGCTTCTTGACTTCTGGACGTACAATATCCACAGACGATGACCTCTTCTATTCCGGGAGTATACAGCGCAAATGGCCTTCCGGTGTCGGCCTCCCTGTAACCTATTGAAAGTGAACCGATTAAATCACATACAAGCCCTCCAGAAGCGATGTTTTTGCCCGCTCGTGGGAATCGCGCGTCCCACCAGCGGACATCTAATCCGGGCCTATTTCTGCTCCAATCCAGGGGCGGAGGCGCTTGAATGACCGCTCACGTGGGGGATTCGGCGCTGGCGCGGATTTCCTGCCAGCGCTTGGGGCGCTTCTTCGCGTCGAGGACTTTTTTGCGCAGGCGGATGGATTTCGGAGTGACTTCGACGAACTCGTCGTCTGCGATGAACTCGATCGCTTTTTCGAGCGTCATATCGCGCGGTGGGACGAGGCGGATCGCTTCATCGGCCGTGGATGAGCGCATGTTGGTGAGCTTTTTCTCGCGCGTGATATTCACGTCCATATCCTGTTCGCGCGAATTTTCTCCCACGATCATTCCTTCATACACTTCGGCGCCGGGCCCGAGGAAGAGTTCGCCGCGCTCCTGAATTCCCCAGATGGCGTAAGCGGTGGAAATTCCGGCGCGATCGGCCACGAGCGCGCCCGTGGGCCGCGAAGCCATTTCTCCCGCATATTCCGTCCAGCCTTCGAGAATCGAGTGCAGCAGCGCGGTGCCGCGCGTGTCGGTGAGCAATTGCCCGCGCAAGCCGATCAATCCGCGCGAGGGAATGCGGAAATCCATGCGCACGCGGCCGGAATGATGGTTCACCATTTTCACCAGCTCGCCGCGGCGCGTGCCGAGGGTTTCCATCACGATGCCGATGAAATTTTCCGGGCAATCGACCACAAGCGATTCGAGCGGCTCGACGCGGCGGCCATGTTCGGTGCGCACGACGATTTCGGGCTTGCCGACCATCAGCTCGTAGCCTTCGCGGCGCATCGTCTCAATCAGAATCGCAAGCTGAAGCTCGCCGCGAGCGAGCACGCGGAACGAGTCCGTCGTATCGGCATCTTCCACGCGCAGCGAGACATTGGTGAGCAGTTCCTTTTCGAGGCGCGCACGCAAATCGCGTGAGGTGACGAATTGGCCCTCGCGCCCCGCGAAAGGCGAGGTGTTGACGGTGAAGATCATCGTGAGCGTGGGCTCGTCAATCAGGAGCGGCTCGAGCGGCGCGGGATGCTCTAGGTCCGTGAGGCTTTCGCCGATCTGGATGCCTTCGACGCCGGCAATTGCGGCAATGTCGCCGGCCGAGACGGAATCGGCTTCGTCGCGCTCGAGGCCGCGGAACGTGAAGAGCTTCGTGATTTTGGCGGGCTGGATGGCGCCGGAAAGTTTTGCAATGCCGACTTCGGTGCCGCGCTCGAGAGTTCCCTGGAAAACACGGGCGATGGCGATGCGGCCAAGATAATCGGAGTAATCAAGATTCGTGACTTGAATTTGCAGAGTGGCTTTCGGATCGCCCGCGGGCGGAGGAATCGACGCAACGATGCTTTCGAAGAGCGGCTCGAGATTTGTGGAGGAGTCGCCGATTTTGCGATGAGCGACTCCGGCTTTTGCGTTGGTGTAGAGAACGGGAAAATCGAGCTGGTCTTCGGTGGCGTCGAGATCGATGAAGAGATCGTAGATTTCGTCGAGCACGGCGGCCGGGCGGGCGTCGGCGCGGTCGATTTTATTGAGCACCACGATGGGAGGCAGCTTCGCGGCGAGCGCTTTTTGCAGCACATAGCGCGTCTGAGGGAGCGGGCCTTCGCTTGCGTCCACCAGCAGCAGCACGCCATCCACCATGCGCAGCGCGCGCTCCACTTCGCCGCCGAAATCGCTGTGGCCGGGAGTATCCACGATATTAATTTTCGTGCCGCGGTAAGTGAGCGCGGTATTTTTGGCAAGGATGGTGATGCCGCGCTCGCGCTCGAGTTCGTTCGAGTCCATGACACGCCGCGGGACTTCCTGATTTTCGCGGAAAATACCGCTCTGGTGGAGCATGGCGTCCACGAGCGTGGTCTTGCCATGGTCCACATGGGCGATGATGGCGATATTGCGAAGCGCGGTCATATTCCTATTTGGGAGCGCTGCCGACTGGATTAGAAGCGGGCCGGCTGACGAGCAGCACAGTCTCGGCCCCCCCTCTTTTGAGCCGATTAGACAAGGCCGCTCTCCTTTGTTTTCAATATCTTACAGCGAATTCTAATCGCGGATCCGCGATTAGAACACCCCCCGGATGCACTCCCGTATCCTGCTGGGTTCTTAGATGCACCGATGAGGGTGGTTCGCCGCCTTTCGAGCGACCTTGGCCACATGTTTTTCGCTAAGCCTGCCATTCTACACAACCCCAGAAATACCATGGCAGGTTGCGCTGCCGAACGCAAGCGATAAGTCCTGTGGAGATAGATGCGCTGGAGAAGCTAGCCCTCGGAGACTTGGTCAGGCCCGGGAGGCGGGAAAACCTTTATCACATTCGTGGTCGGAACATTCAAGAGTTTGATTTCAACGAGTGTTGTCGTATTGGCGAAGAAAAAATCCGCCGTTCCCCCTTTGCCGTCGGAAATGGCTTTGTCGACTCGCACGTAGTGCAGACTATCTGTGTTGTATCCAAGATCCTTTGTTGGGCCAGCGGCATCAAGGTTCATTGCGATGTATGGCTTCGTAGCCATGGCGCTCAACCTGTTCTGAAGTTCACGCAGGTTATTGATGTTGACGAAGAAGGTGCGATAGCTCGAATTTTCAGTATGAGTTTCAACGTTTGCAATCACAGTCTGTTGAAGAAAATTGGTCTCATCCGCATATCGCTGCAGTGCCTCTAAATTCGCGCGGTGGTTACCGGCCCATTCGTTGGTGGTAATGGTTGAATCCACTACGTGAAAATCAATACGATAATCCAGCACATCATTCCCCAACTCATCGCAAACATGAAACACGAATTGTTGATAGGCATGAAGTCCCGAAGGGGCCAAGCTTGTGTAGATTCCGGCATTTTCCTGCTCAAATGCCTGGGAAAGGGCTGTGTATTCTGCATATGAGTTGACCGCCATGCAGCGCTCGATAAGCGCACATGTGGGATGGCTTGGGAAATCACCTTTTTCTCGCGGCACAATTTCCGTGTGATTCACGTTGGGCACGAGCCGGAATGCAATCCGTGCGTTTGCCGGGCGGGCAATGGTCGCCTGGGGAGCGGCGGGGTTGGAACAATCGAAGTCGATCTTGATACTGTTGAGAGACGCGGCGCTCGCTCTGACTGTTCCGTCCGAGCCATCCTCGTTTGCGCCGGGAGCTACCAGCCCTTTCAATTCCCCGTACGTGCGAGTCCCAGAAAACACGAAAGCAAATGGCCCTTTATCCTGGACGCAAGGGAAGATTGATTTTCCAAAGAACAAGTCATCTTCTGCCATCTTCCAAAGGTCAGGACTTCCGAGTTCGAGGCCATCCAAAATCAGTTCGCCTGTTTCGAATCCTTTAGACACTCCGCCTTTGAAAAGCTTGGCCAAAGCCGTCTTACCTGCAGCAGCAAGGCGAGAGCCAAAATTAGCCGGTGCGAGCATGATGAAGCGGCGAATAGGGCATCTTGTAATATCCCTATTGGGCGCATTCACCAAAAAGTTGTAGAGCCAGTGGCGAATGACAGGGCCACCTGTTGAGTGAACGATTACGTCAATCGAGAAGGGATCCAAAGCGATCTTGCCGTCGGACCTGAGATCATCAAGTCGATCTTGGAGACCCGCGGCTAAATCGTCGAAAGTTACGTGATCCTCCATCGAAGCGTAATTGACAAAGAAGACTTGTATGGCTGGCCCGAATCGGCTCTGCACCCATTCTTGCAGTGGGACGAAAGATTTGTAGTTGTCACTCCACCCGTGCACGATCAGAATGGGATTTGGCATCATTAGCTCCTTTGGGTTGGGTAATCCTCATAACAGATAACTCATCCATATACAAGACCTGTACGCACCGCCGTGGAATGAGTGTGTTGCTGTGTTCCTGCTAGACTGGATTCGTGGGAGGTGCGGCAACGGCTTGCGCTGGTGGCGGCGTTTGCGCTCGTTTGAGCACAGCCTGAAGGCTGTGCCACAAAATGCCTGCAGGGCCCTGGCCTTGAGGTCAAATTAACGGTCACGACACAGGCGGTTCGAGGGTTCCACAGTTTTGCTACTGTTGAAACATGAGAACCTCTCGGTTGTTGCTTGGGATCCTTGCTGTGGGACTCTCGGCAGGACCAGCCCTGACGGGTAAACCAGCCCCCGAGCCGTCCTTGCCAGTGATCGATGAAAACGCTTGTCCGTTCGAAGGCTGCTCGTTCCGGAAGTGGGTGGTGAGCCGCGACGCGGAGCTGTATTCCACCTGGGAGGAAGGCCGGAAGGCAGTGGGCAAAGTTTCGAAGGGTCAAATCGTGAGCGGAGAAACCGGCGTCCACGTCACCTGGGAACCGGACCGCATTCAGGTGCAGCAGCCTATCGCGGAGCTCCAGGTTGAACCGGGCGACACCATTCTGCGCTACATGTATCTCGGGGAAGGGTTTGCGAACATCTGGGCGAAGGGGCGGTGGTGGAAGGAATACGATTGCAGCTTCATCGTGGAAAAAAACCACGCGGGGTGCCTGCGCGGATGCGCCGCGAAAGTGGTGGCCGAGGGGCGCAGGGATTGGTGGGTGCGAGTGCGGACCACCGAGGGAGTGGTTGGCTGGACGAAGGCGGAAGACCATTTCGATTGCATGGATTCGCTAGGCGGCGATGACAGGTGCGAGAAGCTGAATTCCACGCCGCCTGCGGTGAAGCAAGGAAAAAGCGAAGATTCATCCGATGCGCGGCGCTTTGTGGCACCGCTGTAGCTCTGACGCTGAGACCCACCTTACGAGGATTTTTACGAATTGATACGATCGTGGTTTGCACCGGTGGCTTGATTTGCGTTCGACCGAGGACAGGCCGGGAGGCCTGTCCTACTTGGCCTTTCAACTGACCACAGTATCCAGGAATTTGCTCACCTCGGGACTAAGGTCCCGTGCTCCTAACAGACAAGCGAGGTGGCTTCCGCGTTTGATTGGGATGAGGCGCGCGCCCGGGATGGCTGCGGCGGTGTGTTCGCTGGACACAAAGGGAACGATTTTGTCGTTGGTGCCATGGACGAGCAGCGTGGGCACGCGAATTGACACGAGCGGATAGGCGCGGAGCTCGGTGATGAAGTTAGCGTCGATCATCAGGCCAGCGCGCCTCGCGCTGAAGGGCATGGTCGAGTCCATTAACCGCAACCCGGCCGCCGCGACCCCGGGGTCGCGAATTCGCCCGAGTTCGCCAGAGCTCAGGATGGAACGAAAGAAGAGTCGCGGGTATCTGCGCGCCAAGCCAAGCGTGATCCAGGCGACAAAATCCGTGTGGGTCACCACGCGCAAGAAAAGGCCGAGGATTCCGAGTTTCGGTTGCGGAATGCGCTCGGTGACGGCGGAGACGAGGAAAAGCGCGGCGCACCGGCCGGGATGGCGCAGCGCGAATTGAAGCGAGGGGGGACCGCCGCCGGAAATTCCTACAATGATTGCTTTCTGAATTTTGAGGGCATCGAGCAAGGCTGCGAAAGCATCGGCTTGCTCTTCCGGAGTTTTTCCGATTTCGGGCGGAGTGCGCAAGTATCCCGGGCGGGAAACGGCGATGAAGCGACAGGGCCGCTCGCCGAAAAATCCCGACGAAATGGCGGCGAGACCTTGGTCGTAACCTCCGAGAGCGCCATGCGAAATGAGGATCACAGGCCCTTCGCCGGACACTGCACATTCGATGGGACCTTTTGGCGTCGCGATGATTTGCGCGCCGTCGCGGAGGCGGGCAAGCGTTGCGCTTTTCCAGCGGGCAAAGTCGATCCAAGCCCAAGTGGCAGCCGCCGCCGCGATCGCGAGAAGGACAATCCAGAAAAAATATGCCATGACGTTTGGCGCCGTGAATTGTTTTGCCGTTCTGAGATTACCATTTGCGCATTCAGTTTTGCGGGCGGGGAGGCAAAGTTATACGCCCGGCGCGGGGATACTGGGTGTCGCTCCGATCGTGGTTAGCTCCGACGGAGAGCTTGCGATCGTGGGAGCACAGCCTGAAGGCTGTGCCACGCAAAACGGCGCGTTTGGTGGAGGGACGCGGACAGATTAGAATGAATGGGGCACAAACTTGGGAGGCGAATCGATGAGGCGGATGTTCCAGTTCATGGGGGCGGCGGCGCTGCTCGCGCTTGTGATCGCGGCGGGTGTGACGGCGCGGGCGGCGGGCGTCAAGACGGAGACGGTCGAGTTCAAGAGCGGCGACGACACGATTAGCGCGTTTCTGGCCGAGCCGGCTGCGCCGGGGAAATATCCGGGGCTCGTGGTGATCCACGAGTGGTGGGGGCTGAGCGATTGGGTGAAGGAACAGGCGCAGAAATTTGCCGAGCAAGGGTACGTGGCGCTGGCCGTGGATCTCTATCGCGGGAAGACCGCGACGGATTTTTCGACCGCGCACGAACTGATGCGCGGAATGCCGCAGGACCGCGCCGTGCGCGATTTGCAGGCCGGGTTCGCGTATCTCGCGGGGCGGCCGGACGTGAATGCGAACAAAATCGGCGACGTGGGCTGGTGCATGGGCGGAGGGCTCGCGTTGCAACTGGCGATCCATCAGCCGAAACTCGCGGCCTGCATCGTGAATTACGGCTCGCTGCCGACCGATCCGAACGACATCGCGCAAATTTACGCCCCGGTGGTCGGGAATTTCGGTGCGGACGACCACGGAATCACTCCGGACGACGTGAAGGCATTCGAGGCGTCGATGCAAAAGCGCGGGCGCTTTATCAATGTGAAGATTTATCCGGGCGCGGGGCATGGATTCGAGAACCCCGTCAACGGCGCCGGATATCGCCCCGAGGCGGCCGCGGATGCGTGGAAGCGCAGCATCGATTTCCTGAACGCGCTCTTCAAGCAGCCGGCGAAGACGAAGTAACTTCTACGCGGCAAAATCATTCAAATTCTGTCCGGTACCATTGCTGCTCTCGGCGTGTCCCGATAAGCTTGAGCGATGAGGTGTCTTTGGCGATAAGCAAACCCACCTCAGCGGCTGAAGCCGGAATGGCCTTTTATACCTTCCGGCACGGCTAAAGCCGTGCCCTGACGAAAGAGTTGTGCGCGGGCCGGGCACGGTCCGCCAGACTTCTGGCGGAGGCCCCGACACGAGCAATGCGCATTGCCTCAGCAAAGCGATTTCAAATTTGAGATTCGAAATTTCAAACGGGAGTTGGGGCGGTGGACGAGCGGTTCCAAGATAACCGGCCATTCGAAGAGCAGCAGGAAACTTCGAATCGCGGAGCAGTGGTGGCGATGCTGGCGCTGCTGCTGGCGCTCCCGCTCGCCATTTTCATCAAGTTCAAGCCCGAGTCGGCGCACGCGGCGATGGACAAAATATCGCGGGCGATGCATTTCGACGGCAATCCGTTGCGCGCGCTCACTTCGAAAGCTGCGGGAAAAGCCACGCGCGGGGCAAACGTTTCGCCGCAGCAGTTCGAGGCGGAAGCGCTGCTCGAGCAAGCGATCCGGCACCAAGAAGGCGCGGTCGAGCAAATCGCGAGCCGGCGGGACGGCTGGCGCGGAAGGTTGAAGCTCGACGACCGCATGACGGGCCTGCTTGATACGGCGCTCAATTCCGATGACCTGCGCGTGCGCGGCACCGGAGTGGAGCTGGAACTGACTGTTTACAATCTGCCCGACACGCCGGCGAGCGCGGAGACGCTCTTCCGGCGCGCGGCAAATGAGCCGAAAGCGCGTCCCTGGGCGCTGTGGATGATTGGCGCGATCGGCGGGCGCGGCGTGGAAACGGACCGCGCGTTCCAAACGTTGATTCTTTACACGCACGACCCGGACGAGAAAACGCGCTACTGGGCTTCGACGGGCATCTCGCTATTAGGCACGGACGCGTCCGTGCCCGCGCTGCTGGAAATTCTGCGGCAGGATTCTTCGATTCAAGTGCGCCAGAGCGCCGCGCGCGGACTCGTGCAAGCGGGAATGTTGACGAAGGAGCAGCGGCGCAAGGCGGTCCCGACGCTCGTGAAGTATGCGGAAGATCCCTCCTTGGAGCCTCGGACAAAAGCGTGGGTGTATCAGGCGCTCCGCGAAATCACCGGCGCGAATTTGGCCAGCGACCCGCAGGCGTGGCGCCAGTGGTGGACCGAGAACTCGGCGCGCTGAATTTGCCGGGGGAGTCTCCAGTTCGATACACCCTTCCAGAAAACCTGCTGAAAATCTTGCCTGAGTGAAAGATTGTATGGGGTCGTGCGGCGGAACTCAGAGGCCGCGGCGCGGAGAATCAAGAGAGGAATTTGGACGCTTCGATGCAGAGGCACAGCTGCGCCCACATCGAAAACAAAGCGGAAGCAAGCTTCCGCACCCCAAAGTTCTCGGAGGCGGCCTCAGGGAAATAGGCAGCGATGGGGAGGAGGCTCGCTGCGGAATTAGGTGGCGACTCGGAGATTGGCGGCGCGGGTACGGCATGCCGTGCCCCTACGACAAAACCGGATCCTGGCGCGACGCACATGAAGAATGAATAACGGGGGAAATTGATGGGATTCAGTTCGGGGGTGAGGATCGGGCCGTTCGAGGTGTTTGCGCCGCTGCAGCCGGCGGTTTCGAGCGTGCGGCAATACGGCGAGCACCAGTTTCCAGGCCGGCTGTTCGTGGTCGAGGGGATCGACGGGTCCGGAAAATCCACGCAGTTGAGCCTGCTGCATAAGTGGCTTGAATCGAAAGGCTACGGCGTGGTGTTCAGCGAGTGGAACTCTTCGCCGCTTGTGAAAGACACCACCAAGCTGGGCAAGAAGAAGAAGCTGCTGACGCCGGCGACTTTTTCTCTGATCCATTCGACCGATTTCGCCGACCGGACCGAGCGCAGCATCCTGCCGCTGCTGAAGGCGGGAGCGGTGGTGCTGTGCGATCGGTACATTTACACGGCGTTTGCGCGCGACGTGGCCCGCGGGATGGACCGAGAATGGGTGCGCGAGCTGTACGGGTTTGCGGTGCAGCCGACGGTGGCGTTTTATTTCCGCGTGCCGCTCGAGACGGCCATCCGGCGCTTGGTGGACGCGCGGGACGGCTTCAAATTCTACGAGGCGGGCATGGACCTGGGCTTGAGCGACGATCCGGAAGGAAGCTTCCGAATCTTTCAGGGAAGGATTCTCGACGAATACGAAAAGATGATTCCGGAGTTCAACCTGACAGTGATCGACGCGACTCTGCCAATCGAGCTGCAACAGGCGCAGATGCGCTCGATCGTGAAGACGCAACTCGCTTGCGCGACAGAATTGAGGGTGCAACCGTGAGAGAAACGTACGGAAAACTGCTTCCCGGGCTGCGGGTTGAGGACTTAGCGGGGAAGCTGATCGTGATCGAAGGAACCGACGGCGTGGGGCGCACGACGCAGATCAACCTGCTGAAGCCGTGGCTCGAAGAGATGGGACACGCCGTGGTCGATACGGGCATGACGCGGTCGCTGCTGGCGGGAGAAGGAATCCGGCGCGCGAAAGAAGGGAACAATCTCGGGCGCGTGACGCAGACGCTGTTTTACGCCACCGATTTCGTGGACCGGCTCGAGAACGAGATCATCCCGGCGCTGCGGGCGGGATTCATCGTGCTCACCGACCGCTACATCTACTCGCTGATGGCGCGCGCTATGGTTCGCGGGATGGACCCGCACTGGGTTCGGAGCCTCTTCCAAGTGGCGCTCCAGCCGGATGCGGTATTCTATCTGCGATTGGGAATCGAGCGTCTGGTGCCGCGAGTGGTTTTTTCGCGCGGGTTCGACTACTGGGAATCGGGCATGGACCTGTTCCCGGGCCACGACATGTACGACAGCTTTTGCAGCTACCAGGCGGCGCTGCTGGCCGAGTTCGACCGGCTGAGCGAAGAATACAAATTCGAGACCGTGGATGCATCCGCGGAATCCAGGGCCGTGTGCGGCCACTTGAAATCGAGAATTCTGCGGCTGCTGGAAGAGGACACGCGGAAGACGTTCCTTACGAAGCTGTCGCTGGGACCTGCGGGCGCAGAAGCCCGAAAAGCTGCCGACAATGGACGCAGCGTAGAACGGCGGGGAGCGGAGGATGCACTGGTGCTCGTGCCCGCGGGGGTTTCCGGACATGCTGTGCCGGGGAATGGACACGCGGCTCTCCAGCAAAAGCAGTAGCGCCGGGATGACGCAGCAAAGAAATGCCGAAGAAGTCTTCCACAGGGGCTGAAGCCCACTCATTCACCTAGGGGGCATGTCGGAGCTAAAGCTCCGACCCCCTGAAATCCACTGTCCGCTTCAGACGGGGTGTTGACGCCGAGGTAAACCGGAAGTAGACTCGCGTTTAGCGTCCTGAGATTTTCACCCACCCGGGACAAGCGCGTTCGTGCACATGTTCGAGTCGGAGTCCCGAATGACGGCTCGTTTGGGAAGGCGATTCTGGTTCCACCTGGCCGCCTCGTTTGCTGTGTCCGGTCTGGCTGCTCCCGCGTGGGATCCCTCCCAAATTCGCGCGCAATCCGCAGACGCAAGCGCGGCCCAGCAATCCTCTCCCCCGCCCACTGGGGGGGATCCAGCGTCGCATCCCGATGCCACGGTTGAGATGGCCACGCATGATTCTCCGATTCCGTTTCAGGTGCGCGTCAACCTGGTTCCGGTGCGGGTAATCGTGCGCGATTCGATGGGCCATCCGGTGCCGAATCTGCGGAAAGAGGATTTTCGTCTCCTGGAGGACGGCAAGCCGCAGGCGATCACAAAATTCACTGTCGTGACGCCATCCAACGCCAATGCAGAGCTGGCGACGACGGCCCCGCAAGAAACGGAGCCTGCCCCTGCGGCGCCCCCGTTTCGCCCGGCGGCACGATTTGTGGCGCTGGTGTTTGACGACATCAACTTGAAATTCGGCGACCTGGTGCAAGCGCGGAAAGCGGCCGAGCGATTCATTGACGCTTCGCTCCAGCCCGCCGATCGCGCCGCGGTGCTGACACTTTCGGGTCAAACGCAAATCGATTTTACCGACGACCGCGCGCGGCTTCGCGAAACGCTCGAACTGGTGCAGCCCCGCAGCGTGAGTGCGGGCGCGTCCTCGAACGAGGACAGATGCCCGATGATGAGTTATCTGGAGGCGGACAAAATCCATAATCAGCAAGATCCGCAGGCAATGCAGGTAGCCACCAGCGATGCGCTCGCTTGTGCCTTTAGCGGGAATGTGCAGATGCTCACTGCCGCCCAGGCGATGGCGAGGAGCACCGCGATGCAAATCGTTGCGGCGGGCGACACGCAGGCGGAGTACGCGGTGCGCCGGCTGCGGGAGATCGTGAGGCGTCTCACGGCGCTGGCCGGGCAGCGGACGCTGATTCTGGTCTCGCCCGGATTCCTGATTCTGCGGCACGAAAACGACGTTTCGGACATCGTGGATCGGGCGGTGCGGGCGAATGTGGTCGTCAGTACGCTCGATGCGCGCGGGCTCTACACGACGAACCTCGGGCCGGATATCAGCCAAGACTACATGGGCGATCCCACCGTGGCGGCGATCCACGCCTCAAATGACCTGGAATCCTCCACACGTCAGTCCGACGTGATGATCGAGCTCGCGTATGGCACGGCGGGATATTATTTTCACAACAGCAACGACCTCGACGCAGGCTTTCGCGCCGTGGGAGGGCAGCCGGAAGTTTCCTACCTTCTGGGATTCGCGCCGGAGACGACGAAATACGACGGCAAATTCCACTCGATCAAGGTCAACCTACTCACAAAGGAGAAATACGTGGTGCAGGCACGGGGAGGATTTTACGCTCCGAAGCGCAGCGAGGATCCCGCCGACCTCGCCAAACAGGAAATCGAGGAGGCCGTGCTTTCGCAGGAAGTCCAGCGCGGGATGCCGATCGAGCTGCACACGCAGTTCTACAAAGTGAATCCGACCGAGGCGAAGCTGGCGGTGCTGGCGCACGTGGACATCGGCCGGATGCGATTTCAGAAAGCCGACGGACGCAATCGCAATCAGCTCACCGTGGTTGCGGCACTTTTCGACCGCAACGGCAATTACGTGACGGGAACCCAGAAAGTGCTGGAGATGCGTCTGCGGGACGCGACGCTGGAAAGGCTCGAGCATACCGGACTGACGGTGAAATCGAGCTTCGACGTAAAGGCAGGCGGATATTTCGTGCGGCTGGTGGTGCGGGAAGCCAACGCCGCGCTTCTTTCCACGCAGAATGGGGTAGTGGATATTCCGTACTAGAGAAGGTGAACCATGAAGCTCGCGCGCATCCTCGTGATCTTCGCTGTGACGTTCCTCCTCGGGCTCTCAGCGTTTCTCCACGCGCAGCAAGACCAGGAAACCGCTGCGCCGCAAACCGCGCAGGCCCCCGCAGCCGGCGTTCCCGCGATTCGCGCCGAATCAAAGCTCGTGCGCGTGGACGTGGTGGTGACCGACAAAAAGGGCAACTACATCCATGACCTCACACTGAGCGACTTCAAGGTGTTTGAGGACGACAAGCAACAGCACGTGGAGAATTTTTCAATCAGCTCGGACCCGGCCTCTCCGGAAGGTCAGGGAAGGCACTACCTGGTGCTGTTCTTCGACAATTCCACAATGGACGTCGGCGACCAGCCGCGTGCGCGGGCTGCGGCTGCAAAATTCATCGACGCCAACGCCGGGCCCGACCGCGTGATGGCGGTAGCGGAATTCGGCGGCGCTTTGCGCATCACGCAAAATTTCACGATGAACGCGGAGCGTCTAAAGCAGGCCGCTACTGGAGTGAAAACCTCCGCCGTGTCGCCGAATGCGCCTGCGGTGAATTCCGACGATGCTTCGGAAATGGGGCTGAATCTTCCGACTGTGGGACCGAGCTTGAGCAACGCCGAAGCCGACTTCGGGGCCATTAGTGTGCTGCTCGCGATTCGGAGCCTAGCCAAGAATCTGGCCGCGATTCCGGGAAGGAAAAGCCTCATTCTCTTTACCTCGGGTTTTGCGCTTACTCCCGAGCGGGACTCTGAGTTGACGGCCACAATCGACGCCTGCAACAAGGCAAACGTGGCGATTTATCCTCTGGATGTTCGCGGCCTGGACGTGCCGATGACCGCGATTCCCGGCAGCGGCGGAATCCACACCCAGAACTGGGCCGACTCATGGTCGAGCGGGGCGGATCAGGCGCAACGGCGAGATGGATCTGGTCTGCACGCGGGGTTTCAGCTCGCCTCTTATCATCCCGCGGCTGAAATCACCGCCGTGGCGGATCCACAGAAAGGCGGAGGGGGCGGTGGAGGCCACGGTGGAGGTGGCGGGGGCGGTGGAGTGGGAGGTGGCGGGGGCGGCAGCGGTGGTCACAGCGGGACCGGCGGTGGCACCGGTGGAACGGGCGGCGGAGGCAAGGGAGGACCCGCCAGCCCGGGAGGAGGAGGGGCCATGCAGCCCAACTCTTTCGGAAATCCGAACTACACGAACCCACGGGCGATCGTTCCTTCGTTCCCCGAGGGCTCCATCACGAATCAACAGGTGTTGTACGCGCTCGCTGAAGGGACCGGCGGATTCACGATTTTCAACACCAACGATCTCCTGCCGGGACTCCAAAAAATCGCGCACGAACAAAACGAATACTATTTGCTGGGCTATGCTCCGGCGGATTCGCCGGAGGGGAGCTGCCACACGCTGAAAGTGAAAGTCGACCGGAACGGAACCAGCGTGCGCTCGCGCAGCGGATACTGCAACGTGAAACCTACCGATCTGCTTGTGGGCAAGCCTGTCGAAAAAGATCTCGAGTTGAGAGCTTCCGCGCCGGAACCCGGCAATATGAGCGGCACGATCGTAGCTCCCTACCTCTATACATCACCGAATGAAGCGCGGGTGAACGTGACCATGGAAATCGCTTCGACTTCGGTCGATTTCGCCAAGGTCAAGGGGAAATACCACGCCGATATCGATGTGCTGGGGATCGCCACGCGCCCCGATGGCACGGTGGCTGCGCGATTCAGCGACCAGATCACGATGGACATGGAGAAGGACGCCTGGAAAAAATTCACGGAAATGCCCATGCGGTACGAAAACCAGTTCGCCATCGCTCCCGGGAAATACCGGCTCGACGTGGTTCTGGAATCGAATGCGCAGCACTTCGGCAAATATGAAACACCGCTCGAAATTGATGCCTACGACGGCCATGCGTTCACGCTGAGCGGAGTCGTGCTGAGCAACAAAGCCTGGAAAGTGGCGGACATGGGCGGGGCGCTCGACGCGGAACTCCTGGCGGATCGCATGCCGCTGGTGGTTCACTCGGTGCAATTCATTCCTTCCGCGAGCAATCACTTCAAGAAGACCGATAAAGTGGCGCTCTACGCGCAGATGTACGACCCGCGCATGTCGGACGCGAATCCGCCGGCCCTTCGTGTCAGCTATCAGATCGTTGACACCAAAACCGGAAAGTCCGTGCTCTCGACGGGCTTGATCGATGCTTCCAGCTTTGCCGAGAAGGGCAACCCCATGATTCCCGTTGCGCTGATCGTGCCGCTCGATAACTGTCCTCCCGGAAACTACCGGCTCGAAATGCAGGCGGGCGAAGCCGGAGGCGCTGTCACGCCAGTGCGGACAGCCGAATTTGTGACGGACTAACGAGGGAGGAGCCGAGCGGCGAGAATTTCCTGCATCGGAAGGAAATGGATTTTCAATAAAAACGGGAAGCCGCGCCGCGAGGCTTCGGCTTCCCATTTTTTTCGGTTCCCACTGGTCGACTGCTGACCTGACCTCCGTGAATGTCAAGAGCCGCCTGCCGCGCTCGCCCCACGCGCAACGAGCATCACGGCATCACAGCTGTCGCAGGCAGGACTAACGCCAGTTCGCCGTTCGCATCCCAGCGCGAAATTTCCTTTTCGCGATTCGACTCGAACAGCTGCCGCCCCATGCTTTCTCCCGTCCAGATCTGGGAGAGGAAGTAAGTCTGGCCATAGCGGTGGAAAATCAGCTTTGGTTCCGGTATTCCGTGCTTCGACTCGACCGGGAGCGTCATAACCACTTTCGAAGCGCTGCTGTCCACCAGCCTCAGCCGTTGCATGGCGCCGGCGCCGGTGCGCACGGTTTCGATGCGATAGTCGCCCGGAGGCAGGGTCTGATTTCCAGCCTGGAATTCAAAGGGAATGTTGACAGCCAAAACTGCCTGCTGGGCGTGACACACGCCCGCGGACGCGAACGAAATAATGGTTGCCGCCGCGACTGCCAAGAGATGCTTTTTCATGGAATCCTCCTCGCTCGTTTGCTTATTTGGCGGCCGCCATTTTCAGTTTGCCGCCGGCCAGTGGCCTGGTTTCCTCGACCGAGTGTCACGGGCTGATGGCACTTTCGCGCGAGGGCTCAGAAACATCAATGCACGGGGAGTCGTTTGTCGATGAAACGGAGGTAATCGGCTAAGTGTTTGAAAGGATAAAGGTTCCGGCACAGGAGCAAGCATCCATGGCCGGGCTTGGAGGATAAGCTCGAGTCTAAACCAGCCGTTGCTGCAAGGTCGCGCGGCCGGATGCGCTATTTTGTTGCGGCTTTGGCGGTCGCGCTTTCCTGGATCCACACCGTCTTGATGTCGACGAACTCGTGGATTCCGTGCACGCCAAGTTCTCGGCCGTGCCCCGATTGCTTCACGCCGCCGAACGGAAGCCGCGGATCGGAAGCCACCATTTTGTTGATGAAGACCATGCCGGTTTCGAGCTCGTTGATCAGCCGATCGCGCTCCGCTTTGTCGTTGGTCCAGGCGCTCGCGCCCAGCCCGAACCGGCTGTCGTTGGCGATGCGGATGGCATCATCCAGATCTTTCGCGCGAAAGATACAAGCCACCGGACCAAACAGCTCCTCTCGATATCCCGGCGAATTCTCGGGAACATCCACGAGCACGGTGGGGGCGTAGAAGTTTCCCGGGCGGTTGAGGCGTTTTCCGCCCGTCAGAATCCGCGCGCCGGCCGCGACGGTCTTTCGCACAGCATCGTCCAGATCGTCCACACCGCTGGGGGTCGCAAGAGGTCCGAGTTCCGTCTTCGGGTCGAGCGGGTCGCCGATTTGCAGCGATTCCATCCTGCGCACAAACGCGCGTTCGAATGCCTCGGCGGCCGGGGCGGCCACGATGAAGCGCTTCGCGGCAATGCAAGATTGTCCGTTGTTTTGAATGCGGGCTTTCACGGCTGTGGAGACGGCTTCGTCGAGGTCTGCGCTCGGCATCACTACAAACGGATCGCTGCCGCCGAGTTCCAGCACCACTTTCTTGATTCGCTTCGCGGCGGAGATTCCTACTTCGATTCCGGCTTGCTCGCTGCCCGTAAGCGTGGCCGCGACCACCCGGGGATCATCGAGAATCGAGTCCACCTGCTGCGAGCTGACCAGCAAGGTCTGGAACACTCCCTTGGGAAAGCCCGCGCCCAGGAGGATTTCTTCAATTTTCAAAGCACATTGCGGGACATTTGACGCGTGCTTGAGCAGCCCTACATTGCCGGCCATCAGTCCGGGAGCAATAAAGCGGAACACCTGCCAGAACGGAAAATTCCAGGGCATCACGGCAAGGATCGGGCCGAGCGGCTGGTAGCGAATGTAGCTGGAACTCGCCGTCGTGGCGACCACCTCGTCAGCAAGAAAACGCCCGGCGTTCTCGGCGTAGTAGCGGCAGGCCCAGGCGCATTTCGCTGCCTCATCGCAGCCGGCTTGGAACGGTTTGCCCATCTCCAGGGTCATCAACCGGCCCAGTGCCTCTTTTTCGCTCTCGAGGATTTCGGCCGCCTTTGCCATCCACCGGGCGCGCTCCGCGAATGAAGTCTGGCGGTAGGTGCGGAAGGTTTTGGCGCTCAGCGCAAGTTTCTCCTCGAGCTGAGAGGGCGAAAGTGGCTCGAATTTCTTCAATAATTCACCAGTGGCTGGATTGATCGAAGCTATTGGCATTTTTTTCTCCGCATCCCGGGTCTCAGGCCGACGTGGTCCTGAGGGTTGACCACTCTACCACCAGCCATCGCGCCAGCGTCAAGCCGCAAGTTCTTCGGATCGGATGACCGCTAAGTCATCTGTCGTCATGGACTAGCACGACGAAAGATGCCGGATGAATCGACTTGCGTGAGCGGAGCGCCGGTCCCTATGGGCCATCTCATTTCGCCTACCGATGAAGCTAGCATCGAGCCTGCTCCCACAAACCCATCTTGCGCACGCGCCCCTATCTCAGGAATGGTCAGCCACTTGCCTGCTTCCGCAGGCAATCGCTACTATACCTGCCCGGTATGGCAGTCATCCCAAGAAAGCATTGGACAAGCAGAGCTTGCTTGAATCTAATTCCCGCAGCGAATAACCCTCTCAATCAAAGAATTCATGCCGATTTGCGCTGACTTTTCACGCTACGTGGAGGCGAGCCAAATGGCACGTGAATGCAGGGCGTACACAACCATGTTTGTGCTGTGCCTCGCGATATTTCTCGGCGCCCCGGCGGGCAGAGTCGGTGCTCAGACCACAACCGGAACACTTTCGGGGACGGTGCGCGATAGCTCCGGCGGAATCGTCCCCAACGCGAGGGTCGTGGCGACGAACTCGGAGACGGGCCTCTCACGCACCGTCCAGACCGATTCACAGGGCCGCTACGACCTGACCAACTCAGAGCCCGGCACCTACGAATTGCGCGTGGAGCATCCTGGATTCAAGGCCGGCGTGCAGAAGGGAATTGTTCTCAAGGTTGGCGGTTATTTGGATGTGGACATCACGCTGCAAGTTGGAGCGGCAAGCGAAACGGTGACGGTCCATGCCGCCGAACCGCTGATCGAGACCTCCAGCCCGAACCTGAGCCGTGTAGTGGAGCAGCAGACCATCGAGGCCCTTCCCATCCTGGGCCGGAACTTCGTCGATTTCACCCTGCTCTCGACCGGCGTCGCGCCCGGGCGCGAGAACGAAGGCGGCGGTGCGTTCAAGGAACCCGATACGGGAGTTGGGCAGGCGGCTGCGCCACGGCTCTCATTTGGAGGCCAGCCCGAATTGGACACCATGATCCTGGTCGATGGCGCTGAAAATGTGCAGACGTTCACAGGACTTCCGCACGTGACCCCCTCGCAAGAGGCAGCCCAGGAATTCCGTATTCTGAACAGCGCCTATTCCTCCGAATACGGGCGCGCATCGGGCGGCTTCGTGAATATCGCTACGAAATCCGGTACGAATGATATTCACGGGTCCGGCTACTATTTCGGGATGAATCAGGCGCTGAACGAGCCCTACCAATTGAATCCTCCCGATCCGCGCTTGCAGCAGAATCAGTACGGCGCCACGGTGGGAGGTCCGATCGTAAAGGACAGAACTTTCTTCTTCGCCAATTACGAAGGCCAGCGGCGCGCGCAGACGAATCAGTACTCGACTGTCGTGCTGACGAACATTAACGCCATCAACGCGGCGAAGGCCAGTTTAGGGCTCACGCCGGAGAACCTCGGCTTGCTGCATACCAACGACTACGACGGATTCCTCGGGAAACTCGACCATCGGTTCACGAACAGCAATACGATCTCGATCCGTTACAATATTCTTCACTCCACCGCCGACGGTTTCCTTGGGGGCAATGGCCGAGGTTCTCCGGCCCCTTCCACGGCAAGAAACAATACGGTGACGGACCAGACCGTCTCGGCAAGTGACACGGCTGTGATTAGTCCCCGCCTTGTGAATGAAGCGCACGTCGCCTGGGCGCGCCGCACATTCAATTTTCCCTCCCAGTTCAACGATCCGGATCTGGAAGTTCCTGATCTCCTGCTGACCGGAAAGAGCACCTCCGACGTCGATTATTACCGCGAGAGCATGGTGCAGGCGTCGGACACCATCTCGTATGTGCATGGAAGCCACCAGTTCAAGTTCGGCGCTGAGGCGAACTATTTTCTCGACAGCTACGAATGGAATCTCTTTTTCCCGGCCCGCGTGCTATTTTCGAGCTTCCCCTGCTTCCTGGCGGAGGAGCCGGCGTGCGCCGCTTCCTCCGGCGCTCCGGATACGATTGCGCCGTTCAACAACGGCCTTCCAGTCCCGATTCAGTTTTGGACGCCGATCTTGAATGGCGCTCCCGGATACGCGGGCGTCACGGTGAATCACGTCGGCGGGCGGAATATCATCGCGACCAATGTTCCTCCTCCGTGGCTGCAAGACACCTTCAGCGGAATCAATCACGGAGCCTACGGCTTTTTTGCCCAGGACCAGTGGCGAGCAACCTCGAAACTGACGCTTTCGTACGGCTTGCGGTACGATTTCGAGAATTATCCCTCGGCCTATGTGGCCAATGAGCCGTACAACGGTGTGCAGCCGCGAGTGGGGTTTGCATACGCGTTTACGGATCACACCGTGATTCGAGCCGGCTTTGGCTTGTTTGATGGCCCGCTCTTTTCGAGCATCGGCCAGGGGCTCGTCACTGGCCAGTGGGACGGCGAAGGAACATTTCCCAATGCGACTGCGTTGGCTCAGGACTTCGGATATGCCGGACTAGCGCCGCTCACAGGCCGGTTCCCCATCGCCATCCAGCCTCCGATCCTCGGCCTGACCACTCCGCAAACTACGCTCGTCAACTTCCTTGCGACCGGCCAGGCGCCGTGCCTGTTGCCCTTGGGTGTATTTCTTTCTCCTCCGGGTCCTCCCAACTTTGACGGATGCCCCGCAGGGACGCCTCCGGTGGCGTTTCCCGCGTTTGCCATCGGCCCCGAGAGCAAGATGAAGATCCCGTACACCGAGCAAGCTAGCCTGAAAATTTCGCACGAATTCCGGGGCGGTGTCGCCATTTCCGGGAGCTACCTCTACGTTCACGCCGTCCACCAGAACGCCGTGAGTGGCAATTTGAATGCGACGCAAATCGGCATCGTCGATAACACGCCTGGAAACAACCCGGGAGGAAAGGCGTGTTATGGCGTCGCGATCGTCGCCGGAGTTTGCGAGGAGCCCACCAACGCAATCTTCCCGAATCTCGGCACGCTGTTTTATATCATCGATAGCGGCGGCGTCGCGGTGTACCACGGCGGAACCGCCGAAATCGAAAAGCGGTTCTCTCATGGGTTCAGCCTGCACGGCAGCTATACGTTCGAGCGGGATATTTCGAATTATGAATCCACCGCCAACCTGGCCGATTTTCCGCAGGAACAGGATCGCTCGCTCGAGCGCGCCGTCTCCCGGCAGACGGTGCCGCAAAGGTTCACGCTCACTTTTGTCAGCGCCGTCCCGAGCAGCGTCACCAACGCGCTGCTTCGCAACTTCAAATTCAGCAGCCTGGTGAATGCACAGAGCGGCGAGTTCTACAACATCTTCGCGGGCATCGACGCCAACGGCTCCACAAACACTCTCAACCAGCGCCCGGGAACACTCGGCCGGGATACGCTTAAAGGGCCGCAGATTTTCAGTTGGGACATGCGGGTAGCGCGCGACGTTCATTTCAGCGAGCGGCTTCGGGGCGAGTTTACGTTCGACCTCTTCAACGTGACGAACCGGATCAACGTCTCCGATTTGAATACGGTCTGTGAATGCGATCTGCCCGCCGCGGATTTCACCAAGGCTGCGATTCCGGGCACGATCGCGGCAAACCCGTTGTTCACGCTGTTTGCCTTCGACAAACCGCGGCAGACGCTGAATCCGTTTCAGTTTCAGTACGGGTTCAAACTGAGCTTCTAAGCGCCGCTCGCTCGGCTGTCCCCGGCCGCTGTGCTAAGATTGTGGCCAGCCACTAGGCCCGTAGCTCAGTTGGCTAGAGCGCCACCTTGACACGGTGGAGGTCTGCGGTTCGAGCCCGCACGGGCCTACCAGCCTTGGTCCGCCGCGGCGGACTTCGGCTCGCCAGGCCAGGGAAGAGGGCGAAGGCTGTCGCGCCGGAGCTTCAGCGGAGGCGGACTTCCGACCCGCGACGCCTGGAAAATCAAAAAACGAAATTCAGTGAATCGAGGATTCCCTCGCACAAAAGTTTCGGGATTTCTGCCCGCCTCTCACGATTCAAGTTCAAATTGCCGCCGCCGAGAGCCGTCTCCATTGTGCGGGCGATGCTCGGTGTATGGTAGTCTCGCCGCGAAGTAAACCCGTTTGGAATTTCCGGGCAGTGAAACTCAATGCGTGAGCTATCGATCGCAATGAACATTATCGAGATTTCTGAAGCGAAGGCGCTGGAACATCGCGCCGCTTCGATCCGGGCGATCAAGCTGCGCCTGGGGGCGTTCACATCGGTGGTCCGCGAGGCGCTCGGGTTCTCCTTCGAAGTCGCGCGCCGGGGAACCCTCGCCGAGCACGCGACGCTGGAAATTGAGGATGTGCCGCTCGCGACGCGCTGTGAATCCTGCGGCTCGACGAAAAGACCCTCGGGCGAATTATCCTTTTTCTGTCCGGATTGCGGGGCGGTTCTCGCCAGAAGCTGAAGCCGAACGAGCCGTGGCGGTTCTCCGGGAGCATCCCGTTTCAGCGGGAGCGATTCGAATCGGAAGCGTGGTCCAGGGCCAGCCCCGCATCGTCACACTGCGCAGCCGAGTCGGAGGGAATCGCGCTCTCGACATGCTCTCCGGGGAACTTCTGCCACGAATCTGTTAGCCGCATCACATTGGCGCACGATTTTTCCGCGCCCGGATGAACTTGCGCGGCTCACGCGAAAGCAGTATAAATCAGCGTGCCCGGTCAATCAGTCGTCGATGCCTCTTCGTTTGACCAGACGGACGATTCGGAAGTGCGAGAGCCTCCGCCACGCGAACTCCACGGCCTCTTCGGAAGCCTCACTGAGGAACAATGGACAACACTTCCCCTCAGCCGAACCAACGCGATCTCCTCGAGGTTGCTGATTTCGACCAACTCTTCCGGGCGTTGACGTCCCGCGGGTACGAAATATTTGGCCCGGTTGCGCGCGATGGCGCGATCGTATACGACCGCGTGGCCTCCGCAAGCGACCTGCCATCCGGCTGGACCGACGAACAAAATGGAGGCCAGTACCGCTTGAAGCGGCGCGAAGATGCGGCGCTGTTCGGCTATGCCGTTGGCCCGCATTCTTGGAAGAAGTTCCTTTTTCCTCCAGTGCGCCGATTGTGGGAAGCGAAACGCGAAGGAAATTCGTTTCGAATATTCGCGGATTCACCGGCCCCGGCAAAACGCGCTTTCCTGGGTGTTCGCTCTTGTGAACTCCACGCCATCGCCGTTCAGGACAAGGTCTTTCTGGGCGGCGCCTACATCGAGCCTGGTTACAAAACGCATCGGGAGAACCTGTTTGTAGTAGCGGTGAACTGCAGCGTAGCCGGCGGCACTTGCTTTTGCGTGTCCATGAACACAGGACCGCAAGCCACCTTCGGCTACGATCTGGCGCTGACCGAAGTGGTCTCCGGCGGACGGCATCATTTCGTGATGCACGCGGGGACGCCGCTCGGTGCTGAGGTTCTCCGCGAAGTCCGCCACCGAGGGGCGACGGATGGTGAAACGCGCGAGGCGGATGAAATCGTTGCAAGGACTGCCCAGCATATGGGCCGCCAGATGGATACGTCCGGAATCAAGGAGCTCTTGTATAGGAACTACGAGCATCCGCGCTGGCAAGACGTGGCGGCGAGGTGCTTGACGTGCGCGAATTGCACCATGGTATGCCCGACCTGTTTTTGCGCCACCGTCGAGGATGTCACGGACTTGAGCGGCGAGCATGCCGAACGCTGGCTGAAATGGGACTCCTGCTTCACCAAGGATTTTTCCTACATCCATGGGGGCAGCATTCGCGCCACTACGAAATCGCGTTATCGCCAGTGGATGACGCACAAACTGGCGACTTGGATTGATCAATTTGGCAGCTCGGGATGCGTCGGATGCGGCCGGTGCATCACCTGGTGCCCGGTGGCCATTGACATCACCGAAGAAGTTCGCGCAATCCGGGACACAGAGGCAGCCGGTCCACGAGCCTCAAAGGCGGAGCAGGTATGATCGACCCACTCGAACCTATCATCGAAAAGCATGTGTTCTTTCAGGGACTCGAGAAGCGCCACATCCAGTTCATCGCGGGGTGCGCCAAGAATGTGGTCTTCGCCGAGGGCGCGGTGGTTTTTCACGAGGGTGACCCTGCGGATCTGTTCTATTTCGTGCGGGAAGGCTTGGTTGCGATTGAACTGCTGGTCCCGCATCGCGGATTTACAACGCTGCAAACGGTCGGAGCGGGCGATGTGCTGGGTTGGTCCTGGCTGCTTCCGCCGTACCGGTGGCGGTTCGGCGCCCGAACGACCCAGCCAACGCGGGCATTGGCGTTCGACGCAAAATGCCTGCGCGCAAAGTGCGAAGACGACCACGATTTGGGTTACGAGCTTTACAAGCGGTTTAGCCGGGTAATCGCCGAGCGCTTGGAAGCCACGCGGTTGCAACTCCTGGATCTATATGGCGTCGGGGCTTGACTCTCGGGCAGGAGCGGCCCCTCCCGCGCCCGTGGTTCCTGTGGCGGTCCCTATCGAACGGGTACGCAAGGACACACACGATACATTTACTTTGGATCTTGTGCCCCCCGCCGGATTTTCATTCGTTCCGGGCCAGTTCAATATGCTCTATCTCTTCGGCGCGGGCGAAGTCCCCATCTCCATCAGCGGCGATCCCGCCGAGACTTCAACCATTCAGCATACGATCCGGGCCGTCGGCACCGTGACGTCGGCGCTGACACGATTAAAAAAAGGCGACACGATCGGCATGCGAGGGCCGTTTGGCAGTCCGTGGCCGCTGGCCGAAGCTGCCGGAAAGGACTGCTTGATCGTAGGCGGAGCCATCGGTCTGGCTCCGTTGCGCCCCGTGATTTACCGCATTTTGGCCGAGCGGGAGAAATATCGGCGCGTCGTGATTCTTTACGGAAGCCGCACGCACGAGGATATTCTCTATGCCCGTGAGCTGGAGCACTGGCGCGGGAAGTTCGATCTGGATATCCAACTGACAATCGACTACGGCGGCCCTTTGTGGCGCGGAAACGTCGGAGTGGTGACTACGCTCATCGCCCGAGCGCCTATTGACCCGGCGAATACCATCGCGCTGGTGTGCGGGCCTGAGGTGATGATGCGGTTCACCTGGATGGAACTGCAATCGAGCGGCATTCCGCCCGAGCGGGTTTACTTGTCGATGGAGCGCAACATGAAATGCGCGGTAGGCTTTTGCGGCCATTGCCAATTCGGGCCCACGTTCGTATGCAAAGACGGCCCCGTATTTCGATTGGATCGCATCGCGGCTATATTCGGGAAGCCGGAAATTTAGCATGCCCAAAAAAGACAAACCCACGCTCGCGGTCTGGAAATTCGCATCCTGCGACGGTTGCCAGCTCAGCCTCCTCGACTGCGAGGATGAACTCTTGGCGGTCGCAAGCGCCCTGCAAATCGCCAATTTTTTGGAAGCGTCCAGCAGCGTGATCAAAGGGCCTTACGATCTCTCTCTGGTCGAAGGGTCAATCACCACGCCGCACGACGCCGAAAGAATCCACGCGATTCGCCGCGCTTCGAAGTTCCTTGTCACCATCGGCGCCTGCGCCACCGCCGGCGGCATTCAGGCGCTGCGGAATTTCAAGGATGTCCGTGAATTCACCTCGATCGTCTATGCCCGGCCGGAGTACATCGAGACATTGAACAAGTCCACTCCGATCGCCGACCACGTTCGCGTGGATTTCGAGCTGCGCGGCTGCCCCATCAACAAGCGCCAGTTGCTCGAGGTCGTCAGCGCGTTCTTGAACGGCCGCAAACCCAATACACCGCCGCACAGCGTGTGCGTCGAGTGCAAGTTGCGCGGCACCGTCTGCGTGATGGTGGCTCACGGCACGCCTTGCCTGGGTCCCGTGACCCAGGCGGGCTGCGGAGCCATTTGCCCGGCCTATGACAGGGGATGCTATGGTTGCTTCGGCCCGAAAGAAACCCCCAACACCAAATCGCTCTCTGCCTCGTGGAGCAGCCTGGGCGTCACCGAGGAAGACCTCGTGCGGACCTTCCGCGGGTTCAACGCATTCGCGGAAGCTTTCCGCAAGGAAAGTGATGCGCATGAGCGGTAAGAGGATCAAGGTAAATTATCTGGCGCGCGTCGAGGGCGAAGGCGCCCTGCAAATCAAGACCCGCGGCCAGCAGGTGACCGAAGTCAAGCTGCGCATCTTCGAGCCGCCGCGTTTTTTCGAGGCTTTCCTGCGCGGGCGCATGTTCTCGGAAGCGCCCGACATTACCGCTCGAATTTGCGGCATTTGCCCGGTGGCCTATCAGATGAGCGCGTGCCATGCGATGGAAGATGCGCTGGGCGCCCGGGTCGAGGGTCCGCTGCGGGAACTGCGGCGTCTCCTGTATTGCGGCGAATGGATCGAAAGCCATGCTCTGCATGTCTATATGCTCCACGCGCCCGACTTTCTCGGATATGAAGACGCCATTCAGATGGCCCGCGAGCATGGAGAAATCGTTCAGCGTGGTTTGCGCCTGAAGAAGACCGGCAACGAAATCATGAGCCTGTTAGGCGGGCGCGAAATCCATCCGATCAATGTGCGCGTGGGCGGCTTCTACAAGATTCCTGCGCAACAGGAGATCGCCGCCCTCGTGGAGAAACTGAAATGGGCGCGCGAGGCCGCAATCGAAACCGTGCGCTGGGTCGCCAAATTGCCGATCCCCGAATTCGAGCGTGACTACGAATTCGTCGCGCTCCGCCACCCGAATGAATATCCCTTCAACGAAGGCCGCCTGGTTTCCAACAAAGGCCTGGACATCGCCGTCCGCGAATACGATCAACACTTCTCCGAGCAACACCTGCCATACTCCAACGCGCTTCATTCCGTCCTCAACGAACGCGGCGCCTATTTCGTCGGTCCTCTCGCCCGCTACAATTTGAATTTCGATCGGCTCTCTCCTCTCGCCAGGCAAGCGGCCGAGGAAGCGGGTCTTGGACCGGTCTGCCGGAATCCGTTCCAAAGCATCATCGTGCGCAGCGTAGAAATCTTGTATGCCTGCGAGGAAGCCCTCCGGATCCTCGAGCAATTCGAAAGGCCGGAGAAACCTGCGATCGAAGTCGCGCCCCGCGTCGGCACCGGGTATGGCTGCACCGAAGCGCCTCGCGGGATTCTGTACCATCGTTACCGGCTCAATGGGCAGGGTGTCATCCTGGATGCCAAGATTGTGCCTCCCACATCGCAAAATCTGAAAACCATCGAAGACGATCTGTGGGACTTTGTTCCGGCGCGGATCGCTTTGCCTCTCGATGAGCTGCAAAAGCAGTGCGAGCAGGCGGTGCGCAACTACGATCCCTGCATCTCCTGCGCCACGCATTTTCTTAAGCTCCGGCTCGAGCACGAGTGACGCTGAACTCATCCGCCGCGATCGTCATTGGAATCGGAAACTCCTTCCGCAGCGACGATGGTGCGGGCATCTGGGTGGCGCGCAGGCTTCGGGATCAACTCCAGGACACCGTTTCCGTTCTCGAAGCCACTGGCGAAGCCGGCGCATTGTTGGAAGCGTGGGAGGGCGCCGCCTTCGTGATCTTGGTGGATGCGGTGCGCTCCGGCGCCGCTCCCGGCACGATTCACCGGTTCGATGCACCCGCGGAACGCGTGCATTCGATCTCTTTCCCCGGTTCCACTCACAGCCTCGGCGTCGGCGAAGCAATTGAGCTCGCGCGAGCGCTGAATCGGCTCCCCCCGCATTTAATTATTTATGGAATTGAAGGCGGCAACTTTGGCCCCGGCGTGGAGATGTCGCTAGCGGTTGCCCGGTCGGCCGCCGAGGTGGCTGAACGGATCCTCAGCGAGGCTCGTAGCTGGGCCACGAAAGTCCCCATATAAGCCCACCTGATCCGGCTGCGCTCCATCTTCCTGCCTGTGATCCACCTATCTCATAAACCCGGTTTGTAGGTCGCGGTTTTTTACCCTGAGCAATGCCGAAGGGCAACCGCGACACTAGAATGGCCGAATTTGCGGGGATTTAGCCCCTGAAGTTCCCGGCGGCGCCGGAATTTGGCATTTATGAGATGAATTCATTTCATGCCTGTGTTTTCGTTTTTCGTTTCAGCGCACGTGGCACGAATCGGTGAAACCTCGGTCTTGCTGGGAGGCTGGCGGCCGCGAGTTCGCGGTGCTAGCATTTCAGGCCCGAGGTGAATCCGATGCCCGCATATTTCCTGGTGGATATTCGCGAAGTCAAAGACGCTGCAAAAATGGAGCAATACAGAGCCCGTGTTGCTCCTGTCGTGGAGAAATTTGGCGGCCGCTATATCGTGCGCGGCGGGCCCTTCGAAGTTGTCGAAGGCACTTATCAGCCGGTGAGGCCGGTGATGCTCGAATTTCCGAGCATGGAGCAGGCGCGGCGATGGTACGACTCGGAAGAATATCGCGACCTCAAGCAGTTGCGTCTGGCAGCAACCGTCTCGAATGGAGTGTTCCTGACAGGAGTATAGAACCGCCACAGGCTCGCCAAAGCCGCGGTTGTCACCGCGGCGCCTTCGCTGCCCCGGCGTGGCATTTATGGGACGATTTGGCTCTGCTGACATCCTGCTCAAATCCCTGCTCTCTCGCAGAGCCGAGGATGGCTCGGGTCTTTGTCGTAGGGGCACGGCATGCCGTGCCCGCGTTGCCAATTTTCGCGGTGCCGCCCATCTCCTCCGCGCCGCCTCCGAGACCTTTGGAGTGCGGAAGCTTGCTTCCGCTTTGTTTTCGATGGTGAGATAACGTACGCTAACACCCGGTCGGAGCCACCGGTGGCAGGATGTAAACAGAACCAGATGAATTCTACTGGTTCTTCACCACCTCGCCGCCCTTCATTACGAAGCGCACTGTCTCGAGCGTGCGCACATCCGCGAGCGGGTCGCCGTCCACCGCGATCAGGTCCGCGAACTTTCCCGGCTCGAGCGTTCCCACGCGGTCGGCCCACCCGAGCAAATCCGCTGCGTTCACCGTCGCCGCGCGGATCGATTCGAGCGGCGCCAGCCCAAGTTTCACCATCACCGCGAATTCCCGCGCGTTCAAACCGTGCGGATACACCGCCGCGTCCGTCCCGAACGCGACCTTCACTCCGCCTTTGAAAGCCCGCGCGATATTTTCCCGCGCGATCGGCAGCACCATCTTGGCTTTCTCGATCATGTTCGGCGTCATCCCGAGGGACGGGTAATTCTCCATCAGCCAGTCGCCCAGATAGACGGTGGGCACCAGATACGTGCCGTGCTCTTTCATCAATTGAATGTCCTCGTCATTGATGTAGCTGCCGTGCTCGATCGAATCGACGCCGGCCAGCACCGCGAGCTTGATTCCTCCGGCGCCGTGCGCGTGCGCCGCGACTTTGCGGCCCAGGCCGTGCGCGGTTTCCACGATGGCCTTCATTTCTTCGAGGCTGTATTGCGCTTGTGCCGGAACATCTCCCTCCGAAAGCACTCCGCCGGTCGCCATGAACTTGATGAGATCCGCGCCGAACTTGATGTTCTGCCGCGTTTTGGCAATCACGGCATCCACACCATCCGCCACTCCTTCGCCGGAGTAGTTGTATTGCGGCGCGAGAAAGTTCTCGTCCCCGTGGCCGCCGGTGATGCTGAGCGCGGGCCCGGAGGCGAGCACGCGCGGGCCGGGCACGTCGCCGGCGCGAATGGCATCGCGCAAGGCGATGTCCGAATAGCCGCCCGCGCCCACGTTTCGCACCGTCGTAAAACCCGCTTCCAGCGTCAGCCGCGCATGGCGCGCGCCGTACAGCGCTTCACGCGGATAGGAAACGTGAAATCCTACCGGCCCGAGCAAATACGGCGAGTAAGTCAGGTGCGTGTGGCAATCGATCAAGCCGGGCAAAACCGTGGCGCCGGAAAGATCGATCATCTTCGTCCCCGGCGGCAATTGCTTGGCGATTTCTGCGGTCTTGCCGACGGCTTTTATCCGGTCGCCTTCGATCCAGATCGTCTGATCCGCCAGATAGCTTCCGCTGCGAACGTCGAGGATCCTGCCCGCTTTCACCGCGACCACCGCAGCCGGCGCGCTTTTTTTCTCCTGGCTCGCGCACCAGTTTGGCGCCACGAAAAGCAACGCCAGCAAAATTCCAAACCGCTTCATCGATTCCCTCCCGGCCCGCCTCACAATCCCAGCCGATTTCGCTGTCCGCGGGCGCGCGAGATTGTATCGCCAATCCGCCATTCTCGAAGTTGAAACTGCTCCGCCCGCCGGGGCGGGCCTCCCTGCGACTTTTGCTTGACACTCATCCATCTCCGTGTATGATTATGCATGCGTGTGCATATTCACGCATAAACTTGCATGGGCCTGCAGAAGCGATATCGGCAAGGACAGATTCTCAAGCTGCTCTCCGGCCAGCCGGTGGCCAGCCAGGATGAGCTGCGCCGCCAGTTGATCCATCTCGGCGTGCGCGTCACGCAGGCCACGCTTTCGCGCGACCTCCGCGAATTGCGCCTGGTAAAAACCACCGAAGGCTACCGCCCGCTCACCGCCGCGGTGGCCGAGGAAGCTTCGCCCATTCCCGCGCTGGCACGGGCTCTGCGCGAATTCCTCCTCGATATTCGCCCCGCTCAAAACATGCTCGTGCTGAAAACGCCCCCGGGCGGCGCTCAGCCGCTCGCTGCTGCTGTCGATTCCGAACGCTGGAAGGAAGTGGCCGGCACGCTCGCAGGTGACGACACGGTTCTCATCATCACTCCTTCGCGCACCGCCCGCGCCGCCATCCAGAAACGAGTCGAGGAAATGCTCCGATGAATCATGGCCCGGTCCGGGTCGCCGTCGTCGGAGCAACGGGCTACGCGGGATTCGAGCTGGCCCGGCTCCTTCTCCGGCACCCGCAAGTTAAAAAACCAACCTTCTATCTCCGCGACGGACACGCGAATGTCCGCTGCCTCACGGAACTCTATCCTCGGCTTCGCGGCTGGGGTGAAGCGCCTTGCCGTCCGCTTTCGGTGAAAGCCGTGGCGGAAAGCGGCGCGCAGGTGGCGTTTCTCTCGACGCCACACGAAGCCTCGCTCGAGCTTGTGCCCGAACTCCTCGCCGCGAATCCAAAACTGCGCATCGTGGATCTGAGCGGCGCCTTTCGCTTCCAGAAGCCGGAGACTTTTTCGCGCTGGTACAAACTACCGGCGCCCGCGAGCGCAACGCTGGCTGAGGCCGTCTACGGGCTCCCCGAACTTTACGCCGACGCTCTCGTGAAAGCTCGGCTCGTGGCCAATCCGGGCTGCTACCCCACTTCCGTGATTCTCGGGCTGCGCCCGCTGGTGGAATCCGGCTGGATCAACGCGGCGCGGGGAATTGTCTGCGACTGCAAATCCGGCGTGAGCGGCGCGGGCAAAGAGCCGAAGCGCGAAACCCACTTCGTCGAAGTCAACGAGAATTTCCGCGCGTATGGCGTCTTCACGCACCGCCACACTCCCGAAATCACGGAACATCTCGGCCTGGCTGCCGGGGATTTCGTTTTCACTACGCATTTGCTTCCGGTCGAGCGCGGAATTCTCTCGACGCTATACGCCTGGCTCACGCCGCCGCGCCAGGCCGATGAAATCGAGGCGCTTTATCGCCGCTTCTACGCGGGGCGGCCGATGGTGCGCGTGCTTCCCGCCGGACGCCTGCCGGAATTGCAGCATGTGGCGCACACGAATTTCTGCGATATCGGTTTCGCGCTCGACGAGCCGGGCGAGCGCCTCGTCGCCGTATCGTGCCTCGATAATCTCGGCAAAGGCGCGGCCGGGCAGGCAGTACAAAATCTCAACGCCATGTCGGGCTTTCCGGAAACGGCCGGCCTGATCTGAGGGAGACATGAGAATTCTGGTGAAAGTTGCAGGCGCGCTTCTCGAGCGCGAGGAAACCGTTCAAGGAATCGCGCGGCAAATTGCGGAACTCGCGCGGGCCGGGCACGAACTGCTGGTTGTGCACGGCGGAGGAAGGATCTTCACCTTGACTCTCGAGCGCATGGGAATCGCGAGCCGGTTCGTGAACGGCTTGCGCGTGACCGATCGGGAAACACGCGATGCGGCGGTGATGGTTTTCGGCGGGCTCCTCAACAAGAAGCTCGCGGGAGCGATTTCGCTGGCCGGCCAACCCGCGATCGGCATCAGCGCTTCCGACGCCGCTTGCTTTCTCGCCGAACCCATGCAGGTGGATGATCAAGAGGGCAGCCTCGGCTTTGTCGGCTATCTCACCGAAGTGAATCTCGATTTCCTGCAATCGCTCTGGCGCGCGGGAACCGTGCCGGTCGCTTCGTGCCTCGGCCTGGGCGCCGACGGAGAAATCTACAATATCAACGCGGACCACATGGCCGCTGCCGCTGCTGAGTTCATTCACGCCGACCGCCTGATATTTCTCACCGACGTCGCCGGCGTTCTGGATGGCGCAAAAGTGCTCCGCGCCGTGCGTGGCGGCGAAATCGAAAACATGATCCGCCGGAACAAAGTTTCGGGCGGAATGATTTTGAAGCTCGAAGCCGCCAAGCGCGCGCTCGCCGGCGGCGTTTCGGAAGTCCGGATCGTCGGCGGCGCCGCGCCGCGGGCGCTGCTCGCTGCGGCGAATGGCGCCCGCTGCCCGGGCACGCGCGTTCTGCCGTTGATGCACAGCCCCGCGCGGGCGGCGCAGAAAGCGGCCTGTTGAACATGAGCATGAAAAAGGCGTCGCCAAGTCGCGGCGTGTCCGCAGCGCGCATCCGCGCGGAGGAAGCGCGCCACCTGATGAATACGTATGCGCGCCCGCCGGTCGTGTTCACGCGCGGCCGCGGCTGCCGCTTGTATGACTCGAAGGGCCGCGAGTACCTGGATTTTCTCGGCGGCATCGCTGTCAATGCTCTGGGCCATGCGCATCCGCGGCTGGTGCGCGTCATCCGGCGCGAAGCAGGCCGCGCAATTCACACCTCGAATCTCTTTCATAGTGCCTACCAGGGACCGCTCGCGGCGAAGCTCGCGAAATGGTCCGGCCTCGATCGCGTTTTTTTCACCAACAGCGGCACCGAGGCGATGGACGGCGCGCTCAAGCTCGCTCGCGCCTACGCCCGCAAGAAATCCTCGAATGGCGGCGCCGCGAAGACGCGCTTCCTCGCTCTCGAGCAATCTTTTCACGGGCGCACCTTCGGTGCCGTTTCCATCACGTATCCCGAGAAATATCGCGCGCCATTCGAGCCGCTCGTTCCGGGCGTCGAATTCGTCCGGTTCAACGATGTGGAAGATCTGGAAGCGAAGTTCGATGCCTCGGTCTGCGCGCTGGTGATTGAAACGATTCAGGGCGAAGGCGGAATTTTTCCCCTCAGCGAATCTTTTTTGCGATGCGCTCGCGGTCTCGCCACTCGATACGACGCCGCGCTCATCGCCGATGAAATTCAGTGCGGGCTGGGCCGCACCGGACGTCCGTTCGCTTACCAGAAATTCGGCGTGCTCCCCGATATCCTGACCGTCGCGAAGCCGCTCGCCGGCGGCTTGCCGCTCGGCGCATTCATCGCCGGCGAAAAATTCGCCTCCGCATTCACTCCGGGAATGCACGGAACCACTTTCGGAGGCGGCCCGCTCGTTTGCGCGGCCGCGCTGGAATTTCTCACCATCATCGAAGAAGAAAATATTTTGGAAAACGTGCGCGAGCGCGGCGCCGAATTGCGCGCGGGACTCGAGCGGCTTGCGGCGCGCTTCGATTTCATCCGTGAAATTCGCGGCGAAGGTCTCATGATCGGCGTCGATCTTTCCATCGAAGGCGCGCCCTATGTTCGCGAAGCCTTGCGCCGGGGCGTCGTGATCAATTGCACCCACGACCATATCCTTCGCCTTCTGCCGCCTTTCATCGTCCGCAGCTCCGATATCAAGGAATTTCTCGGCAAGCTCGAAACCGTGCTCGCTCGCACTCCCCGGCCGGCTGCTCTCGCTCCGGCCCCGGCACCGAACAATGAAACGCACCCGCAGCCGGCGGTTCTGGCTGCCACGAGGTAAACATGACTGCTGCCATCGCACCTGTCCCGCTGATTGCAACAAATGGTCTCCTCACCGGCATGGAATGGAGTCCGTCGCAAGTTCGCGAGCTTTTCCACCTGGCCGCGGACGTCAAGGCCCGGCCCGACCGCTACCGCGGAGCCCTTGCCGGGCGCGTGCTCGCGCTGATTTTCGAGAAGCCCTCGCTGCGCACGCGCGTCACGTTCGAAGTCGGAATCGCCGGCCTCGGCGGTTCCTCGATTTTTCTCGATCACACGGCGATGCACCTCGGCGAGCGCGAATCGGTCTCGGATGTGGCGAAAAGTCTCGAGCGGTGGGTTCACGGGATCGTGGCGCGCGTTTTTTCGCAGCAGTCGCTCGAAGAGCTCGCCGCGCACGGCCGAATTCCCGTCATCAATGCTCTTTCCGACCGTTTCCATCCTTGCCAGGCGCTCGCGGACTTCTTCACGCTCGAAGAGCGCTTCGGCAGCCTGCGCGGACTCAAGTTTGCCTACGTGGGCGATGGAAACAACGTGTGCCACTCGCTGCTTTCGATCGGCGCGCGCGTGGGCGCGCAGATTCGTGTCGCTACGCCCGCTGGATACGAACCCGATGCGGGAGTCGTCGCCGAAGCCAAGCGCGTGGCCCGCGAGACCCGCGGAAAAATCGAGCTCAATCACTCGCCCGAAGCGGCCGTCGCGGGCGCGCAGGCCGTTTACACCGATGTCTGGACCAGCATGGGCCAGGAAAAAGAGGCCGGGGTACGTGAAGCCGCTTTCGCAGGCTATCAGGTGAATGAAGCGCTGATGTCGCACGCAGCGCCGGACGCGGTTTTTCTGCATTGCCTCCCCGCGCACCGCGGCTCGGAGGTCGCTGCCGCCGTAATCGACTCCGAACGCTCGATCGTCTTCGACCAGGCCGAGAATCGCCTGCACCTCCAAAAGGCGATTCTGCTCACCCTGCTGAGTTAGGAGAACGCATTGCCCAGGAAAGTTGTGCTGGCTTATTCCGGAGGACTCGACACCTCCATCATCATTCCGTGGCTCAAGGAAACTTACGGCTGCGAAGTGATCGCCATGATCGGCGATCTCGGCCAGCAGGAGAATCTGGAAGCCGCGCGCAAGAAAGCTCTGGCCACAGGCGCGAGCGCTGCCTACGTCGAGGACCTGCGCGAAGAATTCATCACCGGCTACATCTGGCTCACTCTGCGCGCGGGCGCCGTGTACGAACACAAATACCTGCTCGGCACTTCCTTCGCGCGGCCGCTGCTTGCCCAGCGCCAGGTGCAGCTCGCGAGAAAAGTCGGCGCGGATGCGCTCGCGCATGGCTGCACGGGCAAAGGCAACGACCAGGTGCGCTTCGAACTCGCTGCGAAAGCCCTCGCTCCCGATTTGCAAATCATTGCGCCGTGGCGCGAATGGAAAATCGCGTCGCGCGAGGAAGCGATCGCCTACGCCAAAGCGCGCAACATCCCCGTGGATCAGACCACCGCCAATATCTACAGCCGCGACCGCAATATCTGGCACCTGAGCCACGAAGGCGGCATCCTCGAAGATCCCGCCAACACGCCTGAAGAATCGATGTGGCAGTGGGTTGTCTCGCCCGCGAACGCGCCCGACAAGCCCGCGCTCGTCGAAATCGGATTCGAAGCCGGCACGCCCGTCGCCGTCAACGGCAAAAAACTCGGCGCGCTCGCTCTGGTCGAACAATTGAACGATCTCGCCGCCGCCAACGCCGTCGGCCGCATGGAGATGATCGAAAACCGGCTCGTGGGGATCAAATCGCGCGGCGCGTATGAAACTCCCGGCGGCACGCTGCTGGTCATGGCGCATCGCGAGCTCGAATCTCTTTGCCTCGACCGCGAGACGCTGCATTACCAGCAGTTGCTCGCGCTGCGCTACGCGGAGATGGTTTATTACGGCATGTGGTTCACGCCGCTGCGCGAATCGCTCGATGCGTTTTTCACCAACTCGCAGCGGCGCGTCACCGGCTCGGTGGCGCTCGCGCTGTTCAAAGGCAATGTCACCGTGGCTTCGCGCCGCTCGCCTTTTTCGCTCTATCGCACCAGCCTCGCCAGCTTCACCATGACCGGCTACAATCCGAAGGACGCCGAAGGCTTCATCAATCTCTTCGCGCTTCCTATCACCGTGCCGCCGGAAGCGCAGAAGAAAGCGGAGTCCGGATGAGCGGTGCCGAAGGCCAGAAGATGTGGGGCGGGCGCTTCGAGCTCGGTCCCAATGAATCGTTCTATGAATTCGAGCGTTCCTGGAATTTCGACCGCCGGCTTTTGCCGCAGGAATTCGCTCTCGACCGCGCCTGGGCGCGCGCCATCGCCAAAGCGGGAATCCTGACTCACGAGGAAGGCCAGAAAATCGTGGCTGCGCTGGACGAGTTGGAGCTGCGCGCCGAGCGTGATTCGCGGTGGCTCGATGAATCGAAAGCCGAAGATGTCCACCATTTCGTCGAAGCGGCGCTGATCGAAAAATTAGGCGCGCTCGGCGCGAAACTCCACACCGGACGCAGCCGCAACGAAATGGTTGCCGCGGAATTCCGGATGTACGTAAAAGAAGCTGCCCGCGAAATGCGCCGCGCCGTCGCGTCGCTCGCCCGCGCAATTCTGGAGCGCGCCGAAAAATATCCCGGCGTTCCCATGCCCGGCACGACGCACATGCAGCACGCACAGCCGCTTCTGCTTTCTCATTGGCTGCTCGCGCATGGGGAAGCGTTTCACCGCGATGCCGAGCGCATTTCCTCGGTTGCCGCGCGCGCCGATTTTTGTCCGATGGGCTCGGGAGCGCTGGCCGGCTGCGCGTTTCCGCTCGACCGCCGGGCGCTGGCGCGCGATCTCGGGTTCACGCACATCACCCCCAATAGCCTCGATGCCGTGAGCGACCGCGATTTCGCGCTCGAATATCTCTTCGCGCTGGCGATGCTTGCGCTCCATCTCTCGCGTCTCGCCGAAGACATGATTCTCTTCGCCTCGCCTGAATTCGGATTCCTCGAATTGCCGGACGATTTCTCCACCGGCAGCAGCTTGATGCCGCAGAAAAAAAATCCCGATGCGTGGGAGCTCCTCCGCGGAAAGACGGGCCGAATTTACGGCGCGCTGATCGGGTTGCTCACAACTGGGAAAGGCCTTCCCTCGAGTTACCAGCGCGATTTGCAGGAAGACAAGGAAGTGGTCTTCGGCGCGCACGATCAATCGCTCGCCATGGCGCAAATCGCCGCGAAAACTCTGACCGCTACCGAATTCCGCGAGGACCGCTTGCGCCAGGCCGCGCAAGATCCGGCGCTCGTGGCTACGGAAGCCGCGGACTACCTGGTTGCGATGGGCGTGCCCTTTCGCGAAGCTCATGAAATCCTCGGGAAAGTCCTGCGCGCGGCGGAAAAAGAAGGAATCTCGCTCCGAGAGATGCCGCTTGAAAAATTGAAAGAATTTTCGCCCCTCTTCGGCCGCGATCTTTCGACCGTGCTCACGGTCGAATCCGCGCTGGCGCGACGCGCCGTTTCCGGCGGGACGGCGCCCGGCGCCGTCCGCGCCGCGATCGGCGAGTACAAAGAATGGCTCGCCAAGCTCGAGGAAAATCCATGAGGCCGCGCCGGGCAAAATCGCGCGATGCTGCCGCGATTCACGCGCTGATCGCGCACTATTCGGCGCAGGGGTTGTTGCTCCCGCGCGCGCAAGAAGAAATTCGAAGGAACATCAGCCACTTTCTCGTCTATGAGGAAAATGGCCGAGTGGCGGGCTGCGTAGCGCTGGAAAATTACGGCATGGACCTTGCAGAGATTCGCTCGCTCGCCGTCGCGCCGCAGCTTCGCGGGCGCGGCATCGGCGAACGGATGATCGGCTTCGCGCTCGAAGAAGCGCGCCGCCGCGAAATTGCCCGCGTGTTTGCCGTTACTCAGGCGCCTCAATTTTTTCTCCGGCAAGGATTCGAAGCCGTCGAGCGCCAATCGCTCACGGAAAAAATTGAGCGCGACTGCCGCGCTTGCCCCAAGCGGCGCTCGTGCCGGCTGACAGCCATGGTCGCCACCGTGATTCCCGAGCGCGCCACGCTGCGTGTACTGGGCGATTCTGCCGTCATTTCCGCCGCATGAGCGCGAGCGCTTCGAACTCGGAGCTTCCTCGCGGCTTTTCTTTCGCCGCCACAGCGTGCGGCCTGAAAAAATCCGGCCTCGACCTTGCGTTATTGGTGAGCGAAACACCTGCCGCCGCCGCTGCCGTGTTCACGAAAAATCGCGTACAAGCTGCGCCCGTTCTTGCTTCGCAGGCCCATTTGCGAAAGTCGCGCAACAAAATCCGCGGGATCATCGTCAATTCCGGCAACGCGAATTGCTGCACCGGCCCCGAGGGCTATGCCGCTTCGGCCGCCACCACGTTGAAAGTGGCGCGGGAACTCGGTCGCCTGCATCCCTCGCAAATTCTGGTGTGCTCCACCGGCGTGATCGGCGCGCCGCTGCGCGTTGAAAAAATCCTGCGCGCCGTCCCCGACTTGGTTCGCGCCCGCCGCGCAAGCAGCAGCGCATTCGCGCAATTTACCCGCGCGATCATGACCACCGACACGCGCCCCAAACGGGCGGCCGCGCAATTCCGCCTCGGCGGAAAATGGGTGCGCCTGCTCGGCTGCTGCAAAGGCGCGGGAATGATCCAGCCGAACATGGCCACGATGCTCGCTTTTCTCGCCACCGACGCAGCGATTCCTCCGGCGATGCTCCAGCGCGCGTTGCGCCGCGCCGTCGCGGCCACTTTCAATTGCATCACCGTGGACGGCGACACTTCGACGAACGACACCGTCGCGATTCTGGCGAACGGCGAATCGGGCGCGCGCAAAATCACCCGCGAGGGCGCGGATTACAAAAAATTCTCCGCCGCGCTCGAATCCGTCTGCCGCAAGCTCGCGCTCGCCATCGTCGCGGACGGCGAAGGAGCTCAGCGCGTGATTGAAATCGAGGTTTGCGGCGCGCCCTCGGACCGCGCCGCCGGCGAAATCGCGCGCACGATCGCGAATTCTCCGCTCGTGAAGACCGCGCTTGCAGGCGCTGACCCCAACTGGGGCCGCATTCTGGCCGCTGCCGGACGCGCGGGCGTTGCGTTCGACTTCCAGCGCGTGTCGATCCGCCTGACGGGAATCACTGTATGCCGGCGCGGCCGCGAGCATCCATTCTCCGAGCGTGTTGCGCACAAGCGCATGCTGGCAAAACACGTTCCCATCGCCGTTGACCTCCATTCCGGCCGCGGCCGGGCCCGCATGTGGACCTGCGATTTCACCGGCGAATACGTGGACATCAACGCGAGCTACCGCACTTAGCTTCCCAGGACACGCCGCCGCCCGCTTGTATTGACTGCGGCGGGCAGTTGCCGCAAGATGCTCCTGAGTTGCTGGAGCGCTCGCCTGAGCCGGGGCCTGCCGGTTCATCGGTGCCTGCCCGCGGCCGTGATCCTGCCTCTCAGCCTCGCGTGGTATGCCCCGCCACCTGGAACGGGGCAAAGGAGAACGGCCGTGAAGAAACTCTACGTTGGAAATTTGTCGTTCAAGGCCTCGGAAGAGCAAGTAGCCGCGCTGTTCGCGGAAATCGGCGTGCAGCCGGATTCGCTCACCCTGCTGCGCGATCGCTTCACCGGGCAGCCGCGCGGGTTCGGATTCGCCGAAATTCGCGACGACGCGGAAGCCGAAAAAGTGATTGCCGCGTTGAACGGCAAAGATTTCATGGGACGCGCGCTCGTTGTGAACGAAGCCCGCCCGCAGCGGGAAGGCGGCGGAGGGGGCGGCGGCGGACGCGGCGGCCACGGCGGCGGTGGTGGACGCGGGGGAGGCGGACGCGGCGGCCATGGCGGCGGTGGTGGACGCGGCGGTTACGGCGGCGGGCGCGACCGCTGAATTTCCCTGACTCTGTTCAAATCCTAATTATCTGAGCGCCGCCCACCAAGATCTATGGAGTGCGGAAGTTTGCTTCCGCTTTGTTTTCATATTAAGCGATCGCTGTTCGTTGCCTGGTGGCAAGGGCAGGCGCGGCCGGCTCGCCACTGACTACGAGCCCGCCGGCATAGCGGAATTTTTCGAGCGTCACGCCGCGAATTCCCTGCGCTATAAGCTCTGGCACGTTCAGCTTCTCTTCCGCTTCCGCAAGCTCCTCCGGCCGCGCGAACAGGGCGGGATTCTTCGGCAAAAACACGGGGCAGCAATCGTGGAACGGCTCGGAAGAAATTTCGTACGTGCCGATTTTGCGCGCGAGCGCAAGAATTTCCATTTTGTCCGTGCCGATGAGCGGGCGGAACACAGGCATGCTGGCAGCCGCATCCACCGCGGCGAGGTTGCGCAGCGTCTGCGAAGCCACTTGCCCAAGGCTATCGCCCGTGACGAGCGCGAGCGAGCGAGCGCGCCGCGCCAGCGCCTCCGCGATTCGCAGCATCATCCGCCGGTAAAGAAGGATGCGAACATCTTCCGGCGCATAGCGCACAATTTCGCGCTGGATTTCCTCAAACGGAACGCGATAGAGCTTCGCGTGAAATTGATAGGGCGTGAGGCGGCGCGCCAGCTCGCCGGCCACATGCAGCGAAGATTCGCCCGGGCGCGCGCCCGTCCCATAAAAATGCGCGAAGCTCACGTGCGCGCCGCGCTTCATCATCTGATACGCGGCGACGGCGGAATCGTACCCGCCCGAGAGCAGGCAAAGGATGCGTCCGGCTGTGTTCGCAGGCATTCCGCCGGTGCCGGGAATTTTTCGCGCGTACACCAGCGCCGGGCCCGGCGTGATTTCCACGTGGCAGGTGACGCCGGGATCTTTCAGTTGCACGCGCGCCGTGCGGCCGGCGGCGCGGAGCTGATCGTTCAGATATTTTCCCACCGCGGACTCGATCTGCATCGAAGAGTGCGGAAAAGTTTTGTCGCTGCGCTTGGCGCGGACGGCGAAGCTCGCGAATTCGAGCGGCGCGATTTCTTCCCACGCGGCGCGGCAGAGCGCTTCGAGGCTGCGCTCGACCGGCCGCGCCACGGCGTAGTACGCAATTCCGAAGACGCGCTCGAGCCGCGCGCGGGCTTCGTCGAGCGATGCTCCCGCGCCGAGCCGCACCAGAAACCGGTCGCCCGGCTGCTCGATCCGCTCGACCGGAATTCCCTCGAGCCCCTGCCGCAGCGCGAAGTAGAGTTTGCTCAGGAAAAAGCGGCGGTTCCCGCCTTTGAGCCACAGCTCGTGGTAATGCACGACGATAACCGGGTTGGGCATTTTTGCTTGCAGCGCGATTGAATTCAAAGCTTCGCCAAAGTATAGCAGCCGCGCCAGGCGAGGAGAAAGGCCGTGACCCGTGACTTGTGACTCGTGATCGGTGGCGCCTGGTTCGAAGCTCGAAATTCGAAAATCGAAACTCGTCCTTGGCAAGGCATGGGCCCTGGTTCCGGCGCAAATGGGAGGGTGGTGACGTGGGGATACGCATTTTCGTTGCGATTAGGAGGTGACTCGATCCTTTCTCTTGAACGAGTTGCGGCGGGGCCAACCAGAGTGACGCGTCGCGAGCCTGAAACCTCCGCCCAACACGTGAATTTCTGACTAACCTTTTTGGTAATATACCCTGCCATGTGTCGCACGTTCATTCCGAAGGTCCACGGATTAGCTGAAAAGCTCATGTTGACGGTCTTTGTCTGGGCTGTGCCGGTGATGGCGCAATCTCAAGCTCCCACGAATCAAGCCTCCGCAGGCGGGGCGGTGCCTTCGGGGCCGACATTTCGTATGGTTCGGGCCACATCGGGAAGCAAAGGAGTGGAGCGCGATGGGCGCTTTGTAATCGAGGACCCGCGAACTCAGTTCCACGCAGGACAGGATCACAAGGTCATAGTTTATTTCGAATGGGAAGGCGCCCTAGGACCGCACAAGTTTGAAGCCCTATGGAAGAATCCCAGCGGCAAGGTCGTGGTCGTCTCCGACTTCCAATTCGAGCCGCATAAGTCTCCCTTCTCAGGATATTGGTCGATGCTTCTGGACGACGATCCCGCGATTGGCTTCTGGACGCTGGAAGCACGGATTGACGGGGAGGCCGCCGGCAATTATTCCTTCGAAGTTACATCGAATCCGTCCACGACACCCGTTGCCCACGTGCGAATTCCCCCAAGCGAAAGAGAGATCTATCGTCAGGCGGAAGCGGCGACGGTGTACGTCGAGAAACTGGATGCGAGCGGCAAGCCGTTGGGCCGTGCTTCCGGGTTTTTCTTGGCCCCGAACCGTGTGATAACCACTTTCGGAAGTATTGACGGCGCGAGCGGACTTCGGATCATCTTGGCCGGCGGAAAAAGCCTGACGACCAATCAAATCACAAGTTGGAATCGTTGGCAGGACTGGGCTGTACTTAGTGTGGACTCCACCGAAGTTTCCGCGTTGAAACCAGCGCCGGATAAATCTGCAAATGTAGGGGAGCATTGTTACTCGCTGGGCATATCGCCCGCCGGTATTCGCACCATTCTGGAGGCGTCGATCACCGGCGATTCTGATCAGGCTCCGGCCGGGCGCCGCCTAAGCCTTTCCGTGTCCTTTGACTCTCTCGCGGTCGGCGGCCCTGTTCTCACAGAGTTTGGCGAGGTGATCGCACTGCTGGGTGGGAGCCTGCTGCCGGGAGCCGCCATCGCCACGCCCACCTCGGCGGGCGCTTCCCCTCCCATGGCGGGGTCGGCCGGAACCGTGCCTGCGGCCTTCGCGGTGCCTATTGACCTCGTCAAGCTGCCTGATTCGAATGTTGCTTCGTCGACGCTCGCGGACCTTGCCTCAATGGGCCAGTTCATTCCACCGCTCGAGGGGCCGGATCGGGTGGGCTTCGGGGCCCTGGCGCTTGGGCTCGACAAGCAAAAAGGAATCGCTTGGCCGCGGCAAACTCGGGATCTTTTTTCTCACAGTGACGGACAGATCGTTCTGTTCATAAGCTGGCAGCCGAAGCCAAAGCTGAAGGGAGTTGCAATCGCCAGATTTTACGACCTAAACAACCGGCAAGTGGGAGAGTTAAAACCCGCGAACGTCAACTTGAATCCGAATTCTCTGAACACGACATATTGGCCATTCTCTGTCGCCGCTTTTCCTCCCGGTATCTACCGCGCAGATGTCTTCTTCGGAGACGCCCCTGTGTGGCGCGAATTCTTCCGCGTTGTTCCTTGAAAGATTCTGGAGCACGCGGCCGCGAACTCGCAGCACCCGAATTGGTAAATTAGTGGCAGGGTCGAAATTGAGTTGCGGCCGCTCACGTTATTTTGTTCGGCTGCATACGTAGTTTTAATGTGGGGCGAGTATAAGCGCAGCGGTGCCCTCGCACAGGATCCGGCGGCGGATTGTAGTGGTGGCGCGCTCTCGAACGACGGAGAAGAGGCTGAAGCCTGTTCCACTCAGAGCGGGCGCGGCGGGCGTGCGAAAGCGGCGATAACCGACTGGAAACACGCGAGGATCGGGGGATACGTTCCACTACGAGCGGGGTTAGAATCGGCCACGCTCTTTGCCCGGGAGGTTGGGCCGGAGGGAGCCCCAATCGGCCCCGGTGAGGGAACGGCCCGGCGCGAAAAGCTAAGGAACCCAAAGCGCCGGAGTTGCATCCTATATTTGGCGTCCGGGGCGCGCGGGAGGAAGTTATGTGGAATCGCCGGGACTGGGACGACTTCTTCGATATTGTTCGGAAGCGGTGGCACAACCACCGCCCGCCACGTCCAGTGGCGCCTTCGGGACGAAATCGCCTGACGCCCACCGAAGGCTATAGCCTCGCCGAACTTGACGATGCTGGCTTGAGCATCGAGCAAGCGGAAACTTTCGGGTTGCCGGTGGATGCCGGGCGCGTGGGGAGCTACGGGCCGAATGTGTCGGCGCTGCGCGAATTTTTGCGCGCCACGCGGGCACGGTTCTAACGCACCATCGCGGGACCCGCCTCCGAGCCAGTGGGATTGCACCTCTTCCGATAATCCGCGCCTTCACGCACCACCCCTCTGACGATCTGAGTTCACGAGCGCCAATCCCTCAACGGCTGAACAGCTCGCGGAAAAAATGGATGTCTTCGCCTCAGGGGTTAAAACCCCTGGTGAAAAAAGCGGGGCTTATGTCGGAGCTGAAGCTCCGACCCCCTAAGAAGCCTCGCTTCTTCCGCTCCTAGTGGATCGGAATCGTCATAACCCCTTCGAAACAAAGTATTAAGTTCGGGAAAGGCAGAGGCCCATTTTGGGCCGCGCGTTGCCGCAGCGGGAGGCCCCCAGCATAGGAAAATGGGGCGGACCCGGAGGGCCCTGCCCAGTTACTTTCCCGCGGAAAAGAAGTTGTCAATTGCGAAGCAGGCGCGAGCGGGCGCGTTGGTCGCATGTGGCGGCGTATGTTATAAGTAGGCGGCTGCCCATCTCTGAGGGAATTGTGTGCCGTTCATAAATTTCCCCGCGCGGGAAATCAATTGCAAGCTTGTCTACTATGGCCCCGGCCTTGGGGGGAAGACCGCCAATCTACAGTGGATCTACGACCACACGGGGACGAATCAAAAGGGAAAGATGGTTTCGCTCGCCACGGAGACCGACCGCACCCTTTTCTTCGATTTTCTTCCGCTCGATCTCGGAACGGTGCGCGGATTCAAGACGCGCTTTCATCTTTACACCGTCCCCGGCCAGGTGTTTTACGAAGCGAGCCGCCGGCTGATTTTGAAGGGCGCGGATGGAGTGGTGTTCGTCGCCGATTCGCAAGAAGAGCGGCTCGACGCGAATCTTGAGACGCTCGAAAACCTGCGCGAGCATCTGAAGGATCACAATCTCGATTTCGCGACGATTCCTTACGTCTTGCAGGCCAATAAACGCGACCTGCCGAATATTCTGCCCGTGCCGGAATTGCAGAAGCACTTGCAGATCAAGGGCGAGCCCACGCTCGAAGCCGTCGCCATCACCGGCCAGGGCGTGTTCGATACGCTGAAGGAAGTCGCCAAGCTGGTCCTCGCCGAACTCAAAAAGAACGCCTGAAGAGACTCGCCTAGATAACCAGGTTCAGGGGCCGATGCGATAAGAGATCTCGATCGGGACGCGGACTGCCACCGGCTGTCCGTTCTCGTCGTGTCCGGGGATGAATCTCCAAGTTTGGACCGCTTGAACGGAAGCAACCGTGAACCCATTCGGAGGCCCTTCAACGATAGAAAAATCACGGGCCGCGCCGTCCACACCGACGACCACGTACATGATGACTTTCTCGCTCATCCTCTTATTCAGGCCATCTACTGGATACTGCGGGCGCGGGCAGGACACACAGGTGGGCATCAGAGGGTCAGAAGGCGTCCGGGATTTTTCTGTGGTGATTACTTCAGAATCTGGATCAATGTTCTTGACCGACAACTGCTTCCAGTCATCGTTCGCTGGATGGGTTGCGCGAAGCTGTTGAAGCTCCTTCGCATCCTTCACACGAAAACAATGGATCGTAATCCGAAACGTGCCTGACTCTATTTCGAGTTTTCCCAAGACTGCAGCCCGTGCGTCAACGTTTTTTGCAATCCATACCGCCATCTCCGGAGCCGCAACGATTTCGGGCGCAAAACGGTTTGCCTTTTCGACCTGAAAGAGCCGGGCCCGATCGATCACGGCAAACTGGCCCGAACTTTTCGCAAGCGCTGCGCTGAAATCGTCCGCGAGCTTGCGGCCTAGCGGCGTGACGTATGTGCTCGGGCCAACGAAATCCAACACGATCACGCTCTTGGCATTTGATTCGTTCAGCGAGGCTGCAACTGGCGCCGCCAGAGCATCAATCGTGAGCGTCACATCCGGCTGCTGGGCGCTTGCAGATGGAATCGCGGCGAACGCGAATATGAAGACGCACATTGATTTGAAAAACAGCGCGCGCGGGAGAAGCGGTGCGCAGAAGAAATTCGCGCTCATAATTCTTGCCGCCGCGCGGAATCGCTACGCGTGAGCGACGCCGCCCTTGAAGCTGGCGACGGCTTTGGCTTCGTCGGTGAAGCAGGGGATGGACTGAATCAGGCGCGTGAGTTCGAGCACTTCGCGCACGTGCCCGGTCGGGCTCAGGATTTTCAGGCTGCCGCCCAGGCGCTCAAGCGTCACGAACGAGCGCACCAGCGTGCTGATTCCGGAGCTGTCCATCTGGGTGACGTTCGCGAGGTTGACGAGCACGTCGCAAGGGCCGGTTTCGGCCATCTTGCGGAGTTCACCCGAGAGCGCGTCGTTGCTCACGCCGATGATCACGCGGCCTGCGAGATCGAGCACCGTGATATTGCCCGATTTGCGCGAGGTGATTTGCAGGCCCATGTTCGCCTCCTTTGCTGCCCGTGCGGCGGCTAAGTAGCGCCAGGAACGCCAGGGGCGCGATCGAGTGGGCGCATTATAACTCGCTATGTGGGTCGGGAGGCAAGGTTCGAACAGGCGAGGGTGTGGGGCGTAGCGTGTAGGGGGTGAGGGGGTGAGGCAGAAGCGCTTTAGGGCGAAAGGGAAGGGCGAGTGGAAACAGAAAAAAAGGAGGTGAAAGCCAGGCGGCAGTCACCTCCCAGGGTGGGTGGGGTTGTCGCGGGGCTGTACTGTGGGTGCTTCCGCGTCTGACAGCCCGCGACCCGGCCAAAGGCCGGCGTCCACGAATGGCTTCCAAATAACACAGCCCGGGAAAAAGTGTCAACCCGATTGTTGGGGTGGAAAACCGCCGCTGAAGGTTGGCTCTCGAATAGGAGTCCACAGGGATTATCTGTTGCATTCAGCAGAGCCCAGTGCCAAGGTGATTGCGGACAGCCGTTCGAACGCCGATGCGTGCCACGCGAAAACCGACGAAAGGAAAACTCAGACTGAGCCTCCGCAAAATCCAATCGGAGCGTTCCAGAAGCCTGATTGGGCCCCCAGAAAGCACCGTTTCTAATCGTCACTCAATTCGAGTAGAAATCGCTGTAACTCCATGAAAACAAACGGTCGGGATCATTTCTGATCGTCACAAATTAGGGGGTGTTTTTTTGCGTCGAGCACTTGCCTGTGCGAGCTTTGAATCAGGTGGTGGCAGGGGCGGAAAGCGGGAGATGCGCGAGCTCGCGGACCGATTCGTGGCCGTTGGTGGTGATGGTCCAGAGGGAGGGATCGGCGAGCAGGCGCGTGACGAGCTGCGTGTGCAGGGCGTGGCCGGCTTTGTGGGCTTCGATGCGGGCCTTGAGCGGGCGGCCGACCAGAGCGAGATCGCCGATCAGGTCGAGCGCCTTGTGGCGGCCGAATTCGTCGGGGAAGCGCAGCGGGCCGTTCATCACGGCGCGGTCGTCAATCACGATGGCATTTTCGAGCGAGCCGCCGCGGATCAGGCCCATGGCGCGAAGTCCCTGGAAATCTTTGGTGAAACCGAACGTGCGCGCTGGAGCGATTTCGCGGCTGAAGGTTTCGCGGTTGATGCTGAGCTCGATTCCTTGCGGCGGGACGGCGGGATGCCGGAAGTCCACATAGCAGTGGACGCGAAATTCATCGGCGGGATAAATCCCGATGAGGCGGTCGCCATCGGAAAATTCCAGCGGCCGGACGACACGCAGATACCGGCGCAGGCGGCGCAAGCGGCGCGTGCCGGCGCGGGCGAGGATGTCGATGAAGGGTTTGGCCGAGCCGTCGAGGATGGGCAGCTCGAGCGCGTCGAGCTCGACGTAAACATTATCGACGCCGCAGGAATAGAGCGCGGCGAGAACGTGTTCGGTGGTGGAGAGCAGCACGCCTTGCTTCATCAGGCTGGTGGCGTAGCTGACGCGCGCGACGTTGCGCACGTGGGCTTCGATTTCGAAATTGTCGAGGTCCACGCGGCGGAAGACGACTCCCGTGTCCGCCGGCGCCGGGACGAATCGCACGCGGCAATGCACCGCGGTGTGAAGTCCCACACCTTCGATTTCCACCGGCCGCAGAATGGTGAGCTGGTATGGCATCCAGGAAACGCCAGGCCGATTATATGCATGTCTGCTGCCGGGTTGGAAGCTAATTAGCCTTTTAGATTCATTTACTTATAGGAACACGGCGGGGAAGAATGGCTGGGATGTTGTAATTATACAACACGGGAGCGGATTTTACTGTGGTTCAGATTGGACACTTGCGGACTTGTGGCCGCCCAATTGAAGCTAAACGGCCCTGTTGGGATCCTCCCGGAGATGGCTCAGCCAGATGTTGGCGTGCGTTGTGCTGGACTCGAAAACAAAGCGGAAGCCCTTCGACTTCGCTCAGGACAGGCAAGCTTCCGCACTCCATAGGTCTCCATGGGCAGCGCGCAGATAAATTGGATTCCGACAGAGCCGAGCTATGCGTTGACGTTCAGGGCGGCACCGGGTGCGGCACCGCCTCCCGCCGCCCCGGCTGCGGCGGCTTGAGCTTTGGCAGCGGCAGGCTCGACGCCCACGGCTGTGAATGCGAGCTGGAGTCCCTGGAACTGGGCGGCGAAACCGCCATTCTGCGCAGCCGGCGCGTTCGCCGCTGCGTTGTTTTGCGGCGCCGGGGCGGCTGCGTTATTGCCGTTATTCGCTGGCGCTTGAGCGGGGGCTTGCTGTGGGAGGCCGCCAAGCGAGTTGACGATTTGGAGCAGCGCTTGAGGATCAAATCGATAGGCAAGCAGGGCCAGTTGTTCGACCGCGGGGATGCTCGAGGGCGGGATGCCAAGCTGCTCTAAAACTTGATCGAGCTGGGTCAGCTGGAGCTGCTGAGTTGTCTCCGCGGCACTGTTGGCTCCATTTGCGCCGTTGTTGGCTGCCGGCGCCAGGAGATTATTTCCGGCATTGGCTGCGGCCGGATCTGCCGCGGCATTAGCCGTCAATGCAGGAGCAGCGTTATCAGCCGCGCCGGCGTTCAACAAGGGAACCGCAGGCTCGTTAGGGACCAAGGCGACCTCCTGGAGCTGGACTTGAGCTTGTTCGACAACCTGAGTTGCTTGGGCGCCGGCAGGATCGCCATTCTCGATTGTGACGGTGTCTTCAGGCGCGGCATTTTGCGCAGCCGCGGCCGTCGCCAGCGGAGTGAGCAGGGTATTGGGTGTAGCAGCTTGGAACAGCGTATCAAGAAGTGCTGGAATCGGCTGCACTGTATTTGCCATTTTTCCCCCTTGCCGGGAATCCGGGTACGTGTTTGCTCATTGGGCCGAGTGGAACAGGAGATAGATTCCGAGTCGCAGCACCCGAGGCCACGAGAACCGTTGCTCGCCCGTTTGCTCCATCGGCAGGGGAGGAAAAAACTTGAGCGGATGCCGGGAAATTTTGGCCTAAAGGGAAATGGCAACTCGGAGGGAAGGTTGTGCGGGCGCGGGGCAGTCAAACTGATACAGCGAGAGCGAGATTGGCAGTCCGAACTCCATCGCTGCGGAGGAAGCTATGCGTTGACGTTGATCGTCTGGCCCTGCGCGTACGTGTTCTCGGGAGTTTGCGCGGGCTGCGTGCCCTGGAATTCGAGCGCGCTGAGGCTCAGTTGAAGCTCCTGAGATTGGGCCGCGCTCTGAGCGGGCTGCGCCGCGCCCGTGTTGCCGCTGGTGGCCGGAGCTAAGGACGCGCATGAACACCACGGGGCCAATTCGGGCCGACAGCGCCCGGGCATTAGCCTTTGAATCGGTTTGAAACAGAGTTCAAAGGCAGGTTGTGCGGGCGGCACGGGCCGCGTAAAATCGTGCTATCGAGATCCTGCGCATGGCTTCGCCATTCACCATTTTGTCGAGCACGCCGACGCGGCCGCCGTGGCTCCGCGTGAAATTTTTCGGCGGGCCGAATTATCAGGACCTGAAGCGCATCATGCGCACGCTCGACCTGCACACCGTGTGCGAGAGCGCGCGCTGCCCCAATATGGGCGAATGTTGGGAGCACCGCACCGCGACGTTCATGATCCTTGGCAACATTTGCACGCGCGCTTGCGGATTCTGCGCCGTGCCGAGCGGCAAGCCGCTGGGGCCTCCGGAAGAAGACGAGCCGGAACGCGTGGCGGAAGCTGCGGAGCGCATGGGATTGCGCTATGCGGTGGTGACGAGCGTGAACCGCGACGACCAGTCCGATGGCGGCGCGGCAATTTTTGCGCGCACCATCGCCGAAATCCGACGGCGCGTTCCGAGCTGCAAAGTGGAAGTGCTCATTCCGGATTTTCGCGGAGATTGGGCGGCGCTTGAAACGGTGATGGCCGCTCGGCCTAACGTGCTGAACCACAATATGGAAACTGTTCCCAGGCTTTACCGGCGCGTGCGCAAGGGCGCGGTGTACGAGCGGTCGCTTGAATTGCTGCGCCGCGCACGCGAGATGGCGCCCGCCGTGCCGACGAAAACGGGAATGATGCTCGGGCTTGGCGAAATGCGCGAAGAAGTGCTCGATGCCATGCAGGAAATCGCCGCGCAGGGCACGCATATCCTCACGCTCGGGCAGTATCTCCAGCCGACGCCCGAGCATTTGCCCATCGAGCGCTATGTCCATCCGGACGAATTTGCGGAATTCAAGCGCGCCGGCAAGCAGATGGGCTTCAAGCACGTGGAGGCTGGCCCGCTCGTGCGCTCTTCCTATCACGCCTTCGAGCAGGAAGAGTCGGCGAGAGGCAGTGAGTAGTGAGTGGTGACTGGTGAGCAGTGACTTGTGACTCGTGATTCGTGTACCCCGGCCGAGCTGACGCGTTCCAGCCAGTGAGTTCTCCTCTCAACGGTTGTTTCGGAAAAAATCGCCGGCAGGATGCCGGCGCTACGCGATGAATCCGTGGCGCGGGCTGAAGAATCTTCCCAGGGAAATTTGGATATTGTGTGCGGCGACGCTGGTGAACCGCGCCGGGACGATGGTGCTGCCGTTCCTGGTCCTCTACCTGACGCGAACATTCGGGATTTCGCCGGCGCGCGCAGCGCTTTCGCTCACCGTGTACGGCATCGCCGCAATCATCACGATGCCCATCGCCGGAGGGCTCACGGACCGCGTCGGGCCGCTGGCGGTGATCAAGGGGTCGCTGTTCCTTTCAGGCGTTTTGCTCCTGCTTTTTCCATTGGCGCACAGCTTTCCGGCGATTCTTGCGATGTCGTTCGTGTTTGCGATTCTGAATGAATCCGTGCGGCCGCCGAGCCTGGCTGTGGTGTCGGATCTTGTGCCGCCCGCGCAGCACAAAGCAGCATTTGCGCTCAGCCGGCTGGCTGTGAATTTGGGGATGAGCGTGGGGCCCGCCATCGGAGGAATCCTCGCGCTATTTTCGTTCCGCTGGCTATTTTTCGTAGATGGCACGACATCCATTTTGGCGGGAGTGGTGCTGACGCTCGCGTTGTGGCGGACAAGCGACCGGCACCCGAGGATGCGCGAGCCGCAATGGGAAGACGCCGAAGACCTGGGCCGCGAAATCGAAGCCGAGGGAGTGGAGCTGCTCGCCGTTGCTCATCCGGCGGCGGACCTGCGCGCCTTCCGCAATTGGAGGATGCTGTATTTGCTCGCGGCGATGATCCCGGCGCAGCTCGTGTTCTTTCAGCTCAACTCCACTTTGCCGCTTTTTTTGGTGCGCAATCTGCGGCTCCCCGAATCTCTGTACGGAAGCGTTTTCACGCTGAACACGCTGATGATCGTGGCGATCGAGGTGCCGCTCAATACGGCGATGGCGCACTGGCCGCACCGCCGGGCGCTGGCGCTCGGCGCGTTTCTTTACGCGCTGGGGTTCGGTTCCTACGCGCTGGCGAAATCGGCGCCGGCCGTGCTGCTGGGAGTGGTTGTGTGGACATTCGGCGAAATGATTTTGCTTCCCGGCAGCTCGGCATACGCCGCGGAAATTGCGCCGCCAGGCCGGCGCGGCGAGTACATGGGGCTCTACACGATGTCGTTCAGCATTTCTTTTTCGGTCGCGGGATTTCTGGGCGCGACGCTGCTCGAGCGCCGGGGACCGCAAGCGCTCTGGGGGACGGCTTTTGCGTGCGGAAGCCTGGCGGCGCTGCTGTTGAGCCGCATCGGGTCGAGGAAGGAACCTGCGCAGGCGTCAGTGCAATGACGCGAGAAATGAATTCGCGATTTCGCGCGCGTGGGCCAGACAGCCTCGTCCAGCCGCGCAGGTGGGACATCCCGAGCAGCCCGAACAGGGCGGGTCCGCTGCTGCAGGATTCGCGACGGAGCGAAAATAGCCGGACGCTTTCGAGTTGCGCCCGAGCTCGGCGTTCAAGTTTCCGAGCAGCAGAAGAAAATTCGCATTCTTCGGATAGCGGGCTGCGAGCGGCTCGGCAATCTGAAGCGCGCGCTCATATTTTTCGTCGTACTGGCGCAGCGCCCGGGCGAGAATGAAGCGCACGTCCACATCGAGCACCAAGCCGCGGGTCATTCCCGTCTCCATTTGTTTCACGCCCAATTCCTTGTCGCCGCCGGGAATGCCCATGAAGAAGCGGAGGACTTTCACGATGGGCGAAAGCGTGGAGACATAGTAGTTGTAGATTCCGAGCGCAGCGGTGGCGTCGGCGAGATCGGGATCGAGCTCGAGCGCGCGCAGCATTTCCGCGCGGCCATTGACGGCCGCGAGCGCCGCCAGGCGGTTGTCGCTTCGCAGGCCATAGACGCGCACCTTGAGCGCCCAGCCCATGCCCCGATAAAAGTGCAGGTCGGCGGTTTCTTTTTTTGAGAGCTGCGCGTCGGCCACCTGGATGGCTTTGTCCGTAAGGCGAAAATAATCCTCGTCTTCGGGCTCGTGCGAGCGTTTCCAGGCCTCGACCATGCCGTACTTGATTTCGGTCGCGGCGCAATAGCGCTGCCACCAGCGGGCTTCGCCTTCAAGCAGATAGCCGAGCGGATGATCCGGCTCCAAGAATTCGAGTTTGCGCGCGATGGAGATGGCTCCCTCCGCATCGCCGCTATAGAGCGTGTTGAGCGCTTGCTTCGCTTCGTCGGGGATTTGGAGCCCGCCGGCGCGCGCTGAGGGTGCAAAGAGCGCGACGAGAGCGCCCAGCGCGAAAATCACACATCGGGAAAGCACTCGGAGGTGGGAGCCCCCGCATTCATGCGGGGGGAGGAGCGCTTTAGCGCTGGACATTTGGAAGTCCCGGGGCTGAAGCCCATTCGAAGTCGAGCGATCTTTTCGCTGCCCGCCAGAAAGATGGCGGGCAGCTCCCCCTGCTGAAGCAGGGGGCTCCCACCAAAACCGCGGCTCCTCAAGCCTGGAGTTCCACAGGCGCCCCAGCTTCTGAATCATCGGCCCTCTTACTCACATCCTCAGTACAAACGTGCATTCCCTGGAATCGCTGAGGATCGCCAAAGCTTCCCGCGACTCATTTGACCCTTTTAAGCCAGCCGGCGAGCCAGGATGCGGTAACGTACATCGCAAAACATTCGAGCGCAAACGGCAGGAAGCCGATGTAGCCGGGCGCGGGCATCTCGAAAATTTTCATCCGCTGAAACATCGGAAACGTGTAGTGCCATTTTGCCAGGGCCCAGTAATTCCAGAATTCCCACAGCCACCCGCAAATCCAGCCGGCCGCGAGGAAGCCGTAAAAGCGGCGGCGAAATCCCTCCGATAGGTCGCCGAGAAACGAAGGAAGCCCGAACCGGCGGTTGAGGGGATCGAGCAGCAAAAGAAACCCAATCCACACGAGCGCGAATAAATATGCGGCGATGGCGCGCGGAAGCACGAGCGGCAGGATCAAGCACGCCACTCCGGAAACGATCCACGCATTTTCGGCCCCGCGCGAGATTTTCCACGGGTGTGCCGGGACCAAAGGCAAGAGCGCCTGGACGAGATCCGAGGTTTCGAACATAGCAGGTGTGATGGTGGCAAACGACCAACCGTAGCCGAAAAAAGCGGCAGCCCAGCCAGGGGGCACGTTTACATAGGTCCAATTTTGGAGGCGAAGATTATAGGCCTCGAAGATCAGCCACAGGGGAACCGAAAGCGCAGCCATGCGCGCGAGCGTGATGGGCGCGTCGTGGACGCGCGAGCGATTCGTGATCGCGAGAACGGCGGCGTCAGCGATGAGGATATAAGCGCTCCAGGCGATCGGCGTGAAATACGTGGCGACGGGTTCGACGCCGGCGAACAACAGCGATTCCGCCGCGACTAGCGCGATGAGCCCGAACCAGCCATGCGGCGGGAAGGGACGCCTGCGGCGCGCGCGGGAGTAACCGATCACGAGAATCGCCACGGTTGCCGTAGTCACGCCGAGGCCGAATCCAAGCATCGCGCGAACATGGTAACGCAGGTGGGCACATTCCTAATGCGAAGGCATTTCTGGCGGCAGGGCGCAATGCACCGGCCGCCAGGTGGGCACGCGCGCTTCCGTCTTACATCCCGGTTCCGACGTAGCCGGCTTCCGCGGTGATTAACACCGCGTTCGACATCTCTGTCTTGACCTTCACCGGCTCGAGTCTCGGCTTATTTGCACCCGGAGCAAGGAATGTGAGCTGATATTGATGGTTGAGGTTGTAACTCACACCCCGCAGATATGGATCGATATCAACCGGATCGCCGAGATACAGGTTGTAGGTCTCTCCGCCGGTCTTCTGAGCGATCATATCCAGCCCCGTCTGGGCAAGAGTTGTGCGGAAGAAGCCTCGAGCGGCAAAGCCGGATCCGGGCACGTAGATGGCATAGACGATGAACCCTCCGCGCTGCGCGCGGTCGAAGGCCTCTTGGAGATACGGGTTCTCGTAGGGATTGCTCTCGAAACCGCCGCCGAGCGGATCGATCCCGCTGGTGATCATCAGAATTTCGCGGCGGTCTTCCGTCACGGGCCATTTCTTCATCAAATCCGTCAGTGCCAAGTAAGGGCTCGTGTATCCGACCGCAGCCCCCAGCGGCAGCCGCAGGGATTTCGCAGCCAATGCATGGTCCTTGGTCAAATCTTGCACTGTAACGACCATGCCGTTGCGCATATAACCGACGGCAATCGCGGTAGTCGCAGGCTGCTCTTCGATGAAATTGGCAATGCTCTGGAAGTGCAGGCCGATGGTGTCTCGCGAAGTCTCATCAATCAAGATGAAAAGTTGCAAGCCGGCGCGGGCTCCTTGGAGCGGGACAAAGCCGGTTACCTGATTCGGCTTGCCAGCCAGATAAACCTTGACGTCGTCCGCGGACATGGCCGGGGCATTGCCGCCATGGTGCGGCTTTACGGTCACGACCATGTGGACGGGCACCTCGCCTGCCTGGCTTGCATTGCGCGGTGCGGCCGCAGCCGTGTCAGAGATCGCGCCGAGAGCCAGGCCAAGCACTGCCGCCCAGCGGATTGCGCAACTCCTACGTAACCATTTCAAACTATTTGGGTTTCGCATTTGTCTGCTCCCTCCTCTCGGAAGCCGAGGGTTTCAGACCGGCATCGGCGTTGCTGTCGTCGCCATTATGGCCAGCCGATCGGGGAAATTTCCCCCTACTAATTGGACGCCTTGGCACGAGGTGTTGGATGTCTCTCAATCCTTTTTTAAATGTTTGATCAGAAAGAACTTGTAGGGTCGAACGCGCCAGACGCCCTCGAGCTGAACCCGCCCCTGGCTTTCGACTGCTTGAAACGCCCCGCACTCGATGACCTTTCTTGCTATCCTTTGCGTTTCTGCGGAGTCGCAGGAAGCGATGAGTGAGCCGGAAAAACTCGAGCGGGGGCTGGGGCTGATCGAAGCGACCGCGCTCAACATGACGTTCATGGTCGGCATCGGGCCGTTCATCGTGGTGCCGTTCATGATCCGGGCGATGGACGGGCCGCAGTGCCTGATTGCGTGGGTGGTCGGCGCGATTCTGGCGGTGCTCGACGGCTGCGTGTGGGCCGAGCTGGGCGCGGCGATGCCGCAGGCGGGCGGAAGCTACATCTTTCTTCGCGAGGCTTACGGCGCGGAGCGGTGGGGGCGGCTGATGTCGTTCCTATTCATCTGGCAGACGCTTTTCCAGGCGCCCATGAGCATTTCATCGGGTGCGCTGGGGTTCGCGGATTATTCGGCCTACCTGGCCGGCAAGATTCGCGGCGTCGCCCAATTCATGCAGGCGCATCCGCGGGATGTGTACGAAATCTTGAGAAATTACGACCGCATCGTGGCGGCCATGCTGGTGCTGATTGCTGTGATTTTGCTCTACCGGCGAATCACGACCATCGGGAAGATCTCCGTGGCGCTCTGCGCCATTCTGCTGGGAACGATTCTCTGGCTCATCTACGGAGGCGCCACGCAATTCAATGCCGCGCGCGTTTTCACTTTTCCGGCCGGGGCGTGGAATTTTTCCTGGATCTTCTTTGCGGGACTCGGGCATGCGTCCGTGCAGGCTGTGTACAGCTATTTGGGCTACTACAACGTGTGCAATCTCGGCGGGGAAATGAAATATCCTGAAAAAAACATCCCGCGCGCGATTTTTCTTTCGATCTTCGGAATCGCGATTCTGTACTTCGCCATGCAGACGAGTATTCTCGCGGTAGTCCCCTGGCAGGAGGCGGCCAATTCGCCCTTCGTGGCTTCGCTCTTCTTCCTGCGGCGTTTTGGCGAAAATGCCGCGACGTTTTCGACGGCGCTCATCCTGGTCACCGCGTTCGGCTCGGTTTTTTCCGCGACACTCGGTTATTCGCGAGTGCCGTATGCGGCGGCAAAGGACGGGAATTTTTTCGCGGTGTTTGGGCGCATCCATCCCACCAAGCATTTTCCGCATATTTCGCTGCTGGCCATCGGCGCGGTCTCCGTTGTGATTTGCCTGACGCTTCCACTCTATTCCGTAATTCGCTCCATCCTGGCGATGCGGTGCCTCATCCAATTCGCAGGCCAGGCGGTCGGGCTGCTGTTGCTACACGCGCGCGGAAAAACCCAGGGCTGGCCTTTTCACATGCGGCTGTATCCGCTTCCGGCGGTGCTTGCGATTGCAGGATGGCTCGCCATTTTCATTTCGACGGGGCGAAAACCCATGGTGGTCTCGCTTGTGGCCATGGCAGCGGGTATCCTTGTTTACCTGGGACGCGCGCGCTGGCTTCGGCAGTGGCCCTTCGAGAGGATCGCGGCATGAAGAATTGGCGGACTCTTTTGATGTCGACCATGTGCGCGGCAGGGGCTTTCCTTGCCGTGGCAGAGCGCGCTCCCGCGCAATCGCTTGCCGACACGGTGGAAGCCATCGACAAGGCGCGCGTTTCGACCCGCATCCTTTTCATCACGGCGCATCCTGACGATGAATGGTCGAGCCTGCTCACGTATCTCTCGCGCGGGCTGGATGCCGATGTCGCGCTTCTCTCGATCACGCGCGGCCAGGGCGGACAAAACGCCATCGGCCCGGAACAAAACGGCGAGCTCGGCGTGATCCGCACCGAGGAATTGCTCGCCGCGGGAAAGCATTACGGCGTGCGCCAATTTTTCACGCGAGCTCTCGACACCGGGTACGTCAAAACGCCCGAGCAGGCGATGAAAATTTGGGGCGGCCTGGCAATGGAAGATATGGTGCGCGTGATCCGAACCTTTCGCCCGCAGGTGGTGATCAACGGCTGGGGCGGCGTTCACGGCGGGCATGGACATCACCAAGCGAGCGGAATTCTCACGCCGAAAGCGGTGGCGGCGGCAGCCGATCCGAAAATGTATCCGGAGCAAATCACTGAGGGGCTTGCGCCATGGCAGGTATTGCTTGACCTGCGGCTTTCGCGCGACTCGGGCGCCAACGCCGTGCAATTACCGGTGAACGACGTGTCTCCGCTCTGGGGCGAGAGCTACGTCGAGATGGGGATGGAGGGGCACGCGCAGCATCGTTCGCAGGGAACGCCGGCGTTTTTCGGCAATCCGTTTTTCCGGCGGCCGGTGTTTCTCGTGACGGAAAATGAAAACGGCGAAGCGACGGGATGGTTCGACGTGAAGCAACTGGCGGAGCCGCTCGTTTACATCTCCGCCCGATTTCCCGCTGCAAAATCTTTGCTGGAGGCGGCGCTGAATTCGGCCGACGCGCAACTGGCGGCAGCCCGGAAAGCCGCGCTTGCGGAGGACCGCGTTGCCGCGGCGAAAGCGCTGGCAAGCGCCGGAAAGGAAATCGCGGCGGCGCGCGCGGCGGTGAAAAACCAGGGTGACGAGCGCTCCGCGGCGGCGCTTTGGGAACTCGAGCGGGTGCAAGAAAAGATCGATCGAGCGCTCGCCCGCGACGTTGCTATACCCGTCGAAACGCAGGCCAGCCGCCACGAGCTCGTTGCCGGCGAAGATTTTTCCGTGGAAGTGAATATTTCCGCCAAGCCGGCTGTCCCGCTGAAGTGGATCGTAGACAACTCGAGCCTCGAGCTGCCGGCAGGTTGGACGACGTCGCAAGAAAAGAAAGAGGGAAGCGACGCGTTTCGCTTTACGGTGAATATTCCGGCTGGCGCAAAGCCTCCGGCTACTGCTGGGGACGTGATTCTTCCTTTTCCACCGCCGCTCGTGCAGCTCAAGTTGCGCGCCGAAGTGGAAGGTTATGCTTTCAAGATTGCGCAGCCGGTGGAATCGGTGGAGACCACAACGACCGGGATCCACACTTACCCGCTTGAGCTCGTGCCGGCGGTCACGCTGACGGTCGAGCCGCAGAACGTGATGGTGCCCGCGCAAAATGCGAAAGCGCCGGTGGAACTGCTCGCGCGGGTGCGGTATCACGGCACAAAGCCGGCGCAGGTTTCCGTGGGAGTGGATGCGCCGCCGGGATGGAAAGCGAATGCGATTGCGCCGATTGAATTCAAGGCCGCAGGCGATCGCTTGATCCGATTCGAAGTCACGCCGCCCGCACAGCCGCCTGCCGGCGCATATTCGCTGCATCCTTACGCCAAGCTGGGCGGCGAAACATTCCGCAGTTCGCTCGAACCGATCCCCACGCTCCCCACGCGCGACTGGAGCGAGCCCGCCGACGCGACGGTTCACGTAATGGACCTGGCAATCCCGCAGGGTCTGCGCGTGGGTTACATCGCAGCCGAAAACGACCTGATCCCGGAAACACTGCGGCAAATCGGCATCCGCGTGGATCTGCTCGACGAAGTCGCGCTCGCATTCGGGGATCTCGACCGCTACGACGCGATCGTTGTCGGAATCCGCGCTTACGAGCTGCGCCCGGATCTTTCGCGCACAAATCAGCGGCTGCTGGATTACGTGGAGCGCGGAGGCTCGATGATCGTGCAGTACCAGCGCGATTCCGAATGGACCGTCGCGGCGCCTTATCCCGCCAGGATGCCGGACCAGACTTCGCGCGTGACCGACGCCAATTCTCCCGTGCGTTTTCTCGCGCCGGAAAATCCGCTGCTCAATTCCCCGAACAAAATCACGCTCGCCGATTTTGAAGGCTGGGTGCAGGAGCGCGGGCTCTATTTTCTGATTTCATTTGATCCGCACTACACAGCCGTGCTGGGACTGAAGGATCCGGGTGAACCCGAGGCGATCGGCGGGCTCGTCTATGGGAAATATGGAAAGGGGACGTACATTTACACGGGCCTTTCGTTTTTCCGCGAGCTGCCGGCGGGCGTGCCGGGCGCGTATCGGCTGTTCGTGAACTTGCTGAGCCAAACGCAGCGCGTGCATCTGCATGAATAGGAATCATCTGGCTCTGTTGACATCCTATGTATATGAGCGCTGCCTCCGAGACCTTTGGAGTGCGGGAGCTTGCTCCCGCTTTGTTTTCAATTCCATATGGCTCGCGCCAATATGTGGGCCGAGCCGCACCCGGCAGGATCTCAACAGAGCCGAGTCATCTCATAAATGCCGAGTTCCGGCGCCAACGGGAACTTCAGGGGCTAAAGCCTCGACGAAGTGAGCATGTTAATGTCGCGGTTGAAACCGCGACCCACAAAGCAGTTTCATGAGATGAGTTTTAATGGCTCCGCACCCAGGTTCTTCTTCGTAGGGGGACGGCATGCCGTGCCCAGGCCGCCGGGCTACACGGCGCTGCCTGCATTTGCAGGGTGCAACGCAAGCAATGACTGAATCACTCGATCTCGGCGCTCCAGCCCCGGCTCGAATCCTCGAGCCGAAGATGACGCTCATCCCCGAAGGCTGGTTTCTGATGGGAAGCGACGCCGGGCAGGAAAACGAGCGGCCGGTGCATCGCGTATGGATTGATGCCTTCGAACTGGCTGAATGCCAGGTAACCAACGCGGACTACGCGCGTTTCCTCGCGGCTACCGGGCATCGCGCGCCGCTTCACTGGAACGATCCTGACTTCGCGCAACCCAAGCAGCCGGTTGTTGCGCCGTCTTGGTTTGATGCGACCGCCTACTGCGAGTGGCTCAGCCGCGCCACGGGCCGGCGGTATCGTCTGCCTACGGAAGCGGAATGGGAGCGGGCTGCGCGCGGCGGGCTCGAGCAGAAGCTTTATCCCTGGGGCGATGCTCCGCTCGAATCGCTGGCGAATTATTCCGCGCGGTGGAAGACGGCTCCGGAACTGGTCGGCCGCGCGGAGCGGAATGCGTACGGCCTCTTCGATATCGGCGCAAACGTGCACGAGTGGTGCTCGGATTGGTTCGACGCGGATTACTATCGCGTCTCACCCGAGCGGAATCCGCCGGGCCCGGCCGAAGGGGTGCGGCGGGCGTCGCGCGGAGGTTCGTGGCGGCACGCCACGAAAGTCTCGCGGTGCGCGGCGCGCTCGAGCATTCCTCCTGAATTTCAGTATGCGGATTATGGATTTCGCGTAGCCCGCGATCTCGCCCGCTGAATGGGCTCAGCGTCTGCTTCCTCTGTGCCCTCCGGCTTTCCGCTGTGCCCTCTGTGGTTTATCAGCCCTAAATTGAAGGCCGCCAAGCGACGTTTGCAATGTGCCAACAGGAATGCGGAAAGCCTCGCCGTTGCGCTCGGGGCCTCGTGCTATTCTTCGTGGCGTCTCAGGGGGGAGGCGAATCATGGAAAGATCCGCGAGGACGCAAATCGCGCGATTTCTCGCTGCTCTTATTGCTCTGCTGCTGATTTCATCCGGGACCTGGGCGCAGAAAAAACAAAAGAACAAGCCGCCCGATGACAATACGCCCATGCCCGCTATTCCGCTGCCGGTGGCCGATCAAATCGATAACGACATCGGCGAGATGCTGGGCGCGTTTCAGGTGGGGAATATCGAAGTGATGCACAAGCATTACGCGGAAAACGCCACGTGGGTGCGGGGCACCTACGAGCCGTTATTGGTCGGCTGGCCGAATTACCTGGCGGTGTACCAGCAGCAGCGCGCGAATTTTCAGGGAATGCAGTTGATTCGCAGGAACACCACGATTTTCAACCACGGCGACATGGCCTGGGCCGCGTATCAATGGGAATTTCTGTCCGTCGTAGAAGGGAAGCCGTTCAATGCGCGAGGCCATACAACGCTTGTGCTCATGAAGGTGGGAGACAACTGGCTGATCGTGCACAACCACACCTCGCAAATCTGCCAGGCGACTCCATGGCAGCCGCTCCAGCAGCCCGGACTGCAAGCGCAGCCGCCAGGGCAAGCTCCACCCTCAACGGCACCCCCGAAACCTTAGGCGCAGGGGGGTTCAGAAGTTTTTAAACCCCTGCCACAGCCACAATCCGGCGCTGGCCACGAGCAACACGCTCGAAAGGACAATGAGCGCCGTGATCGGCCGGCTCAGCTTATCAATCCGCGCGACCAGGGCGCGCTGTTCGCTCGCCAGCGCATTCGACGCCGTGTCCAGGAAGATTTGATCGTCTTCGTGTGACGCGAGTGTGCCGCGGTAGATGAGCAGGCAAATCAAAGCGGCCGTGACCGCCGCCCACCCGATCAGCAGGGCATACAGCACATCGTGGACTGTATCCATGGGTGCCTCCCCCGCCTGGAAGCCACAAGGACCACCCCGCCGTACGAAGCAGCCCCCCAGCGGGCCTTCGATAGGATTTTCTAACCGTATTATACCACTGCCTGCGCGCGAAAGAAGTCAAGCCTGAACCCCGCGGCCCGCCCGGGCTTTTCGGCACGTCTATTTGGCGGTGCGCAATCGCAGGTTGGTGAGCTGGCCCGACCGAAACACATCGAGCGGTTCTAGGTGAACTGCTTCCCGCCGGCGCGGCATCCCGAAACACGCGGGCATTTCGCTGAACTTTCATCTCCTATGCCAGAACCCATTGAAGAATTGGCCGACGAGCGGCGGATTGCCCTTCGCTTGCAGTTCCGGCGTGATACCGTTAACAAGCAGGGCACTCTACTCGATGACGCAGAAGATTCCCCAACTCGACGGCGTCCGCGGCATCGCGATCTTGCTGGTGATGATCCACAATACCGATGCGTCCACTTTCCTGCATTTGGACTGGATCTCGCGTTACGGATGGATGGGCGTGGATCTATTCTTCGTGCTCTCGGGCTTTCTGATCACAGGAATCCTGCTCGACGCCAAGCAATCCGGCGGCTACTTCAAGAATTTCTATGCTCGCCGGTGCCTGAGGATTTGGCCGCTCTACTATTCCCTGCTGATTCTTATGCTCGTGATTCTTCCTCATGTGCGGCCATCGGAAGCCCACATGATTTTCGAGAGATCCTCGCCCTGGTGGGCTTATCCCTTCTTCGTGCAAAACCTCCTGGTTCCCGTCCCCGCGGAGGCGGCGGGCCCGCTCGGGGTTACCTGGTCGCTGGCGATTGAGGAACAGTTCTATTTGATATGGCCTTGGTTTGTCCGCTTTTTCTCATCCTCGCAGATCATGCGGATTGCCGCCGGGGTGATTCTTTTCTCTCCGCCGCTGCGTTTTTACCTGGCGATGCACCACGTCAATATTTATTCGAATTTTTTCTGCCGCTTGGACGGCTTGATGGCTGGCGCGCTGCTGGCTGTAATGGTGCGCTCGGAAGGGTTCGTCCCGTCCAAGCGCGTCAAATTGGCTGGAGTCTGCTTCTTGATTGCGGCGTGCCTCGCAGTCCTGACTGAAAACCAGGACACACGGTGGATTTGCTTTTCGATGGCTTCCCTGGCGTCCCTCGCGCTCGTTTATCTGTCGCTCTTCAGCCCGTCGAAATGGGTCCAGGCAATCTTCCGGAACCGGTTCCTGGGCTACACCGGGCTGATCAGCTACGGCCTTTACCTCCTCCACCGGCTTCCCTTCGACGCATCGAAAATCATCCATCTCGACCGGTATCCGTTGCTGTCGTTTCTATCGGTGATTGCATGCAGCTATTTGCTGGCGGCGGCTTCCTGGACGTTGTTGGAGAAGCCTTTTCTGAGGATGAAACGCTTCTTCGATTTGAGGCCCGCTGCCGCGGCCTGGCCGAATCAGCCGGCGAGAGAACTCCCCATGTAGGCTTGGTGGTTCTGAGTTTGAAAGCGGTTTCCTACAGACTCACGCGGTGACGCGCTCGTCGGGGAACTGGATGCCCCAGAAGTTGCGCGTGGGGTAGAGGATTTCAAGGCCGAGTTCGTAATTGCCGTCGTCTTTCGGGTCGCTCACGCGGATGACGCGGAATTCCTGGGTCTCTTGCGACAGTCCGTTGAGGACTTCGATGCGGGAACCGAGCGCGGGCGAAAGCGGCGCGCGCAGCAGAGCGCCATAACGGCTAACGGCGATGGCTTCCGCGGGCGTATCCACGGGCTGGCCGTAGGCGCCATTGCTGAACACTTTCACCGGGATGCGAATCAGAACCCTGCTTGAGCGGCGACGCTCGAGCATCGCCTTTACGGACGCCATGTTGCCGCTCCTCCTCTTTCCCCGTGGGCCCACTCTTTCAAATGTAAGCGCTGCCCGCCTCAGGGTCAAGGCTTCCCAGAGGAAAGTGCCCTATCTGGTAATCATCGGCAGACGCCCGGTTGAGGTTTAGCGTCGAACTTACTGCTGCGAAGATTTGAGAGAGTAGGCGCTAACTCGCTGTAGGTTCAATAGTTGCCGCGTGGCGTGCCAAATCCACTACGGCGCGATGCCCTCGACAACCAGAATGCGGGCCTTCGCTGCGCTTTGCCGTATGGACTTGATTGCTTGATAGGCGGGCGAGTCGTACCAGGCGCGCGCCTGCTCGACGCTGTCAAAGGCTATAACCACGATGCTCTTTGCCGGCGCGCCCTCTAGCGCCGCGGGATTGCCGCCGAGAACCAGGTAGCGATGATTAAAAGGCGCCAGTGTTTCGGGGACCTTTTGCCCATATTGTTGCATGGTGGCAGGGTCGGTAACCTCCACTTCCGCGATGAAATAGCCAGGCGGAGTTTTTGGTTGTTGCGCATGAATGGACCGGCTGCCGAGAACGCCGATCGACGCGCCCGCCAGCATTGCCAATGCCAGTTTCGCACCTGCTTTCATGGGTTCATTCTCCTCCCGCGTTGTGCGGACGCCGTGCCGCTATCGGAGGTTTGACCAATCGGATCCTCTGAAGTTAGCAACTATTGGGGCTCGGGAGATTGGGACAGAAGAGGTCAGTTAATTCGGGCGTTGCAGCGGACCCAGCCGCGGCCGGTGCAAGCAAGGGTGACCGTGCCAGCGTCGGTCAAATCCGCTTTCTCGCCTTTCTTCAGTATGCCGTTGAAGCCGGGGCCAGTGATTTTGCAGGCCACAACCGGGCTGCCTGGGTCGTCGGAGACGCCTCCGAGGCAGGTGATCGGGGCGGGCTCCCTGATCTCTTTCTTGTCGGGGTGCGGGCCGTCTTTATCGATGCTTGCTTGCATGGCGGTCACCATGGGGCGCCGAGCCCTTTGCGCGCTCGCGGGAATGCAGAGCGTGAAAAGTGCGAGAGTCAGGATAATGGCAAAATAGATGGAACAAGGGATTTTCATTGGTTGCCTCCGGGCGGCGATGAACTTTACACCGCCCGATTGCCGGTCGCAACGCCGCACCGGTTTGGAGGGTTGAAAACCGGCAGGGCGAGCTGGCCCATGTTTACCCCGCAGTCCAGCACATAGAATGGCGATGCGTACCCCGGCTTTGATTGCAATCTGCCGCTTCCCGATTATAATCATCGTGAGTTGACGGGCAGGTGAAGCATGAAACAGACAATTACATTTGTGCTGTTGATTGCACTGAGTCAGGTGTCCTGTGCCTCGCGCCGGTCATCGGGGATCGCGTGTCCAGCGGGAGCGGCATGTCCGGGTCCTCCGATCAATGGGTCACGTCCCTCGGCGACGTTGCCTCAGCCCGGGCGGCGTTGATTCGAAGGGACCGCTTCAGCCCGGCCCTCTAGCACGAATCTTCAAGCGAGTCCTTCGGCGGCGCACACCACGCAGACATGGCGCAGCGTGCTAGAATAACCTCTCACTGCTTAGCCCAAGTGGCGGAACTGGCAGACGCGCTAGCTTCAGGAGCTAGTGGCCGCAAGGTCGTGGAGGTTCGAGTCCTCTCTTGGGCACCAATTTACCGATTGAATTGAAGTTCCCCCGTTAATTAGGCCGGGCACGGCATGCCGTGCCCCTACAGGAAAGTGCGAGCGCGCCCGAGGATGCGATCAAGGCAAATAGTCAGCAAGGCGGGCTTTGCAGCTCTCTGGATTGTGCTGCTCTTGCCAGGAATTGCACTGGGCCAACAGACGGCTACGCCTGCCGAACTCACACCGCTGGGGATCGCGCTCGAAGAATATCCGTATCCTTATCCCGTTCATTTTCTGCCCCTCGTAATCGAGGGGCAGGAGTTGCGGATGGCTTACATGGACATCGCGCCAACGGCGGCGGCGAATGGGCGCGCGGTGGTGCTGCTGCACGGCAAGAATTTCGGCGGGTACTACTGGCGCAATGTGGCGGAATCGCTCGCTGCGGCGGGCTTTCGCGTGATTGTGCCGGACCAGATCGGCTGGGGCAAATCCTCGAAGCCGGATATCCGCTACAGCTTTCAGCTTCTCGCGGCGAACACTGCGCATCTGCTCGATACGCTGGGAGTGCAGAAAGTCGCGGTGGTGGGACATTCCACCGGAGGAATGCTCGCGGTGCGGTTTGCGCTGATGTATCCGGAGCGCGTGACGCAGCTTGTGCTCGAAGACCCCATCGGCCTAGAAGATTATCGGGTGAATATTCCGCCGCAGACAGACGAGACGCTCTATCGCGCGGAACTCGCCAACACGGACGCGGCGAAGATTCGCGCGTTTTATGCGCACTATTTCGCGACGCCTCACCCGGAAGTATCAGACCCGCTTGCGGAAGTGCAGATTCGCGTCACGCGCAGCGGCGAATTCGCGCGCTGGGGCAGGGCCTCGGCGCTTGCGTACCAGATGATTTATCAACAGCCGGTGCGATACGAATACCGGCTACTCCAGCCCCCGGTGCTATTGATCGTCGGCGAGAAGGACCACGCGGTGCCGCTCGCGAGTTACGCCACTGCCGAAGCGCGCGCGAAGATGGGAAATTTTCCGGAGCTGGCGAGGGCCGCAGCAAAAGTTATCCCCCACGCTGCGGTCGTCGTTGTCCCGGATTGCGGCCACATTCCGCACCTTGAAAAACCCGGTGAATTTCAGCGGGCGCTCACGGAGTTTCTGAGTGCAAAGGAGTAGAACCATCCGAACCTATCTGCAGCGGGGGCAACTTGGCGTGTGGTGTGCTCACATTGAAAACAAAGCGGAAGCAAGCTTCCGCACCCCAAAGGTCTCGGTAGGCAGCGCTCAGATAAATAAATAGGATTTCAACAGGCTCACATGACCTCATTTCTTGTTGCCGAAGCGGAAGACGATGCCGCCGGAGAGGCGCGCGGTATTCGTCGTGATGCCGTTGTTCGAGCGGAGGCCCAGGTACTCGATTTGCGGGCGGAAGGCGAAGCGGCCCCCGCGGTCGAGCGCGATATCAAATCCGCCGCCCACAGCGTAGGCAAATGCGTTGTGAGCATCCGTGAAGCCCGTGGACACCGCCGAATCGTGGAGCCCGCCGAGCAGCACCTGCGCGAAAGGCGTAAATCGGGGCCAGCAGCGGCAGGAAAATCGCGGGCCGAATAGATACGTTTCAGCGTTCAGATTCACGCCGGGAGTAGCGTGATAGCCGCCGAAATCGCCGACGATTCCGAACCAATCATTGAGATTCCAGGCGAGCGAACTGCTGCCGCCGTTCATCATGAAGGTGTAGCCTTTTCCGACCTCGATCATCGAGTAGCCGGTAGCAACTTCGGCGACGGGAGTTTCCTGCGCGTGCGCAGCGATCGACAAAACCGACCAAGCCAGGGCCGCCAGCGTTGCTCTTTTCATTCGCGTCTCTCCTGTTGATTGGAATAGGTTCAGGGTGCAGCCGAGCCGGAGCGCGCGAGCGCGACCGATACCAGGCGGACTTCGCTCGAAAACGGCGCCGGAGTCGACCGCGAATACGAAACAAAAATGGTTTGGCCGCCGTTTACGTCGTATTCGGAATGGGCGTGCGCGTCATAGACATTCCCGCTGACCGGCGGGAGCGCAACGAAAGCAAGGAGGATTCCCGACCAGGGCCCCTCTGGGTTCGGCGAAGTGCGGATCAAGACATTTTGTGAGAACGGCTGGCTATAAACCGTGATGTATTGCTCGAGGTAGTTGTTCCAGGAAACACTGCCCCCGCCGCTAAACACGGAGACCGCATCGCCGACATTCGACGACCAGTTTCCGTTGCCTGCGTAGAACGTCCAGGCGCTGCGGTCCTGCGCGCTCGATGGATTCACCTTTCCGAGCCTGCAACCATTATCAAAGCTGTTCGAGGGGATTCCGCACCCATAGGCGTACAGGGTTCCATTGCTTACGAACGAAGCGGTGCCGAATTCCGGCTCGTTTTGCGTGAAGAGCAGATCCGGATGTTCCGCCACAATCGGCGGATTCAACGTGGGCCGCACAGGCTGTTCCTGAAAGTTTTGCCACACGGCTACGGACGACCCGACGATTTGAAAATTGAAAGCGCCCGGCTGCGCGCTCACCAGCATGTAGAAAATCAAGGCGCTGTTGTCTGCCGGATTGACGACGATCGAATTGGGCCACAGCGCCCATCGGGCGCCGCAGGGCTGAGCCTGGCAATTGTTCACGTTGTGGGCCTGGTTGAAAGCTTGCTCCGCGGGGGTCTCCGGCAAAATCATGGTTGGCGCGCCGGTCGAATCGAGGCGCTCCTGAAATCCTGAAAGGCCGCCTTCTGCGTTCATGTCGGCCGTGAATGACCAGGAGTCGCTGATGAGCGTGCGATCCTCGGCGTCTGGCCTGGCAAGAAAAGTGTCGCCATAGAGCCAGACCGAATATCCCGAAAACAGTGCGCTGTAGGCGCCGTCTCTTCCGAGGATATCCGGGTTTGTCGGAATCGGACCGAGGTCCGTCACGTGAGCGATGGCCACCGGGGGCGGCGGGCCGAGCGGTCCCGCAGAGTAAGAGGACGAGAAGCAGCCGGACATTGCCAGAGCCAAGCTTGCAATTAAGGGGTTGCGGAACCTCATGAAGCCGCCTCCATCTTCAACAGGCCTTCGGACGGGCGCGTTTTGCCGTTTCGTTCGCGCCCCTTCGTTGATGTAGGTAGATGCATAATAGGCAGGCCGGTTGTCCCCAGATTGTAAGGAAGTGTCGCGAATCAGCCCTAAAGTACTCAGACACTTTCGGACAATTCTTGCGATGGCGGTGTGCTAGAAAATTGAGGGCTGCGCCCCGAGCGCGATTCTCCCCGTGCCGAATGCAGCGCAATGAGGACCCGAACGTGCGTGCGAAGCAAAAAGATGGTGACAACGCGGCGGGCAGAAATTCGATCCCAGTATTGCTGGTGGATGACGACGTCGAGCTGTGTTCTTCGCTCAAGCGGCTGCTGGGGATGGACGGTTTCGATGTCGATGCGGTGCATGACGGGGATTCCGGCGTGTGGCAAGCTCTCGAGGGAAAATACGAGCTCGTGATTCTCGACGTGATGCTGCTGGGCGGCGACGGCCGGAAAGTGCTGCGGCGCATTCGCCTCACATCGGAAGTCCCGGTGATCATGCTGACGGCCCGCGGCGACGAAGCCGACCGCATCGCCGGGCTCGAGCGCGGCGCGGACGATTACCTCCCAAAGCCCTTCAATCCGCGGGAGCTTGTCGCGCGCATGCGCGCGGTTCTGAGGCGCAAGCACGGTTCGGCTCCTCAGGAAGTTTTCAAGATTGGAGACCTGGAGATCGACTCTGCCCGGCGAAAAGTAAGGCGCAATGGCGGGGAAGTCGGATTGACCGGAGCCGAGTTCGATATTCTGCTCCTGCTCGTGCGTTCGGCGGGCAGAGTGCTTTCCCGCGACGAAATCGCGGAGACAGCTCTGGGACGCCCCATGGGCGCGCTCGACCGCAGCATCGATAATCACGTGAGCAATCTGCGCAAAAAGCTGGGCGCGCGTGCCGGCGGAACCGAGCGCATCCTGAATGTGCGCGGCGCGGGGTACATTTACACCGGAGAGATCGACGGGGAACGCCCATGATTCGCGGCATCTACCCCAAGATTTTTCTCTGGTTCCTTTTGGCCACGGGTGTCACGAGCCTGGCAGTTTTCCTGGTCACCGTGGTCACGCATTCGAAGACGCTCGGGCCAAGCTGGATGATTGGTGTGCTCGACCAGTACACGCGCAGCGCCGTCAAGATTTACGAGCATGAAGGAAAAGAGCGGCTCGCGGAATATCTGCAAGAAATCGAAGATGCTTCTTTCCTTCAGTCCACCCTGTTCGATCCCCAAAACCGCGACATCGTGGGCCGCGGCATTCCGCCGGGGACCGAGAAAGTCCTCGCAAAGGCACGCGCCACCGGGCACACGCAATTTCACATCGGCTTGCTCTGGACGGGCGCATCGGTGGATGACCGGCCGGACGGAAAATACATCCTGGTGGCGAAGGTGATCGTTCCTTACGGATTTCTTTTGGCCGGAGCGCTCCAAACGACGGTTCTTCAATGGCTGATGCCCGCGCTGGCCGGCGCATTGCTTTGCTTGCTGCTGGCACGCCACCTGGCGCGGCCCATCCGCACATTGCAGGAAGCGGCGCGCAAAATTGCCGATGGAGATCTTTCTGTGCGCGCTTCGCCTGCCGTCGGGCCGCGACGGGATGAACTGGCCGATCTCGCGCGCGATTTCGACAGCATGGCAGACCGCATTCAGTCGCTGCTGAGGAAACAACAGGAACTCCTGGGGGATATTTCACACGAATTGCGTTCGCCGCTCACGCGCTTGAACGTTTCGCTCGAACTCGTCCGCCGCGGGAAGGTGGATGCGATCGAGCGGATGCAGGCGGATCTCGACCGGCTGAACGCGCTGATCGGGCAAGTGCTGACGTTGACGCGGCTCCAGACGCGCGGCGACCGCAAAATCGAAACGGCGGTAAATCTCCGCCCGATCTTAGAAAGCGTGGCGGAAGATGCGCGGTTCGAGGTGGAGGTAGACGGAAAGTCGGTGGTGATTTCGCGCGCGGACGATTGCTGGCTGAAGGGCGACCCTGCGCTGCTTCGGAGCTGCATCGAGAACGTGGTGCGCAACGCCGTTCATTACACCAGGCCGCACACGGAAGTGGCGCTTTCGCTCGTGGCCTCGGGCAACAGCTCGCATTTGGCGCGAATTTTGGTGACGGACTGCGGCGAGGGAGTGCCGCCCGATGCCCTCAGTCGCATTTTTGAGCCTTTCTACCGTGTCACGGAAGCGCGCGAGCATCAGACCGGAGGAACCGGTTTGGGCCTGTCGATCGCGCAACGAATTGCCATTGTGCACGGAGGCAATATTCGCGCAAAGAATCGAGAGGTCGGGGGCCTGGAAATGGAGATCTGGCTGCCGGCGAAGCCTGGGTCCGCTTAGCTTCCGCAGCCTGCTCGCTACGGCGTCAAGCGCTCACGCTGGCGCGCGGGGCGTGCGCCCAGGCGTGCAAGAAATCGGCGAATCGCTCCATCGCGCGCGGATACCACTCTATTCCGACGCCGAAGCCGACCCGGAAGTGATCCCGAACGCCGAAACAATCGCCCGGCGCGAATAGCAATCCGTGGGGCACAGCAGCTTTGGCGAAGGAGCATCCATCGGCGCCGGAAAGAATCCGCGGGAAGCCGACGGTTCCTCCCTGCGGGCGCACCCATTCGAGGACATCGGAAAATTCCGCCATCAGCCTGTCGAGATGTCCGAGATTGGCGCGAGTCACGTCGAGGGTGCGGCCGAGAACTTTTTCGCGATGCTGGATGGCCAGCAGGCCGAGATATTCCGTCATCGGTGAATTCGAGACGCTCACGTATTCCCGGGCATTCAAGTACTCCTCGCGCCGGCGCGCATCGCGTTCGACCACCCAGCCAAGCCGCAGCCCGCCCATTGAGAAGGCCTTCGAAAAATCACCCACCACCGTCGCGTGCGGCAGCGCCGCAGCCGAGCTGGATTCCCGGCCGTGATAGATGGGGTGGTACACCTGGTCGGACACGAACTGGATTCCGCGCGCGGCCGCGAAATCGTGCAGCGAACTCATCTCCACATCGCTGAGAGTCGCGCCGGAGGGATTATGCGGAGAATTAACGACCAGCAGCTTCGTGTTCGCGTCGGCCAGCCGCTTCACTTCGTCGAAATCGATCCGATAGGAATTTTCCGGCCGCAGATGGTAGGAACGCACCTCGATGCCAAGCGATTGCGGCACCGCTTCAAATGCGGGAAAGCAAGGAAACGGCAGGATTACGTTTGCGCCCGTCCCGGAGGCGAGATAGAAAATATGAAAAAGCGCTTCCGCTCCGCCGGCAAACACCACAACTTCTTCCGCGGGCACGCCTTCCATTCCGGCAATCGCCTCGCGCAAAGCCGTGTCGCCCGCCGACCGCGAGTATGCGACGCCCATGCCGAGCAGGCGCTCGAGTGAATCGGGGCCCGCAAGATCGAGAAGCTCGCGCAATTTCCAACGCGGGCCCGTGCTGGCAGCCATGTTGAATTCGATGCCGGACTCGGCGTGCTCATCGATCCACTTATCCAGCAGGAAAGATTCGAATTTCATGGGCGGCTCCCTCGACGCAAATTCCCCGCGAAACGGGATGCCACAATCATATCGAGCCCCGCACTCAAATACACACTTATGCCGGGCGTCTCCTCGCGCCCATTTTGGCCTGCTGGATTGTTGTGCTGCGTTCGGCCGGGCTACGCTTTCGCGGACTCGGCGGCAGCCACTTGCAAGACGATCTTTCCGCGCATGTGGCCGGCCAAGCCCCGTTCGAAAGCTTCTCGCGCTCTCGCGAGCGGAAGCACGGCTCCCACGATGACGCGAAGAGTGCCCGCGTCGATCAGGTGGCCCAGCTCGATGAGTTGCGTGCGATTGGGCTCAACGATGAAGAACGCGCCACGGACGCCGAGCGACGCCGCTTTCTCGGCGGACACCGGGCTCACGATGCTGACAAGAATTCCGCCGCGGCGCAAAACGCTCCAGGAGCGCTGCTGCGTTTCCCCGCCGACGGAGTCGAGCACCACGTCCACATCTTCCACTTTTTCCTCGAAACGCTCGCGGGTGTAGTCAATCACTTCCGCCGCGCCCAGCTCGCCGAGAAAGTCGTGATTGCCGGCGGAAGCCGTGGCGATCACCTCCGCGCCTTTCCAGCTTGCAAGCTGGACGGCATAGGTGCCTACACCGCCCGCCGCAGCGTGGATCAGCACCCGCTCTCCTTTTTCAATTTGTGCATGATCAAAAAGCGCTTGCCATGCCGTAAGCCCCGCGAGCGGAACCGCAGCGGCTTGCTCGAAGTTCAGCGTGCGGGGTTTGGGCGCCAGGTCCTCGGCGCGGATGGCGACGTATTCGGCGGCGCTGCCATTGCGGCAGAAGGACGAGAGTGCATAGACGGCATCGCCCACTCGCACGCCGGCTGCGTCCGGGGCCAGGGTGTCGACAATTCCCGCAAATTCGTGCCCTGGAATCGTGGGAATGCGCGGCCGGCCTTCGCAATCGGTGTACGTTTCGTCCCAGGTCAATTCGGTCTTGGTAATCGAAGTGGCTACAACGCGAACAAGCGCATCGCCGGGCTGGAGCTCTGGTTTGGGAGCATCTTCGTAAACCAACAATTCCGGGCCGCCTTGGTTGTGCATGCGAATCGATTTCATGGGTAGGACTCCCGGGCTTGGGCGAGGGTCGATTCTACACCTCGCAGGCCGTGGCGCAGCCGCCGTAATATTCTGTTAATATTGGGGAGCTATCCTTCCCCTCCCCAGAGGCAGTCATGAAGCGCGACAGTGTGTCTGCGGCACAGAATTTCTTCAATCGCCACATTTCGTGGATGCAGTTCAATGAGCGCGTCCTGGAAGAAGCGCGCGATCCGGCGAACCCGCTGCTCGAGCGCGTGAAATTCCTTGCGATTACCGCGAGCAATCTGGACGAATTTGTCGAAGTGCGCGTTGCCGGCCTCCTCCAGCAGGTCGAGCACGGCCATCGCGAGCCGGGTCCCGACGGGCTCGTCCCCGAAGAGAATTTGAAGCAGCTCGCCGACCGGCTTCATGCCTTCGTGAAGGAACAATACGAATGCTGGCAAAATGAGCTGGTTCCCGCGCTGGCCGCCGAATCGATCCGCGTGCTGAGCCTCGATGAACTGCGCCCCGCAGCCCGCGAACACATCGAGAATTTCTACGCGAAAGTGGTCGAGCCGCTGCTCACGCCGGTGACGGTGGACCCGGCGCATCCGTTTCCGCACGTGCTCAATAAGGCGCTGTGCCTCGCCTTCCTGCTCAAGAAAAAACGGCGACGCGGCCACTCGCTTTTGGGCGTGGTCACGGTGCCGCGCGCGCTTCCGCGCCTCGTACTCCTCCCTTCGGCGCAAGGAACGGTCGAATACGTGTTCCTTCACGACGTGATTCACGCCTTTGCCGACCGCCTGTACCACGGCTACGAAGTGCTCTCCGCCGCTCCCTTTCGCGTCACGCGCAACAGCAACCTCTATCTCGAGGAAGAGGAGTCGCGCAGCCTGCTGGATTTGGTGGATTCGCAGCTCCACCGCCGCCGCAAAGGCGCGGCTGTGCGCCTGGAAATCGATGCGGGGGCAAATCAGGAGACAGTCGACCGGCTTCAGGCAAATTTCCGGCTGCTCCCCTGGCAGATTTTTCGCGCGAACGGACCGGTGAATCTCTCGCGGCTGTTCCATCTTTACGACCAGACGCCGCGACCGGACCTGAAGTACAAGCCCTTTGCAGCGCGAGAAGTGGCCTTGAAGCCCGGCGCGTCTTCGGTGTTCGAATTGATTCGCAGCCGCAACGTGCTGCTGCACCATCCTTACGATTCCTACTCGACGGTGGTGCGATTCATCGAGAGCGCGACGCAGGACCCGGACGTCCTCTCGATCAAGCAGACGCTCTACCGCACTAGCGAAAATTCTCCCATCGTGCGGGCGCTGATCGAAGCGGCGGCCAAGAAAGAAGTGGCCGTGGTGGTGGAGCTGAAAGCGCGATTCGACGAAGCATCCAACATCCGCTGGGCCCGCAACCTGCAAGAAGCGGGCGTGCAAGTGTTCCACGGCGTGGTGGGGTTGAAGACGCACTGCAAGCTGGCGCTCGTTGCCCGGCGCGAATCCGACGGCCAGATCCGCCGCTACGCGCACCTGGGGACCGGAAACTACAATCCCTCCACCGCGCGGTTCTACACCGACCTGAGCTTGCTCACGGCCGACCCGAAAATTACATCTTCGGTGCACCACGTTTTCAACTACCTGACGGCTTATTCAGAGCGCTCGAGTTACCGCCCGCTTTTTGTCGCCCCGCTCAACCTGGGGAAGAGCTGCGCGAGCCTGATCGAGCGGGAAACGGCTCACGCGCGCGCGGGCCGGCCCGCTTTCATCATCGCGAAAGTGAATGCCCTGCTCGACGAGAAAATTATCCAGGCGCTCTACCGCGCTTCCCAGGCGGGCGTGCAGATCGAGCTGATCGTGCGCGGCGCGTGCGCCTTGCGTCCCGGCGTTCGCGGCGTGAGCAGCCGCATTCGAGTCCGCAGCGTGATCGGTCGATTCCTCGAGCACAGCCGGATTTTCGTGTTCGGCAACGGCGGCAAGACGGAAGTGTATCTGGGAAGCGCCGATTGGATGCACCGCAATATCTACGAACGCGTCGAGGTGATGTTCCACCTGCGCGACGCCGCGCTGTGCAGCCAGATTTTCAGTGAAGTGATCGCGCCCTACCTTGCCGACAACGAAAAAACCCGCACGCTGCTCCCCTCGGGAGAATACGTCCGCGCCCGTGAGGCGCGCGCGTATTCGCGCTCGCGCAATGGTTTCCGCTTCAACGCGCAGGAGTTTTTGATCCAATACGCCGAAGGCCGCACCGCTCTGGAAAATATTCCCGCCAGCGACCCTCTCCAGCTCGTTCTGAACCGCGCCGTCGCAAAAGCTGCGACTGCCTGATCTCCGTCTCGGAGGAGCCGGTGCCCATCGCAGGCTCGCGGCCTTCGCCAGTATAATCGCGGAGCAATGTGGGAAAAGATCGTGGCGGGTGTCCAGTGGATTCTGGGGCCGGAGATTGCCACTGAAAAGCACCCCGGGCATCTCTGGACGCGCTGGATTTGGCTGCGCGCGCTCGGGCTGATCTATTTCTCCGCGTTTTACTCGCTCCTGTTTCAAATCAGAGGCCTCATTGGCCCGCACGGAATCCTTCCCGCGGCCGACTATCTGCAAGCGGTGGCGGCGGCGCTTCACGCCTGGCGATTCTGGTATGCGCCCACGCTGCTGTGGTTCAGCGCGAGCAATCACGCGCTCGTGTGGATCTGCTGGGCGGGGATGATTGCCGCATTGCTTGCGACTGTCAATCTGTGGCCGCGGGGAATGCTCGTGGTCTGTTTCGTGTGTTACCTCTCGTTTGTCAGCGCGGCCCAGGATTTTTCCGGCTACCAATCCGATGGCATGCTGCTCGAAGCCGGGTTTATCTCGCTGTTTTTTGCGCCGCCGGGATTTTGGCCGGAGCTTGGCCGCGCCGGCGCGCCTTCGCGTCTCAGCCGCTTCCTTCTTCAGTGGGAATGGTTCCGAATTTATTTCGAATCGGGCGTCGCGAAAATGATGAGCGGCGACATCCACTGGCGCAACCTGACGGCGATGGACGACTACTACCAGAATGGCCCTCTCCCCACCTGGATCGGGTGGTACGTCCAGCAGCTTCCGCACTGGTTCCACGCTTCGACGGCGTTTCTCACGTTGCTTCTTGAGCTGGCGCTCGTGTGGATGATGTTTCTTCCGCGGCGGTTCCGCATCATCTGCTTTTGGATCGTGACGCCTTTCGAAATCGGCATCATTCTCACCGCGAATTATACGTTTCTGAATTACATCGTCCTTTCGCTCGCGTTTCTTTTGCTCGACGACGCTTACCTCAAGCGCGTTCTCCCGCAACGCCTCCTGCAGCTTGTTGAGGGAGCGCCTCCGGCTTCGAAGCTGCCGGAGATAGAAAAATGGCGCACGGCCTGGCGCCGGCGGCTCGCGCCGGTGCGCATGGGGATTGCCGCCGTGTTCCTTGGATGGATTCTTTATGCCACGACGGCGGAACAAATCTGGGCCGTCTCCGACGTGCGGCTGCCCTTCAAGCCGGTGCAGGCGCTCGAGCCTTTTCGAATCGCCAATCGCTTCGGGCTTTTCGCCGTGATGACGCCCGAACGCTACGAAATCGAATTTCAAGGCACGCGCGACGGCAAGACCTGGCTCGCGTATCCTTTCCGCTATAAGCCGCAGGACCTGATGAAGCCGCCGGGAATTTACGCACCCTATCAGCCGCGCTTCGATTGGAATTTGCGGTTCGCCTCCCTCGGATCGTGGCGCGAATCGCGCTTTGTCGTGTGGACGGAAGAGCGGCTGCTCAAGAGCGAGCCGGACGTCCTCGAGCTTTTCGCCGGCGACCCTTTTGCCGGCGGACCGCCGCCCGTCCAGGTGCGCACCGTAATCTGGCATTACTGGTTCACGGGCTTGAAGACGAAGCGCGCGAACGGAACCTGGTGGCACCGTGAACTCATGGGCGAGTACGCCCCCGCCCTCGCGCGCGAGCCCGACGGCAAAATCGTCGTCATCGACTCCGACGTCGTGAGCGAGCCTCAGCAGAGCCCTTGACACGAAGCCGGTGTCACCCGATATTCACTTAATGAGCAAACGGATTCGGAAGATCACAGTCACCTTGGAGGAGAATCTGGCGGACTGGGCGCGGCGGGAGGCGAGGAGACAAGGTATCAGTGTCTCGCGGCTTCTCGCGCGGCCTTTGGAGGATCGTATGCAACAGGAAGTTAGCTATGAGGCTGCCATGCGCCGCGCCCTCGCAAGGAAGCCCTTTTTGAAGTCGGACGGCCGCTATCTGTCGCGCAACCAAACACATGACCGCTCGATTGTTCGTTGACATGATTGTCCTGCGCAGGAATTCCTTCATCACCAATAGCAAGAATTTATGAGCCCCCGAAGCAAGCGCCGCTCATTTGACCGACGCGAGCCGCCACCCGAGCCCGAAGTGACAACTGAGCAGGTGATCGCGCATCTTGCAACTCTTTCGCAGGCGGCCAGCATTCGCGAAATTGCGCACGGAATGGATTTGAAGCATCGCGGGCGGCGGTATCTGCCGCGCGTGATCAAGCAATTGAAGCGGCGGGGAGAGATCGAGGAAATTCACGGTGGGCGTTACCGCTTACCGGGAGCGAAGCAGGCGCAGCGTGGCAGCGCCCACGTTGCCCGCGCCGAAGAGCCCGTCACAAAGCCGGCCGCTGCCGCCGAATCGTCCCCGCATGTGGCACCGAAGCGCGCGCGCGATCCCAATCTTGTCTCCGGGCGAATCGTGGCCCACCGCGAAGGCTACGGCTTCCTTGTGCCGGATCAACCGATGCCGCGCGTCGAGGGCGACCTGTTCATCGGGCGCGACAATCTGGGCGACGCCATGCATGGCGACCGCGTGCTCGCGCGCATCGTGCGCCGCCGCGCCGACGGCCGCGCGGAAGGCCGCGTGGTCCAAATCCTCGAGCGCGAAAATCCCACGGTCGTCGGTCTTTTCCGCTATGGCCCCCACGGAAATGTGGCTCTGCCTTACGACACGCGCATCCCCCATGAAATTTCGATTCCTCCGGGAGACGAGCTCACACCCGTGCTGCAGCAGAAACTGCGCTCTGCGCCCGGCGGGGAGAAAGCGCCGGCCAGCCGTATGCGGCACGCCGAACTCGATGGCGTGGTGGTCAATGTGGAAATCACGCGCTATCCGAGGGGCGGGCTCGCGCCGGTGGGGCGCGTCGTCGAAATTCTGGGCCGCCCGGGCGAAATCGGCGTCGATGTGGAAATCATTATCCGCAAGCATCACCTGCCTCACGTTTTTCCAGCGGATGTGAAAATCGAAGCGGAGCGCTGCCCGCAGGAAGTGGCGGAGGCCGATCTGAAAAGCCGGCGCGATTTCCGCGATCTTCCGATTGTGACAATCGACGGCGAAACGGCGCGCGATTTCGACGATGCGGTCCATGTTTCGCGCCTGCCCGGCGGCAGTTACGAGCTGCAAGTGCACATTGCCGACGTGGCGCACTACGTCCGGCGCAATTCGCCGCTCGACCGCGAAGCGCGGCTGCGGGGCACTTCCGTTTATTTCCCGAATCGAGCGGTGCCCATGCTGCCCGAGGAGCTTTCCAACGGCATCTGCTCGCTGAATCCGCAGGTGGATCGCCAGGTGATGAGCGCGATCATGGAGATGGACGCCACTGGAAAAATGATCCACGCCGAATTTACCCCGGGCGTGATCCGCTCCGCCGAGCGCATGACGTATACCAACGTCAACAAGATTCTCGAAGGCGACCCGGAAATGAGCCGGCGATACGCGCCGCTCGTGGCAAATTTTCGGCTTATGAAAGAGCTGGCGCTGCTGCTCAATCAGCGCCGCAGCGAGCGCGGCTCGATCGATTTCGATCTGCCCGAGCCCGTCATCGAATTCGATGCGGATGGCCGGATGGTGAGCATTGTGCGGAGCGAACGCAACATCGCGAACCGCATCATCGAGGAGTTCATGCTCGCGGCCAATGAAGCCGTGGCGGAATATCTGGAAAAGCGGGGAATCGCGTCGCTGCACCGCGTGCACGAGAAGCCCGACCCAAAGAAAGTCCTGGAATTCGAGGAGCTCGCGCACGCGTTCGGCTACTCACTCGGCGTGGAAGACGTTGCCGAGCGGCGCATCGCCGTGCGCCACGGTCGCGTGCAGCCGCCCGCGCGCGATACGCGCACCGGCCGCGCCAGCCGCGGGCGCATGCGGCCCATGAGCGTCACGATGCCCGCTGCCGAAGAAGTGGACATCCGCCCGCAGCACTATCAGCGGCTCACCGAAAAAATCGCCGGCAAGCCGGAAGAACGCATTCTTTCCTACCTGATGCTCCGCTCGCTCAAGCAGGCGCGCTATTCCGCCGACGTGCTCGGGCATTTTGCGCTGGCCACAAAGGAATACACGCATTTCACTTCGCCGATCCGCCGCTACCCCGACCTGATCGTCCACCGCGCGTTGAAATGGGCGCTCGAAAATCCCGGCGTCGCGCCCGTACGAGCTCCCTCGCCGCATGCGCGCGCTGGAAAAGAAGAATCGGTGGCCATGCTGGGCCCCTATCGGCGCGTCGAGCTCGAGGAAATCGCCACGGAAAGTTCGGAGGCGGAGCGCGGAGCGGATGCTGCCGAGCGAGAATTGATGGAATGGAAGACCGCGCAATTCATGGAGAGCCATCTCGGCGAGGAATACGACGCGCTGATCATTTCCGTGCAGAAATTCGGCTTTTTCGTGGAGCTGATCGAGATTTTTGTCGAAGGCCTCGTCAGCATCGACCGGCTGGAGGAATTTACCGGAGAGCGGTGTGTCTACCGCGAGCGCGACCACGCGATTGCGACCGAACCTCATCGCGGCTCGCGTGGCCCCGGCGCAAGGCGTGTCTTCCGGCTCGGCGACCGCGTGCGCGTCAGCGCCGAACGCATCGACCCCTTCCGCCACCGCGTCGAGTTTTCGCTCGTTTAAGCGCAGGAACGCAGACCTTTCCCGCGGGCGCGGGCTGTTGTATCTTCGAGTTCTCCTCAGGAGGTGAATCGTGGCTGCGCGGCAATGCCCGAATTGCTTGGCGATGCTTCCGGCCGGAAGCGTCGTGGCGTATTCCAATGATCTCAAGTGCCCCGGCTGCGGGAAGCCGCTCGAAGTTTCAGGGCTCAGCCGGAATATCGCTGCCTTCGCAGGGCTCGCTGCGGGAGCAATCGTCTTTCTCGCGGGTTCGGTGCACTACTCCTATGAGAGCAACGCACTTGGATGGGTGCTTCCGATCGTGTTCAGCTATCTGGCTCTCAGTGTTGTCGCCCTCATTGCGCTGGTCGTGCTTGCGGACTTGCGCATGAAGTCCGTGGACGACGCTCTGGCCGCGGCTCACGAAGCGCCTGCAACGCATTCTCCGCACTAGAACTCTTCCAAAATTTGTTTACCTATCCGGTATATCTGTTCGTGTTATGATGCCCCGCTTATACTTGGCGCTCGGACGGGGCGATATGGGACGCTACGCTGCTCTCGTCGGTAAGCGCGTCGAAGCGCATTACCGGGCGGGCGATATCCATCTCTCGGCGGTCGGAACCCTCGCGACGGATACGGGGAAGGCCGTCTTCATCGAGGAGCGCTTCGAGCAAGGCGGAAAAAACAAGACCATGCGCGTCGAGATTCCCTATGAGTACGTAGTCCGCATAGGGGAAGCGCGCGAAGAACCCCCGGTGCCTGCGCCCACGCCTGTTCCGAAAAAGCGCCGTTAGCCGCCGGCTTCCCCCCTGGCATTCAATTCACCGGCGTCGATTTCTCGAAATATGATTTTCCCATGTGCGCGCGCCCTCGCGCGGGTATAGTGCATCTTTCAAAGAGGAGGCGCGGATGAAACCGACCGTCGGATTTATCGGACTGGGCCTGATGGGCAAGCCCATGGCGCGAAATTTGCTCAAGGCGGGATTTCCCGTTGTCGTTTGGAATCGCACGGCGGCGAGGGCCGAGGACCTCTTGCGCGAGGGCGCGCGATTGGGCGCCAATCCGCGGGACACGGCGACGCAGGCCGATATGCTTTTGACGATCGTGAGCGACCCGCCGGCCCTCGAGTCGGTCCTTTGGGGCGCGAACGGCGCGCTCGACGGATTGCGCCGCGGCACATTGCTGATTGATTCGAGCACGATTTCCCCGGACCTCGCCCGCCGCACCGCCGCCGCGTGCGCCGAGCGCGGCGTGGATTATCTCGATGCGCCCGTCACCGGCGGCACGTGGGGCGCGGAAAAAGGCGAACTCGTTTTCATGATCGGCGGAAAATCCGAAGCGCTCGAGCGCGCCAAGCCCGTGCTGGAAGCGCTGGGGAAGCGGTTTTTTCTTCTCGGACCTAACGGCGCGGGTCAAACGGTCAAGCTCGCGATGAATCTGATTCTGGCGCTCGAGGTGGAGGCTCTGGCCGAGGCGCTGGCCCTCGTCACCACCGCCGGCGTCCCGGGCGAGAAGCTCGTGGAAGTGATGCAATCGAGCATGGCGCGCGCGGCGGTGCTCGACGTGAAGGCTCCGCTGATCTTGAAAAACGATTACCCGCCGAGTTTTCCGCTGCGCCTGATGCACAAAGACATGCGGCTGGCGCTCGAGCTCGCCCGGCAGCAAGGGACAACGCTGCCGGCTGCCGCCGCGTCCTACGCCACCTACAGTTCCGTGAAGGATGCCGCGAAAGACGACCCCGACTACGCCGCCGTCGGCCGCTTCTGGAAAAGATCCTAAGGAGTCATACCACCGGGAAAGAAGCTGAGTGGAAGATCGCGCGCAGTGCGCAAGCCCGACTGTGCGGCGAGAATCGTGGGAACGGCGTTGACTACGACCGCGGCGGTCGCAATGTCACCGTGCGTGCCGCCGGGAATCGTGAGCATCACATGCGGCTCGCCTTTCAGCTCGATCGAGTCGGCGGGCTGCTTGGCGCCCACGTACATCTTCAATTCCAGGAAGACTTTCTCGTTTCCCGCAGCCGTGCCTCGCGCGATTTGATGGACGCCGGCAACCTGGCCGGGCTGGACCTCGAGAAATTCCGTTTTCACAAGCTCCTCGGCGATCACCGGCTCGATCGTCTCGGATATATCGTCGAGCGCAAAACCCAGGCCATCGGCGATCATCGCGGCCGATTCCGGAAGGCCGTGATGCTTGATGACACCGGCGTCAACCTGTTCGCGAAATTCCTCGGGAGTCATTCCCGCGCCAATTTTTTTCTGAAGCGGCAGCCGCCGCTTCGAAGCGTCCACCACGCGCACAGCCTTGGCCCATTCCACACGCTGCGAGACCGCGCTCAGCGTCAGCACGAGCTTATCCATCACGAATCCTGGGTTCACTCCGGTGCCGACAATTGCGACTCCTTCTTCTTTCGCCGCCGCGTCGAGGCGCGCCGAAAGCTCCGGATGCTTGCGATAGGGATAGGCCAGCTCTTCACATGTCGAAACGACGCAGCATCCCGCCGCGAGGCATTCGAGCAGTTGGTCCATCACGCTTGGCAGGTAGGAAGATGTTGAGTGGATCACGATGTCCACGGGCTTCTCGAGAATGCTTGTATCGGCCGAAACACCGATCCCCCACGGAGCGTCCTCCGCGCCCACAATCTCTCCCAGGTCGCGTCCCGCTTTTGCCGGATCCGAATCGATCGCGCCGAAGATTTCCAGCGCCGACTTCTCGCGCATCAGCCGGACAATCGAGGCGCCGATCGGGCCCACTCCGAATTGCACCACCCGGATTTTCTTCTTCACTGGGAAGTCCTCTCGATGAAAAAGAACAGATACCTTAAGGTGTTCCGTGCCTGGGTGCAACCGGATTTGCGCGCAGAATTTCCTACAAACTTCACACGAATAGCATGTGGCAGGGAGCAGTGTGTCCGGCGTGCGCCGGAAGGATCAGCTGCCCGAAGCGGCTGCGGCGGCCTTTGGCGCGGCATCCACCGTGTAAACCACCACGGCCTTTTTCCCGCCCTTCGCGGCGGTGGCGTGAATGGAATTCAAATTCACGCCTTTCGCGGCGAGTTTCTGGAGGATTTCACCGAGCGCTCCCGGCTTGTTCGCCAGCTCGTACTCCTCCGCGGGCGTTTCCTGGTACGCGATGCGCGCATCGTCGAGCGCCTTTTTTGCGCGGCGAGCATCTTCGGCGACGAGCTGCACGGTCCCGCCCGTTCCTTGCGCGGTTGCCAGCAGCGCCAGGATATTCACCTTGGCGTTGCCGAGAGTCTTGGCAATCTCTGCGACGGTTCCCGGCTGATTTTCAACAGCGATGGTGAACTGCTTGGTCTTTGCCATGGAGGCACCTCCGGCTTCTATTGCCGCGGATTATACGCTATCCCGAGCGTTTGCGATAAGCGGGAAGGGTTCGCAAGAGCCCCGGGGGGGGGCAGGCGTCGAAGGACACCCATTTCAGCCAGTGACTTTTTCAATTTAGGCGCCTTAGTCTGCCTGCACCAATAGCTGAGGGCGAAGAAACGGCTCGCGTTGCCAATAGGTGAGCGAGCGCCACAGCCACTCCAGCGGCCCAAACTGAAAGGAGCGCAGCCAAATGGGAGACACGATCAGCTGAAGAATCCAGATGGCGACGACGATCGCGAATTGCCACACGCGCTCGACCCGGCCGAACAATCCAAAACCCGAACCATAAAATATCGCCGTGCACAGGATCGTGTGCAAAATGTAATTCGTAAACGCCATTCGGCCGACTGCAGCCAGCCGCCGCGTAAGCGCAAGCAGTGCGCCCGAGCGCGACGCCAGCATCATCGCTCCCACCCAGCCCAAGCTCTCCAGCAGGCTCGCCCAGTAGTTGTACTGCGCGCCGTAAAAGAAAGAATAGCGAAAATCCCACCCTGTCGCGGAAATGCGCTGCGTTCCGTAAAGCGTGACAGGTAAGCCGACAAACACGGCGGCGGCTATCATCCCTGCGTATACTCGCGGCGGCAGCTTCGCGCTGAAGACTCCCAGCTTGAACAGAGCCATGCCGATCAACATCAATCCCGAAACCCGCCAGAATGTGAACGCCAAAAAGAAAACAGTTTCCATTTGCACCGATTCCGGCACCCGGAATTCCATCTGCGCGAACCAACCGCCGCGGTAAGAGGCAATTTCCTTTGCAACCATGGCCGGCGCCGGCATCCATAACTGTTCGCGCGCAACTTGCAGCTCAGCCGGGGACGCAAGCCGGGCCTCCGCGCCATAGAACACTAAAACGGCGGAAGCGACAGCGATTAACAGCAGACCGATCGCAATCAGCGTGCGCGGCCGAAGCTTTCGGAAGAGGTAAGCCACCAGCCCGCACATTCCGTAGGAAAACAGGATGTCTCCGCTCCAAAGCAGATAGCCGTGCGCGAGTCCGAACAGCACCAGCCAGCCCATGCGCCGGTAATGCAATGCCGCCGGGCGCTTGCCGGCGGCTTCGACGCGGCTGGTCATCAGGAAGATCCCAGCTCCGAAGAGAATGGAAAAAATCGTTATGAACTTTTCGTCCGCCAGGAGATGGCAGAGCAGCCACGCCAGGTAATTGGCGCCATGCAAGTCGCCATAGGCCGTCGGGTTCATATACGCCGCGCTGATCATCGAGAAAGATTGGATGTTCATGGGCAGGATGCCCAGCAAAGCGAAGCCACGCAGCACGTCGATGCTGACGATGCGTTCCTTTTCAGCCACGGGCTGGGCGCCCGAAGTGGTACGCCGCGGGCCGGTGGCCGCCTCAGCAGCCTGCACAACGAATGTCCCCTTCATCGAGGCACCTTTGCGCCATCGCGGCTGGCCGCCTGCGGCGAATGAATCTGCTGAAACACGTCGGTGGTCGCCTTCAGATAGCCGCTCAATTCACTGACCTGACGGATTCGAAATCCGGTGAAAAGTTGCCGGCCGTCGGCCACGTATTCCTGATGCGTGGGCATCCACAGCTCGCCATTGATTTTTTTCTGTTCGGCGAAACCCTGAAAGCCGTTCACTTTGCCGAGCAGGCCCATCCCGACGCTGAGTGGCGTCACGCTCGTAAATTCGATCCGTAAGATTTGTTCCTCCTCCGGGCTGACCCAAACCAGGCCCTTCAGGTCTCCGGTGATTTTTTCGTCCAGCCGCCCCTGAGGCGCGGAAGAAGATCTGGGCTCATACGCATATACCACGGTGGAATATCCGTCGCGATCCTCCCAGCGCAACGGAGTGAACCGCGATTTGGCAATGATCTCGGCAAACGCGATCCGGTCTTTTGGACGAAGTTCTTTGCCCTGCTGCGCTTTGCGCTCGTCTTCGGCGATTCGCTTTTCGATTTCTTTTTCCTGTTTTTCGAGATCGCTCTCGGACACCGCTTTCCCGTCGTGGCTGATGTGCAGCGTGAAAATTTCGTAGGGAGTCGGCGTCAGATAATAGACGTCGGTGTGCTGGCCCTTTACGTTCCCCTTTTTGTCGAGGTCATATTCGGTGGCCGTCTCGGTGCACGTGTACTGGTCAACCAGCGCTTCGACCTCTCTCTGATGCTCGGCCACTCGCGACATCAATTTGTCGGTATCCGGAAACGGCTTCGGATCACGCTGCGGCCCCTGCGGGGCTCCTAAAAGCGCCCCGCCCAGATGAATGAGTATGAGAACGAGCACGGCTTGCGCCTTCCAGAAAAATGATATTCCCGGCATCTCCATCCTCCTCTCCGGCTCCGCTGCAAGCCCACGTCGGAATTTACGCGGTTTTTCGATTGTGATTGGAAGCCAATCGCTGAACCGCCGGTTTTATGCGTCGAACCGAGCGCCCCGCGCAGCAGCCCGCGGCAGCGCCGGAAAGTGAATGAGGTAGAATGCGCTTATGGCGAGCTATCAACCGCGGTTCCAATCCTTCTGGTGGCTCCAACTCGCGGGCTGGGGCACCTTCTACGTGCTGCTTGTTCTCGCCACAGTGCCGGTAGCCAAGGACGCGACCGACTACCGGGACCAGGCGATTTCCATCGGCGTTTTGTTTCTCGGCAGTTTTCTGCTGCGGCCGGTGTGCCGCTATTTGCTTCGCGGCCGCCACTCGTGGCTGAACCTGGAAATCCGCGCGGCCGGCATTTCCGTGCTGGCAGGGGCCATTGTCACCGCGGCGACCGGCTTAGTGATGAAGGTCTTCCGGCCGCTCGAGCCGGTCGAATGGGTTCAAATGCTGATCGACAGCTCCGTCGTTTTTTTCCTGTGGTGCACTCTCTATTTCAATATCAAGCAGTGGCAGCGCTCGGTGGACGAGCGCGAGCGGCTTCTTCGCGCCGAAGCCGAGGCGCGCGAAGCCCGGCTCAGCGCGCTCCGCTATCAGCTCAATCCGCATTTCCTGTTCAACTCGCTGAACGCGGTTTCCACGCTCATTCTCGAAGGGAAAGCCGCGGAAGCCAGCCGCATGCTCGCGCAGATCGGAGAATTCCTGAGGTCAACCCTCGACACGCAAGTCGCACTCGAAGTTCCGCTCTCGCAGGAGGTGACTCTGGCGGCCGAGTATCTCGCGATCGAGCAAACAAGACTGGGTGAGCGGCTGCAGGTGCGCTGGGAGATCGCGCCGGATACTCTGGATGCGCGTGTGCCGAGCCTCCTGCTTCAGCCGCTGATTGAAAACGCCGTCCGCCATGGCATCGCGCCGCTCGCCTCGGGAGGAACCGTGGCGGTCCGCGCCGAGCTCTGCGATTCGCGGCTGCGGCTCACGGTGAGCAACTCCGGAGCGCCGAATGGAGATCGCCCGCAAGCGGTGGGGCACGGCAATGGGATCGGGCTTGCCAACAGCAGGGAACGCCTGCGCACGCTCTACGGGACCGCGCACACCTTCGCGCTCGAAACGCTGGCCACCGGCGGATGCAAAGTCACGATCGAAATCCCTCGAGAAACAGCGGCTGTTTGAGCCGGGAGCGCTCCTTTGCGCGTCCTGATTGTGGATGACGAACCATTAGCCCGCCGCGGAGTGGCGGTGCGCCTGCGAAAGTTTCCGGACATTGAAATCGTCGGCGAGTGCAGTGACGGTTCCTCCGCGGTGAAACGCATCCTGAATCTCTCGCCGGATCTCGTCTTCCTCGACGTGCAGATGCCGGAGCTCAACGGATTCGACGTCTTGCGCGCGCTTCCGAAGGATCGCATTCCGGGCGTGATTTTTCTCACCGCCTACGAACAGCACGCCCTGCGCGCCTTCGAGGTTCACGCCATCGACTACTTGCTCAAGCCGATTGACGACGCGCGCTTCGAATCGGCCATTCATCGCGCGCGCCGGCAGACACACTCCGCGTCCCAAGCTCAACTGGTTGAGCGTCTGCTGGGGCTCCTTGATGAGAAAGCAACGAAATATTTGTCGCAGTTCGCCGTGCGGACGGGTTCACGCATTCAGGTGATCCTCGCAGCCGACGTGGAATGGATTGCGGCCGCGGGAGACTACTCCGAGCTGCACGCGCGCGGCCGCGCCCATTTGCTTCGGGAAACGATGAATTCTCTCGAGCAGAAACTTGACCCCGCGAATTTCATGCGCATTCACCGCTCCCGCATCGTGCGTTCATCTTCGATTGTCGAGCTGCGCAGCATCGAGAACCGCGAGTACCTGGTCAAGCTGGCCGACGGCTCGGAACACCGCTCCAGCCGCACGTACGCTGACAGGCTTGAACAGTGGCTCCATGCAGGCAAAACCCAAAAGTAGTGGCGTATAATCCCCGCGAATCGCCGTCCCTGTTCCGAGAAACTTGAACAACTGAAGGAGATGCGTCCATGAACCACAATCGCAGAGATTTCCTGAAGGGCGCGGGAGCTGCCTGCGCTCTTGTCGCCACGGGCCATCTGCCCGCTGCCATCGCTGATACGAAGCCTGCCGCGGCATCGGCGCGCGGCATGGCCCGAGGACTCACCCTGCTGAATATTCGCCGCGGCGGCGAGTATCGCCTCGGCGTGAAGAACGAAAAAGGCATCCTTGATATCGTGGAAGCCGCAAAGATTTTGCGGATGCGCGCGCCTGCCACCACCGACGACTTATTTCAGAGTGAAGATGGCCCTGCGCTGAACGCGCTCGTGGACGCCGCAGCCAATTCGAAGCCGGCCCAGAAGGCTTACCTGAAGGAAAACACGATCGAATACGGTCCGGCCGTGACGCGCCCGGAAAAAATCGTCTGCATCGGCCTCAACTACCGCCAGCATGCCATCGAAATCGGCGTGCCGATTCCCAAGCAGCCCGTGCTTTTCAACAAGTTCAATACCGCGCTCAACCATCACGGCGGCACGGTCAAGCTTCCCGTGGATTATGCAAAGAAATTCGACTACGAAGTCGAGCTCGTGATCGTGATGGGCCGCGAAGCCAAAATCGTGAGCGAAGCCGACGCGCTTTCCTACGTGGCCGGCTACGCCACCGGCAACGACTTCACTGCGCGCGACCTCCAGCTCGAAACCGGCGGGCAGTGGCTCGCGGGCAAGGCGCCCGACCAGTTCGGCCCGGTCGGTCCCTACATCGTGACCGCGGACCAGATTGATCCCAACAACCTGAAGCTCGAGTGCCGCGTCAACGGCGAGACGCGCCAATCCTCGAATACCAACGACATGATCTATCCGCCCCGGACCTTGATCAGCTACATTTCCCGCATCATCACCCTCAAGCCCGGCGACATTATTTTTACCGGCACTCCCCAGGGCGTGATTCAGGGCAAGCCCAAGGACCAGCAGGTGTGGCTCAAGCCGGGCGATAAAATCGCGTGCAGCCTCGAAAATCTCGGCGAATTGAAATTCGAGCTGGTGTAACCGCAACCAGTTCCGCCGCCCCAGGCGCGTCAACAAATCGCTCGCGCGCCCTCCGTCAGGGCTGGGCTTCAAAGCGTGCTGAAAAAGTCTTTTTGATCGTCATTCTGAGCGAAGCGAAGAATCTCTCTTCCTGAGATATCTCAGCAATAAGAGAGATTCTTCGCGCAAAAGCCGCGCTCAGAATGACGACCGAGTCGTTTTTTCCACAAGCTGTTCAGCCGTGCCGATAAGGCCCGAATTGTCAGGGGTTTTAACCCCTGAGGCCCGCGCCGGGGCACGTGATTGCATTTACGTGACGGGTTCTTGTCGCGCAGCGCGTGCCGCCTCATAATGTTTCGGCGACGCCCCTGTGAATCTTTCCGCGGACACGCACAATCCGCCAAAATCCTGGAAGCGCACGGCGCTGCAAACGCTCTTGCACTACGGCGGCAGCGCGCTGGTGCTGCTTCTGCTGTTTCGCTTTCTTCCCGGACGCCAGGTATTTCGCGCGCTCAGCGCGCTTCCGGCACGGCTGTGGCTCCTCGTCCTGGTTGGATACTTTGCGGCGCACTGCATCGGCGTGAGCAAGTGGCGCCTGATGGTGAATCTGGCGGGAGCGGGGTTGAATGTGCAGCAAGCGGCGCGCTGTTATCTGGCCGGATTGTTCGGCTCGCTCTTGCTTCCTTCTCTCATCGGAGGCGACCTTGTCCGCGCAACAATGGCGCTGCGCTTCGGCCGCAGCAAAGCGGGAGTGCTGCTCGGCAGCTTTCTCGACCGTTGGCTGGACTTCGGGGTGCTGACGCTGCTGGCAGGCGTCGGAGCTGTTCTTGTCCCCGGAGCGCTCAGCCCGCGAAACCGCAGGATTTTTCTGCTTCTGGGGTTGGTGGCGCTGACGGCCGCCGCCGGCGTGGCGGTTCTGCTCACGTTCTTGCCGGTGAAGCAATTTTCCTATTATTGGCGGCGGCACATGGTGCGCGTCCGGCGTGCTGCACGGTCCATAGGGCAGAGGAAAGGCGCGGTAGTGGGCGCGTTGAGCCTGGGGATTCTCGCTCAGATTGCCTTCATCAGCCTGAGCGTGCGCCTGGCGGAAGCCTGCGGGTTGTACTTGCCGTTTCGCGTGTGGATTTTCGCCTGGCCGCTTGCGAAACTTTCCGGCGCGCTGCCGATAACACAAGGCGGAATCGGTGTGCGCGAAGCGGCACTTGTGGCTCTTCTGCTGCCGTTCGGCGCCCCGGCGGTGCTCACCGTTGCGTCCGGCCTGGCCTGGGAAGCCATCGTTGTCACGGGCGCGCTCGTCGCCGGCCTCACATCGCTATTAATGGGACGCTTCCAAACCTGACGCCAGCGCGGCGGGCGGCTGCGATTGCCGCCGGCGTGGATCCGGAATCGCCGCCGGATCGGGATATTTCACTTCGCGGAAAATCGCGGCAAACACGAACCACAGGATGATAATCAGCAGCAGACACAGCACGCTGCCTTCCGGACCCACCGTCCCCCCGCTCAGCCAGGCCGGGCCGGTGAGCTTTGAATCCAGCAGATGGCCGGGCACAACGATCCCGCTGTCCGGCACGCCATAGAAATACGTCTGGCCCCAGTCCCAGGCCGTGTGGAAGCCGATCCCCAGCCACAAATTTCCCGTGCGCCGCAAAATCAGGCACGCCAGCATTCCGAAGGCGCCCGCTTGCACAGCTCCGAACCAGTTTTCCCCTGGATTACTCATATGGCTGAAGCCAAAAAACGCCGACGAAGCGATTGCCGCCGGCCAGAAGCCGATCCCGGTTGTCAGCGTGAACAGAGCGTAGCCGCGCAGCTCGAACTCCTCGGTCAGCCCCACCAGCACGAACACAATCCCGAACAGCAATGCCCATTTCGCGATTTCCAAGCCGTGCAACACGATCGTTCCGAAGTAAAAGGCGCCGGCCACCCGCAGCACGATCAAAAGAAAAGTGATAGCGCCAAACCCCATCACCGCTCCCCGCCAGAATTGCCCGCGAAACATCCGCCGCCACGGCAAGCCATAGTCGGCGATGGTTCTCCCCTCGATCAGGGACATTATCCACGCGCCCAGCAAGCAGATCAGGAACGTCCCGCCTTCGGTGAACAGGAACCCGATCACCTCATCGGCGCCCGCAAGATATTTCCGGGCAGCCCAAATTTCCGCTCGCAACCCTCCGAAGACAATCGCGACATAGATCAGCAGCCGCCAGCCGGCCCGCAAGCCCGAAGGCCCATAGAACCAGTAACGCCACAGTGATGTGTCAGACGTCTCGGCCAAGTCGGTCATGGACGCGACCCTCCACACCCGGGAATACGCAACTGGGGGTCCATTGGTTCCGTTAGACGGTGCCGAGGCGAGAAGGTTTATTCGTAGCGGAGCGCCACGAGCGGATCCGCTTGCGCGGCGCTTGTCTCCGCTTCTCGGGGCCACTTTTTCACCGGCGAGCGCTTCGCCGCCGCCCGGCGAGTGGAAAGGGCGGCGGCGAAAGCCCGCTCGAACTGGAAGCGGGAACAGGTTAGCGAGTCCCAGTGAATGAATCCAATTGATTGATTTCATCTGAAGAATGAGTATCATTCATGGCGAGACCGAAAGGGCGCGGCTTCAGAGTCGGTGCGACGACGCCCGTTTTTCGTCAGGGCACGGCTTCAGCCGTGCCGAACGCGGCTCAAGCCTCAGGGGTTTTAACCCCTGAGGATCGGCGCAGCTGATGCGACACCAGTCGTACGAAGCCCTTGAGCGAGCATTCCTGTGAGCCTTGAACTTCGCCACCTGAAGCTGGTCGCGGCGATTGCCGAAGAGGGCAGCGTCACGCGCGCCGCGAACCGCCTTCACTTCACGCAATCCGCGCTGAGCCATCAATTGCGCGCCGCCGAAGAGCATCTCGGCGCCGTTCTCTTCGACCGCCGCAGCCGCAAAATGGTCCTCACCGCGGCGGGCGAGCGCCTGCTTGATTCCGCGCGTCACGTCCTCGGCGAAATCGAGTCAGCCGAAAAGGAAATCCGCGATACGGCACGCGAGCCGCGCGTCGTCTTGCGCCTCAGCACGCAGTGCTACACCGTGTACCACTGGCTCCCTCCCCGCCTGAAAATTTTCCAGGAAAAATATCCGGCCGTGGACGTGCAACTCGTGGTCGAAGCCACGCCCCATCCCTTCGCGGCGCTGCTTGATGAAAAACTCGATCTCGCCATCGCCTGGGACCCCGTGCGCCACCGCAAAATCCTCTACACCCCGCTATTCCGCGACGAAATGGCCGTGATCGTTCGCCCGGGACATCCCTGGGCCGCGAAGCCCTGCGTCGAGCCCGAAGCCTTCCGCGACGAAGACCTCATCATTTACCCGCCGAAGGAGGAAAGTTGCGTGGTGCAAACGTTTCTCGTTCCGGCCGGAGTGGCGCCGCGGCGCATTCGCGCCGTGATGCTCACCGAAGCGATGATCGAACTGGTGAAGGCTGGCCTGGGGGTTGCGGTTCTGTCGCGCTGGTCGGTGGCGCCGCAACTTGCTTCGGGAGAGTTGCGCGCCGTGCGCCTCACCCGCAATGGCTTCTACCGCGAGTGGTCGGCCGCCCGCCTTCGCAGCAAATCAGCGCCCGCATATCTCGAAGAATTCATTCGCCTGTTGAGCATTCACCCTCTGCAACTTCCAGCGGCGAAGCATCCGACCAAGCCCCGTGCCCGGCAAGCTTCTCCGCCGTCGCGCCCTCGACGCTCCTCGAAGCAACCGAAAGCCCACGCCGCAGCTGGATGAACTCCTCCGCCGCCATCAGTGCTCCGCGTCGGTATGCCAGCCCGGATTCGTCCATGTTCCGTTGCGGCGAACGAAGATTTCGCTGGCTCGCCCCGAACTCACCGAGCTTTTTCCGTTCGTTTCCGTCTCCACGACATAATTGCTCCACACCATCGCCACGTCGCCGAACCGCTGAATCTCCGTGCGAGGAAATTCGAGCCGGACGAGCTTTCCGCCCTCGGCTCGAAATTCAGCCGCTTCCCGGATCACGTCCGCCTGGTTCTTCCATTTCGGTTCCCGCGAGCTGAACACGATCGTGTCAGAGGGTACGAGCTCTTCGAGGGCCTTCGCGTCGTTGGCAAACCAGACGCGCCACACTTTCTCCCGCACCCGGAGAATCTCCTCCCGTTCATTCCCGCTCCGCGCCCAGATCGGTCCGATGAGCAGGATCAGCATTCCAAGCCCTGCAACCAATCGTGTGACGTACTTCATTCTCTTCCCCCTGTGAAATTGGATTTCTCTCATGGCGAACGCCATTGCGCCCGCCGAACTCAGCCGGTTTTCTTCGGCGTGTACACTGCCAGCAATACGGCCCCTGCCGATGCGGAAAACACCGAGTAATCGAGCGGCGACTTGATCCCGAACGAAATCCCCATCGCCGTGCCGAACATCGCCAGCAGCACCGCGCTCCCCAGCGCCACCCATCGCGGCCATAACCCCAGAATCAGGGCGGCCCCGAAAAACAGTTCCGCCGCCGTTGCCGCCCAGGCGAGAAACGGAATCGTCGACGCCGGCATAAACGAATTCACCTTGGCGGTGTAAGCAACGAACCCGGCGAAGTCCCCATAACCGACGTTCCGGCCCGTGTACAGCCCGAAGCGGTCGGCAATTCCCGAAAGAAACGCAGCCCCCAGCGCCACGCGCGCGTACAGAATTCCCACTCGCTGCCAATTCACGCCCTGAACTCTTTGAGCCGCCCGTTGCAGCAAAGTATCCGGCATAACGGATTCTCCATTCATGGTCACTTGCCTTCTTGCTCCTTTGCGGCGGGCGTCTCGGCCCGGCAAGCCACCAGCGTACCCACATTTGGACTATAGAAAAGGTCCATTTATTGTATTCTTGCTATACCACTTTGATGCCCAAGCGAGCTGCCGCCCTGGACCTGATTCTCCCGCCGCGCGATCGCGGCAAAACCGCCCAGCGCTGGCTCTACTCCTCTTTGCGCGCTGGGATTCTCGAGGGGCGTCTCCGCCCCGGCTCGCGGCTTCCCGCCACGCGCGATCTCGCCCGCCAGTGTTCTCTCTCGCGCGGAACGATTGTCAGCGCCTTCGAGCAACTCGCGTCCGAGGGCTACATCGAAAGCAGCGTTGGATGCGGCACCTACGTCAGCAAAATTTTGCCCGAAGAATTGCTCCAGGTCCCGCGACGTCCCGGCGCGACTCCGCCGGGACTCCTGACGCCGCGCCGCAAGCTTTCGGCCTACGCCAGGCGTCTCGCGTTGTTTCCGAATCTCGAGCCCCGCCCCAGCCGCGCCTTCCGTCCCAATCTCCCGGCCCTCGATTTGTTTCCGGCGACGCTTTGGGCGCAGGTAGCCGCCCGGCGGCTGCGGCGCGTCTCGGCGCTGAATTTGCTTGGGTGCGAGCCGCTTGGCTACCGCCCGCTGCGCGCGGCCCTCGCCGACTACTTGAACGCGTCGCGCGGGCTCAACTGCGCGCCGGAACAGGTGGCGATCGTTTCCGGCGTCCAGGAAGCGCTCGACCTGGTTGCGCGGCTCGTGCTCAATCCGGGTGACCGGGTGGCGATGGAAGATCCGGGCTATCCCGGAGCGGCCATGTCGTTTGAAGCCGTGGGAGCAAAAATTTCGGCTCTGCCTGTGGATGGTGAAGGCATGCAATTGCGTGAGGCCAGCCTGCGAGGCGCGTACCTCGTTTACATCACTCCCGGGCATCAATTCCCGCTCGGAATGACGATGAGTCTTCCCCGCCGTTTGCAATTGCTCGAGTGGGCTCGCCGGTCGGGCGCGCTGATACTGGAAGACGATTACGACGGTGAATTTCGCTATGTGGGGCGGCCGGTCCCGTCGCTCCAGGGACTCGACCAGCATTCGCTCGTGCTCTTCACGGGAAGTCTCAGCAAAGTGCTTTTCCCGTCTCTCCGGCTCGGGTACCTGGTCGTCCCGCTCGACTTGATCGACTCGTTTTCCGCCGCGCTCTCGATCACCCGCCGCCACGCACCGCTGCTGGAGCAAACCGTGCTCTGCGACTTCCTCACCGACGGCCACTTCGGCCGGCATCTGCGGCGCATGCGCGAGGTGTATGCCGAGCGGCTTTCCGTTCTGCTCGAATCGGCGCGTCAACATCTCGCCGGGCTGCTTTCCATCTCCGGAGTGGAGGCAGGTTTGCAAACGGCGGCGTGGCTGGCCCCCGGACTCAACGCCGAATCGGTGGCCGCCGCTGCGCGAAAGCGAAATGTAGAAGTGATTCCGCTCAATTGGTACAGCATCCGCCGGAATCTGACGGAGGGATTGCAATTAGGATTTGCAGCCGTTGATGCGAAGGAAATTCGCCGCGGCGTCCGCGATCTTGCGATCGCACTCGAGGGCGAGACGAATGTCTCCCGCCGCTGAGCGGATTGTATCTACAGCTCTCTAAATCTGCGCTCTTCAAGGTCGGCGAGGGGACAGGCCCAATCACCCGCCCCCTCCCCTTGCAGTGAGGCAGTCCGAACTCAGGCCAGGTCGAAGCGATCGAGGTTCATCACTTTGGTCCACGCCGCCACGAAGTCTTTCGCAAACTTCTCCTTGGCATCGGCGCACCCATAGACTTCCGCGAGGGCGCGCAGCTCGGAGTTCGAACCGAAGACCAAGTCGACACGGGTGGCGGTCCACTTGGGCTTGTTTGTCTTGCGGTCGCGCCCCTCGTACACGCCTTCCGAGCCATTGCCGGTCGTCGGCTCCCATTGCGTGCCCATGTCCAGCAGGTTCACGAAGAAGTCGTTCGTCAGCGTCTCCGCCCGCTTGGTGAAGACCCCATGCGGCGACTTCCGGGCATTCGCGCCCAAGACGCGCAGGCCGCCGACGAGAACCGTCATCTCCGGCGCTGTCAGCGTCAACAGTTGCGCCTTATCGATCAGCAACTCCTCCGGTGACACGCTGAATCTAGCCTTCTGGTAGTTGCGGAATCCGTCCGCCACCGGTTCGAGATAGCCGAAGGACTCCACATCGGTCTGCTCCGGCGACGCGTCCGTTCGCCCGGGCGTGAAGGGGACTTTTACGTCGTGCCCGCCGGCCTTCGCGGCCTTCTCGACCGCCGCACAGCCGCCCAGCACGATCAGGTCGGCAAGCGAAATCTTCTTCGCCCTTTTGCCGTTCGACTGCGATTTGTTGAAGTCCTTCTGGATCTTCTCCAGCGTCTGTAAGGTCTTCGCGAGTTCGGCCGGCTGGTTGACTGCCCAGTCCTTTTGCGGCGCCAGGCGAACGCGCGCGCCGTTGGCGCCGCCGCGCTTGTCGGAGCCCCGGAACGTCGATGCCGATGCCCAAGCCGCCGAGACGAGCTGGGAAACAGACAGGCCCGATTTGAGGATTTTCGCCTTCAGAGCTGCCGCGTCCTTCGCATCGATCACCTTGTGATCGGCCTCCGGAATGGGATCCTGCCAGATCAGCTCCTCCTTCGGGACTTCCGGGCCGAGATACCGCGCGATCGGGCCCATGTCGCGATGCGTGAGCTTGAACCACGCGCGCGCAAACGCGTCGGCGAACTCATCCGGATGCTCGAGGAAGCGCCGGGAAATCTTCTCGTACACCGGATCCATCCGCAAAGAGAGGTCCGTGACCAGCATCGTCGGCGCGTGATGCTTCGACGGGTCGAAGGCATCCGGAACCGGCTTGGCGCCATTTTTCGCTTGAAACTGGTAGGCGCCGGCCGGGCTCTGGGTCAGCTCCCATTCGTTGCCGAACAAATTCTCGAAGTAGTAGTTGCTCCACTTCGTGGGCGTCTGAGACCAGGTGACTTCCGGGCCGCCCGTAATCGCGTCTTTCCCTTTGCCGCTGCCATACCGGCTCTTCCAGCCGAGGCCCATTTCCTCAATGGACGCTGCCTCGGGCTCGGGACCAACCAGCTTTGTATCGCCGGCGCCGTGGGTTTTGCCGAAGGTGTGCCCCCCGGCGATCAGCGCGACCGTTTCTTCGTCGTTCATGGCCATTCGGCGGAACGTTTCGCGAATATCCTTGGCCGCCGCGACGGGATCCGGCTTGCGGTTCGGCCCTTCCGGATTCACATAGATAAGGCCCATCTGCACGGCCGCAAGCGGATTCTCCAGGTCGCGGTCGCCCGTGTAGCGTTTGTCGCCGAGCCAGGTTTCCTCCTTGCCCCAGTACACGGCTTCGTCCGGTTCCCACACGTCGGGGCGCCCGCCGCCAAAGCCGAACGTCTGGAAACCCATCGACTCGAGCGCGACATTCCCGGCGAGCACCATCAGGTCGGCCCAGGAGATTTTCCGGCCGTACTTCTGCTTGATCGGCCAGAGCAGCCGGCGCGCCTTGTCGAGGTTGGCGTTGTCCGGCCAGGAGTTGAGCGGCGCGAAGCGCTGTTGGCCTGCGCCGGCGCCGCCGCGTCCATCGCCGATGCGGTAGGTGCCGGCGGCGTGCCACGCCATGCGAATGAAGAGCCCCCCGTAGTGGCCGAAATCCGCCGGCCACCAGTCCTGGCTGTCCGTCATCAGTGCGCGGAGGTCCTTCTTTAGCCCTTTGTAGTCCAGCTTCTTGAATTCTTTGGCATAGTCAAAGCCCTCGCCCATCGGGTCGGACTGGGGCGAGTTTTGGCGGAGAAGTCTGAGGTTCAACTGGTTCGGCCACCAGTCGCTGTTCGACCTCATTCCAACATTCGTGGTCCCGTGTACGACCGGGCACCTGGCTTCGGTTGATTTGGTTTGTTCCTGAATGCGGGGGGCAGTGCTCCCCGTTGCGCCAGCGGCTTTATTTTCCATAAATGGATCCTCCTCCCGAGCGAAGAATAGGGCCGCTCGAGCTATACATCCAATATATAGTTCGCATACAATAGATAGGCAGCGCCTATGGAAATTCACCAGCTTCGCTACTTCTGTGCGGTTGTGGAAACCGGCACGTTTTCGCGCGCCGCGGAACGCTCGCATGTCTCCCAGCCGTCGCTTTCGCAGCAGATCCTCAAGCTCGAGGACGAGCTGGGCGCCCGGCTCTTCGACCGGCTGGGCCGCAGCGTCCGCCTCACCGAAGTCGGCCGCGCCTTTCTCCCCCGCGCCCGCGCCGTGCTCCACGATCTGGAAGCGGCGCGCAGCGAAGTGGTCGAGCGGAAAGCCTCCACCAGCGGCTCGATTTCCATCGGCGTGATTCCCACGATCGCTCCCTATTTTCTCCCGGGAATTCTGGCGGCCTTTTCCCGAAAATTTCCGCAGGTGCGCGCCACGGTGGTCGAGGAGATCACCCCGCTGCTGCTCGAAAAGCTGCGCGCCGGAACCATCGATGTGGCCGTCGTGGCGTTGCCGCTCGGCGTCCGCGGCCACGAATTCGAATCTTTCCCTTTGCTCCAGGAAGACCTCTACGCGGTGCTTCCGAAAAGCCATCCGCTCGCACGCCGCCCCTCGGTCTCGCTCGGCCAACTGGAGGGCGAGCCGTTTCTGCTCCTGCGCGACGGCCACTGCTTCCGCGAAACAGCCTTGGGGGCGTGCAAACGCGCGCACTTGAATCCGCAGGTGGTTTTCGAGAGCGGACAATTCAGCAGCATTTTGAGCATGGTGTCGGCGGGGCTGGGCGTGTCGGTCGTCCCGGAAATGGCGGTTGAAAAACGGGCCGGATGCAGGTTCGTTCCGCTGGCCGACGCGCGCGCCGGGCGCACAATCGGCGCCGTGCGCCTCAAAGGCAAATCGCTCACGCGCGTCCAGCAAGCCTTCCTCGCTCACCTCGGCCTGCCACCGCGCGCGCCTTGAGCGGTTCTCGAGGGACACAATTCCGCGCCCGCGTAGAAATCCTTTCAGAGTCTGTGTGGCGACTCCCGTTTTCCTGGAGTGCGGCGGCTCGACGCCGCTTTTTGACCGTGCGGCGCACTGAAAACCAAACACTCGAACCGAGGCTTGACTCGGTCGGCGCGATTGACGCGTTCCCTATGTTGCGATATCAACAAGGCCGGTTGACTTCTACTCGATTTCCGGGCTTTTGGCCGTAGCTTGCTTGCCGAATTCGAATCGGATGACGCCGGTTTCATCCGTGAAGAAGTGCCGCATTCCCGGGTTGTCGAAATCGATGGGGTCCGCCGTCAATGTGTAGCCCGGCGCGCCCGGAAGTGTGCAGCCCCGCGCAGCGGCGATCAGCGGCCCCCGCGGCTTGTAAGTGAAAAGGAAACTGCCTCTCATTCCCGACGCCAACTGGTTGTCGATAAGCTGCGCATGATCGCAGTCTCGATTGGCTCCGGATGCACCGGCGATCGCTCCCAGGCTCGCAGGAAATCCATTCGAATAGACCTTCCGATAAACGTTCGCAGCGCTGTTGATTGATTGCAGCGTGCCGATGGCCGAGAATCCCTCCACGGAGCTGGCCGGGTTGCCGCGCGGCTTGAGGTAAGCGGCCACCGCCGCAACAACCACGATCAATAAAATGCCCGCCACACCCTTGAGATTCTTGAAGCTCTTGTAGGTCTGCACGGCGCCGGCCTCGCGCCAATCTTACCTCTCCGTTGGCTCCGTTGATATCCCCCGCCCAAAAGGCTGGCGCCGGTTTTCTGGAGTGCGGCTTGTCCTGAGCGGAGTCGAAGGGCGGCTTGACGCCGCTTTTTTGACCGTGCCGCGCACTGAAAACCAAAAAACTTGAACTGAAGCTTGACTCGGTCGGCACAACTGTGACATTCGGTGGGTCGCGCTATCAGAAAAGCCCTCTCCGGTTATCGTTTTCGCCGCAAGAATTGCGGGAATGCCCGCGTTTCATTTGCCAAAGCCTGACGGGGAAGCGAGAATAGCCGCCGTATGGATTCGCGCGACACTGCTGTCGTAATCCTCGCTGCAGGCAAAGGGACGCGCATGCGTTCCGAGCTCGCAAAAGTCCTGCATCGCGCCGGCGGCCGCACGCTCATCGACCACGTGATGCGCGCCTGCCTACCGCTCAAGGCCGCGCAAATTCTCGCCGTCGTCGGCCACCAGGCCGAAGAAGTGGCCGAGGTCGCCGAGTCTCTTGGCGCCGAAACCGTCTTGCAGCAGCCGCAGCGCGGCACCGGCCACGCCATGCAAGTCGCGCGCCGCGCCATCCGCAAAAGCGCCAAACTCGCCCTCGTGGTCCCCGGCGACGCTCCGCTTCTGCGCCCGCAAACGCTGGCAGCGCTCCTCGCTCTCCACCGCCGCGGCGAAGCCGCCGCCACGATTCTTTCCGCCGAACTCGACGATCCCTCCGGCTACGGCCGCATCGTCCGAGATTCCGAAGGCCGCGTGCAGGCCATCGTCGAGGAAAAATCCGCTACGCCTGAGCAGCAGGCCATCCGCGAAGTGAATTCCAGCACCTATTGCTTCACGCTCGAGAAACTGTGGCCTTGCCTGAGCGCGTTGCGCCCTGATAATTCCCATCGCGAGCTTTATCTCACCGACGCGATTGCCCTGCTCCGCCGGCGCGACGAGCGCGTCCTCGCTCATCCCGCGCCCGATTCGCGCGAAATTCTGGGATGCAACACGCGCGCGCAACTCGCCGACGCCGACCGCATCTTCCGCGCGCGCAAAGCCGCCGAGCTGATGGACGCAGGCGCCACAATCTACTTGCCGGAAACAGTCGTCATCGATCCTGAAGTCACCGCCGGGCCCGACACGATCATCGAGCCCTGCGTGCAACTGCTCGGCAAAACGCGCCTCGGCGCGCGCTGCCGCATCCTCACCGGCAGCATCCTCCACGATACGCGTGTGGACGATGGCGCCATCGTCGGCCCGCACTCGAACGTCACCGCCTCGCGCATCGGCGCCGATGCCGTCGTCGGCCCCTTTTCGCGCTTGCGCCCCGGGGCCGACATTCGCGCCCGCGCGCGCATCGGCAACTTCGTCGAAGTAAAAAAATCGGTGATTCACGAGGGCTCGAAAGCGCCGCATCTTACCTATCTCGGCGATGTGACCGTCGGCCGCGATTCCAATATCGGCGCAGGCACGATCACCTGCAATTACGACGGCTTTAACAAGCAGCTGACCATCATCGGCAAGAATGCGTTTATCGGTTCGAACACGGCGCTGGTCGCCCCGATCTCGGTTGGGGACGGCGCCTATGTCGCGACCGGCAGCGTCGTCACGTCGGATGTGCCGGCCGATGCGCTGACCATAGCGCGGGCGCGTCAGGTCGATAAACCCGGACGGGCAGGGGAGTTGCGGGCCCGGCTGAGGAAGGTGAAAAAATAATGTGCGGTATTGTTGGGATAATATCGAAGAATGGTGTCGCCGGAGAGCTGGTCGAAGGCTTGCGGCGCCTCGAATATCGCGGCTACGATTCCGCCGGCATCGCGACGCTGATCGACGGGCGCATCGAGCGCCGCCGCGCCGAGGGCAAGCTCGACAATCTCGCCGCTCGGCTGAAGCGCGAGCCGATGCCCGGCACGATCGGCATCGCCCACACGCGCTGGGCGACGCACGGCCTGCCGATCGAGAAGAACGCGCACCCGATCG
>DASPSD010000036.1:0-45434 GCA_035624115.1 Candidatus Sulfotelmatobacter sp. | reverse complement strand
TGCCTGGGGCCTCCTGATGGAACAAATGGGCTGCGCTTTGCATCCATCGAAAACAAAGCGGGAGCAAGCTCCCGCACTCCAAAGGTCTCGGTGGGCAGCGCCCGGGTAAAAATGGGATTTTAAAAGAGCAAGAACAATTCTAGCCGGAGGCGCTGGCGATTTGCGCGAGCTCCGGGAGGGCGGGGCGCAGGCGCTCTTCCGGGATCGGGACGTGGGCGGGAGCGCGGTATTTCGGCGATTGGCGGCCGCTGAAATCGAGATAAAGCTTCCGGCTCAGCAGCTTTTCGGGAAAATGCGCGAGTCGGTAGAGCGGATATTTCATTTCGTGGCCGAAATTCTTCTTGCCGATCCAATAATAATAGAGAGGAATCGCCAGGCTGAATCGCCATTGTGAGCTCGCGCGGAAAAAGTCCAGGTTGTACCGCCAGCAGGTGAAGAAAAACTCCCATTGCAGGTCGGTCATCTCCACGAGTTTAGCCCCAGCCCTTTTTCCCAGGCGCGTGTCTTCGAGTGGCACGAACAAGGTGGGAATCACGCACCACTTGGCGTCTTTGAGCGCGAAGAGCAAGTCGAGCGATTGCTTGGTGTCTTCGCGCGTCTCGCCAGGCAGGCCCAGGATGAAAGTGCAGAACGGGAACCAGTTGTGCTTGTTCAGAATCTCCATTCCGCGCAACACCACGTCGGGCCACTGCTCGGGGCGATAGGGGTAGGCTTTGCCCTTCATCTGCTCGCTGAAAATTCGCCTGGAGCCGGTTTCGAGGCCGACGAAGAGATTGGCGTAGCGCTGCTCGGGGTGCGTCGAGGCTTTATGCCGGTTGACGCTGCGGCCCACGGCAATCTCCGAAAGCTCGGCGATCAAATCGGGCTGCTTCACCACGGGCGCCATCGTTCCGTGAGTGAGCATGATGTAGTCCACGCCGGGAACCGCGGCCACGGATTCCAGCAGGCGTTTCAAGGCGGGCACATTGGTGTCGAACTTCGGGCCCTGCTCGTAGAGGAAAATATCTTCGGTGGTGAGCAAAATCGTATCCGCGCCCTCGGCTACTTGAGTGCGGACGTTGTGGAGAACGTCCTCGAGCGGAATGCTTTTTCCTCCGCGCAGCGCGACCGAACAAAACTGGCAGCCGCGGCCGCAGCCGCGCGTGATTTCCACGGCGCCGAACGTCGCGCGATGGTGAATGCGCGGGATGCTGGACAGCTCGGGACTGTGGCCTTCGATGCTGCGCGGCAACGCCTCGCCGCGGAGCGCCGATTGGAATAATCCCAGTACGATATCCTCCGCCTCGCCGTGAACCAGGCAGTCGATCTGCCAGTGGTCCTGCATTTTCTTGTGCTCGATTTGCCAGGCGCCAGGGCCGCCTACAATCAATTTCAAATGCTGCTTGTGCTCGAGGAGAGCGGGATGGAGGATCAGCCGGCGAAATTCGGCGGCGTTGATGGGCTCGAGTTCGCGGCCGTAGAGCTTGGCGTACACGTCGGTGGCAAAAGTGATTCCGAGAGGGTTATGCGCGTGGATTCCCACGACGCGGGTATTCTCGCCGATGAATTCTCCCATTTGATCGGTGTAGCAGACGGCGACATCCCCGGAAGAAAATTCTTGGAGCAGCAAGGCCTCCACCACGCGCAGGCCGTTGGGCACGTATTTGGCCTGGCCATCGGGCGCGACCTCGTTCTTGAGCGACCATTTTTTGTCGATGTGGTTTGCGAATCGCGTGGGGAGTGTGGCGAGGAGCATCTGGCGCCACGTGCTGCGGAGGAATTCGTTCGACTCGGAATCACTGGCGGCAAGAACAATCTTGCGCCCCCTCAGTGCCATATCGAGACCCCCTCTCGAATGAGGTTCAGCTACTTGATTGCAAGATTTGATCAACGAAGCCGCTGAATGGTTCCACTGCTCCTTTCAATTCTCGAGCGTCTCAAAATCACCTATGAGGACGTCCGATCGCGAATCGCGCGCGACGTGGCCAGCGCCTGCTGCGCAATCTGCGGGGACATCCCGCCGGCGCCGCGGGCGAAGCGATCCACGTCCGGGAGATCGTCCGCTCTCCCGACAAGATAGAGCGCCCGGAGCGCTTCCCACACCATGCTCTCGCTCGGCGCAAGCGAGGCGATCGGCTGGCCGGCAGCCACCGCGGAGCCGTTGGCGACTTGCCAGCGCTCGAGTATACCCGGGACCTGCGCGCGGATTTCCGTGCTTGCGCGGCCTCTTTCGTTCAAACGCGCGACCAGAGTCCCAGGATTCACCACATCGCCGGGCTTCAACCGCGTTACGAGGCTTCCCGCTTCAGGCGACGGCATATCGTAAGGCCGCAGCATGGCCAGAATCAGCGCGTGGCCTGAATCATCGCCAAAGCGGACAAGAGCGAGCGCGGCGTTGCGCTCAACCATGGGGTTCGGGTCGTCGAGCAGCTTCAAGAGCGCGGCATGAAATTCCGGCGCGCGGATGTCTTGCCCCATTACCCAGGCATCCGTCAGGCGGATTTCATCCACGGGATCGTTCGCAAGCCGGAGAATTTCGGGATACCACTGCGCGACCGCGGGATCGCGCCGCTCCATCCGCATCTCGATTTGCGTAAGCGCATGCTGAATCTCGCGCGGATGCTGATGGTCTGCGAAAGCTCTTGTGAGTTGCGCGTCGGTGAGCGGCCGGCCGAACCAGGTCGCGTTCCAGAATAGGAACGGCATCAGCACGAACAAGAACGCGATTGCGAGCACAATGTAGGTCCAGCGGCCTCCAAAGGAGCCGGTGGTTTGCGGCGGCGATGTCATGGGACAAATTTAAGCACACTCTCGCGCCCGTGGTATAGGGTCCGAAGGCAGAGCCTCAAGCAGGCGCGCCGATCGGCGTATAGGCGATATAGAGCAGCCAGTAGATCACCACGCCCGTGACGGACACGTAGAGCCACAGCGGAAAAGTCCAGGACGCGATGCGGCGGTGGCTCGGAAAGCGCTCACGCAATGCAAAAGAAAGCGTGATGAGGACGAGCGGAACGATGGCAATCGCGAGCACCGTGTGCGAGATAAGCAGCGCGAAATAAACCGGCCGGATCCATCCCTGCCCGCCGAAGCGAATGATTCCCGCGTGCAGGTGGAAATAAATGTAGCAGCCGAGAAAAATCATCGAGCAGCAAAAGGCGCTGACCATGGAGATTTTGTGCGGCAGGATCTTGCCGCGGCGGATAAACGTGTAGCCCAAAAGCAAAAGCACGGTGCACGCGGCGTTTAATCCTGCGTTAATGGCGGGAAAAGCGGAGAGAGGAAAAAGTGCCATGGAGTGAGCGAGGGCGCTGGGGGCCAATTACTTCCCCTGTGCGGTCGGCTGGCTCGCCGGCGCGGGGCTTTTCGCCGGCGCCGCTGCGGCGCCCGCGTCCTTGGGCTTGTGCGCTGGAAGCAGGCCCGCGCTTTTCAGAGTCACAGGAACCATCAGCGCGAAAATGAGGGCCATCAGGAGGCAGACGAACAGCAGCATGATGCCGTCGATTCCGCTGGCCAGCAGGCCGCTCGTAAAGTCCCACACGACGCCCAGAAGACACAGCGCGATGAAAACGGCGCAGGTGATGGCGAGCTCGAGCGCGTTGCCCTTGAGTGTCATCCGCCCCCTTTCAGGGTCTCGGTTGGCAGCAGCAAATTATTTGAATTCCCCGCCCCGCGGACTTTCATCGCGGCATCTTATCGAAAATCATCAGCCCAAGAAGCATCGGGATGTGAATGATCGTCGCATGCATCAGCCACTTCGCGCGGACATTGGTGCGCTCGCGATTGGCCCAGAACGAGATTTGCAGCAGCATCATCCCCAGCACGAGCGCGCAGAAAAAGTAGCGGATTCCGGCGAGTCCTGCGGCGGCGGGCAGCAGGCTCACCGGTACGAGCACCGCCGACATCAACACGATTTGACGAAACGTGGAATCGCCCGAGCGATCGACCACGGGAAGCATGCGGATCCCGGCGCGGGCATAGTCTTCGCGGTAGATCCACGCGATCGAGAGGAAATGCGGGAACTGCCAGAAAAACAGAATCGCGAAAAGAATCCAGCCGCCAAGCGAGAGCGAACCGTGCGCGGCCACCCAGCCGATCAGCGGCGGAAGCGCGCCAGGGAAGGCGCCGACGGCGGTGGCAAGCGGCGTGCGCGTTTTGAGCGGCGTGTAGACGCCGAGATAGAGGACGGAGGTCGCCAGCGCGACGAGCGATGCCAGCAGACTTACAGCAAGCGCGAGCCACGCCGCGCCCGCCAAAATTGTCCCAAGCCCGAACGCCAGCACTTCACGCGGCTGAAGCACTCCGGCGGGCAGGGGCCGGGAAGCGGTGCGGCGCATGATGGCGTCCATGTCGCGCTCGATGTACTGGTTGAGCGCGGCCGTGCCGCCGGCAATGAGCATCGTCCCGAACAATGTGTGCAGCAAAAGCGGCCAATCGAGCGGTCCACGCGCGCCGAGATAAAAGCCTGCGACGGTGGTGATCACGACCAGGAAAGTGACGTCGGGCTTCGTGAGGACCACATAAGCCCAGGGCTTCTCGCTGGAGGCGATTTCGGCGGTGCGCAGCGTGCTCATGAGCTGGCACCAGCTTTCTCAGCGGAGGCGCTGACAGCGACGGAAGCAGCGGGCCGCAGCAGCCGGAAGCAGATGAGCGTCAGCAAGGCGCTCGCAGCGAGCGTGAGAGCGCCAAAAATAACATGGGCTACTTCGATGAGGACGTAAAGAAGCACAGGCTGGGTGGCCTTCAGCGATTCCGCGACAGCCCAGTAGGCCGCGAAGCCCAGGAGGATTTGCATGCCGAAGGTTGAGTGGAGCCAGATCACGCCGCGGCGGATTTCCGGCACCGCGCGGAAGCGAGACTTCGCCACGCGGCCGGTCCACGCGACCAGGAAAATGACGGCGACGGCGCCGATGAGGTGAGGAAGGATGCCGAACGCTCCATGGCGAAACCCGGCGCCGAGAACAAGTTGAACGAGGATCGCGATCGTGGTCCAGAGGCCAAGAGTCGTGAGGCGCGGGGAGCCGGAATCGTCGAACACAGAGTGATTCGCGTTCCACCATTCGCTCGTCAACGCAGCGAGGCTGACCAGCGTGAGGAAGAAAATCTGAGCGACCGTGGCGTGAACCGTCGCGATGATTTTGGGATGGCCGAGCAGGACTCTCATTCCGCCAAGGCCCGCCTGGACCAGCACCAGCGCAAACGCGAACCAGCCCCAGAGAGCCGCGCGATCGCGAACGACGCTGCGCGAAACCCAAACAGCCAGAGTAAGCGTCAAGATCAAGACAGTGGCCGCAATCGCCCTGTGAGCGAATTCGTAGCGAATTCCACCGACGAGAGGTGGAATGATGCGTCCGTAAGCCAGGGGCCAATCCGGAACGGAATCAGCGGCCTCATTCCCCGTCACCAGCGCTCCAGCCGCGAGAAGGCACACGGTGGAAGCAGCCGTGAGAATGGAGAAGCGGTTGAGCGCGTGGATATTGGAGGCTGGCGGCATTTTTGATGTGCGCCCTCAGCGGCTGAAGCCGCATTGAACTTTCCGACGCTACGGCACGACTGAACAGTTTGCGGAAAAGTGCGAAACCGCTTTCTTCAGGGGGTGAAGCCCACTGATGAGACGGTGCTTATGTCGGAGCTAAAGCTCCGACCCCCTAAGAAGCCTCACTTTTCCGCAGACTGTGAAGCCGTGCCCTGACGCAAAGCCTTGGCTCGCACAGGGACTGCAAAGCCCCGCGTTCCAATTTAATCGCCCGAGGTGGGTTTGAACGTGAACGTGACGGTCTTGGAGTCCTTTGGGCCGATCGTGACGCTCTGATCGAGCGTGCCGTATTTCTCCTGCCAGGCTTCGATCGTGTAAGTCCCCGGCGGAAGATTCGAGAGAGTGAAGCTGCCGTCTTTTCCCGTGACCGCATAGTACGGATGCTTGAACACGAAAATGTAGCTCTTCATCCACGGATGGACATTGCACTTCACAGGGATGGCCAGCTCGGCGCGGGCGAAGCTGTCGTCAATGGGAGCAGCGCCGGGCGGCTGCGACTTGTTCCACTCGCGGTTGTCTTTCGGCATGGGATGGATGTTGTGCGTGGTCTGGTCGTCGTTTTTCACTTCGATGGTCTCTCCGGCCATGGCAGCGACCACGTGCGGATCGTACATGCAGCCCTTTTGATCGAGCTCGACGGAGGCGGTGGGCGTCTGGAATACGTAGTCGCCCATCGAGTCCTTCACGAAGACGACGACGTTGGCGAGCGCGCCCTTTTCGCCGACGACCACTTCGGGCGGCACAACCGGAGAAGTATGCGCTTTCTGGCAGTAAGGCTCGGCGCTCATGTTGATGGGCTTTGCGGCGGGCGCTTTGCCATCGAGCGTCACAGTGCCGACGACGCTGCCGGCGGTTGCGGCGTCAACCGTCTTTCCGCCCGCGGGAGCTGAGGATGCCGGAGATGCAGTGGGTGTCTCTTCTTTCTTGCCGCCACAACCAACAAACGCGGAAGCCACGAGGCCTGCGAGTGCCAGATATATGATCTTGGTCTTCATATCGGCCATTTCCTCCTCAGAAAAACAGACTAGTTTAACAAGAGCGGGCAGATGTCGCGCGCAAAATCTTTTCCCAGGGACCGCCAAATTCCTGAATGGCGGGTCGCGCTGTTGTCGCGGCGTTCCGTCGCGCGCCAATCAGGAGATTGGCGTTCCCAGGATTACTTGCCGCCAGCGCTTCCCGAAGGCATGCGGCCCACAAGCGCGCCCTGCTCCGCGGGCGTGAGCGTGAACATGTAACGCACGAGCAGGTCGGCGTGGTCGCCATGATATTGCTGCAACGCGCCGGGCACCGGCCCCGCGAAGATCCAGCGGTCTCCATCCCGGCGGAACAAGCCCGAGGGCATGGAGGTGCCGGGAATGATCTTGGCCGGATCCGTGATCCAGCGTCCCACCCAGGCGGGCTGCAAGCGCTCATGCGCGAGCAGAAAATTAGGCGCCGAGGCGTTCTTGTCGTGCGCGGGATTGCCGGTCATGTGGCATTTCAGGCAAGGCGCAGCCGGGCTGGTGAAAAGGCTGCGCGCCATTCCGCGTTCGGCTTCCGTGAGCGGCTCGACTTTCGGCGGGATGAAGGGCTCTGGCTGCGCCGAGAGCGCCTCGAAAAAGAGCACCAGCTTGCGGATCTCGTCGTCGGAAAGATAGAAAGTGGGCATGCGCACCTGAAGATACTGGCGCACGCCGTTGCGATTTGTGTCCGTGGTGCTGAGCGCGGGATTCGCGAGGAATTGCCGCAGCCATTCCGGATTCACGCGCGCGCCCTCCGTGGTGAGCACGGGCGGCAAATTCGCTTTGTTCTCCCCCTGGTACATCGGGAGAGTCTGGAGAACGGATTTTTGCCCCACATCGATCTGGTGGCAGCCGATGCAATTGTATTTCGTGACGATCCACCAGCCTTCCTGGATGTAGCGGCGGCGGTCGGCCGGCTTGTACATGTACTCGGAAGGCAGAGTGGGATCGGTGGAGCCGAGAAGCATGGTGACGAGCGCTTCGAGCTCGTCGTCGGATTGCAGATTCGGCTTGGGCATGCGCAGTGCGTCCATCGGATTGGCGTGGTATTTGCCGAGATCGTACACGCCGGGATCATGGAGCTTCTGCTCGAAGAAGCCCTTGGGATCGAACCAGGATCCGCGAGGGGAGGGCTTGCCATCGGGAAGCACGCCGCGCTTGGCGTCCTCGGTCCACAGCGCAAAATCCAGGCGCTCGATGGGCTTCGAGCCTTCGTTGGTTAGCTCGGTGCCGATGCGGCCTTCTTCTTCGAGGCCGCGAATTTCATGGCAGCTGGCGCAACCGTAGTGCCGGACGAGTTCTTCGCCTTTGTCGCGGAGCTGTGGGTCGTCCATGAAGGGCGCGGCCGCATACGTGGCGTCGGCGTGCTTCTGGGCGATCAAGTAGCTGGCGATGTCACGGGCGTCCTCCCAGGAAAGGCGAAGGCTCGGCATGACGGTGGGCTGCTGAACCACGAGCTCATGATTGTCGTTGGGGCAGCGCGAGTGATCGAGATCGAAAACGAACGGCAGATTATGCTTGGCGTAATCCTCGGGGCCCAGGTCACGCTTCTCGTAGGGACAGTAGGGGCGTGTGCGCTGGCGGGCGTTATGAACCCAGCGGACGACGTAATCGTAATTTTCCTTCTCACCGACGCGGCTCAGGTTGGCTGCGAAGCCTTGCCCAATCTGATTCGCGCCCTCGCCAATGGAATGGCACGCCAGGCAGCCGCGGGATTCAAATAGCTCTTTGCCATGGGCCGCGTTCCCCGCCGCCTGGTGCTCCAGTGCGGGACCAGTGAGCGCATTCTGCCAGATGAACGCGGCGATGGCTTCCACCTCGCCCGGCGCGAACCGGAACTGCGGCATCTTCGTGGTGGGGCGAAATTCCCGCGTGTGGCCGAGCCAGTAAGGAATCCATTCCTTGCGCAGCTTCAGGCGTGCGTCCTTCAAATCCGGGCCGACCTTTTTGATTTCCTGAAGGAGATTGTGGGTGCGCTGCTCGAGCGATTCGCGCTGGGCATCGAGCCGGCTCACTTCGACAACGAGATTGATGGCCTGGGCATAAAGCTTTTCTGCGGTGGCGTTGTCGGGAGCCCGGTCGCCTTGCTTTTGCAGCCGCGGGATTTCCAGCTCGTCGTCCGTTTTCGTCTTGGCGAGCTGCAAAATCTGCTGGCGGGCGTTGACGAGCTGCTCATCCTGGTTGTCGAAGCCCTGGAAACGGTGGCAGCCGATGCAGCCGCGCTGGCGATAGAGCTGCTTGCCCTGATTGAGAGCCGGGGCGTGCTCGGTGACCATATCGGCGGCGTGGCACTGCTGGCAGCCCGCGTCGTAGTTCTCCGGGTAATAAAGGGGCCAGAGCCAGTGCTCGTAGCGGCCGTGGCCGCGGCGGATGGAGTCGATTGCGCGGCCGTTGCCGCCGTGGCAGGGCGAGCAGCCGAATTTCTCGAGCGTGTGCCATTTGAGCAAATCCGCGTTCGGATGGCTCGTGAACGGCGCGTTCTTGCTCTTCGCCATTCCCAGATCTGCCTTGGTGAGCACAAGCTGCGGCGGAACGTATTTCGGGTCCGTTCCTACGTGGCAGGACTGGCAGCGATCGACAAGGCCCGCGCCGCCGAGATTATTCAGCGACGCGCCCGATGGATTCACGTTGATCTGGATGATCGTCTCGTCGAACGAGCGCATGCTGTGAAGCAAGCCCTCGAGCGCGGCCGAACTGAGGCCCGGAAGATGCTCAGACGTGTATGTTTCCAGGGCCGCGCGGGCTTCCTTTGCTGGTTTATCGACATCGCCGCGCCTGGCGACGAGCAAAGCGCGCTGGGCCATGATGTCGGTAAACGTGTCATTGAGCTGGTCGCCCGTGAAGGGCTTGTTCTTTTGAATTTTGCCGTTGCCAAGGGGCCAATCCACGGTCCAGAGAGCTTTGCCATTCTTCTCGCCGCGCGCTTCGTCGACGTCCTTTTGCCGCTCCGCCTTGAGCTTCTTGTCTTCCGGCGGGACGATTTCGTATTCGTAAACAAGATGGCCGATTTTGCCGCGAGCGTCTTTGAAGGCGTCGCCCATGGCGGCGCGCTGTTCATCGAGAAGCGCGATTTGACGGGCGATGTCGTCGTCCTGCGCCTTGGCGGCTTTTTCAAGCTGTTCGGCTTTGGCGAGCAGCGACTTGTATTCCGCCGAGGAGTAAACCGCGTCTTCGTCCTTCTTCTCCTGCTTGACGGCTTTTTCGAGGTAACTGGAATAAGCTTTGGCGAATCGCGACTGGTAGGTTCGCCACGGACGCAACCCAAGGACTTCGTCGTAAAAGGACCAGGCGACGGTGAGCATCAGCAGCACCGCCGAGATGAGCAGCGGAAGCGCGAAGGAGCGGCTGGTGATCGGATCGGGCGGCGTGGTGGATGGAGGAGGAGCGTCAGGCACCCGGAGCCTCCTGCATGGCAATCAAATTGTGAACCAAGGCGTCACCCAGATGTATTTGATGGTGAAAATCAGGCGCAGCAAGATTTTGACGGGCAGCGAAATCATGAGGACCAAAAACGTGTACATCGTCACGAGCTGCACCAGGCTCATGCGCTTGTAGATTTTGCGGCTGAATTCCGTGCGCATGCAGATCCAGTGAACCAGGAACGCAGCGGCGACAAAGAACGCGCCCACGGGGAAGAATCCGAAAATCACGCGCGCCCAGATGGCTGCCTGGTCCTTCGAAGTGTGAAGGATGGGAGCGAGCCAGGACCCGTCGATGCCAAACACCTGATCGAGGTTGCGGTTCACGGCGTAGTCCACGCGCTCGGCGTCCCAGGTTTGCGTCGGCCAGAACCACATCCACCCCGGGCCTCGAATAAAGGTGCCGATGACAATCATCACCACCCACAGCCCAATGAAGCCAACGAAAAAAGTCCAGATGGAAAAGCGGCGCTGCTTGTAGGTGTAGTAGCCGTTGCCGAGCGGATTCACGTCGATGTAAGGGATCGCCATGAGGCCGATGATGATGAGCGTGGGCATCACCACGCCGGCGATCCACGGGTCGAAATAAACGAGCATTTCCTGGAGGCCGAGGAAGTACCACGGGGCCTTGGCGGGGTTCATGGTGACGTTCGGATTCGACGGCTCTTCGAGCGGCGCATTCAGGGTGAGCGACCACACCATCAGCAAGATGGTGACGATAATCGCCACCAGCAGCTCCATCCGCATCAGGTACGGCCAGGTGTGGACTTCGCGCTCCCACTTCGGGTCCCACGGCTGCGTCTTGCGATATTTTGTTTTCGCGGCTTGCGGATCGGATTCCAGGACGGCGATGAGGCGGTCATTCTCGAGGGCCTGCCGCATCGCATACCAAACGTAAAAGGGGACGAGAAAAAGCAGCGCGACAATCGGCACGTTGTCCGGCGCCGAGATGACCTCCCACAGTTGGTGCCAATCACCGAACATTTCTGACTCCTCGAGGATCGCCACACCGGGCACGGTCCGCCAAAATCCTGGCGGATGCCCCTACACGGAAAATCTAGGTCGACCGCTTCAGCCCGTGCCGGATGGTCGCAAGACTACCGGGCGTGGGCTGCGCTCTTCCTTGATTTCGGATTCAAGCATCATCGGCGCGGGGCCGGAAATGCCGCCGTCTTTTCGCACGCGCCAAAAATGCACGCCCATGAAAATCGCCGCGATCAGCGGAATCGCGATGCAGTGCCAGATGTAGGCGCGCAAGAGCGCGTTGGCGTCCACGATTGAGCCGCCTAAAAGCGCAAAGCGGACATCGTTGTAAGGCGTCATGCCTAATTGCGCTCCGAGCGGGCCTTCGTGGCCGAGCAGAGGAGTCGCGCGCGCCATATTTGTGCCGACGGTGACGGCCCAGAATCCGAGCTGATCATCCGGCAGCAGGTAACCGGTGAACGAAAGCAGCAGGGTGAGCACCATGAGCAGCACGCCCACGCACCAATTGAATTCGCGCGGGCGCTTGTACGAGCCGGTCATGAAGACGCGGAACATATGCAGCCACACGGCGATGATCATCAGGTGCGCCGCCCAGCGGTGCATATTGCGGAGAAGTTTGCCGAAGGGCACGTCGTTTTCGAGGTACAGGATGTCGCGGAACGCCTGCACTTTGGACGGGTGGTAATAGAACATCAGAAGCACGCCGGTGAACGTGAGCACGATGAAGAGATAAAACGTGATCCCGCCCATGCCCCAGGTGAAGTTGTAGCGAGTCGCGTCGCGGTTTACTTTGGCCGGGTGCAGATGGAAGAAGACGTTCGAAAGCACGCTCAGGGCGCGATTGCGCGGCTCCGCGTCGTGCTTGACGCGGAACATCGAGCGGTAAAGCTGCGTCTTCTCGGGCTGCTTCAGCTCTTCGAGCTGCTGCTTGCCCTTCTCTTCGATTGTTTTGCGAAGGGCAGCAGCGCCCTCTTTGGCTTTGTCGAGGACGCCCGTACTGGTTTTATTGTTGCCGTTCTCTTCTGGCATGAGGCTGACCCCTTTGTGCTGCCTCAGCGCGCCCACCTGAAGGTGGCCGCTACATAACCTTCTACGTCGCTGCAGCTACCGTCTGATCATGACTCGTGGCCCTAAAATTTTGGGTACGAGCTAAACGTTCAAATACGCTCCGGGATCATTGAAATGGTTCACGCCGGCGCGCGGATCATTGACGTAGAGCCGGCTGGTATCCACCACAATTTTGCCGGTGGGATCGAGCTGAACAAAAGCCCGATCCATGGGCCGCGGTGCCGGGCCTTCGAAATTCACGCCTTCGCTGTCGTACCCGCTGCCGTGGCAGGGGCACTTGAACTTATTTTCCGTGGGCTTCCACTCGGGCGTGCAGCCGAGGTGGGTGCACTTCGCGTAAATGACGAAAATGCGGTCGGGCTCGCGGACCACCCAGCAGCGGTTGGTCATCAGGAAGCGCTGGTCAATGCCCAGATTGAAATCGGCGGGATAGCCGACGGTGAAAATCGTGTTGGGTTCATAAAGCGCCCGCGGGAAAAAGAAACGCAAAAACATCAGGAAGTTGACGCCGAGATAGCCCCAGATACACGCCCAGACGAGGCGGCGGCGGCTGGTATTGATTTCCTTCTCGGCCAACTGCGGGTCAGCCGCTTGGGACGCCTTTCCCCCCTGCGGTGCGGCAGACGCAGAGGGTGTTTCTACGGCTTTTCCGTCGGGAGTTTCTGCCATAGGGCCGTTTATGCCAGTCCTTCAACTGCGTATGAGTCTGCTGCAAAAACGCAAAATCGCGAACAGGGGGTTATATGACGAGGCCGCGCGGGTGTCAAGGGGAAGTGACGCTTGAACAAAATGCTGTAACGATGGGACACGCCGGAAAGCACGCCTGCGTCAGGAGTTGACTAAGCGAAGGAAGCGACGCCGGAGCGCATCCCCACCGAGCGAAGAACCAGGTCCGCGAGCGCGCGGATCAGAAGCGGAGAGTCGTTGAGCGCGGGCATCATGTGAAATTCGCTCACTCCGTGGCGGAGCGCTTCTTCGCGCGCTTCGATATTGATTTCGTGCAGGGTCTCAATGTGTTCGGTGAGGAACGAAATCGGGATGACGAGCATGCGCTTCACGCCATCGCGCGCCAGTTGCTCGAGCATGCTCGTAAGCGCAGGCTGGAGCCACTTCTGGGGGCCGACTCGGCTCTGGAAGCACAGGGTATGCGCATTGGGCCAGGCTCCCAGCTCGCGGACGAGCTGCACCGTTTGCTCGATTTGCCGCGGGTAGGGATCGCCTTTTTCAACCAGCACCATCGGCAGGCCATGCGCGCTGAAAACGAGGTGGACTTCCCCGGGCTTGCGGAGACGCTCGAGCACGCCATTGATGCGCTCGACGATTGCGGCAACGTAATCCGGATGATCGAAGAAGTGATCGATCAAGTGCACCGGGACTTTCACCGTGTAGCGGCGGTTCCATTCCTTGAGGCTGCTGCCGGTGGTCGCAAAGGAGTAATGCGGATAAAGAGGCAGAAGGACCAATTCGTCAAACGGGGCGCTTTCAAGGGCCGAGATGGCCTCGCGGGTGTCGGGGTGCCAATAACGCATCGCGACCAGCGTGCGCGCGTCAATGTGGGGCCGCAGCGCCGCCTGGAGCGCAGCCGCCTGCTGCTCGGTGAGCCGGCGAATCGGAGAGCCTCCGCCGATTTCAGCGTAGTGTCGGCCGACGATTTTCGAGCGGCGCGTGGAGATCAGCTTGGCCAGCGCTTTGCGCGCCAGAAACGCACCGGGGAAATTGATGATGTCGGGATCGCAGAAAAGATTATAGAGGAACGGCTCGACGGCGGCCTGCGACTCGGGGCCGCCGAGCTGGAAGAGGATGACGGCGATCTTCTTGGACCCAGTCATAAAATCTCTCGTGGCGCCGCAGGTGGAAACTTTGGCCTGCCAACCACGCCTTTCACACGGTCTCTAGCCCTCGCGCAATTGCCGCTTGAGCCGCTCAATTTCTTCGCGAAGGCGCGCGAGACGCCGGGCCACGCTGACTTCGTAGACGAAAAACACCACCCAAACCAACATCCAGGCCGCAAACAGGCTGTCGAAATTTTTCATCGATTCCCTTTCCCGATCGATGCGGCATCCGAGGCGCGCGATTCCGCCTCGAAACGTAGCTCTTCATATTCGTGGCGCAGGCGCTCGAGGGCATAACGCTGCCAGAGAACAATCATCATCACGCCGTAGATCGCGAAAATGCAAATCACCAGGACCTTTCCCATCGTGGGGTTGAGACCGGAACCCTGGCCGCCGAGAATCACGGGCTGGGGGTGCTGCGTGCGCCACAAACGATTGGACATGTATACGAGCGGAACATCGAGGAACGCAAAGATGCCGAAGATCGCGGAGAGTGTGGCACGCCGCTCGGGATCTTCGAGCAAGCCGCGCAGTACAAGATACGTGATGTAGAGCAGCCAGAGGACAAACGTGGTGGTGAGCCGCGCATCCCAGGTCCACCAGACGCCCCACACGGGGTGCGCCCAGATCGGACCGGTGATCAAGCCGATCGTGCAGCCCGTGACGCCCACTTCTGCACCGGCCACTCCGAGCCAATCCCATTTCGGCTTGCGAGTGGCGATGAAAGCCACGTTGGCGACAAAGGCGACGAAGAACGCGCTGAACGACGTGATCCAACTTGGAAGGTGGAAATAGAAAATCCGCTGGATCTCTTTCATCGTGCGCTCTTCCGGGGCGATGAAAAGCGCCGCGTAGCCCGCGAAACACACCAGCGCGCAGGCGAGCAGAGCCCAGCCGATCGATGCGTTTATGCTGCGCGACCGCGAATCCGAGGAATCCGTCATTCTTCCACCAGATAATCGCACAAAAGCCAGGAAGCCGTCAGGAACACGGTATCAAACCCGGCAAGAAAAGCGACCCAAGTTACATCGAGCTCGGGGGGATCGGCAAGCAGTGAGGAGGTGGCTTCCACGGCCGCAATCAACAGCGGCGCAAGGATCGGAAGCAGAAGCAGTGGAAGCAGAAGCTCGCGCATGCGGGCGTGTGCGGAGACGGCGGAAAAAACGGTGCCGGTGACAACCAAGCCGAGCGTTCCGAGCGCGAGCACGAGAATCAGCCGTCCAACGACGCCCGAGAGCGAAATATTGTAAAGAATGCCGAATACAGGAACCAAGATGATTTCGGCGATGGCCATGTAAATGAAATTCGCGAGCATTTTGCCCAGGAGTATCGCAAAGCTCGATACCGGCGCCATGCGCAGCGCATCGAGAGTGTCGTTGGATTGCTCGCGCGCAAATGACGGATTCAGCATCAGAGATCCGGCAAATAGAAATGCAATCCAGAGCAGGCCCGGCCCGTAGCGCCGCGATTCCGTGGACGTGGGATCAAACGCGTAGCTGAACAGGACGACCACGACGAGCGCAAAGATCACGGTGGTGGTAAGCAGCTCGCGCGTGCGGAATTCCAGGCGAAGCTCTTTTCCCAACAGGATTCTCGCGGCGTGTGCGGTGGACACTCAGGCCTCCGCGCGAAGCGCCGCCAGCAGCGGGCGCGGATCGCCGCCCGAGCCGGTATCGCGTTCAATCCGTCCCGTGAGAAGTGAGACGGCGCGGGTCGCGAGATCGAGCGATTCGTTGCGGGCATGCGTGCTCATCAAGATGGTGCAGCCATCGCCTTTCAGGCGCTCCAGCGTGGTTCCAAACCACTCAAGGCCCTGGCGGTCGAGGCCCGCGGCAGGCTCGTCGAGCAGCAAGAGGCGAGGGCTGTGCAGCAGCGCGCGGGCGATGGCGAGACGCTGGCGCATCCCGCGAGAAAAGGTGCGGACCAGACTGCGCGACCGCGAAGCGAGCCCGCACGCTTCGAGCGAATTCGCTACCCGGCCGGGAACGCCATCGAGCTTATAAAGCCGCGCAAACAGCGTGAGATTCTCTTCGGCGGAAAGTTCGTCGTAGAGCAGCGTGCTGTGGCCGACCATGCCGATGCCGCGCTTGGGGCCTTCGCCATCCGCGGCGGCGCCGGAGAACTTCACGTCACCACTCGTGGGGCTCATCAGCAGCGCCGCAATTCGAAGCAGCGTTGTCTTCCCTGCTCCGTTAGGCCCAAGCAGCGCGACGAATTCGCCGGGATTGATTTCGAGCGAGATCCCCCGCAGCGCGATCAGAGGACCGAAGCGTTTTTCGACGCGGTCGAACCGGATGCCGATTGGAGGGGTCGTGGGAGAAGCGCCCAAGGCAGCCGCTCAGCCTCTCACCAGATCGCGCAGAGTTTTTTCCATTCGCTGGCGCTCGCGGGCGTAATCGGCCTCGCTGATCGTGCCGGCCTGGCGGCGAAGTTCGAGGCGAAAGAAATTGTCCTTGAGCGCATCGAGGCTGCCGGAGACAGCCGCGTCGACGTTCGCGACGGCTGCCGAGGCGGAGGACGAGTGGCCCGGCGCGTGTACAGCAGCCACAGCGGCGCCGCCGGCCGGCGCGGCGGGCATCTCGACTTGCGGGCGCCGCAGCAAGTAAACAAAGCCGAGAACGAAGACAGCACCAAATCCGCCCACGAGGATCCATTTCAGGCTGTCGAGCCGGGCGGGAATCGTGGTGGCGGTGGCCGCCGCAGCGTCGCCGCCGGAATCGGCGCGGGAATTGACGGAGGGATTTTGCCCTGCGTCGGCTGGCGGCATGCCGGCAGATTCGCCGCCGCTTGATGCGTTTCCGCCTCCGGTTGGGTGGTTCATGGGCGCTGTGCCCGACACACTCAAACTGACGGCCTCACCCGCGGCAACGGACTGCCGCATATACACGCTGAATCCTTGATCCTGCCCCGCGGGGGAGAGGCCCTCGCCAGAAACTTGCACGGATGGCGGAGCGGCAACGATGAGCCGGCCCGCGGCGTAGGGTGATTTGCTCCGAAGAACCAGGCGATTGGAGGGATAGGCCAGCTTGTAAGAAATCCGGACGCCGCTTTCTCCGGGGCGGAAAGCGTAGGCAATCGCCATCTGATTCTTGCCTTTGTCGATCGTGCCCTGCACGACCGGCATGCCGGACGAGCCCCAGGCCGAAACCTGGTTCATCTCCGCGCCATCGGGAACATTGAATTCAAAGGAGCCATTCTGGCGATAAAAAGCCTTCGGCGGCTGGGTCTTGTTTTCGATCGTGTATTCTTCGCCGACGAGGATTTCGGCGCCGTTGGGCTGGAATATTACGGCGTGGGAAGTGACCGCAATCGAAGCGGGGCTATCCGTAGGCTCGTAAACCTGGATTTCAGCAGTCGATTTGCCCGGCGGGAGAGGCTCGTGGTAATTCACGCCGCGGAATTCCGCGCGCAGGAGCATCGGCGCGCCGCCGATTTCGGGACGATCGAATCGGAAGCGGCCCTCCGCGTCCGTTTTCGTATTGGCTACTGCCTGCATACCACCTTGAAGTTGCAGCAGGACGACGTCGGCCCCGGCCACGGTTTGGCCTGTAGTGGCGTTGCGCACAGTGCCCGTGACTGTGCCAGCGAACGCGGAAATGGACCCGGACAAGAAGAGAAGCACCGCCGGAACCGACTTGAGAATTAATCTCACGAATGGCGCCTTTCTGCGGCCGCCTGGCGCGTGGCGGGAGTGGGCGTGCTGCCTGTGAGCGTGTCCATTTCGGCGAGAACGCGGGCCGCCTCCACTTCCAGCGCCTGTTTCGTTTCCTCGTAATCGGCCTCCGAAAATTTTCCGGCGCGGTACTCGAAGCGAAGGTCGCGAAGATTTTCGTAAATGGCGTCGCGGCGCTCCAGGAGCTGGTCGAGGCGAGTGCGATGCGGAGCGGAATCGGAGGAGTCCTGCCGGACGTTGAAAATGAAAAAAAGGATGCCGGCCGTCAGCAGGACGCACGCGACGACGATGTCCAGATTACTCATGGTCGCCGCTACCTGCTTCCCGGCGGGCGCGCTCGACAAGGTCCGCAGTAATCTTCGGCCCCGCCGCCGTTTCGACTGCCGCGCGCTGGCGCCAGCGGCGCACCACTTCCCAGAGGAGATAGAGAGAGATGAGAGGAACCACCACCGGCATGATCCACGCGGCGCGATTGAATCCTTTGGCGGGCGGCGACGACAAAACCGTCTGGCCGTATTCCTGCACGAAGGCTTGCAGCGTGAGGTCATCCGGTTCGTTGCGAGCCACGCGTTCATCGAGCTGCTTGAGCATGTCGTGCGAATACGTGCAGCCGACGTGATTGCAGGAGGTGAGAATCTGGTTGCAGCCGCAAACGCACATCAGCTTTTGCCCGAGCTCTTTGGCGCGAGGCGTTTCCTGGGCTGGACCGGCGGAAGCGAAGCTCAGGGAAGCCGCGGCAACGAGGATCAGGCGGCGTGCGATTTTCTGTTGGAGCATTCGCCTAGTCATGAGCATCGGAAGCGCGCGCGACAACGCCGACCGGAGACGCGCCGCTGGGCGCCTCACCCCAGGATTTCTTGGGGGCAGGGCGCAGGACCAAAGCCGCGCGGCGATTCGGGAGCATCGCCAGCCCTGTGCCCAGGACGAGGACGATGCCTCCAAACCAAATCCATTTCACGAGCGGATTGAGATACGCGTGAATGACGGGCCTCCCGGTCTCGGGGCTGCGGCCCGCATAAACGACGTAGAGGTCGTGCCGGGGCGTGGACTGAACGGCGACCATTGTCTCCGTGACCTGGCTTGCCAGGAAGAAGCGGCGCTCGGGATAAAGCATCATCACAGAGCGGCCATCGCGGAATATTTCCAAAGTGGCGCGCTCGGATTCGAAATTGTTGTTGGCCACACGGTCAAAATTCTGGCACAGGATGCTGTACCGGCCGATCGAAATCGTGTCGCCCACGCCCATCTCTTTCTGGATGTCCTGGTTGAAAGCGGAGCCCGCGATGCCGATGAAAATCAGGACGATGGCGAAATGAACGATGTAGCCGCCGTAGCGGCGCGTATTGCGCATCGTGAGTTCGCCCATGGCCGCCAGGAGATTCGTGCCGTCGCGAGCGGCGATCACGCGGGCGCCGCGGTAGAATTCCGCGACAATCGTGAGGGTGACGAACACGGAAAGAATCAGGCAAATCAGCGAATAAATTTCGCGAAATCCGAAAATCGCCGCGACCACGCCGGTCAGAACGCCGCCGGCCAGCGGCCAGGCAAAATTCCTCTTCAAAGCGTCGAGCGAGGTCTTGCGCCAGGCGAGCAGCGGGCCGACGCCCGTGAGGAAAAGCAGGAACAGCGCAATCGGGACGTTTACTTTATTGAAGAACGGCGGGCCGACGCTGATCTTGCTTCCGGAGACCCACTCGGAAATCACCGGAAAAAGCGTGCCCCAGAGAACCGCGAAGCATCCGGCCAGTAGCACGAGGTTGTTGAACAAGAAACTGGATTCGCGGGAGACGAGCGAGTCCAGCTGATTATCGCTGCGCAGGTAATCCCGATTCATCCAGTACGCCCAGAAACACACAACGAACGTCAGCGCCAGGAAACCGACGAACCAGTTGCCGATCGAGGATTGCGCGAACGCATGGACCGAACTCACTACGCCCGAACGAGTGAGCAGCGTCCCGAGGATGCAGAGCATGAAGGTGGTGAAAACGAGCCACACGTTCCACACTTTCAGCATGCCGCGTTTTTCCTGCATCATCACCGAGTGCAAAAAAGCCGTGCCGGTGATCCAGGGAACCAGCGAGGCATTTTCGACCGGGTCCCAGGCCCAATAGCCTCCCCAGCCGAGGACGGCATAGGCCCAATGCGCGCCGAGCAGGATGCCGATGGACTGGAAGCACCAGGCAATCATCGTCCAGCGGCGAGTGATGTGAATCCATTTTTCGCCGGGATAGCGGCCCAGCAACGCCGCCAGCGCAAAAGCGAACGGAATCGTGAATCCGGTGTAGCCGAGATACAGCATCGGCGGATGAATCACCATCTCGGGATATTGCAGGAGCGGATTCAGACCGTGGCCGTCGCCGATGGCCGTGAGCCGCCACGCACCTGCCGCATCCGGGCTCGCAAGAACATTGAACGGGCTGGCGACGAAATTATTCAAGACCAAGAAGAAGATCTGCACTCCGGCCATCACCACGCCCGCATAGGGCATCAGTTCCGGGTGCTTATTGCGGTTGACCAGGAGTGTGAAGAAAACGTAGATCGAAAGCAGCCAGCTCCAAAACAGCAGCGAGCCTTCCTGGCCGGCCCAAAGCGCGGCGAATTTGTAAAACGCAGGCAAAGCGCGGTTGCTGTGCGCCGCGACATAAGCCATCGAAAAATTGTCGGTGAAAAAGAAATATTCCAGGCTGGCAACGGCCAGGGTGACCAAAAGGAAGACGGCCATGCCGGCATTGGCCGCGCTTCTTGTGAGCAGCGGGCGGCGCGTGAGGATTCCCACGATTCCCGCGACAAAGGCATAAACTGCAACCAGAAGCGCCAGAATCAGCGCGAAGGATCCGAAGATATCCACCGATTCGCCTCGTCCACTCTAGCTTTGCCTGCCGCCGGCCGGGACGCGAGTCAGGCTCGAGCTTTGGGCCGGGCGGGCCACAGCAGGGGCCTCGCCGGGGTTGGCTTCGTATTTCGAGGCGCACTTTGCCTGGACCTGCTCGGCGATAAAGTGGCCATCTGAAGACAGCCGCCCCTCGACCAAGGCCTGCGCGCCATCCTTGAACGTGTCGGGAAGAGGATCGCGGCCGATATAGCTCACGTTCAATGCTTTGCCTTGCTCTTCCAGCACAAAATTCACGCTCCCGACCAAGCGCTCGATTGTCCCAGTGCGGACATTTCCCGAGACGCGCATGCGCTGACGAAGCGCGCCGCCTTGCAACGCGGAGAGTTCAGAAATGGTGTGGTAATAGGTCTTGCTCTGCGTAAAGCCGACATACGCGAGCGACGCGAGCGTCACGACGATGATTCCCGAACCGACCAGAAACTTTCCGCGGGCTTTCATTCAGGATTCAAGCCTCTTCCCAGGTTCATACACCGCTAAGTCTAGCACAACGGGCGCAGCCCGAAGTAAGTTCGGAGGCCACGCAAGGGTGTGTCGCACAAACGGGCTCTTCGCTGTCCCCCGGGTCAGGCGAACATTTCCTGCAATTTCATGGCAATTGCGATAGAAGGCTTTTGATTCGCTCACCGTAGGCTGTCCCGAGCTCTGCCTGACGCTTCGGGTCGCCCAAGTAAGGGTCTACCCAGGGACCTCCTTTGTTCAGCACCAGACGGTCGCCCCACCCGATGAGCCCGAGCAGGCGGATCAGTTCGTGGGTGGCCTGTGAAATGGGGACGATGTACGTCGGGATGTAGGAGCTTTGGACGCGCTTCATCACCGTTGGAGCTTGGCGCCGGAGCGCGCCTTGCGGGTCCTCCTGGTCTTCAAACGGACATTCGACCGCGTAGGTAAGAAAGTAGCCGCGCCGTTGAAAATCAACCAACGCCTGCTCTTCGTTGATCTCGCCCTGCGTGTCCGACCCGGCGCATTTGGCCAGTTCGTTGAATTGCATCCGGGAGGCGGCCGAGCGGACCGAGCGGTCCTTCGCCGTCTGATAGAAGTAATCCTCGAGGCGAACGGGCGGAGCGCCATCGAGAAACAGCACCCTAATGTGAACCGGCCGGTAACGCGTGGCCAACTCGAGCCGTTCGATGCGCCGGCGGATATGCGCATCGTCGGCCCGCGCGCCGCACCCGTCGCACACTGCCATCCGGGGACCTCCCTGCCTCAACGAGGGGCTCAGGATGGCACGGGTATCACCGGAGAGCAAGAGGATGGGCGGCGTGCGATTCCTCGATGCAAAGGACCCCGGAAAGGATCCGGAGGGGGGAGACCAAAAGTCATCTGGCTCTGTTGAGATCCTGCCGGAAATGGCTCGGCCGGATGATGGCGGTGGTTGTACCGGATTTGAAAACAAAGCGGAAGCAAGCTTCCGCACTCCACAGGTCTCGCTGGGCGGCGCTCAAATAGATAGGATTTAAAAGGGCCAGATCGGTTCTAATCGGCGGATTCAGGGGATGGCGGCGCAGCCTGCGCGTGGGAGACGCTGCGGGAAGCCTGTCCCAATTTGGAACGCAGGCAGCCGATGAGTTCCGGTGCGAGATTCGAAATGCTCATGCCCTCAGAGACAAGGAACTTGCAACTGAGGATCGGACGCGGCTGGTCGTCATCGGAAAGCTGGCAATCCACTTTGCAGTACTGGCACTCCTGGTTCCAGCAAAAGCGCCCATAAGGAATGGTTTCCGGGCTGATGAATTGAAAAGCGCGGAGCAGCGAATTCTTCTCCGGGACGAGAAACGTCTTGCCCATGATGGTGATCTCGACGAGCTTTTCGTAAGGCCGAAAGACGTCCGCCATGAGTGATATCCCGCCCTGTGACATTCAGATGATTCCTCTCGAATCGAAACTAAATCAGGCCGAGGGGAGGAGCAACGACAACGGAAACGCGAAGTGTTCAATGCTCTAATGGCGGAAGCGAAGCGAAGACTACAGAAACTGCGTGCCCCTCCGGCCCGCGAACAGCTATGCGAAAAACTGGCCCATGCGGCGGAACTTCTCGTAGCGTTGCTCGAGCAGCTTTTCGGGGGGAATCTTGGCCAGTTCGTCGAGCGAGCGCGCGAGATAAGGCTCGAGCAGCCTGGCGGCGCCTTCCGGATCGAAGTGGGCTCCGCCTTCGGGCTCCGGCACGATTTCATCGACGAGTTTCATTTCCAGCAGGTCGCTGGCAGTGATTTTCAGGGCCTCGGCTGCCTGCTCCGCTTTGCCCGCATCGCGCCACATGATCGAAGCGCAGCCTTCGGGAGAAATTACGGAGTACACCGAGTTTTCGAGCATGAGGATGTGGTCGCCCACGGCGATGGCGAGCGCGCCGCCCGACCCTCCTTCGCCGGTGATGGTGACGATGATCGGCACCGGCAGGCGCGACATCTCGCGCAGGTTATACGCGATGGCTTCCGCCTGGCCTCTCTCCTCCGCGCCAACGCCGGGATAGGCGCCCGGGGTATCGACGAAAACAAAAATGGGGCGGTTGAATTTCGCCGCTAATTTCATCGCGCGCAGGGCCTTGCGATAGCCTTCGGGCTTGGTCTGCCCGAAATTCCGAACGAGCCGCTGTTTGATGTCGCGGCCTTTTTGAGTGCCGACAATCATAACGGGCCTGCCATGGAACCACGCCATTCCGGTAATCAGCGCAGCGTCTTCTGCAAAATTTCGGTCGCCATGGATTTCGGAGAAATTCTCAAACACCAGGCGGATGTAGTCGTCGGTGTAAGGACGCTGAGGGTGCCGGGCGATCTGGAGCCGCTGCCAGGGGCCCAAATGCGTGTAAAACTCGCGTTTAAGCTCTTGGACTTGCTCGCGGATGCGCTCGAGTTCGGCGCTGGGCGCGCCCAGAGGCCGGGCGAGGCGGGACAATTCCTCGACGTCACGTTCGAGGGAATCAATCTCGCGTTTGCGCTGTTTATCCATCGCTCTTCGATCGAGCTCTTGAATCAGGCCGAGAGACTCTGGCTCCGGGGCGCTCTCGGCGATTACAACGGTCTGATGCCCGCGGCGGCGCAGCCGATCGCGGAGTCTTCCGCGCCTCTTCATTGGACCACCGCGACCGAATCCGTGCCACAGATTTCGCGCACGCGCTCGACGAGTTCGACATCAGCCTGCACGGCGCTGCTCGCTTCCAGCGTGGCTTCGGAGCCATCCTCCCGCACGAGTTCGAATGCGACCCGGCAGCGGCCCGGGCGGCTCGAAAAAAGCTGCTGGAGACGGTCGAGTGCGCCGGTATCAACCGCGCTCAGGTCCACACGCACGCGCAATAAGCTGGGCGTGCGCTCGATGGCTTGATCGAGCAAACGCGCATCAGCAACAATCATGCGCGTGCCCACATCTTCCACGGCCACACGGCCTTTGACGATGAGGGGCGTCGCGGCCTTGAGCAAGGGCTCCAGCGCCTGGTAAGCCTCCGGGAACACCAGCGCTTCCACAACCCCGGTGCGGTCCTGCAAAGAGAGAATCGCCCAGCGCGCGCCGCGCCGGGAGCGCATGGGGCGCGACTGGACGATAATTCCCGCCACGACAATTTCCTCACCGTTGCGGCGGCCTTCGACCGTGGCAATCTCGACGGCGCCGAAATCTTTCAAGCGGCCTGTGTATTTGTCGAGCGGGTGGCCGGAAATATAGAAACCGAGCGCCGAATACTCCGCAGCGAGCTGTTCATGCTCAGGCCATTCCTCCACGTCCGGAAGCGTCTCCGGAGGCGGCGGAGCAGCCGCGCCCCCACCTGCAAATAACCCGTGCTGGCCGCTCTCTCGAGCGCGCTGAATTTTTTGGGCGCGGTCCATCGCGCGATCGATCACGGCCATCATTTGCGCTCGATGCGCTCCCAGTCCATCGAGCGCGCCGGAGCGGACGAGACTTTCGAGCACGCGCTTATTCAAGAGCCGCGTGTCCACGGACTCGCAGAATTCGAAAATCGTCGAGAACCGGCCCAGCGCTTCCCGCGCTTGCATGATGCCCTTGACCGTGTTCTCGCCCACGTTCTTGATTGCCCTCAAGCCAAATCGAATCTCGTCGCCAATCGGCGTGAAGTCCATGTCGCTCGAGTTCACGTCCGGCGGAAGGACGGTGATCCCCATCCCGCGGGCTTCATTGATGTATTTCACCACTTTCTCGGTGTTCCCCGTCTCCGAGCTGAGCATCGCGGCCATGAACTCGACCGGATAATGCGTTTTCAGCCAAGCGGTCTGATAGGCGAGCAGCGCGTAGGCGCAGGAATGAGATTTGTTGAAGCCGTAGCCGGCAAATTCGGCCATGAGGTCGAAAATGCGTTCCGCCTTCTTTGCCGGGATTTTTCGCGCATGGCAGCCGGCCAGGAATTTCTCCCGCTGCGCGGCCATCTCCTCGCGCTTTTTCTTTCCCATCGCCCGGCGGAGCAGGTCCGCTTCTCCGAGCGAGAAGCCGGCGAGACGGTTGGCAATCTGCATCACCTGTTCCTGGTAAAGAATCACGCCCCAGGTTTCCGAGAGAATCTCCTCGAGTTCGGGAAGGTCGTAGGCGACTTTCTTCTTTCCGTGCTTGCGGGCAATGAAATCGTCGATCATGCCGCCCTGAATCGGGCCCGGGCGATAGAGCGCGTTGAGCGCGGTGAGGTCTTCGAGGCGAGTCGGCTGATAGCGGCGGAGGATGTCGCGCATGCCGTGCGATTCAAACTGGAAAATTCCGGTCGCGTCGGCGCGCGAGAAAACCGCGTACGTCTGGGGATCGTCAAGCGGAAGCGTGGTGAGATCGATTTCCACGCCGCGGTTTTGCCGGATCAGCCCGACCGCATCGTCGAGAACGGTGAGCGTGGTGAGGCCCAGAAAATCCATCTTCAGCAGGCCGATGCGCTCGAGGGCGTTCATGTCGTACTGCGTCGTGATTTCATCTTTGTTCGACTTGTAGAGCGGCACAATTTCCGTGAGCGGGCGGGGAGAAATCACCACGCCGGCAGCGTGCGTCGAGGCGTGGCGGGCCAGGCCCTCGAGGCGCAAAGCGATTTCCACGAGTTCCTTTACGCGCGGGTCCTTGTCGCGAAGCGATTCGAGCTGGGGAGACTGCTTGAGGGCGTCTTCGAGCTCGATATTCAGAGTGGCGGGAACCAGCTTGGCGATTTTGTCAACCTCGCCGTAAGGAATGTCCAGCGCGCGGCCGGCATCCTTCAACACGGCTTTTGCGGCCATTGTCCCGAAGGTGATGATTTGCGCCACGCTCTCCGAGCCGTATTTCTGGCGCACGTACTCGATCACTTCCCCGCGCCGCCGCATGCAGAAGTCGATGTCGATGTCCGGCATGGAGACGCGCTCGGGATTGAGAAAGCGTTCGAACAACAGATCGTATTCGAGAGGATCGACGTCGGTGATCTGCAAGGCGAAGCTGACCAGGCTGCCCGCGGCCGATCCGCGCCCCGGACCAACCGGAACGCCCTGCGCGCGCGCGTAATGGATGAAATCCCAGACGATTAAGAAGTAACCGGCGAAGCGCATCTTCTGGATCATCGCGATCTCATCGGAGAGCCGCCGCTCGTATTCAGCGATCGGATGCCGCAGCCGGTTTTCTTTTTCGAGGCGCTCAAGTTGCGGCAGGCGGGATTGAAATCCCTCTCGTGCCACTTTTTCAAAGTACGAGTCCGTCGTGTAGCCCTCCGGAACGCGGAATTCAGGAAACGGATTGCTCACGCGCTGAATTTTCACGTTGCAGCGGTCCGCAATTGCCACGGTGCGCTCGACCACCTCGGGCAGTTCACGAAACACCTGCGCCATTTCCTGCGCCGTCTTGAAATAAAACTGGTCGGTTGCGAATTTCATCCGCTGCGAGTCGCTCATGGTTTTGCCCGTCTGAATGCACATGAGGACTTCCTGGGCTCGCGCGTCGGCTCGGGTCAGGTAATGGCAGTCGTTGGTTGCGACCAGCGGGATTCCGGTCTCTTTCGACAGTTGCACGAGCTCGCGATTGATGCGTTGCTCGACTTCGAGGCCTTGGTCTTGCACTTCGAGGAAAAAACTGCCTTTGCCGAAAATGTCGCGCAGGCGATAGGCATTTGCCCGGGCCTGCTCCTGCTTTTCATTCACAAGCGCATCGGCCACTTCACCGCGCAGGCAGGCCGAAAGCGCGATAAGCCCCCGGCTGTGCTGTGACAGCAGATCGTGATCCACGCGCGGCTTGTAATAAAAGCCGTCGAGGAATCCCGTAGAGACGAGCTTGATGAGATTTCGGTAGCCCTCTTCATTCTCGGCCAGCAGCACGAGGTGATTCGAGCGCTCGGCTTCGCTCCCGCGATTCTTGTGGCTGTCGGGCGCCACATACACTTCGCAGCCGATGATCGGCTTCACGCCGTGGGTGTTGGCCTCGTGGTAGAAATTCGCCGCGGCGAAGAGGTTGCCATGATCCGTCACGGCAACCGCGGGCATTCCCCGCCGCGCGGCTTCGGCGGTCAATTCGCCGATTTCACAAGCGCCGTCGAGAAGAGAGTAATCGGTGTGAAGGTGCAGGTGTACGAAGTTCGGTGAGCCCATGTGAAAACTATTCTAATCCACCTCGAACGAATCAGCTATCCAACCTCGATCCTCCGGAGAATTCTCCACGGGCGCTACCTCAACGCCGGTGCGATTTCTTTCCGGCCTGCGGCTTCGGCTTGGCTCGAGCGGCATGCTTGATCCTTTCCGAGCGCGGCGCGGGCTTGGCCGGTTCTGTGGCAGCCGGGGCCGGTTTGGAGAGAGGCGCAGCGCCCTTCGCTTGTTGCACTGCCGGTTCGCGTGAGGCGGGTGCTTCCGTTTTGCCTTTTTCCGGATGCTTCGTCTCTGCGGGCGCGCCTTCTTTCGCTTTGGCCTTCTTTTTTTCTTTTTCCGGCTTTTTCTTTGGCTCTTCCTTTATCCCTGCGAGGTTGCGCAAAATCTTCGTTCTGCTTTCCGGGTCACGGCCTTTGCCGCGGAGCTGAAGCTCAAAGAGCTGCTCGATGATCTTGTCGAATTTGGGGCCGCGCGGAACGCCCAGCGCATCGAGCTCCGCCGCGGGAAGAGCCAGGCGCAGCGGCCTCCATTTTTGGATGTAACTCCGAATTTTTGAGAGAGCTTTCGGATTGGGGTACTCGACCTCGACGAACGCCAGCATTTCCGGCGGCAGCGAAGCAATGTAGAAATAGGCGTCGCGAGGCGCGTTCGTCTTGCGCCCCTTCAGCATCTTGACGATCTTCTGCGCCTCCTGCTCCAAATTGGCGACCGCATCGACCTCCGCAGACCGCATTTCCAACCGGCGCATGGCTGCGAGCGCCTCGCGCGACTTGAGCCGGGCGAACGTGTAGTACATCACGGGAATCTGCAAGCGAGGACGCATGCCGGCCGCATACAAATTGCCGCGCACGCGCGCCAGTTTGTTGAGGCTGTCGTAATCGGGCTTGCCGCGCTGCAATTGAGGATGAAGCGTCGCCAGCAATCCGCGTGCCTCCCACTGTTTCAACGTCGCCACGGGGTTATCCTCCCGCGCAAGCGACCGGAGTTCATTGCCCACATCCGCGCCTTCGAGGTTTTCGTGCAAGCCCCGCTCCATCGCCAGAGCGAACCACTCCTGCGTGCGCGACTCCATGCTGAAGCCCATGCGCGCGCAATAACGCAGAATGCGCAGCAGCCGGACCGGCTGGTTCGTAAACGCGTGGATGGAAAGAGCGCGAACCTCCTGCTTTTCGAGATCGGCGAGGCCGTTGGTGGGGTCGAGCAGCAGGCCGCGGGATTGGGTGTTGAGCGAAATGGCGATGGCGTTGATGGCGAAATCGCGCCGGCGGAGATCTTCCATGATGCTCGAAAAGCGATATTCGGGCTTGGCCCCCGGCCGTTCGTAGACATCCTCTCGAGCGGCCGAAATCGAGCCGTCCACGTCGCCCGCAAAAATCATTTCGTAATGACGCAGACGCTCGCTTTCCCATACCAGGCGCGCTCCACCTTTTTCTAGCTCGTGAACCATGCGGGCCGGATTCCCCTCGACGGTAAAATCGAGGTCGCGGATGGGCATCCCGGAAATCAGGTCGCGGACGGCGCCACCGGAAAGGTAAATGTTCACGTCCTGCACGCGCGAGAGCTCCTGAGCGCGCTCGAGCACGGCGCGCTGCTCCGGGGAGAGCCGGCTTTCCAGGAGATAAATGTAATCAGGCATGAAGGTATGCGCCTCCTCAAAATGCCGCGCCGCCGCTCTCAGGCGCGCGGGTGATGCGCTTTATAGACCTGCTTGAGCCGTTCCTCCACCACATGCGTATAAATTTGCGTCGTAGAAATGTCCGAGTGGCCGAGCATCATTTGCACGGATCGCAGGTCCGCCCCTCGGTCCAGAAGGTGCGTCGCGAAGCTGTGCCGGAGCACGTGCGGAGTCAGCGGCTTCTTTAAGCCGGCCTTCCGGCCGTACTCCCGCAGAATTTTCCAGAAAGCCACACGGCTCAGAGGCTTCGCCCGGCTGTTGAGAAAGAGATAGCGCGACGTGTCTTCCCCGAGCAATTCCGGGCGGGCCTTCTGGAGGTACTCCTCAATTCGCGCCAACGCTGCGCGTCCAACTGGCACCAAGCGTTCCTTGTTTCCCTTGCCCACGCAGCGCAGATAGCCGCTTTCGATTTGCAAGTCTTCGACGGCGACCGCGCACAACTCCGAGACGCGCAGGCCGCAAGAGTACAGTAACTCGATCATGGCCCGGTCCCGTATGCCCCAGGCGGTAGAGGAATTGGGCTGCTCTAAGAGCCTCTCGACTTCCTGCAAGCTCAAGACCTCGGGCAAATTCTGCCGGAATTTGGGAGATTCAATGTTTGCAGCCGGATCCTCTGTGAGGATTTCCTCGGTCAGACAAAACCGGAAGAAATGCCGGATGGCGACAAGATGACGGGCCACCGACCTGCTGTCCAGCTTCTGCCGGTACAAAGTGCCAAGGAAATCGACCACGTCGCTGCGGGAAATTATTCGCAGCACAATTCCTCGCTTCTGTATGAAACCGGCGAACTTACCCAAATCGCGCCCATATGCGGCTAGCGTGTTTTGAGCGAGGCCTTTTTCAATTCGAAGGTAGTTCAGGAATGCGCGGACTTCCGAATCCATCCCGATTCCCCCAGAAGCCCCTTAAGAAGTAGTGCCCCAGAATCAAGCGCTAAGGCCCTTGCTCGCCTTAGCTGGTAAACGCGTAACTGTATGATGATACAGTCTGTTACTTGGCGATTCGGGGTGCCGAAGACGGTGAATTAAGCTTGCCCGTCTCCAGTCCACCGCCAGGGCTCGACCCCAAGACCAACGACGATTCGCCCTTCGCTAACCCTTTAAACACCAACAAGTTGACAAAAAATCGCGTAAGGATAACATAACCTCCCGGGACATAGCAACAATTTGCCCCCAAAAAGGGCGATTACCCGGTGAAAAACCGAGCCCCAGCCTCGACCCACAAGAAAGTAGTTGTTCTCCTGCTTGATCGGACCGCCATCCGGGGTTATCTGAACCCGGCCACGCTGGGCCGCTCGGAGTCGATCGATCTTTTGACACCCGACGGAGAACACAAGTCAATCGTGCTGGAGGAGGTGAAATCCGTCTATTTCGTCCGCGAGTTTCAAGAGCCATTTGAACCCGAGCGCAAGACATTCCTCAGCCGGCCCAAGTTAGACGGACTTTGGGTCCGGCTGAGGTTTCGGGACTCGGACGAGATGGAAGGGATCGTCTCCAACGACCTCCTCGACTTGCTCGATACAGGCGTGCAACTCACTCCCCCGGACCTGCACGGAAACAGCTTGCGCATGTTCATCCCGCGAACGGCGCTTGCGGAAATGAAGGTTCTCGGCGTGGTCGGGATCGCGAGGCGCACTCCGCGGGTTGCAAGCGCCGCGGCTACGGCACAGCCGAAGCTTTTCGGCGAATGATCGGATTGCCCTGTTCTGCGTTGCTCCACGCGCCAACTTTCCTATAACAGGCCCAGATCGTGCGGCTGCCTCGAACTGTTGTACATTTGCGGCACCAATTTGGCGCTAGGAGAACGTGTTATGAAACTTGGCAGAATCGCCGAAGTGCTGGGCTGCGAACTCGAAGGGGACGCTCGACTCGAGATTACCGGCGTTGCCGGGATCGAGGACGCGGGACCGGGAGAGCTGACCTTCCTGGCGAACCGCAAGTACCGCAGCGCGCTCGAGACCACTCGCGCATCGGCCATTCTCGTGGCTCACGACGGCACGCCGTGCCGAATTGCCGCCTTGCGCTCGGCGAACCCCTATCTCGATTTCGCCCGGGCCATCGAGCTTTTTCATCCCGCCCCCGCATTTCCCCCGGGCATTCACTCCACCGCTGTGGTTGCAAAATCCGCGAAAGTCGGCCCGGGAGCTCACATCGGGCCCTATTGCTTCGTAGATGAAAATGTCGTGGTCGGCCGCAACGCCGTGCTGCACAGTTTTGTGACGATCTATCAGGGCGCCAGGATCGGCGACGATTTTTTCGCGCACTCGCACTCGTGCGTGCGTGAGGACTGCCAAATCGGCAACCGGGTGGTGCTTCAGAATGGCGTCGTGATTGGAAGCGATGGTTTCGGTTTCGCGCGGCAGGATGATGGCCGGTGGTACAAGATGCGCCAGGCGGGCCTCACGGTGATCGAAGACGATGTCGAAGTCCAAGCCGGCAGCGCGATCGACCGCGCCACGGTGGGAGAGACACGCATCGGCCGCGGCACAAAGATCGACAATCTCGTCCAGGTGGGCCATGCGTGCAAAGTGGGCGACGACACGCTTCTCTGCGGCCAGGTGGGATTGGCCGGCACAACCCGCATTGGAAATAAGTGCATCCTGGCCGGGCAAGTCGGCGCAGCAGGACACCTGACAATCGGCGACGGAGCCACGCTCACCGCACAGAGCGGCGTGCCGAATGACGTGCCTGCCGGCGCGATCTATTCAGGCTATCCGGCCACGGACAATCTCGCCTGGAGAAAGTCTGTTGCAATATTCAACCGGCTCCCGGAGCTTCAAAGGGAGATCCGCGAACTGCGCGAGGAAGTGGCGCGGCTCAAGGCCGAGTCGGCTTGACGTGCCCTGGATTCACTGTCGGGATGTCGGGGTCGCTTGAAGATTCGGATGGGAAGGGTTGCTGCTCCTCGGGCAATCCTGCGGCGACCAACGATTCCACGCGGGCCAGCAATTCACTACGGCGCTCCATCGTGTACTTCGAGGCATCCACGGCAGGCCCAAACCGAATGGTCACTTCGCCCCGATGCAGCCTCCAATCGCCTTTGCGAAGCAGTGTCTGGGCCCCGGCGATGGAGACCGGCACAACCGGAACACCTGCCTGAATCGCCATCACAAAGGCGCCTTTTTTGAATGGACGCAATCGGCCGTCGGGGCTGCGAGTTCCCTCGGGGTAAACCGCCATAGAAGTTCCCCCTCGGAGCCGCTCGACTGCGACGTCCACGCTGGATGCTGCAGCCTCCTTATCCTCGCGGTCAACCGGGACAAATTCGGCAAGACGCATGGCGGTGGCCAAAATGGGTATGCGAAACAATTCTTTTTTCACCAGCAGCGAAACGCGCCGCGGGATCGCAGGCACGAACGCGAGGGGATCCACGTTGGAGATATGGTTGGCGGCAAACACGCAGACGCCCGCTGGAATGTTCTCAATCCCTTCGACGCGCACGCGTACGTCGCCTATCCGCATCGAGAAACGCACTGCGCTCATTGCCACGTTCCACATCAGGCCGGGATTTCCGGTGAGGAGAGTCCACAAAATCAGCCATGGCATCACGAGGATGAGCGCCAGGGTGAAGTAAAAGACGATCAGAATCGTCCGCATCAGTGCACACGCTGAGCAAGGGGATCACGCACGGCGAGTTTCAGCTAATCCGTTGTTCCATGGAGCAGGCCCTCCCGAATTCGGCGTTGTTTGTCGCTCGGAGCCGGCAGTTCCGCGATGGTATAAAGGCGATCTTCGCGCGATCCAAGCTGATAGGCGGCATCAAGCTCCTGCGTGCCCCGGCGCACGTGGAGCTTCACGTTTTGTCCTGGGAATACGCGGTGGAAAATGTGGTAAGGGTCTTTCATCACTTCTTCACCATTCAGTGTCAGCAGGATGTCTCCCGCGCGCAAGCCAGCCGCCTCTGCCCTGCCGCCCGCTTCCACGGCAGTCACTTGCATTCCGGTACCTGGCGCAAATCCGGGCCAGAATGCAAGGTCGGCTGTCCGGCGAATCTCCTGCTTGAGCTCGAGACCGGCCTTCGCAAGGAACTCCGCGTATGGAACATCGACCGTTCCCGCCACATAGTCGCGGAAGAAATCGGCGAAACTGGCTCCTGAAATCTCCTCCACGACGCGTTGAATCCCCAGGCTCTCATCGTAAAATGTCCCTTGCTGCGCATACTCCTGATTCAATTTCCGGAGGACATCGTCCAGCGATTTGTGATTGTCCGTCGCGTCGCGAATCTGGATGTCGAGCAGAACGCCGAGGATTTGGCCTTTGTTGTAGTAGGAAATGCTTCGATCCGGCCGGTTGTACAAGTCATATTTTTCAAGCCATGCATCGAGACTCGATTCTTCCACGCTCTGCCAGATGTGCGCCGGTCGCGCTTCGAGTTCGCTGATTTGCTGAGCGATATCCGAGTAGAGGTCGTCTTTCGACCGCAGCCCGGCGCGCTCAAGCGCGTAGGAGCCGTACGTGCTCGTCACACCCTCGGCAAACCACAATGCCCGCGTGTATTGCTCCTTGGTGCGATCCACCGGCTCGAGCGACTGGGGCCGGATGCGCTTCACATTCCAGGCATGGAAAAATTCGTGCGCGGCAATCGGAATGGCTCCATCGAGCGAGCGCGAGGCGATGGCGGTCGAATTTGCGTGCTCCATTCCTCCGCCGCCATTGTCACTGTACGGCCCGAGATGAAAAATGAACGTGTACTCCTTGAAGGGCGGGCCGCCCATCAGCTTCATCTCGCTTCGGGTGATGCGCCGGAGGCCATCCTCAAGCCGGCCCTTGTTCCAGCCTTCGCCATCGACGACAACCCGGAAGCGCGCGCCGCTGCTTTCGAATTCAAATTCCTCGAACTCCCCGGCTTCCACCGGAGCATCCACGAGCGCATCGTAGCTTGGCGCAGCGAAAGACAGCGGAAGCGGCCCGGACGGAAGCTCGGTTATGATTTTCCAACCCGCCGGCACGGAGGCATAGTCGACGAGAGCATCTTCCGCGCGGCGCTGAGGCGCGTACATCAGGACGTCTGCGAGATTGAGAAACGCGTGGTGGGAATTGAATTGCGAGCTGAACGGGCCGGGCTCGTCCCACTCCACCGCGTATCGAACCAGGATATCGGCGTCCGTGTCCTGCCGTCGCTCGGGGTCGGGATTGCCGATTTGCCAGGTTTGCTTGTCGAGCTTTGAGACGCTCAAGCCGTTCAACGAGGCCTGGACTTTCGAATAGCCGCGTACGTTGCGAACGCGATAGGCAAAGTCACGAATCTGATACAGGGCATCCCATGCGGGGAGAGAGACGACGAGACCGGGTCCGGCTTTCGACACGATCATTTCGACCTCGATGAGATGCGATTTCGGGTCCGAAAGCTTGATCTGGTATCGAATCGTGGCTCGGGCAGACGACGGAGCGAGAAATATGAACAGCAACACTGAGGCACTCAAAGCAGATGGGAGCCGCTTCGGGAAAAGGTTCATCCGCGCGCCCGGGCGAGCGACTTGAGCTTTTCCAGCAGCTTGCCGCAGAGCCCATCGAAGCTGCCATTGGACATCACCAGCACCAAATCGCCGGGTTGCGCGCTCTCGGCGATGTAGTCGGCAATCTCATCGGCCGAGTCCATTGCCCGCGCGGCGCGTCCACGCGCTCGCAGCGCCTCCGCAATTGCCGCCGGCGAAAGACGTTCTTCCTGCTCCAGCAACTTCGCCCGGCTCACAGGACCGATCAGAACGCAATCCGCTTGCGCCAGGGCATCGGGCAGCACGTCCTGAAATACCTTGCGGCGCATCGTGTTGGAGCGCGGCTCAATCGCCGCCCAGATTTTGCGCCCGGGCCACCGAGTCCGCGCGGCTTCGAGCGTGAGGCGAATCGCAGTCGGGTGATGCGCAAAGTCCTCGACCACCAGCACGCCGCCTGCATCGCCTTTGATTTCCATCCGGCGGCGGACGCTTTGGAAGGTTGCGAGCGCCCGCTCGATCGCTTCGCATTCCACGCCGCGGCCATAAGCCACGGCGATTGCGGCCAGCGCGTCGAACACATTGTGGCGGCCTGTCTGCGGCATGCGGATGCGGGTCACTTCTTTCCCTTGATAGGCCACGCGGAATTCGGTTGCCGCATCGTTCCAGAGAATATCCCCGGCGCACCAATCGCACTCCGGCGTGAGACCGAAGGTTTCGACGGGGCAAAAAGCTTTCGCCACGGCTTGCCTCAATTCCGCGCTTTCTCCCCAGATCACGATGCGCCCGCGGCGCGGCACGAGGTTCACCAGCCGCCGAAATTGCAGCGCGATCGAGGCGAGATCGGGATAGATATCGGCGTGGTCGTACTCGAGAGACGTAAGGATCAGTTCATCCGGGTGGTAGTGAAGAAACTTCGGCCCCCGATCGAAGAATGCCGTCTCATATTCATCCCCCTCGATGATGAAATCCTCGCCGCCTCCCAGGCCGTAGCTCCGGTCGTTAAAATTCGGCAGCACCCCGCCGACCAGAAAATCCGGGCGCCTGCCGGCCACTTGGAAAATCCATGCCAGCATGGCGGTGGTGGTGGTCTTGCCGTGCGTGCCGGCCACGACGATGGAGCGGTGCCCCGGAATGAAATAATTTTCGAGGAGTTGCGGCATCGAGCAGTAAGGAATCTTTTCGTCGAGAATATATTCGAGCTCCGCATTGCCCCGCGCGATCACATTTCCGATGACGGCGAGATCCGGCGATGGCCTCAAATTGTTTTCGTCGAATCCCTCGTTCCAGTGAATTCCCAGCGAATCGAGCAGGGTTGAGGCCGGCGGATAAACGCCCACATCCGACCCGGTCACGTGGAAGCCGCGGTCTTTGAGCATCCCGGCCACCGGCGCCATCGCTGCGCCCGCGATTCCGAGCAAGTAGATGTGCTCGACCGTGTTTTTTGTGACCCCTTCAATCATCATCTGCCCATTCTCATTGAATTGAGAATCTCCACGGCTCCGCAAATTTCGTCACGCCACGACGGCCGGCTCCAATATATCGAGCTTCGCGCCAGCATCAACGGAGAGACGCGCACGAACGCCCAACGGTAGCGTGAGCATCGGTTTTCTGGCGTGGCCAATCGGCGCTCCCCAGGCAACCGGAATGCCCAATGGTGCGAGGATTCGACGGGCCACGTCCAATACGGTTTCGGTGCCTGCCGGCGCATCGCTTTCGGGAAATTCACCGAGAACAATTCCGGCGACGCCATGAAATTTTTCCGCCTGCTTCAAGTGCATCAGGGCGCGGTCCACCTGCCACGGCTTCATAGCGCGATCTTCCAAGAAAAGAACCGAACCCTTCGTCTCCAGTTCCCAGGGAGTGGCCAGAGTTGTCTCCACCAGCGTGAGGCATCCCCCGAGCAATACGCCTTCGGCCACGCCACTCGAAATCGGCTCCGCACGCAGGTCGATCGACCAGCCCTGCCGCGTCTCCGTAAGCGCGCGGGTTAAGGTATCGCGATCATAGCCCTGCGGCGCGCCCGCGGCTTTGTCGAGGCCGGCGGCAACCATCGGCCCGTAAAAAGTGACCCAGCGAAATTTTTGCCACAAATAGATTTGAAGCGAAGTGGCGTCGCTGTAGCCCACGACACTTTTGACGGACGCAGCATCGAGGTCCAGCCGGCTCAACAAATAATTTGATCCGTAACCACCACGCGAAAGAAAGATCGCGCGCGTTGCGGTCTCCTGCAGCGCGTCTTTCAGAGCGGCAATTCTTTCTCCGCCGGCGCCCGCGAAGAAACCGTCTCGAGCCAGCACGCTCGCGCGGTCCAAGCGCAACGCGTATCCGAGCTGCGTCAGCTCGTCGCAGCCTCTCTTCAGCCTGTCTTCTTCCACCGGGCTCGAAAGTGAAAGGATCCGGATCGAGTCCCCCGGATAAAGGGCAAGGGGCTTGAGAGGTTGCGGCATGTCGCGCAATCGAGCATAGGAAATTTTCCCTGCGGCGTCTACAACGCGCAAACAAGGCGATGCGCCATGTGCAACTGATTTGACGCTCAAAAATTAGGGATTGACGGAAAAAGTGGCCGCGGCGGAGATTCCGCCGCCGGGGGCGGGATTGGAAACCGTGATGGCAATGGGGCCGGCCGACGCAACGTCGGCGCCCGTAATGGGAACCGTAATTTGCGTGCCGCTCACCACCGCGGCGGCTCTTTGCGTCCCATTCACGGAGACCATCGCGGAGGCCATGAAATCGAACCCGGTCAGCGTCACGATCCCGCCCGCGGGAACGACTCCGACGGTCGTGCTCGGCGGTGAAATCGAGACAATCGCCGGGACGGGATTGCAGTTGCCCGTAATATTGAAATCCACCGAAACCGAATGGATTGTGCCCATGTTCGGCCCGGGATTCTCAACCGTGATGCTTACCGGGCCGCATGTGCTCAGGTCTGTGGCCGAGATATCGTTCGTCGTAAGTGCGCCGGCGTTGACGAATGTGGTGTTCTTAAGCTCGGTATTCCAGAAGATTGTGGACCCGAGCACTGCCCCGTTGTTCGCAACGAAATTCGCACCGTTGACAGTAAGCGTGAATGGAAGCTTGGTGTTCACGGGCGTATCCACCGGGCTGAACCCGGTTATCGCCGGCGCGCCGTTCTGCGTCGGGATGATCACGAATGTCGCGGGGGTCTGCGCCGGACCGCCTCCCGGCGGCGGATTCACAGCGAGAATCTGAACATTTCCCGGTGTCGCGACATCCGATGCAAGAACCGCGACTCCGATCTGGCTGGTCCCCGCGTTGAAGGTGGACGTGCGCTGCGATCCATTCACGAAGATTTGAGTCACATTCTCAACAAAACCTGTGCCCGTCAAATTGAGTGTGAACAAGGCACTGCCGGCAACGATGTCCGCCGGGAAAAGAGCGCCGATGGCCGGTGTCGGGTTCGAGGCCGGCTTGCTGCTGCCCCCGCAGCTACCCAATAGCCCTGATACCGCTATCAGGGTAAGCGCGGCCCAGCGCGATCGCTTCAATCCTTCCTCCTGAATGACGATTGGGGATCCCGTGGCCGCCTGCCACCGGCAGCCGGGAAAGCGGAATGAGGACGGTGCAATTGCCGCCTGCAAATCCCCGGCGCAGTAAAGCAGAATTGATAGCATCCCGGCGCAGACGGCGTCAACTTGGATTCCGCATGCCTTGAAATGGTTGGGTGAACAAGTATGCGTGGCGCCATCGCGCTGGCGCTACAGCGGCGTGACCGCACGAATCGGGCGCGCCTCCACATGAGTGCTCAACGGCCTAAGGCGCGCGAGCAATTGCCGTTCCTGCGTGGATGTCAACTCGGCATCGAATTCCACGAGTGTGCCGTCGTCCGCCTCATGCGTTTGCCAGCGGCGGACACTGATGCGCAGGTCGTCGAAAATTCCGCGCACTCGCTCTGCTGGGTTTCCGGTCCGGGGGACCACGAGGCGAATATTCATGAGCCGAAAATGGAGTCCGAATCGCTCCTCGATGTGCCCGAGAACCACCAGGCAGGCGAGCAAGAGCAAAGTGCAGAAAGTGGCGGTCACTTCCTGGCCGGCCCCGACCGCCATACCGATGCTGGCAACAACAAAAATGGTGGCAGCGCTCGTGATTCCGATGATTGTGCCCCGCTCCCGGATCACCACGCCCGCTCCGATAAACCCGATCCCCGGAATAATCTGCGCGGCGATTCGAGTGTGGTCGCCGCCCACGGTACCCGCCATTTGATACGAGATGATCGTAAAGAGCGCCGCTCCGATCGCGATCAGCATGTTCGTGCGCAGGCCCGCAGGCTTCCCGCTCAGCTCGCGCTCAAGGCCGACCGCGCCACCCAGAAGCGCAGCGAGCAGCAGCTTTCCCACAATGTAAATGTTCAGGTCGTGGAGCATGGAACCCTCCCCCCGCTTTTGTGCCTGCCCCGTCCGGCCCTAAAGCGTAAAAGTGGTGAGGTGCGCAAACCGCCGCGCCCGCGCATGAATCTCCCGCCGCGTCAAATGAGTGAGCCGCTCGACTCCGAAGCGCTCGACCGTAAAGCTGCCGAGCACGGAGCCGTAAACCATCGCCCTTCGCAGCGTCTGTTCGTTTACCCGGCCGGTGCTGGCAAGGTAGCCCATGAAACCGCCGGCAAAGCTGTCGCCTGCGCCGGTGGGGTCGTGCACTTCTTCCAATGGAAACGCGGGCACGGAAAAGAGAAATCGATTATGGACCATCAGGGCGCCGTGCTCGCCGCGCTTGATCACGAGCGTCTTCGGGCCCATCTTGAAAACGTGCCGCGCCGCCCGCATCAGATTGTGCTCGCCGCTGAGCTGGCGCGTTTCGTCATCATTGATCATCAGGATCTGGGTGTGCTTCAAAATCTCTCGCAGCTCCGCGGGAGTGCGCTCGATCCAGTAATTCATCGTGTCGAGCCCCACGACTTTCGGTTTTCTCCGCACCTGATGGAGCACGGATCGTTGCAGCGTAGGATCGATGTTGGCTAGGAAAATGTAGGCGGAATCGGCGAAGGAATCCGGCAGCGTGGGCCGAAAATTGGCGAAGACGTTGAGTTCGGTCGCGAGCGTAGTGCGCTCGTTCATGTTCTGGCTGTACCGCCCCGCCCAAAAAAACGTTTTCCCGGGCGCATGCTCCAGGCCCGAGAGATCGATCCCGCGCCCGTGAAAAATGGCGCGATCCTTCTCGGTGAAATCCTCGCCCACGATTCCCACCAGGCGCACCGGGACAAAATGACTCGCTGCAAGCGCAAAGTAGCTGGCCGCCCCGCCAAGGGTCCGGTCCACTTTGCCGTACGGAGTTTCGATGCCGTCGAACGCAACCGACCCCACCACGAGTAGTGACATCCGCTCTCCGCTCTATGAAATGTATTTTCCGATGATGGGTGCGAGGCGCTTCTTTGCCGACGCGGGGATCATCTTCCGGTCGGTGACGATGGCGTGCGCCAGCGCCGACCCGCATTTGCATGCGCGCTCCTCCGGCAACTCTCGCACCGCCTCGCGGATCACGCGCTGGCCCTTTTCGGTGTTGCGATTCAGGTTGGCGATGATCTCGGACAACGTGACAGCGTCGTGCTGCGGGTGCCAGCAGTCGTAATCAGTGACCATCGCGACCGTGGCGTAACAGATTTCCGCTTCGCGCGCGAGCTTGGCTTCGGTGAGGTTCGTCATCCCGATCACGTCGAAGCGCAATTGACGGTAGGTGTGCGACTCTGCCAGCGTGGAAAACTGCGGCCCTTCCATGCAGACGTACGTTCCCGACCGGTGGACCTTTACTCCCAGCGCATCGCATGCCTTGGCCAGGTGTGCCGAGAGGTGCGTGCACGTCGGCTTATCGAAGCTCACGTGCGCGACAACACCGCCGCCGAAAAAAGTGGCGATGCGCCCGCGCGTCCGGTCGAAAAATTGATCCGGAATCAGGAAATCGAGCGGCGGGATATCGTCGCGCAGCGATCCCACCGCGCTCATCGAAATGATCCGCTCGACGCCGAGCATCTTCATCGCGCAAATATTGGCGCGGTAGTTGATCTCGCTGGGTGACAATCGGTGCCCGCGTCCGTGGCGCGCCAGAAACGCGACCCGCTTCCCTTCCATTTGGCCGGTCACGATAACGTCGGAAGGATCCCCTAAGGGCGTCTTGATTCGGAGCTCGCGGGCGCCGATCAAGCCGCCCATCTGGTAGAGTCCGCTGCCGCCGATGATGCCTATCTTCACGGACTCCGTCTTTGTCCTCGCATTCCGCGTTTTTGCCATTCTTAATCCACCTTCACCGGCTCGGGTTCGTACTGGCCATCGCGCTCGCGAAGATATGCCGCTTGGGTTTTTGGTTCATGACAGAAGAGCGCAATCCATTCCTCGCGCGCCACCACAGGAAGCCATTTTTTCTTGTTTTCGAGCGTTTGCATGGGGTAGAGGTCGAATCCCATAATCCATGCCAGCCCCAGGTGTGGCGTCATGGGAATCAAGTCGTCGAAGAGGAAAGCTGTCTTGCCCCCGCCTTGCAATTTCACGCAAAGCATGTCGGCGGTGTGCCCGGGCACTCGAATCAACTCGACGCCCGGCGCAATTACGCGGTCGTCCTCGATCAGCGATAACTTTCCTGCCTTCTCGAGCGGGACATAATTGTCCGCGATGTAGCTGGCGCGGTCGCGCTCGTTCGGATTCTTGCCGTGCTCGTATTCGCCTTTGTGCACGATGTACCGCGCATTGGGAAACGCGGGAACCACTTTGTCTTTTTCCACCCGCGTGTTGCCGCCGCAGTGGTCGAAATGCAAGTGCGTGTTCACCACGATATCGATCTCTTCCGGATGAAGACCATAATCTCGGAGCCCCTCCACGAGCCGTGGCCCGTCCAGCGCGTAGATGTCACGAGCCTTGTCGTTCATCTTGTCGCCCGCGCCCGTCTCGACCAGGATATTTTTTCCGCCCGCTCGAATCAGCAAGCTGTTCATCGCGAGGATGATGCGATTGCGCGCGTCCGGCGCGACTTTTTTCTCCCACATCGGCTTCGGAATCACGCCAAACATCGCTCCGCCATCAAGTCCGAAGTGCCCCGACACGATCACATGAAATTCCAGTTGGCCCAGTTTCAACGCTTCTCCCCCATACCCGCGTGCGCGAGGATTTCCTCGACAGCACCGTAAGGATCTTTTTTTCGCGCGGCGACTTCCGCGGCGAGTTTCTCGAGCTGTGATTCGGTCAAGTGGCGCCCGACTCGTTCCATCAGCCGCGCCTCGAGCATTCGGAGCAGCCATTCTTTCCAGTGCGCCAGCTCTCTCGCCCGGCGTTGGTGCGCTTCCCCAAAATGTTTGCGGAAAATCTCGATTTGCTCCGCGAGTTCGTCGACGCCCTTGTTCTCGGTGGCAATCGTGCGCACCACCGGCGGCTTCCACCCATCGCGTTCGGGCACGATCTGAAGGATCGCGCGCAACTGTTGCTCGAAACGGCCTGCTCCTTCGCGATCCGCCTTGTTCAGCACGAAGATATCGCCGATTTCCATCAGACCGGCCTTGAGACTTTGCACATCGTCTCCCATTCCCGGCATGAGCACCACAAGCGTGCAGTCTGCGAGGCGCACAATCTCGATTTCTCCCTGCCCCACACCCACGGTCTCGACCAGAATCATCTGTTTGCCGGCGGCATCGAGCAGGAGAGCTGTGTCGCCGGTGGCCTGCGCGAGCCCTCCGAGATAACCGCGTGTAGCCATCGAGCGTATGAAAATTCCCGAGTCCGTCGCGTGCCCTTGCATCCGGATGCGATCGCCCAAAATCGCGCCGCCGGTAAACGGACTCGAGGGGTCCACCGCAACGATGCCCACGGTTTTTTGCTGCGCGCGATAGCGGCCGGCCAGCCGGTCAACGAGAGTGCTTTTTCCCGTCCCGGGAGCCCCCGTAATTCCGATCCGGAAGGCATGCCCCGTGTAGGGAAAAAGTTTTCGGAGGATTTCCTCGGCCTGGTGCGACCGGTTTTCAATCGCCGAAACCGCCCGCGAAATCGCGCGCACATCGCCCGCGCGCACTTGCTCCGCCCATTTTTCGACAGGCGTGGACATCGCAGGAATCGAAAGCGATTTTGGCACCGGTCTATTTTTTGCCGAGAATCTGCCGGGCGATCACGAGCCGCTGGATTTCGCTCGTCCCCTCGCCGATCGTGCAAAGCTTCACGTCGCGATAAAATTTTTCCGCCGGATAGTCCTTGGTGAAGCCGTAGCCGCCGTGGATTTGCACCGCTTCATTGGCCACGCGGACGGCGACCTCGCCGGCGAATAACTTTGCCATGCTCGATTCTTGCGTAATGCGCGCATGGGAATCGCCGGACGCGATGGCCCGGTCCGCCAGCCAGGCAGCCTGGTACGTCAGCAACCGGGCGGCTTCGATCTGAGTGGCCATGTCCGCGAGCTTGAATTGAATGGCTTGAAAGTCAGCGATCGCTTTTCCGAATTGCTTGCGCTGCTTCGCGTACCGCACCGCGGATTCATAGGCACCCTGCGCCATGCCCAGCCCGAGCGCGGCGATGGAGATTCGCCCCCCGTCGAGAATTTGCAAGCTGTTGACGAATCCCTCGCCCTCTTTTCCGATCAGATTATCTGCAGGCACTTTGCAATCGGCGAACACCACCTCGGAAGTGTCGCTCGCCCGCAGTCCGAGTTTGTTCTCTTTCTTCCCTGGACGAAATCCCGGCGTGCCCTTCTCGATCAAGAAAGCGGAAATCCCATGGCTCTTTTTCGACGCGTCGGTGACGGCCATTCCTACGCATACGTCGGCATGGTGTCCGTTGGTGGTGAAGGTTTTCGAGCCGTTGATGAGCCACCCGCCGTTTTTTCGCACGGCGATTGTCCGCGTGCCCCCTGCGTCGGAACCAGCCTCCGGCTCCGTTAGAGACCAGCAGCCAAGTTTTTCCCCCTGAGCCAAGGGCACGACGTACTTCTTCTTTTGTTCCTCGGACCCGAATTTATAGATGTGGTTGGTGCAAAGCGAATTGTGCGCGGCCACAGTGATGCCGACAGAACCGTCAACTCGCGACAGTTCTTCAATGATGATGGCGTATTCGACGTACCCCATCCCGGCGCCGCCGTATTTTTCCGGGAAAATGACGCCGAGAAATCCCATCTCGGCCAGCTTCGGCATGATTTCTTGCGGAAAATGCGAGACTTCGTCCCATTCCATCACGTGGGAAAGAATTTCGCCCTCGGCGAATTCGCGGACGGTTTTGCGGAGCTGCTGCTGCTCATCGGTCAGCGAGAATTCCACGTCACCTCACACGGGCATTGAGATACCGGCGTAGTTGAACCCTTCATTTATACCATAAGGGTTTTGGAACCACAGATGAACACAGATAAACACAGATAAAAAATGGGACTAAGGGTTCCCCGCTCCGCGATGGATCACTGCGTGGCGGAATTGCCCCGGCTACCAGTCCAATTTCGCGCCACTCTTCTTATTTTGCTCGTCGAGCCACTGCTTGAGCGGCGCGTAATAATCCAGGATCGCGGTTGCGTCCATCTGCTTTTCGCCCGTGAGGGCCTCGAGCGCCTCCGGCCACGGCCGGCTCTTGCCCATCGCGAGCATCTTCGCGAGCTTCGCGCCTGCTTCTTTGTTGTTGTAAATCGAGCAGCGATGCAGCGGCCCTGTATATCCCGCCACGCGGCACAGCGCCCGGTGAAATTGATACTGGAGGATGGCTGCCAGGAAATAGCGGGCGTAGGGGACATTGGCAGCGACGTGATACTTCGCGCCGGGATCAAAATCCGCCTCGGACCTCGCCACCGGCGGCGCGATTCCCTGATATTCCCGGCGCAATTCCCACCACGCCTTGTTGTAATCCGCCGGTGTGATTTTTCCGGAAAACACGCCCCAGCGCCAATTGTCGATTAGCAGGCCGAACGGCAAGAACGCGACCTTGTCGAGAGCGCGCTTCATGAGCAGGCCGATATCCGCCGAGGCAGGCGGCACGGTCTCGAGCAACCCGATTTGCTTCAAATACTCCGGCGTGACGGAGAGCGCGATCGTGTCGCCGATCGCCTCGTGGAATCCGTCGTTGGCGCTATCGCGGTATAGCGGCGGCTGCCCATCATAAGCGCGCTGATAGAAGTTGTGCCCCAATTCGTGATGGATGGTGGTGAAATGTTCTGCCTTCTGTTCGATGCACATCTTGATGCGCAAGTCGTCTACGTAATCAATGTCCCAGGCGCTGGCATGGCACACGACTTCGCGATCGTGCGGCTTCACGAACATCGACCGTTCCCAGAAAGTGCCCGGCAGCGCCGGAAAGCCGAGCGACATGAAGAATCGTTCGCCATAGTGAACCATCTCCACGGCATCGATATTCTTCGCCTTCAGAATTTCGCCCACGTCATAGCCCGGGTCCGCATTGGGCGGGGCGAGCAGCGGATAAATATTGTCCCAGGTCTGCGACCACATGTTCCCAAGCAGGTGCGCCGGAATCGCGCCATCCGTGCCAATGGGGCCTGCTCCGTACTGTTTGACCAGTTGCGTTCGCGCATAGGCGTGCAGCGAGACGTAAAGAGGCCGCACTTGCATCCAGAGGCGATCGAGTTCCTTGCTGAAATCTTCGGGGGACATGTCGTACCCGGCTCTCCACATTGCGCCCGTATCGGCGAAACCCAATTCGCGCGCGCCTTTATTGGAGAGAACGACGAGTCGCGTGTATCGGTCCTTCATGGGCGGCGCAATCGCATGCCAGCCCACCCAGACGCCCTTTAGCTGGTCGGCGTCGCGGCTCGTGGCCAGGATGTTTTCCAGTTCATCCAGCGAGAGGCACTTTCCTTTGGGCCCATCCGGGCACCATTTGCCCGTGCCGTAATCGCTCTGAAGCGACGCCGCAATCGTGGCAAGCTCGGTTTGCTCCGCCGCATTTCGCGGCGCGGGAATGTCCACCGAGTGTTTGAGGATATAGATCTTTCGGGCGATCTCTTCCGGCAACTTGAGGCTCTCATATTGCCGGGCCTCGGCGGCGAGATTGGCGGTCGCGGCTTTGATGGCTTCGTCTGCCTGTGCCGCTATCGTTTCCGTGTCGCTGGTAATGAAAGTTTCATGAACCCACTCCGTGCGCATGCCCCGAATCCACAGGTCGAGCAGTTTCTTTTCAGCCCCTTCGATGAATATCTTTGCCGTTTCAACCGTTGGCATCATCTTCGCCTGGGCCGATCCTTGTGCAGCGGCCTCGCGGCCGGGTATTGCGTGTGAGGTCATGATTCCACCTGTGATGAGGATTATGGCGAGCGCTGTCTTTCCGTATTTCGTGCGGAGAAAGTTTTGCAACTCCATTTGTCCTCCGGATTCCGCGCTTTTTTCAAATTTGGTGCGTATAACCCGGGCGAGAGTATAACTCGGATGGAACGGAGCCGTGGCAATCTCAATGCGCCGCTGCCGCAGGAGCGCTACCCGAAAGAACTTGCTGCATCACGGCGAGCGCGCGTTCGA
>DASPSD010000035.1:0-88557 GCA_035624115.1 Candidatus Sulfotelmatobacter sp. | reverse complement strand
AAACTTGCTGCCAACTGGGATGGTAATCGCATCCTATAATCCTCATCGAAGGCTCCTTTCGACCGAATTTGCTTCGGTCCTCCAATCAGAAGCATACCCGGCCTCCGATCGGAGCCTTCGCTCTCATGCAATCAATCCTCGCCGCAGGCGAGGGTGCGGGTTTTCGGTTTTGTCTTGTGGTTTCGCCTGCGGCTTCGGAAGGAGTTCTGAAACTCGGAAACCAAAACCCGCAAAGTCAAATCCTCAGAGTCAACGTCAACCCCCGCACCCTTTGTCCCCGGCGCAAAGGATGCGGCACCGCAAAGTCAAAACCCAAATCAAAACCCAAGTCAAAATCCCAGTCAAAACTAAGACACCTCTACCACAGGATGAGTTACCCAAGTGGCATCATTCGCGAGTAAAGGCTGTGCCACCCGCCAGTGCCCGGCAGATCGCTTGAATCATAGCTAAGACAGTGACACATCTGAAAGTGCCACACGCCGGTGGCATCTGGGGCTAAACATGATGCGATAATGCGTTCAAATGTCAGCCCGCATCAGGTACCGGCCAGCGCAAAGCTTAGTGGTCTGGGCACTTTGCGCGGTGAGCATTTTCCTTGTCCCATTGGGGTTGCCGCGGGAATCATTGCGCTCCGAGCTCATCCACCTCCAGAAGCAAACTGTGTTCACCCTAGTTTCAGGGCGCGAGAACAAGATCTACGCGGTCTCATTTGCGAACGGCAAACTGACCAAACCGACGATTTGGCCTGGCCGAGGAATAATCTTGAGCGGGGGATTCTCAGAGGATGGATCAAGAGTCGCTGTTGCGCTCTGCGGACAAGCAGCTCCCCCTCACTGTTTTCTGGCCATCGTGGATAAAGATGGGAGCCACCCTCATGAGTATCCCAATCTTGGCAACCCCAGCTACATGGCGTGTTGGTCCCGCGATTCTTCCAAGATTGCAATAGTTGCGCAGAATTGGCGTGATGGGAGCCACACAAACGAATTGCTGATTCTTGACGTGGCGACTGGGGGCACTCAGCTTATTGGTCGTGGCAGTACATCCTTCGTGGATCCTCAGTGCTGGTCGCCCGGCGATAAACAAGTCGTCTACACGTCCGATAATATGAGCGATCATCCACGTTCGAGCATCTATGATGTCGAGAGTAAAGCGTTGCGAGAATTCTCCGTGGGAACACGTCCTACCTGGTCACCGGACGGGAACTGGATCGCTCTGATGGATTGCCCGCCGTCTTTGTGGGGGTGCAAGTATTTCGTCGTCCGGCCTTCAGGGAGTGAGAGGAAATTTCTCTTCAAGAGCGAGGCAGCGACAGCCTTATGGTGGTCGCCCGATTCTCGTTTGGTCGCATATGTCAACGGCGCAGGATTTTTTGAGCGAACACCGCCCCAGCAACTCCGTGAGATGGTCCGCCTGCGCGTCAGGCGGCTTGAGGATGGCTCCGTGGACTCCTTTGCTGATTTTTTCGACGGCGACATGATGGAATTTCAATGGGTGAAGTACAGTGAAGTCAATGCCCCCAGTCCGCCCTGAGTTTCTGGGCATTAAGAGGACAGCGGGTGGCGAAGCTCTCTACTCTGATCTTTCTCGGAAATTGACGTTCGGGTGCCGCATGGTCGCCGCAGGCGTGGGTACGGCATTTGACCTTTCCCCCTTCTTTAAAGGATCACTTGGGGTTTTTTCGGCGGGTGCGGAATTTTGGTCGTTTTGGGGCCTTTTTTAGCGTGAATACTATTACCTTGCTTGATGCCGTTTCCGCGCGATTTTATTCGCTCTGGGTTCGCCCTCCTGCGCCCCCGAATGGTGAGGATCGGGGCTTCGGCGGGCAGGCCTGCGTTCCGACTCCCCGGCGGTCAGCCGGCCCGCGCGCTAGTAGGGATAGCCGTCGGGCTGCGGCTGGCCTTCGTGGACCAGCACATCATCGGCAAAGCGGCGGCCGCGCTCGAGAGCTTTGCGATTCATGTCCGCGAGCGCCACTTTCTTCACCTTCTCCGCAATCGTCGCGGCGGCGGTGGAAAATTCCAGGCACCCGGTTTCTTCCAGCAGCGCGCCCATCAGCACGATATTCGCCACCTTCGTCGAACCGATTTGATCGGCGATTTCCGAGGCCGGCACGCAATGCACGCGCGCCGGAAGCTCCGGCAGACCTGCGGGAATTTCCCTGCCGTTGTAAATGATCAGCCCGCCGGAGCGGACTGCGGGCGCGAATTTTCGCAGAGAGATTTCGTTCATCGCAATGAGCACATCGGGATGATGGACGAGCGGGGAGCCGATGCGGTCCTTCGACAAGCATACGTGGCAGTGAGCGCTCCCCGAGCGCATCTCGGGGCCGTAAGACGGCAGCCAGCTCACTTCCAATCCTTCGCGCATGCCCGCTTCGATGAGCAACTGCCCCAGCAGCAACACGCCCTGCCCGCCGAAGCCGGCAATCTTGATCGTCATATCCTGGAACGGATGGTCGTGCTCGAACGCGCAAGTGGTTTCTTCTTTCGCGATTTCGAGAACGTCGGCCACCGTGCCTTGCGGCGGCGCTGTTTCCGCGACGGGCTCAGGCTTGCGGTCGCGGAATACGTTTAGCGGAAAAACGGGAATCATCTTTTCCGCCACCCAGTTGCGCGCCACCACCGGGTCCATGCCCCAGATGGTCGGGCAGGGCGAAAGGATTTCGACGAATGAGAAACCGTTGCCGTTTTTCTGGTACTCGAGCGCTTTCCGAATCGCTTTCCGCGCTCGCATGATGTTCTTGTTGTCGGAAAGCGCGACGCGCTCGATGTAAGCAGGCGCTTCAAGCGTGGCCAGCAATTCGCACATGCGCACCGGAAAACCTTCGTTCGATGGCCGCCGCCCCCAGGGTGAGGTGGTGCTCTTCTGCCCCACCAGCGTGGTGGGCGCCATTTGCCCCCCGGTCATCCCGTAGATGGCATTATTGACGAAGAAGACGGAGATTTTTTCTCCGCGATTGGCGGCGTGCACGATTTCCGCGGTTCCGATGGCCGCCAGATCGCCGTCGCCCTGATAAGAAATCACAATCTTATCCGGGCACGAGCGCTTCAATCCCGTGGCCGCCGCCGGCGCGCGCCCGTGCGCCACTTGCACGTTGCCCACATCGAAATAATAGTAAGCAAACACCGAACAGCCGACCGGACTCACCAGGATCGTGCGGTCCTGAAGGCCCATCTCTTCGATCGCTTCTGCAATCAGCTTGTGAACGATCCCGTGGCCGCAGCCCGGGCAATAGTGCGTCTGATGTTGCAGGTCCGACTTGCGTTCGAACACGTCATAGAACACCGGCGATCTCGAGTGGGTGACTTCGAAGCCTTCGAGTTTCACCGGCGGATCCACCTGGCACGTCGCTGTGCTTTCGCCCATGTTCATCCTCGCTTCAGGCCGTCGCGCCTACCCGCGCGCCCTGCAAGGCCCGCAATTCTTCGACCGAAGGAACGTTGCCGCCCACGCGCGTGTACGATTCCACCGGCACTTTTCCATCAAGCGCCAGCCGCACGTCTTCCAGCATCTGACCGTTGCTCAGCTCCACCACAAGCACTTTTTGAACCTTCGCCGCTGCATCCGCCAGCGCCTTCGAGGGGAAGGGCCAAAGCGTGATCGGCCGGAACAAGCCGGTGCGCTCGCCTTCCTTTCGCGCCACTTCCACAGTGGACCGCAGAACGCGCGAGACGATTCCGTATCCCACCAGCAGTACCTCGGCGTCGTCCGCCTGATAGAGTTCGTGACGCGGCTCTTGAAGCTGCGCCCGCAAATATTTCTCTTCCATCTTGCGCTGGTGCGCTTCGAGCTCGTCCGATTCCAGGTAAATGGAGGTCACCAGGTTTTTGCGCGTCTCGGGCGTTCCCTGAACCGCCCACGGCTTTTCCGGAGCGGAGATATCGCGGTAGGGAAGGTCCAGCGGCTCGATCATTTGCCCGACGAAACCGTCCGTCAAAACGACAGCCGGATTGCGATAGCGATCGGCCAGCTCAAACGCGAGCATCGTCAAGTCCGCCATTTCCTGGACGGACGAAGGAGCCAGAACGATATTGTGATAATTTCCGTGGCCTCCGCCTTTGACCACCGCGGCGTAATCGCTTTGTTCCGGAGCGATGTTTCCGAGACCCGGCCCGCCGCGCACCACGTCCACAATCACGCAAGGCAGCTCGGAGCCGGCCAGGTAGGAGATCCCTTCCTGCATCAGGCTGAGGCCGGGGCCGGAGGAAGCCGACATGACGCGAACGCCGGCGGAAGATGCGCCGTACACCATGTTGATCGCGGCGACTTCGCTTTCGGCTTGCAGAAACGTCCCGCCCACTTGCGGCAGATAGAGCGCCGCCGCCTCGGCGATTTCGCTCGCGGGAGTGATCGGATATCCGTAATAGGCGCGGCATCCGGCGAGAATGGCGCCCTTCACCACGGCCACGTTGCCTTTACATAGCTGGCGCATACTCGCCTCCTTGCACGCCGGCGGGCGCCGCTTTCGACGGCGCTGCCTGCTTATAGACAATGATCGCGCCCGGTTCGGGGCAGCAGTAGAAGCAGATGCCGCACGCCGTGCAGCCTTCGCCCAGATAGCGCGCCGGGTGCACGCCGTAGGCGCTCAACTCCGCCGCGAGCGCGAGGCATTTCGGCGGGCACGACTCCACACACAGCCCGCAGCCTTTGCATTCTTCCCAGTTGATCGTCACTTGACCGCGCGTCGAGATCGCCATGTTCACACCATCGTCTCCGATCGAATTTTTGACGGGCGCTGGAGCCACTTGGTCCGTTCGCAGTATTCGTACAATTCATCGCGGAACTTCGGATGAGAAATTTCGATCAACGATTGGGCCCGCTCGCGGATCGATTTTCCGTGCAGGTTGGCCACGCCGAATTCTGTCACCACGTAGCGGACCAGGCCGCGCGACGTCACCACGCCCGCGCCCGGCGCCAGCACGGGAACGATGCGCGAAAGCGCGCCCGCTTTCGCCGTCGAGCCCAGCGCAATGATGGGCTTCCCTCCCTTGGAACGCGCCGCTCCGCGCAGAAAATCCACCTGGCCGCCAATCCCGCTGTAAAAATAAGTCCCGATGGAATCGGAGCACACCTGGCCGGTAAGATCGATTTGCAGAGCGGAATTGATCGCCACCATGTTGTCGTTCTTCGCGATCAACATGGGATCGTTGGTGTAACGGTTGGGGTGGAATTCGAAGATGGGATTGTTGTCCACGAAATCGAAGAGTTGCCTCGTCCCCAGCACGAACCCCAGAATCACTTTCCGCGGATTGAAGTTCTTGCGCGCGCCGGTGATGACTCCCTGCTCGATCAGCGGAATCACGCTGTCGGATACGAGCTCCGTGTGCACTCCCAGATCCTTGCGGTCCATCAAGAAGGGAAGAACGGCGTCCGGAATCCCTCCAATCCCCGTCTGAAGAGTGGCGCCGTCCTCGATCAACCCGGCTACGTTTTTGGCAATCGCCCGGTGCAATTCTGTGATTTCAGGTTTTGGCAATTCGCAAAGCGGCCGGGAGGATTCCACGAAAGCCGTGATTTTGCTGACGTGAATGAAACTGTCGCCGAATGTGCGCGGCATGTAATTGTTGATCTGCGCGATCACATAGCGCGCGCAATTGGCGGCCGTCAGCGTGGTGTCCACTCCGACTCCGAAGCAGCAAAACCCGTGCGCATCCGGAGGAGAAACCTGGATGAGCGCGACGTCGAGCGGCAAAGTGCCGTTTTCAAACAAGTCTTCCACTTCGCTCAAATAGGCGGGCGTGTAGTCGGCCCGGCCGTCGTTCACGGCTTCCCGCGTGTTTCCACCGATGAACATCGCGTTGTGGCGGAAGTGCCCGGCCATTTCCGGGGCCACGTAATCGGCGCATCCCAGCGTGAGGAGGTGAACCACTTCCACGTCATGCACAAACGGGGCGCGTTTCAGAAGGGCTTCCACCAGCGTTTCCGGCTCCGCGCAGCCCGGCTGGATGTACACGCGCATCCCGGATTCGACGCAACGCAAAGCCTCATCCGGTTCGTGGAGCTTTTTGCAGTATTCGGTTTGCCAGGACATGGCCGTCTTCTCCTCAAATCTCCTCAATCGACGTGCCAGCACACGGCCGCGTCAAAATCGCAATGAATGCGGCGCTGCCGGGGAGGCTTCTGGTTGAGCGATCCGCTGGGGAGGAGTCCATCATGGGCGCACCCACTCCCGGCCTCACGAGACAATTTCGCTCCCTTGGCACGATGGCGGCAGTGCTAAACCTCACCTCGGGTTGTGACGCCCGTCACGCGCGGAGGCCGACCGGCATCGTCCCCCGCCGCAAAAGCACCGGAATGGACGTTTGTTGGGGAGCGATGGTAAGCTTGCGCTCCCATTCTTGGCAGGCGGGGTGGACGGCATACCTCTTGATGCGAAATGCGCCGCGCGCCGCCGGGGTGACACCTAATGGAGTCCCAATCCACGAGCGCGAACAATCGGGCCGGTGTCTCGCCAGTCGTCACCCAACCAGTCCCTGCACCTCTCACTCGCGCCGCCATTTTTCTGGTGGCCACAATCAATCCGGGCGGCGAGCCGCGCCAGGCGGTGCGAGCCTTTTGCGGGGATCTCCCGGCGCTTTTGCGCGCCGTGGGATTTCGCGACCTGGGAGGAAGCCTCTCGTGCGTCCTGGGGATCGGCTCGGACGCGTGGGACCGCCTCTTTGGTCCGCCGCGGCCCGCCGAATTGCATCCCTTCCGGGAGATTCGTTCGGGCGGGCGCCACGCGGTCTCCACGCCGGGCGATTTGCTGTTTCACATCCGCGCAAAGCGCATCGATTTGTGCTTCGAGCTGGCCACGCAAATCATGGCCACGATCGGCCACTCGATCACGCCGGTGGACGAAGTGCACGGGTTCCGCTACTTCGACGAGCGCGATCTGCTCGGCTTCGTCGATGGCACCGAGAATCCGAGCGGCGATGCCGCGGTCGATGCGGTGCTTATCCGCGAGGAAGACGCCGCGTTTGCCGGCGGCAGCTACGTCATCGTGCAAAAATATCTCCACGAGCTCGACGCCTGGAATGCGCTCTCGACCGAGACGCAGGAAAAAATCATCGGCCGCACCAAGCTTTCCGATATCGAGTTGGACGATTCCGTCAAGCCCACCTCGGCGCACAACGCGCTCAACACCATCGTCGAGAACGGAGTCGAAGTGAAAATCCTCCGCGACAATATGCCTTTCGGCCGCCCCGGACACGGCGAGTACGGCACCTATTACATCGCCTATTGCCGCACGCCCCGCATCATCGAGCTGATGCTCGAAAACATGTTCATTGGCCGGCCGCCGGGGAATTACGACCGCATCCTCGATTTCAGCACCGCCGTCACGGGAAATTTGTTCTTCATCCCTTCGGCTACGTTTCTCGAGAGCGTCAACGAAGACCAGCCGGCAGCGGACGCATCGTCCGCTGCGCCGGCCGAAGCTCCTCCCTCCGAAAAATCCGCGAGCGATGGCTCGCTCGGCATCGGTTCCTTGAAAGGAGAGAATTCCCATGAATAACCTGCATCGCGAGCTGGCTCCCATTTCCGATGCCGCGTGGGCGCAAATCGAAGAGGAAACTTCGCGCACGCTGAAGCGCTATCTTGCCGGCCGTCACGTGGCGGACCTCCGCGGGCCGGCAGGCGCGGCATTCTCCGCCGCGGGCACAGGCCACTTGCGCACCATTGCCTCGCCGGGTGATGGCGTCGCGGCCCGCCAGCGCGAAGTGAAAGCGCTCGTTGAGCTGCGGGTTCCTTTCGATCTGGAGCGGCAGATGATTGACGACGTCGAACGCGGCGCCAACGATTCCGACTGGCAGCCCGCGAAGGACGCTGCTCGCAAAATCGCATTCGCCGAAGACCGCGCCATTTTCGAAGGCTATGCCGCCGCCGGAATCGTGGGCGTCCGGCAGGGGACCAGCAATCCGAAGATGTCGCTTCCCGGTGACGTCCGCAAATATCCGGAAGCGATCGCGCAGGCCTTGAGCCAATTGCGGCTCGTGGGCGTCAACGGTCCTTATGCGGTGCTGCTCAGCGCCGATGCTTACACCGCTCTCGCCGAAACGAGCGACTACGGGTACCCGGTGCTCGAGCACGTCAAACGGCTGGTGAGCGAAAAAATTATTTGGGCGCCGGCGATCGACGGCGCCTTTGTCGTCACCACGCGCGGCGGCGATTTCGAGCTGCACATCGGCCAGGACACCTCGATCGGCTACCTGAGCCACACCGATGCGCACATTCGCCTCTATTTGCAGGAGACGTTCACGTTCCTGTATCTCACGTCCGAGTCCACCGTCGCGCTGGCGCCTCCCGCGAAGGCGTAAAGCTCTTTTTTGCCCGCACGCTGGAAGCGCGCGTTTGCGCCGCGATTTCGCAGGAGGAAGCAGGCTCTGCCGATTGTTGGAATATCCACCATGAAGCCGAAACCAGCGGTAATGAACGTCCTCAAAGGGGAGGCAGTGGCCACGAAAGCGACGCCTTACGGGAGCGTCGGCCAGCTCTTCTCCGGCGAAGGAATTGAAGCCGTGTGGGTCGCCAAGCAGGACGAAGAAATTGACCCGGGATGGTTCAGCCAGGGTTCGGTTGACCTAATTCTGGTGGTGCAAGGCGAATTTCAAATTGAATTCGAGGATCAGGATTTTCCTGCGCGCCGGCTGGCCACCGGAGATTTTATGGTCTTGCCTTCGAACACGCGTTGTCGTGCCTACCGATGGCCCCGCGACCGGCGCGAGGCCGGCATTTTTGTAGCCGTGTATCCGAAGAGCGATCGAGCGCCGGCGGGAGAAAGCCACACTTGAAGAATGTGCGGCACATTTCTGCGGCGCGACTGACTTGCTTTTGCGCAAGGAGCTGGGAGCCGGGGCCCCAAGGGGCCTGCGCTATTTGATCGGAGATCCGGTGACGATGAAGCAGATGGTCAAGCACCTCCCGGACGCCGGATCCTGCGCGCCGGTGACAATCCCGGTGGACCAACGGCCCGATGGTGTCCATCTCACGTACGGCCGAGTGGCGAGCTTTTTGTCGCCCTACAGAAACGTCGAAGCGATGAAAGTGGCGCGAGACCTGGACGCCAAAGTCGAAGCGTTATGGAAGACAGCCGCAGCGTGAGCGCAGATAGGGAGGCGCAATGATTCTGGGCATGACGCCGTTGACATTCGCGCACGTGGTGTTGAGCTTGATCGGAATTGTTGCCGGGCTCGTTGTGATTTTCGGGTTTTTCACGTCACAGAGGTTCGACGGCTGGACTGCCGTCTTTCTTGTGACCACGATTCTCACCAGCGTGACGGGTTTCTTTTTTCCGTTTCACAAACTTTTGCCCTCCCATGTGTTCGGCGCCATTTCGCTGATCGTGCTGCCGATTGCGATTCATGCGCTCTATTCGCGAAAGCTCGCCGGCGGGTGGCGCCGCACTTTCGTGATCACTTCCGTAATTGCGCAGTACCTGAATGTGTTCGTCCTGATCGCGCAGCTTTTCGATAAGGTGCCGGCGCTGCACGCACTGGCTCCCACGCAATCCGAGCCGCCCTTCCTTATCACGGAGCTCATTAATTTGGCGGTGTTCATCGGGCTCGGCATTTTCTCGGCGATCAAGTTCCGCGTCGAGCCCCTTGCTGCGGCTTAATGGCGCGACTGTCCATGCGCGAGCGATCCCAATTTTCAGACGTCGAACGGACCGATTCAACCATTGAGCAGTGCGAAAGGAGAAATTTATGCCGACGATCACCACGAAAGACGGAATCGAGATTTATTACAAGGACTGGGGCAAGGGACAGCCGATCGTCTTCAGCCACGGCTGGCTGCTGACCGCCGATGACTGGGATGGGCAAATGTTGTTCTTCGGGCAGCGCGGATATCGGGTGATTGCCCACGACCGGCGAGGCCACGGGCGGTCCACGCAAACTTGGGACGGCAACGACATGGACACCTATGCGGATGATCTCGCGCAACTGACCGAAAGGCTCGATCTGCGGGACGCGATCCACGTGGGGCACTCCACGGGCGGTGGCGAAGTCGCGCGATACCTCGGGCGCCATGGTTCGAAGCGCGTAGCCAAAGCCGCTCTCATCAGCTCGGTGCCTCCGCTCATGCTGAAGACCCCCGCGAATCCCACCGGCACTCCGATCGAAGTCTTCGACAGACTCCGCGCCGCTCTGGCCGCAAATCGCCCGCAGTTTTATAAAGACATCACGCTTCCCTTCTACGGTTACAACCGGCCCGGAGCGAAAATTTCCGAGGGCATCCGGGAACACTGGTGGCTCCAGGGCATGATGGGCGGCCACAAGCCGCATTACGATTGCATCAAGGCGTTTTCCGAGACCGACTTCACTGAAGACTTGAAGAAAATCGAGATTCCCGTGATCGTCATGCACGGTGACGATGATCAGATTGTGCCCATCGGCGCGGCGGGTTTGATGTCCGCGAAAATCCTGAAAAATGCGACGCTCAAGGTCTATCCGGGCTTTCCTCACGGGATGCCCACCACACAAGCGGATCAGATCAACTCCGACTTGCTCGCGTTCTTCAAAGGCGCAGCCACTCGCGCAACTGCGTAAACCCAAGACGGCCCGGCTATTCGTCACTAGCTCGAAGGCCGGGCCGCCTGACTTAGAGATCGCGAAAAAAAGTGCGCGCGGGTTTGACGGAGTGTGGGTGTGAAGGAGCTCGTAGAAACGACGCTGCGAAAGACCCCTTTATTCGCAAGCCTCACCCGGCAGGAAATCGAAGCGCTGGCCGCCCGGGTCAGCCATCGGCGCTTCGAACGAGGCGCGCTGTTATTCAGCGAGGGCGATGCGTGCGCGGGCCTGTTTCTTGTGGCCTCGGGCAAGATTCGCATTTTCAAGTTGTCCGCGGAAGGGCGCGAACAAGTCCTGGCCGTCGAAGGACCGGGAAGTTCGTTTGCCGAACTTCCCGTTTTCGACGGCGGCAATTATCCCGCCTCGGCCTCTGCGCTCGAGGATGCGGAAGTGCTCTTCATCTCGCGCAGGGATTTCCAGAATTTCTGCCGCGAACATCCGGACGTGGCTCTCAAGGTCATTGCCGTTGTCGGCTCGCGGCTGCGGCGCCTGGTGGGAATCATTGAAGACTTATCTTTCACCACCGTGAGGCAGCGGCTCATCGCCCTCATCCTCCAGCTTGCCCGATCGAGCGGAATCCCCTCGAAAGACGGAGTCCTGGTGGAGCTGACCAAGACTCATCAAGACTTGGCGGCAGACCTTGGCACTGTGCGCGAACTTGTTTCGCGGAACCTCAGCCGGCTCCAGGCGGAAGGCTTTTTGGAAGTGGAAGGCCGCAAGATCGTGGTGAAAGACATTGAGAGCCTGAAGCGCGAGCAAACCTCCTCGCAGTAAATCCCTTATTTTCAAGCCATTCTGGCGATAGTGACTTTGGTCACTGCCGCGCCTCCCCTTGCCGCCGAGAATCGCGCAATCGGGAGGCGGCTATGAATTTCAACAACGAAACGAAGGTAAAGGAAATCGCGCTGGCGAGTCCGGAAGCGAGACAAGTTCTGGAAAACGCCGGTGTGGATTATTGCTGCGGGGGCAGCCAGTCACTGCATGATGCTTGCCTGCATGCCAATGTGTCCGCCGAAGAAATTCTGAAGCGGCTGCGTGAAAACAGCAAAAAAGTCCGGCCCGAAGAAAAAGCCTGGCAATCGGCTCCGCTGGAAGAATTGACCCGGCACATTCGCGAACAGCATCACCGCTACGTTCGCGAGGCCATCCGCCGGATCCGGAGTTTGCTCGAGAAGGTGAAGTCCGTCCACGGAAGCAACCACCCTGAGATTGCAGATGTCCAGGAACTTTTCAGCGCAGTCGCGCAAGACATGATCATGCATATGCAAAAGGAAGAGCAGATCCTGTTCCCGTATATCGATGCGCTGGAGCGCTCCGTGAATGAGAAAAGGCCTCTGGAGCCTCCCTTCTTCCAAACGGTGCAGAATCCGATCCACGCGATGATGACAGAGCACGACTCCGCGGGAGATCTGGTGAAACAAATTCGCCGAGCATCCCGAGAGTACGCGCCGCCGGCGGATGCCTGCGAAAGTTACAAAGCGCTGTACCAGGATTTGCGCGACTTCGAAGCCGACCTGCACCAGCATGTGCATTTGGAGAACAACATTTTGTTTCCGCGCGCCGTGGAAATGGAGGCCGCGGCCAGCTGACGCGGATTGAGATCATGACGGCTTCACGCGTTGGCGTGGCATCTTCACCTGAAACCTTTCGGCCACCGGAGATCTCCCCTCAAGAAGCATTCGAAAGAATGCGCGCGCGCGAAACAGCGTTGTCGCGCCTGCTGATGGCCTTCATTACGTCCGGAATTCTCTTCATGGTTTTCCCGGGGACGTTTCTCGGAGTTTGGAACCTTTTGCAAATCAGCGGGCGTGAAAGCGTGGCCTCGATTTCCCCGGCCTGGTTGCAGGCGCACGGCCACGCGCAAGTTTTCGGATGGGTGGGAAGCTTCATCCTGGGGATCGGTTTCTACTCGATTCCCAAACTTCGCGGGAGCGGAAATTCATGGTTTCGCGCCGCTTGGGTTTGTTGGGCCGGCTGGACGGGCGGCGTCGCCCTGCGGTGGATCGCGACCGTTTACGCCTGGCAATGGCGATGGCTCTTGCCTGTGTCCGCGCTGATCGAGCTGTGTGCCTTTTTCATTTTCTTCCGCGCTGTCTCTCAACACCGGCCCGCCGATTCGGACAAGAAGGAGATGGGTCCGTGGGTCTGGGTGGTGATTAGCGCCAGTGTGGGACTCCTGCTCCTGCTGATTGCCAATCTCGCCGGGTGCCTCTATGTTGCGCTCCGGAGCGCTACTCCAGCGTTTCCTCATCTCTTTGACCAGCGATATCTCGCGCTGATGGGCTGGGGATTTCTTGTGCCGTTTGTCTGGGGATTCAGCGCCAAGTGGATGGCGGTGTTTCTCGGTTTGAAGCCCGTCCGCACAAACCTGCTGCTGGCAGCCGCCGTGATGAATCTTTTAGGCGTTGCGATGGCCGTTTCGGGCGCGGCGCGGCCGGCAACGTGGATATTTGTTGCAGGTGTCGCGCTCGCGATTGCAGGGTTGCGGATGTTTGAATCGGCGATCCATGAACCGAAAGTCCGCGGCGTTCATTCGAGTTTTCCCGTCTTTGTGCGGATGGCTTACGCCTGGCTTGTGGTGGCGGCAATTCTCGGCGTAGCCGCGGGGCTATGGGATTCATCGGGCGGCATCTGGGGAGCGTCACGGCACGCCCTGACGGTCGGTTTCGTCGCCATAATGATCCTGAGCGTGGGACAGCGCATCTTGCCCGCATTTGCGGGAATGCGGCTGCTCTGGAGCACCAAACTGATGTTCGCCGGCCTCGCGTTGCTCACGTTTGGCTGCACGCTCCGCGTTTCTTGCGAGGTGATTGCCTATCAGGGTTACGCCGCGTGGGCCTGGTCGGTGCTGCCGGTCTCCGCGCTGTGCGAACTCGCGGGAATCACCATTTTCGCGATCAATATTCTTGGCACGTTCATCCTCGAACCCAGCCACGTGCAAAACCAGCCCGTGGTCGTTCGTATGTGAAGGATGAAAGCCCGCACTCGAGTTGTTCCGTTCCGTCTATCAAAGGAATTGGGACGGGCGGCTCGCCTGGATCGGTGAAAGGAGGAAGGACCATGAAAACTTCTGCAAAGAGAATTATTGCCTTCATCGCTTTTTTTATCCTCGTGTTCTGCGTGCGGGGGAGCTCCAAGATGGTTTCGGTACAGGACGCACTTGATCAGGAGACCAATCCCATGAAAGGCCCGGATGAGGGCGCGGTCGTCCCCGCCGTAGATATCGTGCGCGATCCGGCGGACCTGCCGCCTCCATTGCCTAAGCGGGGGCCCCAAATCGTAAAGGTCTCGCTGGTCGCGCAAGAGTTGGAAGGCAAACTGGATCCCATCCTCGGCGCGACTTACGAGTACTGGACTTTTAATGGAAAGGTGCCCGGCCCAATGATCCGGGTGCGGCAGGGGGACACTGTCGAATTAACGCTGAAGAATGAAGGGCGCTTGGTGTCGCATTCGATCGATCTGCACGCTGCACTGGGGCCAGGAGGGGGAATGGACCTGACAGAAGCAAAACAGGGTGAAACCAGGGCGTTCACCTTCCAGGCAGTCGTGCCAGGCGTGTTCGTATATCACTGTGGCACCAATCTGGCTGCGCAGCATATTTCAAACGGAATGTACGGACTGATCGTCGTAGAACCGCCGGAAGGGCTCCCGCGCGTGGACCACGAATTCTACGTGATGCAAGGTGAACTCTACACGGTGGAGGACATTGGAGGCGAGGGTCACCAGAAGATGAGCCTGCCTAAACTGATGGACGAGCGCCCCGAATATTTCTTGTTCAACGGCGCGGTGAACGCGCTCACTACCATGCACCCAATGCGAGCGAAGACCGATGAGACCATCCGGATTTTCTTTGGCGTCGGCGGCCCAAACTTGATTTCTTCTCCGCACGTCATCGGGCAGGTCCTGGAGCGCGTGTACAATCAAGGCTCGTTCACCTCTCCACCTCTTACTTCCGTTCAAACCACCACAGTGCCGCCGGGAGGTGCCACAATTCTGGAGATTCGTCCAAAGGTGCCCGGTTCCTACAAGCTGGTCGATCACGCCCTGATTCGCGTGGCCCGCAGCTTGGTCGCGAGCATCGAGGTTACAGGCCCCGAACGTCCGGATTTGTTCCACGGAGGCCCAGCTCACTAGTGGGGGTTGCTTTTGCTCGGGCAGGGAATGTCCGAAAAGTTGCACAAACCGAAGGGCGAAACTCCCGCTAGGCTGAAGCCAATTGGGTGCGACGGCCTTGGGCGTACTCATGCAACGCGGCATTCGCCGCGGTGATGGTGGTGAGCGCTTCGGCCACAGCCGCGAGATCCCGGCCGCGCACGACGAAATACATCTCGTCTTCACCGAGTCCGGTGTACACGCGGTTGCCGATGCACCCGAGACTCAGAATGGCGCCGTGCCCGAGCGACGCCGGCAGCGCCATGCATGTGGGCCGGCCGAAAGCCGGCGCGCCGCTTTCCACGCCTGCTCGATTCGCCGCTTCGTTCAGCAGCATGGCCGCGGAAGGCTTGCACGCGAAGAGCACGACGTCGGGCGCAAGCGGCGCCTCGCCCAGCGGCGCGTAAACGATCGCCGCCGGCGCTTTCGGCAATCGCGGAATCTGCGGCACTTCTTCCGGCTTCACGTAGCCGAGGTCGAACATCATCTTCAGCGTCTGCTCGGTCTCTTTCTCGCGGTCCGCCGAAAGCGCGATATTGTGCGTGTACGCGCCCACCGCGCAATTGAAGTGGTTCTCCGGAACCGTGTAGAAAATTTTTCCCACGGCAGCGAGCCGCCAGAAGCTGCACCCGGAAGGCTCAGTCCCTTCGAATTTCTGCACCTGCGCGGGCGGCGCGTCCAGAAACGCCACTGCCACCGGCCGCCGCGAAATCTTGATTGCCCTGCTGATCCGTTCCTCAAGCTGCTGCCACTCGGTTGGTCCGCTCATACGTTGATTTTTCCTCCAGGAATTTTTTCAGCATATCACGCCGTCAAAGCAGCGCCAGTTGCCGGCTTTCGAATGCGAGCAGCTTCTCCTTGATCGGGAGGCCGCCGCCGTAGCCGGTCAGTTTGCCGTTGCTGCCGATCACGCGGTGGCAGGGAATGATGATGGGAATCGGATTGGAACCGTTCGCGAGCCCGACGGCGCGCGACGCCTGCGGCTGGCCGATTTCGCGCGCAAGCTGGCCGTAAGAAATTGTCTCGCCGTAAGGAATCTCGCGCAGCCTTTGCCAAACGCGAAGCTGAAACGCCGTCCCGACGAGCGCCAGCGGCAATTGGAAGTCCTTCCGCTCGCCGCGGAAGTACGCCTGCAATTGCCGGATGGCTTCGCCGAATGCCGCATCGCTCCGCATCGCCCCGGGACTCGGTTTTGCGGCCCGCCGGCCCGCCAGGAATTGGATGGCGCACAATCCGGAGCCGTTCGATTCCAGCCGCAACGCTCCCACCGGGCTTTGCAGTTCGGTGTAATACATCGCTCGATCCACTTCGCCATTCTACTCGAATGCAGGTGGGATACGGTGGCGCTCGAACACCGCGAAAGAGCGGAAATTGTGATAGCATTCGGCATCCCCGCAACATGGGCCAGAAAGGCCCTCTTATGAGCCACCATTTCACGATTGGCGTCGAAGAGGAATTTCAAATCGTTGACCCTGAGTCCGGAGAGCTGCGTTCTCATGTATCCAACCTCGTCGAGGCGAGTTCGGACCGCCTGGGCGAGCAGATCAAGCCCGAGCTGCACCAGTCGATCGTCGAACTCGGCACCAAGATTTGCGGCGACGTGGGCGAATTGAGCCACGAACTCCGGCGCATCCGCGGCGAGCTGGTGCGCGCCGCCGACCGCGTCAATCTGCAGGTGGCCGCCGCCGGCACGCACCCGTTTTCGAGCTGGATCGACCAGGTGATCACGCCGGGCGAGCGCTACAAGAATATCGTCGAGGAACTTCAGCACCTCGCGCGTTCGCTCCTGATTTTCGGCATGCACGTCCACGTGGCCGTTCCCGACCGCACCACCATGATCGACTTGATGAACATGGCGCGCTATTTTCTTCCGCACCTTCTGGCGCTCTCGACGAGCTCGCCCTTCTGGATGGGGCGCGATACCGGGCTGAAATCATTCCGCACCACCGTGTTCCGCCGATTCCCGCGCACCGGCATTCCGGATTATTTCAGCTCGTGGAGCGAGTACGAGGATTACGTCAATCTGCTGGTGCACCTGCACTGCATCGACAACGCCAAAAAAATCTGGTGGGACGTGCGCCCGCATCCGACGTTCGGCACGCTCGAATTCCGCATTTGCGACGTAGCCACGCGGGTGGATGAAGCCATCGCCATCGCCGCGCTCGTCCAGGCCGTGGTCGTCAAGCTGCATCATCTTTACATGCGCAACATGGGCTTCCGCATCTATCCCCGCGCGCTGATTGAGGAAAACAAGTGGCGCGCCGCGCGCTGGGGCATCGAAGGGAAGCTGATCGATTTCGGAAAGCGCACCGAAGTCCCCATGCGCATCCTGGGCGAGGAGCTGCTCGCGTTCGTGGACGACGTGGTGGACGATCTCGGCAGCCGCGAAGCCATCATGCCCATTCACTCGATCCTTCGCGAAGGCACGAGCGCCGAGCGCCAATTGGCCGTCTATCGCGAGACGCGCGATTTGAGGGCCGTCGTGCGCCATATCGTCGAAGAAACGCGCGGCGGCATCGCTCCGCAAGCGGCGATTGCCTCCGGCTGAGCCGCCCGCCGGCGAAAGGCGCTGCCATGCCCGCTGTAAAAAAACCGCGCGAGCAAAAGCCACGGCCGGCGCCGCGGCGGGCGGGCGCGCGAAAAGGAGCGGAACCCATGAAAATCGGGCTGATTTGCGGCCGCGAGTACAGTTTCCCGCCCGCGTTTCTCGACAAAGTGAATGAGCTCGGCGCCGCGGAAAAAATCACCGCCGAGCACGTCAAACTCGGCGGAACGCGCATGGGCGAGCCGGCGCGCTACCGCGTGATCGTCGACCGGCTGTCGCACGAAGTGGCTTATTACCGCGGCTACCTCAAGCACGCCGTGCTGCAAGGCTCCTACGTGATCAACAATCCGTTCTGGTGGACCGCCGACGACAAGTTCTTCAATTATTCGATCGCGTCGAAACTCGGCATCGCCGTTCCGAAAACCATCCTGCTGCCGCAAAAATCCTATCCCGCGGACGTGGACATCACCTCCGAATCGCTGCGCAATCTGGAATATCCCATCGATTGGGACGCGCTGCTCGATACCGTCGGCCGCCCTGCCATCCTCAAGCCCTTCGCCGGCGGCGGCTGGAAGCACGTGTACAAAGTCCACAATCGCGAAGAGCTGCTCGCCGCCTACGATCAGACCGGGCCCTATTGCATGACGCTCCAGGAATTCATCGACTTCAAGGAGTATGTCCGCTGCTTCACGTTCGGCAAGACGGACATCATGCCCGTGGCCTACGATCCGAAAGAGCGCCGCTACCTGGTAAAACACGATTACCTTTCGGCGGATTTGGGCGCGCGAGTGGTCCGCGACGCGCAGACGATCAACCAGGCGCTCGGCTACGAAATGAACACGATCGAGTTCGCCGTCCGCGACGGCATTCCCTACGCCATTGATTTCCTGAATCCCGCGCCCGATTTCGAGCGCGACCGCATCACCGACTTCTACTTCACGCAGGTGGTGGACCGCATGGCGCGCCTGGTGATCGATCGCGCCCTCCACGGAACTCCCGCGAGTTCCTGGCCGCGCTGGGAAGAAATGCTCGGAATGGGCGCGGCCGCCGGGTTCACGGGAGCGCCGCTCAAATCGCGCGCGGAAGCAAAGAAGGCATGACGAGCTCCCCGCAAGCTCTCCGGGCGCAACCCTCTCCGTTGGAAGTGTGGCATGGTCTCCTTCGCCCCGATGTAGAGCTTTCGCCCGCCTTTTGCGCCGAGCTGAACGCGCGCATGCGCGCCGAACGCCTCACGTTCGGCAACCGCGTTCATTGCCCCTTTCTGCGCCCCTTCTTCCTCACCACGCAAGACGAGCAGCGCGTCCGCGAAGTGGCCGAAGCGATTGCGCGGCTCGGCGAACGCGTGGTGCGGCAGGCGCTGGCCGATCCGCAGCTTCTCGCGCAGGTGGCGTTGAATCCCCATGAAGAGCGGCTCGCGCGCATCCCTCCGCGCTACGCCACATCCAGCACCGCCTCGCGCCTCGACGCGTTTCTTCTGCCGGACTCGCTTCAGTTCGCCGAGTACAACGCCGAATCGCCGGCCGGCCTGTCGTATGCGGAAAAGCTTGCCGATATTTTCGAGCAGCTTCCCGTGATGAAGCGCTTCGCCGAGCGCTATCGCGTGCGGAAATTCGCGCTGATTCGCCCGATCCTCGATGCGCAGCTTGCGAGCTATCGCGAATGGGGCGGCACGGCTTCGCCGCCTACGGTTGCCATCGTCGATTGGCGCGAAGTGCCCACGTGGAGCGAATTCGAAATTTTGCAGGCGAATTTCCAGCGCGAAGGCGTGCCGACGATTGTCTGCGATCCGCGCGACCTCGAATTCGACGGGAAGAATCTCACGGCGCAAAGCCGCCGCATCGATTTGCTTTACCGCCGCGTGCTCATCAACGATATCGTCGCGCATCCCGCCGAATGCGCCGCGCTCGTGAACGCGTACGCCGCGGGCGCCGTCTGCGTCTCGAACGCGCTCACCTGCAAGATCGCGCACAAAAAAGCTTTCTTCGCTGTCCTCACCGACGATCGCAATGCCGCGCTCTTCACCCCCGCCGAACTCGACCTCATCCGCCGCCACATTCCCTGGACGCGCCTGCTCGCCGATACGCGCACCTCGCGCGACGCCGAATCGTTCGGCCTGCTCGACTACGTCCGGCGGCGCCGCAGCACCTTCGTCCTGAAGCCCAATGACGAATATGGCGGCACCGGCGTGACGCTCGGCTGGGAAACCGACGATCGCGCCTGGGATGCGGCTCTCGATCGGGCTCTCGCGGACACCGGCTCCGCCTGGGTTGTCCAGGAACGCATCAATGTCCGCCGCGAAGTCTTCCCGATACAAACGGAGACCGGAGTCGAGATGCGCGACATGCTCGTGGATTTTGCTCCGTATATTTTCCGCGGGCGCATGGCCGGTTTTCTCACGCGCTTGAGCTCCACCGGCCTCGCCAACGTCACATCCGGCGGCGGCCAGGTGCCGGCATTTTCCGTCGAGCCGCGAGACTGAGCCATGGGTACTCTCCCCGCACATTCCTTGTGGCGAGCGCCCTCGCCCGCAACTAAAATGGACGCATGAATTTCGGCCCAGCCAATCCGGACCTGATTCCCGGCGCGCGCAACGCCGTCGAAACGTGTCTCGCGATCCAGCCGGGAGAACGCGTCGCGCTAATTGCGGACCGCCCGAGCGAGGGCGTAGCCGCCAGCCTCGCTTATGCTCTCGACCAGCGCAGCGCCATCTGCGAAGGCTTCCTTCTCGAATCTCTCGCCACTCGCCCGCTCCACGGCGCCCCTGAGCCCGTCCTCGAAGCGCTCGACCGCGCCGATGCCGGCATTCTCTGCATGCAGCCGCTCGAAGGCGAGCTGGGCGCGCGCAAAGACATCGTGGGAGTGGTCGAGCGCCGCCAGATCCGCTACGCGCACATGGTGGGTGTCACGCCGGAAATCATGCAGCAGGGAATGCGCGCCGATTACACGCTCGTCGACCGCCTGAGCGAGCGCCTCTTGCAGCGCATGCACGGGGCGCGCTCGCTCACCGTCCGAACCGACGCAGGCACTTCCATCGTCGCCAGCTTCGATCCCTGCCTTCAGTGGGTGAAGACGAGCGGGCTCATCAGCCGGCGCTATTGGTCGAATCTCCCCGCCGGCGAAGTGTTCACCACGCCCGCCGAAGTCGATGGCACGTTTGTGTGCGACGGCACTGCCGGCGACTATTTCTGCGGCAAGTACGGCGATCTGCGCAGCACGCCGCTGACGCTGGAAATCCGCGCGGGCCGCCTGGTCGCCGCCACCTGCGCGCGCAAGGATCTGGAAGTGGAGTTCTGGGCCTACTGCCACACCGATCCGAATAGCGACCGCATCGGCGAGCTCGCCTTCGGCACGAATTTCAGCCTCTCCGACATGATTGGCGTTTTATTGCAGGATGAAAAGCTGCCCGGCGTCCACATCGCCTTCGGCGATCCCTACGGCAGCCAGACAAACGCCGCCTGGAGCTCGCGCACTCATGTCGATGTGCTGGCGCGCCGTTGCAACGTCTGGATCGACGACGAGCAGGTAATCGCCAACGGCCGCTACCTCCTCGACCGCCTCGGCCTGGCAGTCTAGTGGCACAGGCACTCTTGCCTGTGCTCTTACGATGGCAGCTCTCGCCAGCACTCCCGATCATGTTCGCTGCACAACCCCAAATCGTTTGCGGGTCCAGCCTTTTCTCGTAGGGGCACGGCATGCCGTGCCCGGCTTGATGCGACCCTTCCAATGTGAGGAAAGCAATGGAAGCCAGATGGGTTGCCTGCCTCAAAACAGCCGCGTAATGTACTCCCACATCTGGTGCTTCCAGTAAGGCCAGTCATGCCCGCCTTGAGGCCCCCAGTCATCCAGGCTGTGCCGGATTCCGCGGGAACTCAGAATCGCCGAGAGCCGGTACGACGGCCCGCTGTTCTCCCATGGGCCGCAACCGGTGGCGATGTGAATATCGCACTGCGCGAGCTGGCCCAGAACGTAAGGATCGGAAAGGTTCGCAAGGTAATCCACGGGGTTATTGAAGTAGGTGTTGTCGTCGTACATTCCGTCCATGAAGCCCTTGATGTCGTAGACGCCGGAAAGCGCGAAGCACCGCCGCACCACGTCCGGATGCTTGAACAGCGTGTTGGCCGCGTGATACGCGCCGAACGACGCTCCCATCGTCGAAATAACGACGTCGTGCGAATGGCAGTTGTCGTAAATGAACGGAACCACTTCTTCGCGCACGTAGGCGTCGAATTGCGATTGCACCCAGCTCCGGTGAAACGGGTGCGCGCCCTTATTGTAGAAGCCCGCGAAATTCACCGAATTGATGGTGAAGAATTTCACGCGGCCTCCATCGATCAGCGGCGCCATCGCGCCGATCATGCTTTGCCCTTCGAGCTCCCACTCGTCCCCGGCGCTCGTCGGAAATCCCAGCAGCGGCTGTCCCCAGTGCCCATACACCGCCACGCCCATATCGAGCCCCAGCCGGTGCGAATACCATCGATGATATTCCCGCTTCATTTTCCTCCTGAAGCTGAATTGGAGCCATCAAGTGCAACACTCAAGCTTGGCTCGCATTTTTCCTGTAGGGGCACGGCATGCCGTGTCCGGACTTGTCCAATTATTTCCACTGCGCTCGCTCCACCCCCAAAGCGCGCGACATTATAATGTTTTCGCTCACCGCTGCCACGGGAATCCGTATCCCGCCCAATTTTGGTCCGGCCGATCTTGCCTCGTAGTCCGCCGATGCATTTATGAGATACGCATTGGCTATTTAGCAGAAGGGCGCAGGCCCGAAAAGGATAGACCTGGCTCGCGTTATACTGGCCATTGACCCCGCAAAGTTTGCGGAACGACAACGGCTTGGGAATGACCCGGCTCGTCCGGAAAACGAGGAGCCCTGGCATGAGAATGCGATCGACACTGGTCTTGGCAATACTAGCCACTACTCTGGCTCCTGGCAGCCGGGCGCAGAACCCCACCGCTGCCGAGTTAAGGGAGCTGGCGAAAGAAAAAGAGATCAAGCAAGAAGAGCTCATCAATCTGGAAAAAGAAACGGCGCGGGCCCTCCAGATGAACAGCGGGATGCTGTTCCGGCGAATCTATGGCGACGACTTCGTGGGAATATTGCCTTCGGGACAGATTCTGGACAAGGCCGCGTGGATCGCCGAGATCGAGAATCCCAGCACCAAGTACAGCTCTTTTGTGGCCACAGATATCCGGGTGCGGTTGTTCGAGGAGACGGCTGTAGTCACTTGTCTGTGGAGTTCGCACGGAACCAAGAACGGACATCCTTTTTTCCGGCAGTTGCGTGTCACCCACGTGTATGTCTACGGCCAGCGGGGCTGGCAGGCGATCGCGGGCCAGGAAACGCTCTTGCCCGGTTAGGGCAGCTCCCAGTTGGAGTCCATATCCCCCCCGATTTTGGGTCTGCTATTCTATCGGTTTGCTTCAACCGGAAGGAACTTCGCTTGGCTCCTCCATCCGCGACGCTGGCTGATTTGGCCGCCGCCGGCCCCGGCCAATTCCGCAAACATGAAGGCTATAGCTCGCGCTATCTTCCCACTCCGCGCACCTTGATCGTCTATCTCCCGGGCATTTACGAAAAAAATCCCGGCCTCCGCTTCCCGGTTCTCTATCTCCAGGACGGGCAAAACCTCTTCGATCCTGCCACTTCTTTCATCCCGGGCATGGACTGGCGCGTCGGCCAAACCGCGGACGCCCTGATCGCGCGCGCCGCCATCGAGCCGCTCATCATCGTCGGGATTTACAACACGGGCAAAAAGCGCGTCCGCGAGTACACTCCCTCGCGCGACCGCAAGCTCGGAGGAGGCGGCGCCGATCGCTACGCCAGGATGTTGCGTTACGAGATTATGCCGTTCATCGAATCGCAGTACCGCACCCTCGGCGGCGCCCACAACACCGCCCTCGGCGGCTCTTCTCTCGGCGGCCTTCTCACCATTTATCTCGGACTCAAGCTTCCACAAGTTTTCGGCAAGCTCGCCGTGCTTTCGCCGGCGCTGTGGTGGAACCAGCGCTGGGTGCTCGACTACGCTGCGCGCCGCCGCGGCAAAAATCGCCCGCGCATCTGGCTCGATGCGGGAACCAATGAAGGCGGCCGCACCCTCGACGATGTCCGCAAGCTCCGCGACATCCTGCTCCAAAAAGGCTGGCAGCTCGATCGCGATTTTCATTTCGAAGAAATCCAAGGCGCCCAGCACAACGAAGCCGCCTGGGCCCAGCGCGTCGCCCCGTTTTTGCAATTCCTCTTTCCGCCGCGCGAGTCCGCAGTATAATCCACCTTCCCGCTCTTCCCCGTCGCAGGGCGACTTAAGCGATACGAACGAATCTCTTGAACCCGGTTTGTAGGTCGCGGCTTCAGCCGCGACATCAAAGTTCCGAACTCGCGGGGCTTTAGCCCCTGAAGTTCCCGATCGCGCCGGCTCATGAGATGGTTTTATTTTGAAGGGAAGCCATCCCGTATTCGGCTTTTTAGGGGGTCGGAGCTTTAGCTCCGACATGAGGCCTGCTGTGGGCGGCGGGCTTTAGCCCCTGAAGTTCCTGATCGCGCCGGCTCATGAGATGGTTTTATTTCGAGGAAACCTTATTTGCCCGACGCCCGCCCGCTGACGATTCTCTGCATCAGCTCCTACGAAAAGGGGCAGGAATTCCTCCGCACCGCGAAGAAGGAAGGCTGCCGCGTCCTCCTGCTGACGCTCGAAAAGCTGCGCGATGCCGATTGGCCGCGCGATTCGGTGGACGAATTCTTCTACATGCCGGCAGATCTCCCCACTCAGGATCTGATCAACGCGGTGAGCTACACCGCTCGCACGCGCCCGATCGACCGCGTCGTCGCCCTCGACGAGTTCGACATGGAAAACGTCGCCGCGCTCCGCGAGCACCTGCGCCTGCCCGGCATGGGCCTCACCACCATCCGTTATTTTCGCGACAAGCTCGCCATGCGCGAGCGTGCCCGGGAAGCCGGCATCTCCGTCCCCGAATTCATCCATGTGCTCAACTTCGACGCCTTGAAGGATTTCATGGCGCGCGTTGCACCTCCCTGGCTCCTCAAGCCCCGCTCGCAAGCTTCCGGAATCGGCATGAAAAAAATCGAGGGGCCTGGCGACCTCTGGGGCTGGCTCGACCAGCTCGGCGACAAGCAATCGAACTACCTGCTCGAAAAATTCGTCCCCGGAGAAGTTTTCCACGTGGACAGCATCACCTCCGAGCGCAAAGTGGTGTTTGCCGAAGCCCACGCCTACGGCAAGCCGCCGCTCGACGTTTCCCACCACGGCGGAATTTTCACCACGCGAACGCTTCCGCGCGCGTCCGCCGAAGCCGAAGCGCTGAAAAAAGTCAATCGCGAACTGATCGAGGGGCTGGGGCTTGTCCGCGGCGTCACGCACGCCGAATTTCTGCGCGCTGGCCAGGACGGGAAGTTTTACTTCATCGAAATTGCCGCTCGCGTGGGCGGCGCCTACATCGCCGACGTAATCGAAGCAGCCACGGGCATCAATCTATGGCGCGAGTGGGCTCACATCGAAATCGGCGCCGGCAAGAAACCGTATCAATTGCCCGAGCCGCGCGGTGATTACTCCGGCGTAATCATTTCGCTCGCCCGCCAGGAACATCCGGACACTTCCGCGTACAACGATCCGGAAATCATCTTCCGCGTCCCCAAGCACCACCACGCCGGCTTCGTCCTCCGCTCGCCCGACCCCGCCCGCATCGCCGCCCTGCTCGACTCCTACGCCGCCCGCTTCCGCGACGATTTCTACGCGATGCAGCCCGTCCCCGAAAAACCCTCCGCCTGACCCTTCCAGTCGGAGAATTAAATGGCCGGTCCTCTCGGCGTCGAGTGTCTCTTAGTCGAAAATCTGCTTAGCCAAATCCTCGCGAGTGATCTCAAGATACGACGCGACATCGCCAAGAATCGATGCCAACGTGCCGACTTTGAGCTGTTTCTGCGCAGGAATAGTGACGTGGTGGTCAGGACCTTTGATATTCGTAGTCAATCGAAGATGACTTCCTGTCTGGCGAGTGATTTGATAACTGAAACGCCGAAGCAAGCGCGCGAGTTTTTCCCCACTGAGGTCGCGGGGAAGTCTCAAGCCGAGATGACCTCGTCCCTCACCATGTGCAGGCGAATCACGCGGGGCCGGGAGTCCTCCGGAAAGTGGCAGGCAACCGCATCGCGCACCATCGACTTAAGCTCGTCCAAGGAATCGGCTTGAGTGAAGATCGAATAGCCCAGGGCCCGCGCTTCAAACCCGCCCTCGGGCGAATCCTGAACCGAAAAGATAATCTCAACTGGGGCCATTCCGGCGCTCCTTTTGGGCATTATACGGCTTCGCGGCTCTCGCTCCAAAGCCACGGCGTGTGGTCCGTTAACCCCAAATCGAGTGTCGCATCGTCCCCCGCCAAAATCTCCACCGCAGAGTACCCTTGCGCGCGGCGTTTCAGTGTGCCACGGTATGGCGGGACTTTTGTGTGAGTAGCATTCAGGCAGCAGTCACAATTGGGACCCAGGCGAGAACAACATTGAGAAACGAAAACAAAGATCGGGACGGGGGCCGGATTTGAGGCAAATTCGGCCTCCATTCTCGGAAACCGGGAGGCAGCTAAGTCCTTCCGCTTCAGTGTCTGTGATCGCTCGCTCTCGCATTTCTAATCGACACTCGTTTCGAGTAGAAATCGCTGTAAATCTATGAAAATAAACGGCCGGTTCCCATTCTAATCGACACAAAATCGGGGGTGAAATATACGCCGCAAGCCGCACCCAGTAACCACATTGGCGTGGCTGAGCGCTTGGGCGTTGACTTTCCCGGCGCGGATGGGAAAATCGGGCCGGTTGGGTCATCCGAAGCTGACAAAGAGGACGCGCATGAACTCATTCAAGTCTGCCCTCGCGGTTGTGGTGTGTTGCCTGCTGGTTTTCTCGCCCGCATTTTCCGAGCTCCAGGCCGCGGGACAACACGCCGGCCAGATCAACGCCATGGTTCCAGCGGCTACGAAAAACTCTCAGCCGGCCAAAGTGCAGGAGGAGCTGCAATGGAACGATCTTCTGCAAACGCAGCACACTGGCCGTGTCCGCGCCGGCCTGGCCGATGGCTCGATCCTGAGCCTCGGCTCCGATAGCGAGCTGCGCATCGTCCAGCACGATGCCGCTTCGCAGCAGACGTCGCTCGAGATGAACTACGGCAAAGTGCGCAGCCAGGTGCAGAAAATCGCCACGCAGGGCGGCAAATTCGAAATGAAGACGCCCAACGCCGTGATTGGCGTCATCGGCACGGATTTTTACGTCGCCTTCGAAAACGATGCGACCACGGTGATCTGCTACGAAGGAACTCTCTCCGTCACGCCGCTCGGTTCCGCGCAAGCGCAAACCAACACCGGCCAGTCCACCGGAAATTCCGTCACGGTCGGCCCGGGGCAGATGGTCGTGGTAACCACCGTGATTCCTCCGAGCGGATTCCATGTTTCCCAAGCTCCGCCATCGGCCTTGCAGAACGGGATCCTGGCGACAAATATTCCGGAGAAGGAAGGCGCGCCGCCGCCTCATCCCAGCCACGTTTGGACCTGGGTCGGGATCGGCGCGGCCGTTGGAGTGGGCTTGGGGCTCGGCATTTACTACGGAACACGAAGTTCGCCGACCCCAGCCTGCAATCCGAACGCTATAATAGCCGCGGGTTGTCCGCCGCATTAGGCGGCCAGATGAACTTGAGGCAACGAGTTTCTACCCTCTGATCCGACATCGCGATTGCCATGAGCACGCAGCCGAAGCGCCGGGCCCGCTGGATGGAGTGGCTGGGCAAGGCCACGCTGCGGCAAATCGACTTTGGGCTCGCGATCCTCGTCACGCTCGCCGGGCTCGCGTGCTTCGCTTTTTCCGGGCTCAGCGAGACGAGCCAGGCCGGATTTCTTTTTCTTCGTGACATCGAACAGAGTTCGCTCGACCTGCGCTTTGAACTGCGCGGGGCTCGCACGCACGATCCGCGCATCGTGATCGTCGGGATCGACGAAAAGACGCTCCAGAAAATCGGCTCCTATCCTCTTCCGCGCGATAGCTACGCGCTGCTCGTCAACCGGCTGAGCGCCGGCGGCGCGCGCATCATCGCCCTCGACGCAACCTTTCCCACGCCGGAAACGAATTCCGCGCGCGATGCGTTCGAAAACTTGAAACGCACTCTGGGCTCTTCGGCTTCGCCTTCGCTGCTCAAGAAAATCAACGAGCTTGAAAAATCGAGCGATCAGGACGCCAACTTCGCCGCCGCGGTGAAAAACGCGGGCAACGTGATTCTCGGCCACGTCTTCCTCGAAGAAGCTCGCGCCGCGTCCGCCGATCCCAAATTAGCCGAGGAATATTTCAATATTGTCTGGGCCAAAGTGTTTCCTCAAGTTCTCAAAGCGCCCTCAAAAGACGGCCGGCAGTTCGACATGGGCCAGGCCTTCCACGATGCCGGCGGAACAGTGTACGCGGGCGTGGAGGCCAACATTCCGAAGCTGGCGGAAGCCGCCGCGTCCTACGGGTTCATCAACATCAATCCCGATCCGGACGGCACGCTGCGCCACGCGCTTTTGATCGCCCGCTATCGCGACCAGGATTTTTTCCCATCACTCGATCTGCAAGTCGTGCGCGAATACGAAAAAATCCCCGATCAGGATATCGTTGCTTACATCGGTGAAAATGGCGTTGCCTCGATTCAATTCGGCCCCCACCAATTCCGCCAGACGCCCGATGGAACGAAGCTGATCAATTACACGGGTCCCTACGGAACCTACGCGCACTATTCGATGTGGGACGTCATGAGCGGTGAGGCACCCCCGGAATCCTTCCGCGACAAAATCGTCCTCGTGGGCAGCACCGCCATCGCCATCGGCGACATGCGCAACACGCCATTTCCGGAAGAGAACGCGGCCTACATGGGAGTCGAGGTCCACGCGAACATCATCGACAATATTTTGCACAGCGAAGAGCGCGGCCGCGGGTTTTTGACTCGCGGCATGTCCGAGGAGATGCTCGACCTCGGAGCCATTTTGTTTTTCGGCCTCGGGTTTGGCCTCGTGTTCGGCCCGGTCGAGCCGGTGAAATCCACCGTGGCGATGCTGCTCACGCTCGCTGGGTTCGGCTGGTTCGTCACCTACATGTTCTCCCAGCAGGGCCGCTGGCTCAGCTTCGTGATTCCCGCGGGCACGCTTTTTTTGAACTATGCGGTGATGACGAGCTTTCGCATGATTTTCGAGGAGCGCGAAAAACGCAAAATCAGGAAAACATTCTCGCAATATCTCTCGCCCGACGTGATCGGCCTCATCGAAAAAGATCCGCAGAAGTACATCCGCCCCGGCGGCGAAATCAAAGAGCTCACCGTGATGTTCAGCGACATCCGCGGATTCACCACGATTTCCGAAGGGCTTACGCCGGATGAGCTCGTCAGCCTGCTGAACGAATACCTCGGTGAAATGACCGAGATCGTTTTCTCCAACCAGGGCACGCTCGATAAATACATCGGCGACGCCATCATGGCGTTCTGGGGCTCGCCCTACCCGCAGGAAGATCACGCCATTCGCGGCTGCAAGTGCGCGCTGCAAATGGTGCGGCGTTTGGAAACGCTCAACGCCAAATGGGAAGCGGAAGGCCGCCGGCCGATTTCAATCGGCATCGGACTCAATACCGGCCTGCTCAACGTGGGAAACATGGGCTCGGCCAAGCGGCTTTCGTGGACGGTAATGGGCGACAACGTGAATCTCGCCTCCCGGCTCGAGGGCATCAACAAGGAATATCAAACGCAAATTGTGATCAGCGAAGCGACCCATCAGCAAATTGGCGCCCAGTTTGTCTGTCGCGAGCTCGATCGCATTCGCGTGAAAGGAAAGAATCAGCCGGTGGAAATCTATGAGCTGCTGGATTTTGCCTCGGAAGAATCCAAATACGCGCCGCTGCTCAACCGGTTCGCACATGCCATGGCCGCCTATCGCGCGCAGAACTGGCGCGCTTCCGCCGCCGAATTCGGCCAGCTTCTCCGCGATTATCCCGACGACGGGCCCACGCGCGTTTTTCTCCAGCGCGCGCTCGAGTTTATGGAAACGGCTCCCGAGCCGGATTGGGACGGCGTGTACGTCATGAAGAGCAAGTAGGACGCGGATCCGAGCGCTGCCCAACGAGACATTTGGAGTGCGGAAGCTTGCTTCCGCTTTGTTTTCGATGGTGAGATAACGGACGCCAACATCCGGTCCGAGCCACCGGTGGCGGGATCTCAATAGAGCCAGATGAGCTCATTTCAAGCCCAGCGCGGTCGTGTGCTTGGGCTGGTAAAGGCCGAGCTCGCCTCCGCCCGGCAGCCGCATTCGGGTGATCGAGCCCCACCGCTCGTTGTGAACTTTGGAACACTTCACGCCTTTTTTTTCGAGCGCCGCCTTCTCGGCCTTCAGATCGTCGCACATGAAATAAATTTCGTGGACGTCCTTCTCCCCGGGATGAAAAGCTCCTTCCGCGGGAGGAAAAGCGAAAATCAGCCAGCCGTGCCCTGCATCCACCGACTTGAATCCAAGGACGTCGCGAAAGAAAGCGCGGTCGGCCTCCGCGTCCTTGCTATAAATGATCATATGCGCGCCGAAAATCATTTAATCCTCCATTGTGTCGCGCCTCCGGCGCTTGCTCTCATTCCAATTTATTTTCGTCACCCCATCAAGAGCGGCCGAGCGCTGTAAGTGCGCCAGAAGTTAGCCCAGCGCGGCAGCGCTGGGGAACCGGCTGATAAACCCGCGAGCACCGTAGGTGCGTCACCGCGGTTTCGGGCTCTTCGGCACCTTCAATCACCATGCAGCAAATGCGAAAAGGTGAGCTTTCCCTTCACCGCTTTCTCTTTCGACCAATCATGGTAGGTGTGGCACTCGAAGCAGCGCGATTCCACCGCGTCGCCGCCCGGATGATGGCACTGCCGGCAGCTTCGAATCCCGGGAAGCAACACATCCGAGGTCTCGCGGCTCGAAGGCGCGGCCGCGTGGCACTCGACGCATTTCATCAACCGGTGCGCGTCGTGGCTGAACACGGCGTGCTCAAACCAGCGCGGCTTGATATTCGATTTGGCCACGGCGGGAAGCGGCGCCCCCGGCGCCACGCTGAGCGCATGGCACTCCTTGCACGTCTTTCGCCAGAGCAGCTCTTCGGATTCCGCCACGCGCTCGGCCACCCACTCCTGCGGCGTCACCTGGCGCGGCGAAGGCGGCGCTGGGCGCTGCGGCAAATCACGCGAGGAATTTGTTTCGCGCAGTTCCGCCGGATGCTCGGCGATGTATTGCTGGAACTTCTGCACCACGAATGCGTGCACCACTTGCGGCGTATCGTGCGGAACGCTTTCCTTGAAACGCTTGTCGAATTGCAGGCCGTGGCATCCGATGCAATGTTTCGCGTACGCGATCGGGGTCATGTACGCGCGCGCGGCGATGCGCGAAGGCGGCACGTCCTTCGCCGGCGCGGCATCCGGTTTCGGCTGCGGCGCAGCGAAGCGCCAGGCCGCCTGCGATGCCGGCGGGCGATGGCAATCATCGCAATCGAGTTGCACCGGCCCGTTCGGCCCCAGGAGATTTGCCTTCAGATGGACCGCATGGTTGAGCTTCACCGTGCCCGGGTCCGTGCTGCCCGGGCGCAACGCGGCAAACTCCGGGTGCCCTGCGCCAAAGCTGCGGATCTCGCGCGCAAATCCTGTGGCCGCTCCCGACGTCCGCAAATCCGCGTGGCACTGGGCGCAATCCGCGTCGGCAGTTGCCGCCAGCCGCCGCGGGCCGCGGTGCTCCACGTGGCAGCCCGAACATTTCGGCGTGAACACCTGGTTCGCGTGATGGATCGGGCCGTCGTGGCAAGCCGCGCAAGCGCGATCCTCCGCTGCCGCGCTGAAAGATCCGGCCTCCTTCACGTGACACTCATCGCATCTCGCAGTGAGCACGGCGTGGCTCGCGGACATTCTTCCGCTGCTGTACACGCGCGCGTTGTGCGTGAACGCAATCCACAGGAGCCAGAGCAGCGCCAGCGCCGGCATCGCCACGGACAAAATGGTTCGCCATCGCCGCAGCGGGTGCGGATGCTTGAAATAATTCAGGTCAATCCGCTCCGCCAGCTTCTTGGTTGTGAGCTTGGCTCGAGGCACGGCCTCCCGCCCTTCGTGAAATCTTCAGTAACGCAGCGCCATGAAAGCGTGCACGGCTCCGAGCAGCAACAGCGCGAACGACAGCGGAATGTGCAGCATCAGCCAGTCGTGCAGCAGGTGATGCAAACGCGCCTGCCGCCGCAATTGCCGCTCCTCTTCGCAGATTTCCTCGAGGCTTTTCAGCGTCTCCTCGGCGCCGGGCGGCAAAAGCACCCGCAGGCCCTTGAAAATCCCGCGCGCCGCTTGCGGGTCGGCGAGCCGCTGGTTGCGGCCGCGCGGATTTTCGAGAAACGGGCGCATCTCGAGTTCGTAGAAATCGCGTAACGGCGCCGTAGCTTCCTCTGCGCCGAGCGCGGCATCCGCCGTCGCGGCAAGGTCTCCGCTTGGCGCAGCCACCACCAGACTCAATGGCGCCGATACGCGCCCGATCAGCTGCGCCGATTCCGCGAGAAGCTGGCTGCGGACGTGGTCGATCTGCTCGAACACCGTCTCGAAAGGGACTTCCGAAGTCATCACGTTGGGAATGTAGTGCTGCAACGCCGCGCCGAAGACTCCACTCGCCACCACGATGATCACGAGCGCCAGCAACACGGCGGTCAGCGGGCCGCGCGCGTGAAATCCTGCATGAAACAGAATCAGGGGCAGGCTCAGCAGCCCGAGCCACAAATGCCCGCGCATCCAGGCTTGCGCGCGGCCGAGCCGCCACAACGCCACTTTCTTCCGCGCCGCCAGAAGCCCGGCAAAAACCATGAATGCGGAGCCCACGATTCCGAAAGTGAGGCCGATCGGGCTGCCTCCCGAAGGCCCCCCAGGCGAATTGGCCGCGTACGGAATGTACACGGCCGTGGCCGCGCCCAAAATAACCATCGACGCGATCAGCCAGGCCCTGTGTGTGCGGTCAATGCGCATGGTGTTCGGTCAGCTTGCCGAATCCATCCTTCACGAAATTTTCTGCGCCGGAGTGCCGGATTGTCCGACCAAGCCTGCAAAAAACTTTCGCGGATCCACGCGATGCGCGGCATCGTGGGGACAGGCGTAAACGCAGCTCGGCTCCGCCAGATTCGTACAAAGGTCGCAGGAAGTGGCTTTCTGCTTCACCATCGCCCTTTTGCGCCCCGGATTTTCCGGATCCTCGGCCATCACTTCGAACGGATGAATGTTGATGTTTCCGTACGGGCAATTCTTCGCGCACAGCCCGCAGCCGATGCACCAATCTTCGATGATCACTTCGAGCGAGTTCCGCCGCCGGATCGATCCCACCGGGCAGCCCACCATGCAAAGCGGATCGAGGCACTGGCGGCACGACGTCGCCACGAGATAGTGGTCGAAGCGGAGGCCTTCGCGCACCAGCCGCGTGATGCCGTCGTGCGCATCCGCGCAGGCCCGCACGCAGGCATCGCAACGCGTGCAATTCGTCAGATCCAGCAGCAGCAGGCTCTGCGCCTCCATCAGCCCCTGCTGAAGGAAATTCTCGAGCGGAACGCTTTGGACCACGGCCAGGCGTTCGCGATTCTGCTGCGCCCGGTCCTGCTCGACCTCTTCCAATTTCCGCCGAACATCGGGAAATTCCCGCACCATGCGATTGAAATCGGAGGCGCCGATGCGCACCACTTCCACGTGGTCGAGCGCCGTGCAACTGGCCGTGCGAATGTCGCCGCGCAGCAGGCCCGTCTCGCCGAAGAAATCGCCGCGCGAAAGATACGCCAGCACGATTTCGCCGCCGGGATGCGCCTGCGATACCTTCACGAACCCGATGCGCACCAGATAAAAACTGTCGGCCGGATCGCCCTGGCGGCAAATCACCTGCCCGGGCGAATAGCGCACCAGCTCCACGCTCTCGCGCAGGCTGCCGATGAATTCATCGGTCAAGGCGGAGAACACCGGCACGCCGCGCAGATGGCTATCGAGCGCGCGCTCGCGATAGCTCTTATCGAGTTGCGCGCGGAAACTTTTGCTTCGCTGCATGATGTCGAGCACGTTGCGCAGCATCTCCAGCACGGTGCAGTCGGTGGCCGCTCGCACGGTGGCCGAACGCGGATACAAGCTCATGCACGTCATCTCGCCGAACAGATCGCCCGGGCCGAGGTCCGCCACCGGATTGTCGTAGGCCAGGTCCACCGGCGCATCGATCGGAATCCAGCGCTGATTGCTCTCTTCGTCGCGGACGTCCTGCGCGCGCTGGGTGAGCCCGCTCGAAAGTTTTCCCAGAAATTTCTTCAGTCGGCCGATCGTTTTCACGTGCGCCATCGGCGAAGAAATGGAGACGCGCGCTTTGCCGTCGAGAATGTAAAACGCGGTCGAACCGTACTCGCCTTCGCGGCAGATGATTTCTCCGCGCCGGAATTTGCGGCGGACCACCGCGCCGCGGTTCAAGCTCAAGAATGTGCCGGAAACACCTTTGAAAACGGGCAGCTCCTGAAGGTCTTCGATTGTGACCGGCTCGATTCCCGGCCCGGAGCCGATCGCCGTCTCGGTGGTGCTTTTGTTCGTAAGCGCGCCGGTGGGGCAGGAAACCATGCACTCGCCGCAGGAAACGCACGAGGAATCTCCCATGGGCTGGTTATCGTCGAAGGCGATCCCGGCGAGCGAACCTTTGCCCATGCGGCCGAGCACGAAGTTGTTGCGGATCTCGCTGCAGCCGCGGATGCAGCGGTCGCACAAGATGCAGGCGTCGAAATCCACGGCAATGCTGGGCGAAGAATCGTCTTTGCCGCGGCTGGTGCTGCGCCGGCCGAATCGCGAGCGCGAAATCTCGGCGCGCTTCGCCAGCGTCTCGAGCTCGCAATCGCCGGACTGCTGCTGGCGCGCGCACGGGCTCGGATGATCCGCCATCAGCAGCTCCACCAGCGTCCGCCGCGCCCGCTGCACTTTTTCCGACGAAGTGTTCACCACCATCCCCGGCTCGACCGGACGCACGCACGACGCCGTGAACACTCGAGCGCCGACATCGACCACGCAGACGCGGCACACACCCACGGGAGTTTCATTCTGCTGGTGGCACAGCGTGGGGATGGCAATGCCGTTGAGGCGCGCTGCGTCGAAAACCGTCGTGCCTGCGGGGACGGAAACTTTCTTCCCGTCGATCGTAAGCTCAACCTGCGCGCCGGCGCTCATAATCGCCTCACTGCACTTGCGGCAGATGCCTGCGCTGCCGCGCCGGAAAAGCACACGCCCGAAGGACATTGGCGCCGCAGAAGGTGCGCGTCGATCTCCTCGCGGAAATGCTTCAGCACCGAAGCGATCGGCGCGGGCACCACCTGTCCGAGCCCGCAAATCGAAGTGAGCCGCAGCGCATCGGACAGCTCATCGATCAGCGCGAGGTCCGAGGCGGAGCCGTGGCCTTGCCGCCACCCGTGCAAAATGTCCACGATCTTTTGCGAGCCCACGCGGCACGGCACGCATTTTCCGCACGATTCGTTGCGATAAAATTCGGTCGCGTTCAAAGCCATATCGAGCATGCAGGTGCCTTCGGCGCACACCACCAGCGCGCCGGAGCCGAGCATCGAGCCTGCATCCGCAAGCGCCTTGAAATCGAGCCGCACATCGGCCATCGAAGCCGGCAAATAGCCGGAGGAAGGGCCGGAGGGCGCGAACGCTTTCAGTTTTTTTCCGCCGCTCACGCCGCCCCCGTGCTGAAAGATCACTTCCGAAATCGGCGTGCCCATGGGCACTTCGTACACGCCCGGCCGCGCAACATCGCCGCTCACGCCGATGAATTTCAATCCCACCGAGCCGGCCACGCCTTGCGATTTGTGCCACTCCGCGCCGCGCATCAAAATCGAGGGCACGTTGGCGAAGGTCTCCACGTTATTGATCGCCGTGGGTTTGTTCCACAGCCCCTGTTGCACGGGAAAGGGCGGTTTGTTGCGCGGCTCCGCGCGCTTGCCTTCGATGGCTTCGAGCAGCGCGCTTTCTTCGCCGCAGATGTAGCCGCCGGGGCTGACGAAGATTTCGAGCTCGAAATTCAATTCGCTGCCGAGAATGTTCTCGCCGACGAGCCGCGCTCCGCGGCACCGCTCGATTTCTTCCCGAAGGATTTCTTCCTGCTCTTCGTATTCGTGGCGAATATAAAGGATGCCCTTGCGCGCGCCCGTCAAGAGCCCGCCCAGAATCATGCCTTCGATCACCAGGTGAGGAAGGTAAGTAAGGATGAAGCGGTCTTTGAACGTGCCCGGCTCGCTTTCATCCGCATTGCAGACGATGTATTTTTCCGGCTCCGTGGACTGGCGCACGATTTGCCATTTCGCTTCGGTGGGAAATCCCGCGCCGCCCATTCCGCGCAGACCGGAAGCTTTCAGCGTTTCGAGCGCCGCGTTCCATCCGCGCGATTCCACCAGCCGCCGCACCGCCCCGTATTTCTCGCCGCCGAGATACGGGTCGCTCTTGCACTCGGCGCGGCGAGCTTCGCGGTGCGGTGCGGGCAAGCCCTCATCGGAAAGAACTCGGCGGACCAATTCAGCGGCGCCGGTTTGGGTCATTCCCGCGTAGATGTGGTCATTGATGGAAATGGCGGGAGCTTCATCGCACCGGCCCAGGCACGAAACGCCGCGAACGGCCACTTCCGAGGGCGCGGTCGCGCGGAACGTGGCTTCGAGTCCCGCGTGCAGAGCGCCGCAACCGCGGAGGTGGCAGGCCATGTCGCGGCAGACGCGCACTTCGGCTTTCGCCGGCGGCGAAAGATGAAAGTGCGGATAAAAGCTGGCCACTCCGTGCAAGCGGTAGAGCGGCAAATCCAGTTTTTTCGCGAGTTCTTTGAGATGTTCGGCGGGTAAGTAACCGAATTGACGCTGAATCTCTCTCAGTTCGTCGAAAATCAACGCCACTCTCCCCGCCCTGGGGGGTCAACGCGGTCGCGGTTGGCAAGCGTGGCTTGGCCGGCTTCGCGCAGAAGTCATATCAAATCTGGCACGGCAAGTCCAGAATCGAGCTTGGCGCGGAGCTATCGGGCATAGTATCCCGCCCGGGAGTTGACGCTGAGGCGGCGGTCTTTCGCCGTCAGTTTGATTTTGTGATGCTTCTCATCTTTTGTCGCCGGCGATTTGGATTCCGTTGACTTCGCCCGACCTGGATAGTATAAGTTTCCGCGCTTGAAAAATTTTCGGCCGCCGGCTCCGCGGCGTTGAATCCCGCCCTGCCATACGGGAAATGAAAACGAAGCTGGAAACTCCTTACCCGCATCTCCTGGGTGCATGTCTGCTGGGTGCTTTCTTGCTCGGCAATGCCGCGTTTGCAGTCCGCGGCGGCGCTCAATCCGCTCCTGCCAAGGCTGCAAACGATATCGGCAAATACACAGGCCCCGGCTCCTGCGCCTCGACAACCTGCCATGGCAGCGTCACGCCGCGCAATGTGAACGAAGTCTTGCAGAACGAGTACAGCACCTGGATCGTGAAGGACAAACATTCGAAAGCCTACGCCGCGCTCACGGGCAATGTCGGAGAGCGCATGGCCGGCATCCTGAAGCTCGGCAAGGCGGAGACCGCGTCGAAATGTCTCGCTTGCCACGCGCTCGACGTGCCGCAGGCGGCGCGCGCCCGCACGTTCGAGCTCAGCGAAGGCGTAAGCTGCGAAAGCTGCCACGGGCCCGCGGCCGCCTGGCTCGGCCCGCACACCGAACGCGATTGGACGCATGCGAAATCGCTCGGACTCGGAATGTACGATATGCGCGACATTTCGAGGCGCGCCGAGAAGTGCCTTTCCTGCCATCTCGGCAACGACGAAAAATCCGTGGACCACGAGATGATCGCCGCCGGGCACCCCGACCTTTATTTCGAACTCGATTCATTTTCCGCCGTGATGCCGCGCCACTGGAAAGAACCCGGCGAGCCGCGCGAAGCAGCGGGAAGCGATCCCTGGTATGAGGTGCGCGAAATGGTCACGGGCCAGGCCGTTCAATTGCGCCAATCGCTTCTGCGCCTGGCATCGCGCGCGCGCGGAAAAGTTTGGCCGGAATATTCCGAGCTGCAATGCTACGCTTGCCATCACAGCCTCACCCCGCCGGAGCAGAGCTGGCGGCAAGCGCGCGGCTATCCGGACCGCCGGCCGGGCGACCCGCCGTGGAATGAATCGCGCTATGCGGTGTTTCGCGACGTGGTGCAGCAGCTCGATGGCGAGACGGCCGGCCAGCTCGGAAAAGAGATCTCTCATCTTTTCGAGCTGATGAGCCAGTTGAACCCGGATCGCGAGGCGGTGGCGAGCGCTGCGGGCAATTCCGCTCGCCTCGCCGACGCGCTCGGCACGAAGTTCAATTCCACACCGTACAGCGCTGCGCTCACATTGCGGCTCCTGCAAACAATCTCGGGCGACGCCGACGAAATTTCAGCCCAGGGCGAACATGCGGCTGCGCAAGCGGCCATGGCGCTCCAATCGCTCGCCGTCGCCTACGAGCGCAATGAAAAATTCAAGAATGCCGCCGAGGTGCGCGCCGCCATCAGCGCTCTTTTCCAACAGCTCGACAATCCGTCCGCTTACGATCCGGCCCGCTTCGCCCGCCAAATGCGGCAGGTGAACGCGCTGCTTCCCTGAGCCTCCCATGCAGCACTACGATCTACTCGTAATCGGCACAGGCCCCGCGGGGGAAAAAGCCGCCGCGCAAGCCGCTTACTTCGGCAAGCGGGTTGCAATCGTCGAAGCGTCGCTCGAATTCGGCGGCGCCTGCGTCAACACCGGAACGATGCCGAGCAAAATCCTGCGCGAATCGGCGCTCTATTTTTCCGGGATCAAACAGCGCGGGCTTTACGGAGTGGACTACTCACTTCGCAAAGGGCTCACCGTCGAGAATTTCATGCACCGCAAAGACGTGCTCGTCGCAGAAGAGCGCAAGAAAATCCGCGACAACCTGGCCGCTCATCATGTGGACGTCATTCACGGCGTCGCCTCGTTCAAGGACGCGCACACGCTCGCCGTCACCACGGGCCACGAGAAAATCGTCGGGCTGAGCGCCGATTTCATTCTGATCGCTACCGGCTCGCGCCCCCACCGGCCGCCGGAAATTCCCTTCGACGATCAGGTAATCTTCGATTCCGACAGCATCCTCAAAATGGGGCGCATTCCCACCAGCCTGGCGGTCATCGGCGGCGGCGTCATCGGCTGCGAATACGCCTCGATTTTCACGGCGCTGGGCGTCCAGGTTGCGCTGGTGGACGGCCGCGACCGCGTTCTCCCGTTTCTCGACGCTGAAATTTCAGACAGGCTGCGCGAGCGGCTTTCGGCGCTTGGAGTGAATTTTCTGCTCGAGGAGCGGATGGCCAAAATCGAGCGCGCGGCGCATCGCGTGCACATCGAGCTTCAATCCGGAAAAACGCTCGACACCGATGCCGCGCTCTTCGCCGTCGGCCGCCGCGGCGCCACGGACGAATTGCGCCTTGAAAACGTGGGCCTCTCGCTGAACAAGCGCGGATATCTCGACGTCAATGAATCGTATCGCACGTCTGTTCCCTCGATTTACGCTGCGGGCGACGTGATCGGCTTCCCCGCGCTCGCCTCCACTTCGATGGAACAAGGGCGCGTCGCGGTATGCCACGCTTTCGGATTTCAGTACAAGCAGCGCGTCGCTTCGATGCTCCCGATGGGCGTCTATACGATTCCGGAGATTTCGGCCGTGGGCGAGACGGAGCAGAGCTGCAAAGAAAAGAGCATCGATTATGTGACCGGCCGCGCGCGCTATTCGAATAACGCCCGCGGGCTGATCGCCGGCGACTCGAGCGGCCTGCTCAAGCTGCTTTTCCGCCGCTCCGACCGCCAGTTGCTCGGCGTGCACATCATCGGCGAAAGCGCTACGGAGCTGATTCACCTCGGCATGATGGTGCTCGAAACCGGGGGCAAGCTCGACATGTTCATCGACTTCGTCTTCAATTTCCCCACGCTTTCGGAAATGTACAAATACGCCGCTTACGACGGCCTCGGCAACCTCGCCGGCCACAAACTCCGCGAAGGCTAGCAGGCGCCATCGCTTCGAATCGTAAATTCCGCCTCGGTTGACTTCGCTCATCCCGAACCCTAACATGTGCGCTATCCATGCCGGAAACTCAATCTCCAGTCGGTCAGACCATCTCCCACTATCGCGTCATCGAGAAACTTGGTGGCGGGGGCATGGGCGTCGTTTACAAAGCGGAAGATACCGAGCTCGGCCGTTTTGTGGCGCTGAAATTCCTGCCGGATGAAGTCGCTCGCGATCCTCAGGCCCTCGAACGTTTCCGCCGTGAAGCCCGCGCAGCCTCAGCGCTGAACCATCCCAACATCTGCACCATTTACGAGATCAGCCAGCAGGACGGCCATCCGTTCATCGCCATGGAGTTTCTCGACGGCAGCACGCTGAAACACCTGATCAATGGCAAGCCGGTGCCGATCGATCGGCTTCTCGAAATTTCGATCGAAGTTGCGGACGCTTTGGATGCAGCTCATGCCGAGGGCATCCTGCACCGCGACGTGAAGCCGGCGAACATTTTCGTCACCAAGCGGGCCCACGCGAAGATTCTCGATTTCGGGCTGGCCAAAGTCACCGGCACAGGCAGGCCCAATGCGCTTGCCGATGCTTCCATGACACAGGGCGTCTCGGAAGCGCTGCTCACGAGCCCCGGAACCGCATTGGGCACGGTGGCCTACATGTCTCCCGAGCAGGTCCGCGGACAGACACTCGACCCCCGCAGTGACCTCTTCAGTTTCGGCGTGGTGATTTACGAGATGGCAACGGGCGCGCTGCCCTTCCGCGGAGAAACTTCCGCCATGATATCGGAAGCGACCTTGAATCGCGCGCCGGTGTCGCCGATCCGGTTGAACCCGGATCTCCCTGCCAAGCTCGAAGAAATCGTCAGCAAGGCACTGGAGAAGGATCGCGATCTGCGCTACCACAACGCTTCCGACGTGCGCGCCGACCTGAAGCGGCTGAAGCGCGACAGCGATTCCAGCCGCTCGGCTACCTATCGCGCGATCCCGGCCACGGACGCACCGTCCGCGTCGTCACCTTTAGCCGCCGTGGCTGCTGTGCGCGATTCCTCTGCCACGCGCTCGGCAATTTCCGCCGCAGCCGAACCCGGATTCAGCGCGGCGCCGCGATTTCGATTCTTGTCCTGGGCCATTTCCGCCATTCTCGCCGCAGCCCTGGCTTTTGCGCTCGTTGCGCTGCGCCGGGCATCGGAATCATCGGCGCGAAAACCCATCGAACTTTCCTTGGCGATTCCTCCCGACCAGCATCTCAACCTGGTGGACGGCCCCGCCATTGTGCTCTCGCCCGACGGATCCCGGATGGCCTACACCACGGTCAATCCGAAAACAGGCAAGAGTGACCTTTACCTTCGCGAACTGGACAAGGGGGCTCCCGTTCTGCTCGAAGGCGCCGTCAGTGCCGCGGCGCCGTTCTTTTCGCCGGATAGCCAATGGATCGGATTCTTCGGCGCCGGCAAGTTGGAGAAAGTGTCTATCCGCGGCGGCGCATCGATTGCGCTGTGTGACGTCGGCGGCGCGCGGGGCGCAACCTGGGCGGATGACGGAACTATCTTTTTCACCGGGCAGTTCACCAGTCCGATTTACCGCATTCCGTCGACCGGCGGCTCAGCGCAAGCAGTCACTCACCTCGACACGGCGCGGACTGAAATCACTCACCGCTGGCCGCAAATTCTGCCCGGTGGAAAGGCCCTGCTCTTCACGGGATCTTCGGACAACAATTTTTTCGGGCACGCGGCGGTGGACGCGGCGCCGATCGAGACGGGCGTGCCAAAGGTGCTTGTTGAGAACGCTTACTTCGGACGTTATCTCCCCGGTGGCTACCTGGCCTACGTCTCGCAAAGCACCGTCTTCGTAGTTCCCTTTGACGCAAAAAATTTGAAAATAACCGGCACAGCCATTCCCGTCTTGCAAGGAGTGGATTCGGATATTTCCAACGGCGGGGCACAACTCAGCTTTTCCAATAACGGCACGGCGGTTTATCTGTCCGGAGTGGGAGTGAATCACAATATCGATGTCGCGCTGCTCGATCGCAAAGGGAATCCTACCGTGTTGGCGGCCGATCAGCAGGATGCTGCAGCTCCACGTTTCTCTCCCGATGGAAAGCATCTCGCGTTTCAGAAGGGCAGCAGCACCATTTGGATCTATGATTTCGCGCGCGGTACCGCCTCCCAGATGACTTTGAGCGGCCCCGGAGCGACTTTCCCGACCTGGACGCCCGACGGTGACCGCCTCACCTACTCCCATCCTCGCACGACTTCGAAGGGATCAGGGCAAGGCATCTACTGGAAACGGTACGATGGCACGGGAGAAGAGGAGGCGCTCACTCCGGAGTCGGCTCTGAATTCCTACCCCAGCTCTTGGTCGCCCGACGGCAAGGTATTGTTGTTCGACCGGCTCTCCGACAAGGATGACTCTTGTTGCGAGGTATGGAGTTTGACTCTCGATGCGAACGGGAAACCGGAGCCCCCCAGGCAGTTCCTCCCCGGCAAAGCCGGCCAGCCGTCATTTTCTCCCGATGGGAGATGGGTGGCCTACATTTCGCGTGAATCCGGCATCCCACAGGTTTACGTGGTGCCCTTCCCGACCCCATCCGGGAAGTGGCAAATATCTACGGGTGGGGGAGCTGAGCCACTCTGGTCGCAAACCGGGCATGAGATTTTTTATGTGACGAAGGATAGCTCGCTCATCGAAGTTCCCTACTCGGTGGAGAAAGGGACGTTTCAACCCGGCAAGCCTCAGACGCTTTTCGCGGCGCTGCTGGAATTGCGCGCTCCGTTCCGATCCTACGATGTGTCGCCCGATGGCCAGCACTTCCTCGTGTTCAAATTCCCCGCCGGCAAAATAGCTGCGGCCTCTGAGCCAATCGTTGTTCTGAATTGGTTCGATGCGGCTCGCCAGCTGGTCGCCGCGGGCCAGACCCAGGCCGCCCGGTAAATGCCGGCGGTCCCGGACCATCTCGCTGCCAAGCTCTGCCCACCCAGCTCTTCCGCTCGCCGTGGATCTCGGGGTTTGAAGCACCCTGAAATCGGCGGGCTCGCGCGGGAGTCCAAGATAAGCATAGAATAAAGGCTTCCATGCCTGAGCCTGCCGGCAAACCCGCCATCACTGAGGCAGCCCGCCGCGCCGTGGACCGGCGCTTCGTCGAGCTGATGGACAAGGTGCGCCGCAATCGCCCCGGCGACGACCTCGAGCTCTTGCGCCGCGCCTTCGATTTCGCCGCCGAACAGCACAAAACGCAGCTCCGGCAATCCGGTGAGCCGTTTCTCACGCATCCGGTGGAAGTGGCGCACGTGCTGGCGGACATGCGGCTCGACGTCACCTCCATCTGCGCGGCGCTGCTTCACGATGTGGTGGAAGACACGAAAATTCCGCTCGAACAGATTGCCGCGCAGTTCGGGCCCGACGTGGCGCGCCTGGTGGAAGGCGCCACGAAAATCAGCCGGCTCGACCTGCTCGCTCCGGAAGCGCGCCAGGCGGAAAACGTCCGCAAAATGCTGCTGGCGATGGTGAACGACGTGCGCGTGGTGATGGTGAAGCTCGCCGACCGCTTGCACAATATGCGCACGCTCGAATATCTCGATCCCGAAAAGCAGCAGCGCATCGCCCGCGAGACGCTCGATATTTACGCGCCGGTGGCCAATCGCCTCGGCATGGGCTTGATCCGCGGCGAGCTCGAAGACCTTGCCTTCCGCTATCTCGAGCCGGAAGCTTTCCTCGAACTCACAAAAAAGATTTCCACCAAGCAGAAAGTCTTCGACAAATTCCTTCACGAAGTGCAGGACGCCATCCGCGACAAAATGGTGGAAAATGGAATTCCCGCCGAAGTCCAGGCGCGCATCAAGCGGCTCTTTTCGCTGCACCTGAAAGTGCAGAAGCAGCAGCGCACGCTCGACCAGGTGTTCGACTTGCTGGCCGTGCGCGTGATTACCGACACGGTGAAAAACTGCTACGCCGCGCTCGGCGTGATCCATCAGATCTGGCCGCCCGTCCCCGGCCGCTTCAAGGACTACATCGCCATGCCGCGGCCGAACCTCTATCAATCGCTGCACACCAGCGTGATCCACGCCGGCCAGCCCTTCGAAGTGCAGATTCGCACGCAGGAAATGCACCGCATCGCCGAACAGGGCGTGGCCGCGCACTGGAAATACAAGGACGGGCGCGAGATTTCGCACGCGGACGATCAGCGCATCGTCTGGATGCGGCAATTGATCGAGTGGGTGCAGGAGATGCAGGAGCCGAGCGAGTTTCTCTCGACCTTGCGAGTCGATCTGTATCCGGAAGAAGTTTATACGTTTTCGCCGAAGGGGCGCGTCGTCGTGCTTCCCCGAGGCGCGACTCCGGTCGATTTCGCCTATGCCATTCACACCGAGGTGGGCCATCAGTGCACCGGCGCGAAAGTGAACGGCGCGATCGTCCCGCTGCGCCACGCGCTCGCGAATGGTGACGTGGTGGAAGTCCTCACGCAGAAAGGCCACGAGCCCTCGCGCGACTGGCTTTCTTTCGTGAACACTTCCCGCGCGCGCAGCAAAATCCGCCAGTGGATCAATCTTCACGAACGCGCGCAGGCCACCGACGTCGGGCGGCGCCTGCTGGAAAAAGAAGCGCGGCACGCGGGCGTGGTGCTCAAGAAAATCTCCGAAGCGGATTGGCAGCGAGTGGCCTCCGATTACGGCTGCTCGCGCGTGGAAGATCTGTATGCGGATCTGGGCTACGGGAAATGGTCCGCGCGGCAGGTTCTCGCGAAAGCTTCCGGATTGCCGCTCACCGAGCCCTCCGAGGAGCAGCCGCCGAAAATCGTCTCGACCGTCAAGCGCATGCTGGGCATGCACGACGCGGCGATCCTGGTGAAGGGCCACGACGATCTGATGGTGTACCGCTCGAAATGCTGCAATCCGATTCCCGGAGACGACATCATCGGCTACGTCACGCGCGGCCGCGGCATTGCCGTCCACAGCAAAGGCTGCCCCAACGTGGAAAATTTGCTTTACGAAGCCGAGCGCCGCATCCCCGTGGAATGGGCGGGAACGGCGCAGACCACTTTCGCCGTGCGCCTGAGAATTTTCACGGAGGACCGCCCCGGAATGCTCGCCGACATCACCAGCGTGATCAGCGATGCGGGAGCGAACATTCGCACGTTTGAAAGCGGCGGCGAGTCCCTGCACGCGCGCATCGATGTGGCGCTCGATGTGGTGGACCGCAAGCAGCTCGAGCGCATTGTAAGCGGCATCAAGCGCATCCCCGGCGTATTTGATATCGAGCGCGTCTACAACGTCTGACCTGTCCCCCGCGCCGTCTCCCATTCGCGGCGGAGTCTTTCTGCTATGATTCGCATCTAAAGTGCCTGAATTTGAATCGAGAGGAGCGAGCATGCATCCATCTCACACCGTTTCCCGCCGTGATTTCCTGGCTTCCACTTCCTGTTTCGGGGCGGCTGTCGCATTCGCCCAAATGATTCCATTGCCCCTGCTCGCCGAGCCGCTGCTGCAAGATTCGCGCGTCGCGGCCCAGCCGCTTGTCGATAAAGGCTTCGCGTCGGTGCGCAAAATCGGCAACGGAGTGTACGCCACCGTCTCGGATTTCTCGAAAGGAGCGCAGACGATTTCGAACGGCGGCATCGTAATCGGGCGCGACTCAGCGCTGCTCATCGAAGGCTTTGCATCGCCCGGTGGCGCGGCATTCCAGATGGACGTGCTCCGCATGGTTTCGCAGCTGCCGGTGCGCGCGGCGCTCGATACCCACTACCACTTCGACCACTCGTTGGGCAACGCGTTCTACGGCGCGCAGGGGATTCCCGTCTGGGCCCATGCCAAAGTTCCCGCTCGGATCGTGGAAAGCTACGTCCCGTTGCAGGCGATGGATCAAGCTACCGTGCTTGCCCCTTACAGGGCCGCGGTTGAAAATGCGAAAAACGATACGCTACGCCAGCGGGCACAAGGTGATTTGAACGCCGCCACCGGCGTCTACATGATCAGCAGCTCCACCGTGATCGCGCTGCCGAATCACTCGCTCGATCCCGCCAGATTGCCGTTCACGTTCGATCTTGGCGGCACTTCCGTCGTGCTCGAATCGTATCCCGGCCACTCCGGCACCGACGTAATCGCCCGCATCCCGGATCAGAACATCGTGTTCACCGGCGATCTCCTTTTCAACGCGTGGTACCCGGTGGCGTTTGACCCGAGCGCCACAATCAGCGGCTGGCGCGCCACTCTTTCGAAATTTGCCGCCTTCGACAAGGACACGCTCTTTGTTCCCGGCCACGGACAGGTTTGCGGGCAGGAGGGAATCGCGCTCTCGCGGGGCGTGTTCGACGACCTGGCCGAGCACGCGCAGAAAATGTATAAAGCGGGAGTCCCGGTGGACGAAGCCGGCGAGCGCTACACAATTCCCGACAAGTTCAAAAATTTGCCCGTCTTCGCCTGGAGCTTCACCATCGGCCCGGCGATTTCGAAGTTGTACGCGGAGTGGGGCCCGCAAAAATAATTCGCATCGCGTCCGAGGGCTTCCGCGGCGCATCGACGCGCAGCGAGACGTAATCTTTCCGCCACACGGCCGTTTCCGCGCAGCCGCAGCCGGTAGAATAGTTTCATGGTCATCCCAGCGGCCGCTCCGGCGCGCAATGCCCGTGTGCGAATCCGTGGCGCTCGCGGCTTCCTGCTTCTTTTCGCAGCGCTCGCCGTTTTTTGTGCCGCCTGCAACCACATCGAACCGCTCGATACCAAGCCGCTCGACGCCGCGGGAATGAATTACGATTCGATCAAGACGCTCGAATCCCTTCACATCGCCCCGGCGGAAGTAGCCGAGATTGCCAAGGCGCGAAACGGCGGCCTTACCGACCGGGACTGCATCCAAATCGTCCAGATATTTCACAGCCGCGCACAGAAATTTGACGCCGGAGAAACCGTAGCCGGACTCGTGCAGGTTCGCTTGCGCGACGATTCCATTCTCGAGCTGGCCCGCCTGAATCAATTGGGCCTCGGCGCCGGAGAGCTTCAGGCCATCCGGCTCGTGGGGCTTTCCGATTCGGTTGTGCTCGAAGTGGCGCGCCGCCATTCCGAAGGCAAGCCGGTTCTCTCCGGAGCGTCGCTCGGCGCGCTGAAGAATACGGGCCTGCGCGAATCCACGCTGCTCGAGCTCGTCCGGCGCGGCGTGCCCGATTCGAGCGTCAGCGAGATTGTCGCGCTCCGCCGCCATCGCGCCACCGACGCGGATATTCTTCGCCGCTTCAGCGGCGCCTGATGCACCCGCCGCTTTGGGCATGCGCCTGATTGATCCTGAAGTCATCCAGCTCTGTTGAAATCCTATGCTTCTAAGCGCTGCCCACGAGACCTTTGGAGTGCGGAAGCTTGCTTCCGCTTTGTTTTCGATGGTGAGAAAACGTACGCCAACATCCGGCCGGAGCCACCGGTGGCAGGATGTCAACAGAGCCAGATAAGTTCCCGCCATTTTGTACCTTTCCCGCTTCATGCCGCCTCGGTAGAATCTCCCCGCCTACATGTTCACCCGATTGCGCGCTCCGCTCGCCGCCTCTCTTGTCTGCTTCTTCATCCTTTGCAGCGCCGGGTGCAGTGTGCCGCTCGCTCCCGGATATCGAATTCTCAAAGAATCGCGGGAAATCAGATTTGTCCCTGGGCCGCCGCTCGAATTGCGAATCCGCGCGGAATTCACGCTCGAAAATTACGGCCAGGGCGAACTTGCCTTCATCGACGCCGTGCTTCCCGGCGAGCGGGAATTCGGCCGCAAAAATCTGCGGGCGCAAGTGGACGGCCGGGATGCAGCAATCGCAGAGCTGCCCGAAGAGCTTCGGCACAGTTCTCCCTGGACGCTTCGCATTCAACTCGATGCTCCGTGGCAGCAAAAACAAAAGCGCAAGCTTGCGCTCGAATACACGCTGAGCTCGCCGGAAGACCGCGGCCGGCGGATCACGCTGGGCGAAAATGATTTTCACCTGGGGTCCAGCGGCTGGTTTCCCGTGCTCGAGCCTCCCCGCCACGTGCTCGCGCCGTTTCCCGCGCGGCCGGACAAGACGAGTGTCGCGATCGTCGTCCCCTCGGATTTTCGGCTGCTTTCGCGCGGCAAGCCTTCCGGCCGGAAGCAGAGCGAAGGCGAAACGGAGTATCGCTTCCTATTGCGAACGGCGGATCTTGCGCCTTACGTCGTCGCCGGGCGCTACGCCGAGTCCGCGGCGGGCGCCAAATCCGAGGGAGCGGTTTTCTGGACGCTCGAGCCGCTCAAACAAGACGAGTCGTCCGCCGCGGCACAGATCGCTGCCGCCTGGAAAATTCTCAAGTCTGATTTTGGCCCGCTCGACAAAAACCCGGCCGTGCCGCACATCGTCGAATCCACCAGTCTGCGCGCCCATTTCTCTGGCGAGGAAGGCCCTGCGGCGTCGCCATTCCCTGGCGGTGCGCTCGTCAATCCGGCGGCGCTTTCGCTCGGAATCGGAAGCGAAGAGTTCCTCCAAAAAGTCGCGCACGCGCTCGCGCACGATTGGTTCAGCGGCGAAGTGTATCCCTCCGAGGATTCTTCGATCGGGATCGGCGAAGGGCTGCCGGAATACGCGACGATTGTGATCGATGAAGCGCGCGGTGGCGCCGCCGCGCGCGAGAAACGCGTGGCGAAGCTGCTCAGTGAATATAAGGCAGCTTCGGCGCTCGCGGCAGAGAAGCCGGTCGGCTTCACCCGGCCGGATGATCCCGCCGAACAACGGCGCATTGCCCTGGTGAAGGCGCCGCTCTTTTACGTCGCGCTCGAGGACGCTTACGGTGAAGCGGCGGTGCGAGCAGGTCTTGCGCGCTTCGTCAGCCTGTTGCGCGGCCGCGAAGTGGGCTACGACGATTTGCGCGCCGCGCTCGAAGAATCCACCGGAAAAAATCTCGCAGCGCCGTTCCGCGCGTGGATCTACGAAACCGGAATTCCCAAGGAATTTCTTCTGAAGTTCGCAGGTGCTAACCAACCGGCGCCTTGAACCATCGAATGGATGTTCGCTGTTCCGCACGCCAGGAGGGAACATGAAAGAAACGATTGCTACCTCTCAAGGGCCGAAGGCAATCGGCCCATACTCGCAAGCGATCAAAGCGAATGGTTTCGTTTTTGTCTCCGGCCAATGTGCATTCGATCCCGCCACCGGCCAGCCCATCGGAGGAGACACGGCGCAACAGACGGCGCGCGTGATGGAAAATTTGAAAGCCATTGTCGAAGCCGCGGGCTCTTCGCTCGATCGCGCCGTCAAGCTGACCGTCTTTCTGAAAGACATGAACGACTTCGCCGCGATGAATGAAGTCTACGCCCGGTATTTTCCAAAGAATCCCCCCGCGCGTTCGACGGTCGAAGTTGCGCGGCTTCCCCGCGATTTCCGCGTCGAAATCGACTTGATCGCGCTGGCGTAACATCACGCGGGAGTCCGGATGCCGAACGGTCCACCTTGGATCGTGCGGCTCGGCGTGGACTGCGGGTCCTCTCCAAGGAGTTTCATTCACATTCCTGTAAAGTAGTTTTGCAAGACTCTGCCCGGGTCCGCCTCCCCTCCCTTCCGAAGAGGCGCCTATCCGAACTAAATTCGAAGGCCCTGCGGCGCACTGCCGCAACGTTGTACGGGCATCTGATCGGAGCTAGAGTAGCTAGGCCAATGAACGATCAACAGTACGATTTGGTGGTAATCGGCAGCGGCCCGGCCGGGCAAAAAGGCGCGATTTGCGCCGCCAAGATGCGCAAGCGCGTCGCCGTGATCGACCGCCGCATGATGATGGGCGGCGTGTGCGTTCATACCGGCACGATCCCCAGCAAAAGCGTGCGCGAAGCGATCTTCCAATTGACCGGCATCGCCGTGCGCTCCTTCTATGGCAACACGTATCGCGGGAACGGCGACCTTTCCGTCCAGGATCTCTCGTTTCGCGTGAATACGATCGTCGCGCGCGAGACAGAAGTGATCCGCGCGCAATTGAAGCGCAACGGCGTCGCCATCTTTCAGGGAGTCGCGCAATTTGCCGATCCGCACACGATTGAAGTCCAGGGCGACGGCGAAAAGTTCACTCTGCGGGGTGAGCATATCCTCGTTGCCTGCGGGACCAGGCCGGCGCGCCATCCCGAAGTCGCCTTCGACGGCAAGCGCATCATCGATACGGATGAGCTTCCGCAAATGACCGGCCTGCCGCGGGAAATTATCGTCGTCGGTGCGGGCGTAGTGGGGCTCGAATACGCGTCGTTCCTGGCGGCGATGGGAGTGGAAGTCACGCTGATCGACCAGCGCCCCGTGATGCTGGATTTCGTGGACCGGGAAATCGTGGAGGCGCTGGCGTACCATCTCCGCCAAATGGGGACCACTTTCCGCCTCGGCGAAAAAGTCACCCGCGTGGGAATCGATCCGCAGCGCGACCGCGTCTTCGCCGAACTCGAAAGCGGGAAAAAAGTTCAGGCCGACGTGCTGCTCTACGCCGTGGGCCGGCAAGCCAATGGCGATCAGCTTCGCCTGGAGGCCGCCGGGATCCAGACGGATGCGCGCGGCAAAATCAGCGTGAACCACAGCTTTCAGTCGAGCGTGCCGCACATCTATGCGGCCGGTGACGTGATCGGTTTTCCCGCGCTCGCGAGCACCTCGATGGAGCAGGGACGCCTCGCAAGCTGCCACATGTTCGGCGCGCCGTGCGAGCATATGCCGGAGCTCTTCCCGTACGGCATTTACACGATTCCGGAAATTTCCATGGTCGGGCAAAACGAGGAAAAGCTGACCGCCGCCAAAGTCCCTTACGAAGTCGGAATTTCCAAATACGCCGAGCTCGCCAAGAGCATGATGCTCGGAGATGAGACGGGAATGCTGAAGCTGCTATTCGACCGCAACACGCGCAAGCTGCTGGGCGTCCACGTCATCGGCCAGCGCGCCACCGAGATCATCCACATCGGCCAGGCGGTTCTGGCGTTCGGCGGCAGCATCGAATATTTTCGCGACACCGTCTTCAACTACCCCACTCTCGCCGAAGCCTACAAAGTGGCCGCCCTCGACGGCCTCAACAAGCTGTAATCCCGGCCCTTTGAGATGTCCCCATCCGGCTCTGGTGAAATCTTATTTGTCTGCGCGCTGCCCACAAAGACCTTTGGAGTGCGGGAGCTTGCTCCCGCTTTGTTTTCAATTCCGATACAACGCTTGCCAGCATCAGGGCCGAGCCAAATTCGCTAGGATGTCAACAGAGCCAGACAACTTCATTTTCTGTGGCCTACATTGGCTTGACCGCATCGGCACGCCCGCCTATCATGAATCTATCCCTGTGAAGCAATCCCTCCGTGGGCCTGTAGCTCAGGTGGCTAGAGCGCGCCCCTGATAAGGGCGAGGTCGGTTGTTCAAGTCAACCCAGGCCCACCAGCCTTCGCTCGCGTGTAATCGGCAAAGTGAATGCGACTAGCAATTCCGCGAGCTACGGCTCGGCGAGCCAGCCTGACTCTTAGTAAGCGAGCGAAGGCTGCCGCGCCGAAGTCCGCCGCGGCGGATGAAGGCGGGGTCCTCGCGCCGTAGCCCAACGGGCGAAGGCGGACCCAAATCGAGCTTTTCGTCCCCGGCCTTTTTGCAGAGCTAACTGCCGCAATACATTGTTCGACCGGGCCTTCCAGCGGAGCCTAGGTGAACGGAAGGCCTATATTTAGCGGTGAACACTTCGTGTATTCATGTGTTCACGGTTGCCGGCGCATCGCAGAACGCGAAGGGTATCTTTCGGCCAGAACATTACGTGTGTTTCAGTGTTCTCCCGCGCTGAACGACATGGAAGGGAGGAGGTAGCGAATCTGACTGATTCACCTGCTAATCCAAGCAAGCAGTCCGATGGAAATCGCAGCTAACAGAGCATAAGAGAGCAGGTTGGCATTTCGAATCACTAAGGAGGTCTGGGACTTCACCGGAGGCCCGCCGAGGCCTCTTCGTGCAATCCACCAGTTTACGTACGCGGCCTCAACCCACCAGGAAATCAGAAAGCACAACATGAACATTAGTCCGGCGGCCGCGAACAGGGGCCAGTGCGGATACTGCCCCAAACCGCGAGCAAGATTGGAGGGATCACCACTGCGACTCCACTGTTCAAAGTTCAACTGCGGATTGCCGTAAAGGTGATTTTGCACCTTGATTTGAAGAATGTTGGCCACCGCGGTTGCTAAGGGAAATCCTATAATCGTTGAGACTACGTTTGCGACCGCAAGGCCGCGGAATGCTTGACCAAGCGTCAGATTCAGGCGCCTTCGAGCGTACTGCGCTTCAACGAGGATAACGGGTAGCAGCAGTACGACAGTGACTGGCCAAATCCTGATGAGGCTAGGCAGTATTGCATCCGCTAGAAGTGGAGTGACACCGTTCACGTGACCATCTTAGGCCGGCGAGGAGACCAGCGGCAGTGGTACTCGGTTTTCCGGGCACCGGACAGTTAACCCACAGCACGGTCGACAACCCGCGGTCGATGCTTCTTGTTCGAATCAGAGCAGCGAAAGCTCTCGAATGTGCGGAATCCCTGCCGCGATCTGACCCGGCGGAAGAGTTCTAAGATCGTCAACTAGGGCCGACTAATCCTTTGAATTTTTGTGGAGCTCATTCTTGTTAGGACCCACCTCGCTTATTAAGCGACCGCACTGGGCACGACCAACAAGGGTAAGGGCTGATCTACCATATATGCATGGTAGAATGAGATGTATGAAAAAGACCCTGCACATCGACGACGCTCTGTTGCGGGACGCGAAGTCAGCCTCCGGGGCGAGGACCGACACCGACACAGTCCGGCTCGGCCTTGAGGCCCTAATCCGTCAGCAGGCCTACCAACGACTTCGTGCCCTTCGGGGGTCGGAGCCACGCGCTCGCGAGGTTCCGCGCCGGCGCGAGCGCGCATCATCAGCCGCGCACTCCGCCCCGTGATTGTCCTAGTTGACACCTCCGTCTGGATTCGGTTCCTATCGAACCGCGCACCCTATGCGGCTGAACTGGACCACCTTTTGAACCGCGACGAGGTGTGTGGCCACGACTTCGTTTATGGAGAACTGCTCATCGGGGATAAGGCCGGGAGGAAACAGCTGCTGGCCAGCTACGAGCAAATGCATCGGGCGCCCGTGGCGACTCACGGCGAAGTTGTTCTGTTTGTACGCGAGCGCCGGGTCCACGGCCGCGAGATTGGCTGGATTGGTGCCCACTTACTGGCGTCCGCGCTTGTCGGGCACCTGAAACTGTGGACAGCCGATCCACGATTGGCGATCCTGGCGAAGGAGTTCGGCATCGCCTACCCCTGAGTCGCTGTCCGGTTTCCTGGCAGCATAATCCCGCAAGCGGACAGTTTCGAAATTTGTCTCCTCGGGGTGGTTGATAATCACTCGCAATTCGGGCACTTAGCGCGCGCATATTCGGAAGCAAATGTGCCTTCCTCTCAAAAGATTTAAGGGATGCAACCATGCAAACGCCGTGGCAGGATGCGCGTTTTGGGCTCTGGATGTTGCGAAGATCGCCTGGGTTCACTGCGGTAGGCCTAGCGTTACGGCCCGCTTAAGCGGCATTGGAGACCCCCATGAGAGACATTCGAGTCAGGCTCTCAGTGTTATGGCTGTTTGCGACGCTCAACTACATCTATGCAGACGTGTTCTTCTGCATCGACGTCTTGGGGTCGAATAAAGGAGCTATCAGTGTTATGCATTTTTCCCAGGGAGGGTGGTTAGCAATCGCAATACTCATGGAGATCCCCATGGCGATGATTCTGTTGCCGCTGATCCTGAACCGCGGAGCCAATCGCTGGGCCAACATCGTCGCGGGCATCATCGAAACGGCCGCGGTTCTTTTGTCCGCTTTCATCCTTCCAATCTTTCATATCACGGGCACATCTTCTTACTATTTGTTCTTTGGAGTGATGGAAGTGCCTTGTACCTCGCTGATCGTTTGGTATGCATGGAAATGGCCGAAGGAAACCGCCCAGCCGAATTGAGCCTTCCCGCCGATCCCTGAGCCAACCGGCGATCGGCATTGGCTGTACCACCGAGGTGCGCAAATTGTCCTCCCCGTGCGGTTCCCTTTGGCGGCTTGTCATGTGCTGCACATAAGTTCATGCTTGGCACATGTCCAAGATGATCCAGGTGCGCAATGTTCCCGATAGCCTGCATCGCACCTTGAAAGCGCAGGCGGCCCTGGCGGGAATGTCTCTTTCCGATTATCTGCTGGCGGAGATGAAAGAGATTGCAGAGCGGCCGACACTTGCGGAGTTGCGCGAGCGGCTGCACAAGCGCAAACGGGTCTCGCTTCCACTGGACACGGCGCGCATGGTGCGAGAGGAGCGCGCGCTTCGTTGATCGTCCTCGATGCGTCGGCCACTGTTGACTGGCTTCTCCAAACACCCGCAGGCCGGCGTCTTGAGAATCGGATTTTTTCGCGCAACGAATGCCTGCACACCGCGATATTGAGGTCACTCAGGTTCTGCGCCGCCTCGTTCGGCAGAGGCTGGTTCCGGCCAACCGCGCCGGTGAGGTAATCCAGGATTTGCTGGATCTCCGGATTACTCGCTATGGCCATTTCGTGCTGCTGCACCGGATCTGGCAGCTTCGCAACAGTTTGTCAGCCTATGATGCGGCGTACGTGGCGCTCGCAGAATTGCTCGGCGCTCCGCTTTTGACCTGCGATGGCCGGATCGCTTCCGCACCGGGCCACAAGGCAACCGTCGAGGTGGTCTAGCCTCGCGACTTGCTAGTCTTGGTTTTTCCCCTAAGCGTTTAGGAAACATTTCAAGCGCTCAAGCGTATCTAACTGTGAGAATATGCGCCGGCTTGCCTTTGTCGTGACCTTTTGCGCCCTCACTCTGGGAATTGCTCCAGGTGCGCACGCCCAAGATGCCGCGAAAATCATAGCCGATTATGTAAAAGCCGCCGGAGGCGCCCGCGCACTGGCCCGCGTGCAAACACTTTCTATCGAAGGCACGGTCGCCGGCGCGGGCGACGCCAACTCCGGCACTTACACTTTCGATCTGAAGCTGCCCAACCGCTACTACTCGGAGCTGATCATCGGAGGAAAGCATTCCATCGAGTCCTACAACGGCAAGTCCGCCTGGCGCGAGGACGCCTCCGGCAATCCCGCCACGATGTTCAGCGAGGATTCGGCGGAAATGCAGGCCGCGGCCCAGATTGCCAATTCACGGCTTCTGAATCTGAAAAAGAACAGGTTCGCCGTCGCCTTCCTTGGCCACGCTTCGGCCGGCGGCAAAGACGCGCTGCACGTGGAATTGACCACCGCATCAGGCGTGAAGCGTCAATTCTTTTTTGACCCGCAAACGCATCTGCTGCTCGAAGAATCCGCATCCGTGGGCGGCGTCGAAGAGCAGCTTTCTTACGGCGATTACCGCGCCGAAAGCGGCCTCCAGATTCCGCATAAAATCGGGCTGCGCCGCGGCTCCGACAAGTATGCGATTGACGTCACGAGCGCCACCGTCAACGGAACCATCGGCGAGCGAGTGTTCGACCTTCCGCTGAAATCGCAGGCCAAGCTGCCGGATCTGAAGTCGCTCTTCAAAGAACTCGAGGACAACCAGAAAGCGATCGATAAAATCCGCGAAGATTACGCCGGCAGCCGCAGCGAAGAAGAGACCGAATACGATTCCGACGGCAAAGTGAAAAAGCGCACTCTCTCGGAATATTCGTTTTTCTATCTCGACGGCGAAGAAGTGAGCACTCTGGTCAAGAAAGACGGCCAGCCTCTCAGCCCCGCCGAACAGAGGAAGGAAACCGAGAAGGCCCAGAAGCGCGTTGAGGAAATTCAGAAGGAGCAGGCCAAGAAGGAAGCCAAAGAAGAGAAGGCTCGAGCGGAAGGCAAGCCTGAAAAGGACGAAGATGAAATCGGCATCGAAATGTTCCTGCGCAGTTGCCAGTTCGTGAATCCGCGCCGCGAGCGCTTCCGCGGCGAAGACGTGCTCGTCTTCGACTTTGAGGCCAATCCGGAGTACAAACCGCGCAACTGGCAGGAAAAAATCGTGCAGAAGCTTGCCGGCGTCGTCTGGGTGGACGAAAAAGCTCACGACGTGGCGCGCCTGGAAGCCTATTTTGTGGGCGACGCGAGAATCGCGGGCGGCCTGCTCGCGAACGTCCAGAAGGGAACGGGCTTCGTCTTCGAGCAGGAGTACGTCAATAACGAAGTCTGGCTGCCGACGTACGTCGAAGCGCGCGTGGGCGCGCGCGTCCTTCTACTGAAAGGCCTGCGCGTCACTGAAGTGATCCACTACTCCGATTACAAAAAATTCCGCGTGGAAACACTCTCGAAGATCGGCTCACCCAAATCGCAATAGCGGCAAGCCGGTCCCCCACTTCAGAGTCTGTGTGACGACGCCCGTTTTTCGTCAGGGCACGACTTTAGTCGTGCCGTAAGCGCTCCAAAATGAGTGCGGCTTCAGCCGCTGAGGAACCGAGTTCGATATCCTCACACAGGTTCTTCAGCTCTTATTTCTTGTGTAAATCGACGCCGCAGCCCGCTTCCACTTGCGCCGGATCGGGGATATCGAACTGCATGCTCACTTCGCCCGCCTCGTTTTCATTCGCATAAATGAGCAAAGAGTGCGCGCGAAGCAGCTCCTTCACCACATTCTCGGGAATGGAAACGGAGTTTTTCTCGGGCCCAGGCGCCCAGTTCTCCGTTTTCGTTTTGCCGCCGTCCAGTTGATACTTCACCGATACCATCGGGTAGTACGAAGTTCCGTGAATCTCTTCAGGCTCGACGTAGTTAATTTTCAACGCCGTCCCGACGACCACGTAGCTCTGGAGCAGGTTTCCCCGGCCATGAAAACGCACTTCCGGCGCGCAATTCAAGATCAACGACGGCCGGACGCTTACTTCGGCTTGCGGCCATTTCACCCACTTCCCCGCCACCGCGAACTCGGTGTACGGCGTATCATGTGTGGCATCGCTCTTGGAGGTCTCTCGCCACTCCTTCCCGGAAGGATTCTGTTGCGCCAGTCCGGCAAATGAGAATGCAGTGAGGAGCAGGATCGAGAGCATGAATCGGTATTGGTTTCGCATAGGTGGCGTTATTGGACTACCCTTGCGCGAATGTTTCAAATCTTTTTTTCGTGAAGCCGCCAGGGTCCAGAAGCGGCAGTAAGCCCGCACTGAAAGAGCTGTCCCGCATGTCCGATTGAGCGACACAGCCATCCCAAAACCGGGCGAAATTACGTCGTCGAACACTCCTGCTGGGGCTGTAACCATCCGTGCTTCAATGGCTTAGCAGCCCGTCCATCAAGGCACTCCACGTGCCTCAAACTTCCGGGGCGTGTCACCGGAGGTGTCGCGAATGGGCGCTTTCTGGCAGGACCTGCGCTATGCCTTCCGCATGCTCAGTAAGAGCCCCGGCTTCACTGCCGTTGCCGTTCTCACGCTCGGGCTGGGTATCGGCGGCAATGCAGCCATTTTCAGTGTCGTGAACTCCGTCCTGCTGCGCCCGCTCCCTTATAAGAATCCCGAGCAGCTCGTGAAAGTCACGAGCGAATTCACCAAGCTCAATCAGCATGATTTGGGATTGTCCGTGCCGGAGCTTCAAGATCTTCAGCGGGATACACAACTCTTCCAGGGAGTTGTAGGAATGATATCCATCAACTGCAACCTCACCGGCGGCGAACGGCCGGCACGCGTGGAATCCGTCCTCCATACTGCCAACTATTTTTCCGTCCTGGGAGTGAATGCAGCGATGGGGCGTGTGTTTGGCCCGCAGGACGATGAACCGGGAATCGGTACAGTCGCGGTCTTGAGCGACGGCGCGTGGAAGCGGCGGTTCGGAGCGGACCCGAATATCATCGGCAAACAAATACGAGTCGACGACGATCTTTATACCGTTGTCGGCATAATGCCCCCCAACTTTCGGCATCCCGGGAAGGCGCTGCTGAGCGAAACCGAATTGTGGGGGCCGACGGGCTTCGCGGCGACGCCGTTTCCGGATCCGCCGGTTCGCGCGGCAAGATTTTTGCAAGGTGCGATCGCGCGGCTTCAGCCGGGCGTGACCGTCGCCATGGCCCAGGCGCAACTCGAGTCGCTCTCGAACGCGCTACTGCGGCAATATCCCGATTCCTATACCGGGGACAACGGATGGACGCTGCGTGTCACTCCTTTGCAGCAGGAATTGACGGGCAACGTGCGCCCGGCGCTGCTGGTGCTCCTGGCCGTGGTTGGCTTCGTGCTCTTGATCGCTTGCGTGAATGTCGCCAATCTGCTGCTTGCGCGTGCGGGCGCCCGGCAAGGAGAGATCGCCGTTCGATTGGCACTGGGAGCAACGCGATACCGCTTGCTGCGGCAGCTTCTGGTGGAAAGTCTGCTGCTTTCCTTTCTTGGGGCCGCGCTCGGACTGGTGCTTGCGTTCTCAACGTTCGATTTCCTTGTCCGGCTTATCCCCGCGGACCTGCTGCAGACGCAGGTGATTCAGATGGACCGCTCCGTGCTGTGGTTCGGGCTTGGAATTTGCGTGCTGACGGCAATCCTCTTTGGCCTGGTTCCAGCGCTCTCCGCGTCGGGCGCGAACGTCCAGGAGACCCTGCGGCAAACCGGATTGCGCGCCACCAGTGGAGTGCGAAGCAACCGCATCGGGGCCGCGCTCGTGGTCCTGGAGTTTGCCATGGCCCTGATGCTGGTGATCGGCGCGGTCCTCCTCGTGAGAAGTTTCTGGAACCTGGCCACCATGTCACCCGGATTCCGTCCCCAGCAAATTCAAACCGCGAGCGTCTGGCTCCCTTCACCGAATGATCCCACCGCTGGTGCTTACTACACGCCGGAGCAAAAAGCGATTTTCTACCGCAAGGTGCTCGAGCGGCTGCGAAATCTTCCGGGCGTCGAAGAAGCCGCAGCCACGGACGTTCTGCCCCTGGTGTCCGCCAGGCGTTTTGTGCTCCCGATAAAAATTCAGGGGCGACGCGAGAATTTCGGTGAGTTGGGCTTTGCCGCCTGGGGGTTTGGGTCTTCTGAGTATTTGCATGTGATGGGCATCCCGCTTTTGCGTGGGCGAAACTTTTCGGATGCCGACGATTTGAAGAGCCAACGCGTAGCAATCGTGGATGAAGCGTTCGCGCGAAAATTTTTTCCCAGCCAAGATCCCATCGGGCAGCAAATCCAGGTGCCCCCCGGAGTATTCGGCTTCGACCGCAACTATCAGCCCTGGTACACGATTGTCGGAATCGCGGGCAATGTGAAGGACAACGCCCTGGACGCGATCCAAAATCCCATGGTTTACAGTCCGCTCGCTCAGGACGCGCAGTTCAATCTCTCATTCGCGATGCGCATCCGGCCGGGATTTGGGAACCCAAGCGCGCTGGTGGATAGCGTCGCGCGCGAAGTCCATGCCGTGGATCCGGAGGTGCCCGTGTACGGTCCGAGAACGATGGATGAAATCGTCTCGCGCGCGCTGAGTAGCCGGCGTTTTTCGATGCAGCTGTTGGTGCTATTTGCGGCGCTCGCGCTGGTGCTCTCGGCCGTCGGCATCTACGGCGTGGTGAAATTTTTCGTCAGCCAGCGGACGCACGAAATTGGTATTCGCATGGCGCTTGGAGCGCAACCGCGTGACGTCCTGCGGCAGGTCTTCAGCTTCGGAGCCACTATGGCGCTGTGGGGGGTGGGAATCGGACTGGCGGCCGCGCTGGTGGTCACGCGCTGGCTCTCCGGCTTGCTCTATGGCGTGCGCTCCACTGACCCCCTAACTTTTGTGGCTGCGCCGTTGCTCTTGACCCTGGTCGCGCTGCTGGCCTGCTATCTCCCGGCCCGGCGAGCCATGCGGGTGGATCCGATCGTCGTGCTTCGATACGAATAGGAGGCAGCGTGGGAAATTTTCTCCAGACTTTGCGGTACTCGCTCCGCATGCTTTGCAAAAATCCCGGCTTCACCGCCGTCGCGGTTCTCACTCTCGCTCTCGGCATCGGCGCGAACACAGCCATCTTCAGTGTGGTCAACGGTGTCCTGCTCCGCCGCATGCCCTACAGCGATCCCGATCGCCTCAACATCATTTGGAACGATTACGGCAGCCAGGGACAATCCCTGCCCGCCGTCTCGCCTCCCGATTTCCAGGATTATCGCCAGCGCAGCCGCCTGATGGATTTTGCCTCCGCCAGGCCCACTCCCGGCGGCACGCTCGTCTTCACCGATCCCAATGGCTCGAGCCGTCCCGAGCACTTCGATATGGCTTATGTCACCACGAACTTTTTCCCGCTCTTCGGCATCCAGCCCATCCTCGGCCGCAATTTCACGCCCGAAGAAGGCAACTTGCACGGCCCGAACGTCGTCATCCTCAGCTATCTTCTCTGGCAGCGCAGTTTTCATGCCGACCCCAGCATCATCGGAACTGCGATTCAGCTCAATGGCGAGCCGTACACCGTCGTCGGCGTCCTCCCGCAGAAATTTCGGCTCTTGCTTCCTGCCGAAGTGTTCCGGCTTCGGGATTCGCAACTCTGGCTCCCGCAGCAGATCGATTACTCCGCATTCCCTCGTAACTTTACCTTTCTGAGCGTATTCAGCCGGCCCAAGCCCGGCGTAACCCTCGCGCAAGCGCAGGCGGAAATGGACGGCATTGCCGAGCAGCTCAGCAACGAGAACGAAGTCCACAAGGAATCGGGACTGCGCATCCGCGTCGTGCCCCTGCAATTCGATGTGGTGAAGAATGTCCGCTCCACACTCGTCACCCTGCTCGGCGCCGTCGCTTTCGTCCTGCTTATCGCCTGCGGCAACGTGGCCAATCTTCTTCTTGCCCGCGCCACCGGACGCGAACGCGAAATGGCCATTCGCGCCGCCCTTGGCGCTTCGCGAACCCAGCTCATCGGTCAGGTTTTCGTCGAAAGCCTCCTGCTCGCAATTTTCGGCGGACTCGCCGGCGTGCTCCTTGCTTCCGGGGGGCTCGACCTCTTGCTCGCCTTGCATCCGGCTGGCCTTCCGCGACTCACCGATATTCACATTGACCGCACCGTCCTCCTCTTCAGCCTCGGCCTCAGCATCCTCACGGCTCTGCTCTTCGGCCTCGTTCCCGCGCTTCAGGGAACCCAGTTGAACTTGAGCGACACGCTGAAAGAAACCGGCCGCACCACCGGGGCTGCCCGCACCCAGGCCGCGCGCCGGATGTTCGTGATCACCGAATTTGCGCTTTCGCTGGTGTTGTTGATCGGCACCGGACTTTTAATCCGCAGTTTTGTCGCCCTCCAGCGCGTTCAGCCCGGTTTCGACACACGCAACGTGGTCACGTTCCGCCTGATGCTTCCCCAAACTCGCTATCCCAAAAATGAAGATGTCCAGCGATTCGATCACGAGCTCGAGCAGAAGCTCGCCGCGCTTCCCGGCGTCTCCAGCGTCGGCTCCGTTTCGCAGCTCCCGCTCACCGGCACCGGCTCGCTCACGCCCTATGCCTACGACGCCGCTACCGAGCAAAAGTGGGAGAGCCTTTCTGCCGATTGGTGCGTGGTTTCGCCGGGTTACCTCCCCTCGGTCGGCGCGCGATTGCTCGCCGGCCGCTTCTTCAATGACTCGGACGACTCCAATCATCCCCGCGTTATCATCATTGACCAGACGCTCGCCGAGCGCGCCTGGCCCGGCCAGGATGCCGTGGGCAAGAAGCTCAAAATCGAGACCTTCGATCCACCGGGCACGCCCGGCTGGGCCGTGGTCGTGGGACTCGTCGCCAATCTCCACATTCACGACCTGGCCCGCGCCGATCGCGAACAGGTTTACGTTCCCTACGCGCAGCGCCCCTGGAGCAACTTCGCCGTCGCCTTGAAGGCTCGCAGTGATCCAGCCAGCGTGCTCTCCCAGGCCCGCGAGCAGGTTCGCGCTGTGGATCCGCTCGTCGCCGTCCGCAGCCTTCAGCCGATGGAGCAATACGTCTCCGACGCGCGCGCTCCCATGCAATTCAATTTGATCCTCATCGGAATTTTTGGCGCCATCGCCTTGGTGCTCGCTTCTGTGGGCCTTTACGGCGTGATGGCCTACTCGGTCAGCCAGCGTTCGCACGAACTCGGCATTCGCCTCGCGCTCGGCGCCGCGCCTCGCGACGTTCTTCGCCTGATTCTCGGCCAGGGCGTGCGTTTGACTTTGATTGGCGCCGGCATCGGCTTGCTTGTCTCGCTCGCCCTCACGCGCTCGCTCGCGAGCCTGCTTTATGGCGTCAGCGCCACTGACCCGCTCACTTTCGCTGTGGTTCCCGTCGTACTCGCCGCCGTGGCATTGTTCGCCTGCTACATCCCGGCGCGCCGCGCCATGCGCGTGGACCCGATGGTCGCGCTGCGTTACGAATGACGGCTTACCCGGAGGAAGTATGCAGAATCTGCGATTCGCAGTTCGAACTCTCTCGAAGAAGCCGGGGTTCGCCTGCATCGTTGTTTTCACGCTTGCTCTTGGCATCGGTGCGAACACCGCAATATTTTCCGTTGTTTACGCCGCTCTTTTGCATTCCCTGCCTTTCAAAGATCCTTCCCGGCTCCTGAATATCGCTGAAAGACGTCGGCAATCCTCAGGCGAACCGCTCGTTTGTTCCTACCCTGATTTTCTCGATTGGAGACGCATTACGAAGAGCTATCAATCGTTGGCCGGCTTGGGGAATGGAGTGTTCACGCTGACCGGCAATGGAGATCCCAAAAACGTCGCGGCCGCGCAGGTCACCTCGAATTTCTTTTCCACTCTCGGCGTAAAGCCGCAGCTCGGTCGCGACTTCGCGGATGGTGAGGAAAAATCGGACGGTCCACAGGTCGTTGTGCTTTCCTACGGATTTTGGCGCACGGAATTTGGTGGCGATGCCGGCATTATCGGCCGCGCGATTCGTCTCGATAACAAGCCCGCCACCGTAATTGGTGTCCTGCCTCCCGATTTCGAGCTGCCGCTCCCCCAATCGGTGCCCGTTTGGGTTCCCTTGCACCTCGCTCCGGATGAGGCTACTAGGAGAAGTCTTCGCTGGATGCGCGTGATCGCAAGGCTCAAGCCGGGTGTCTCGATTCGTCAGGCACGCGCGGAAATGGACGCCGTCACCGCGCAGCTTGCCCGTGAATACCCTAAAGAGGATAACTCGACCTTCGTTGCCGTCAATAGTTTGCGCGAAATTATCGTTGGGCCCATCCGGCCTGTCCTGCTCGTTTTGTTCGGTGCCGTTGGCTTTGTGCTTTTAATTGCTTGTGCCAATGTTTCCAACCTTCTGATGACGCGTTCGATCGGCCGCCGCAGAGAGTTTGCGGTTCGAACCGCTATGGGCGCGAGCCGCGCGAATCTCGTTGTTCAATTGCTGACTGAAAGCCTCCTGCTCTCCGCCGCTGGCGCATTCTTCGGCCTGATGGCAGCGCAATGGGCCATGCATCTGCTTGTCGATGCCGTGCCGCAAGCGCAGATTCAGACCATGCCTTTTCTTCGCAACGCTGCAATCAATGTTCCTGTTCTCTTGTTCCTTTGCGCAGTGACGCTGATCACCACCTTGCTATTCGGCTTGGCGCCGGCGGTATCGGTATCGCGCTCATCCGTGAACGACATTTTGAAGGATGAATCACGCACCGGAACAAGCTCGATTCATGCGCGCCTTCGCAACGCGCTCGTGGTTTCTGAAATCGCTATCTCTCTTATGCTGCTGGTTGGCGCTGGATTGCTTCTGAAAAGCCTTAGGGCTTTGCTCCATCAAAGTCCGGGGTTCGACTCCGCGAATATTCTGGCCTTCAGCGTCAACCTGCCCGATTCGTCTTATCCGGGGGATAAGGAGTGGCCTTTCGATTCGCCGAAGTCCATGCAGTTTGAAAGAGAGTTTAGCGAGCGGCTCTCCCAACTTCCCGGAGTGCGAAGTGTGGGTGCGGCAGATATCATCCCTCTGCTCGGTGGCGGTTCGATCCGGTTCGTGATTGAAGGACAGCCGCGGCCTGCGGGCCAGGACGACGAATGCGATATTCGCGGCGCCAATCCCCCCTTCTTCCCCACAATGAGGGTACCGTTTCTAGCCGGGCGGAATTTCAGCAGGTCCGATACGCAAGATGTCCCGTGGCGCATCATCGTCAATCAAGCTTTCGCGAACCGTTATTTTCCGAATGAAGACCCGGTTGGCAAGCGCCTCCGCTTCACCTTCAATCCCAATGAGCCTTTCCGCGAGATTATTGGAGTGGTAGGGAACATCGCCGAGGATGATCTGGCAGCTCCTCCGCCGCCGGTGATCTACTATTCGCTGGACCAAAATGCATCTTCCTTCCTGAGCTTTTTTGTAAAGACCGCGGGGAATCCCGCTGCATTCGTGGGCGCTGTGCGCGTTGCTCTCAGCGAAGCGGATCCCCAGCTCGCCCTTATCCAGCCCCAGGCAATGGACCAGGTCACCGCGCAGTCACCCTCCGTTTTCTTGCGTCGTTACCCATCTTATTTGATCGGGACCTTCGCTGCGCTCGCCCTGATTCTCGCCATGGTGGGTCTCTACGGACTTATTTCTTACACCGTCACACAACGTACACGAGAAATTGGAATCCGCGTCGCCCTCGGTGCTCAGCGAAACGACATCCTGCGAATGGTCCTCGTCCAGGGAGGCAGTGCTGCTCTGATTGGCATCGCTGTCGGACTCGCGGCCGCCATTGCCCTTACAAAGGTAATGACCAGCCTTCTGTTCGGAGTTAAGCCGACCGACGCTATCGTCTTTGGAAGTGGCGCCGTGTTGCTGGCCTTCGTGGCTCTTTTTGCGAGTTGGCTGCCCGCCCAGCGCGCCAGTCGCGTCGACCCGATGGTCGCGCTGCGCTACGAGTGACGCGCATTGGAGCTTTCGATTTTTGGGGCGATCCTGAAAGGAGAAAACGCATGGCGAAACGGGAGCGAGTGCGCGAAGCTGTGCAGGGTTCGCTCGACGCGGAATACGTGAAGCAACGCGCCCGGGCCGGCTGGAAACTCGTAGGCGTCGAATGGGAGCGGGAAGCGCCCGAGGCGGAGGCCGCCGCGGAACCTCCCCTTGCCGACGCGCCCTACGGAATGCGCGTAGCCGGCGATTGCGAGCGCCTCGAAGATAACCCCGAAGAAATGCAGTTCCTGCTGGCCATGATGGAACTCATCATTCAAGACATCTCCATCTCGAAAGTCGCCGAAGAGCTCAACCGCAAGGGCTTCCGCACCCGCAAAGGCGCCGAGTGGGGCCCGGTGGCGGTTTTCAACATGCTCCCGCGCTTGATCGAGCTCACGCCGCGCATCTTCTCGAGCGAAGAGTGGATCGAGCGCCGCAAACATCTTTCGCTCGTCTACTGACGCGCGCCGCCCGCCGCCGCGCCTTCGCGCATCGCAGAGCCCAGGATGACTCCGGTCTTTGTCGTAGGGGCACGGCATGCCGTGCCCGCGCCGCCAATTTCCGAACCGCTGCCCGTTCCTTACGCGCCGCCTCCGAGACCTTTGGAGTGCGGCCTGCCCCGCTTGCCCGCCGAAGCCTTGGCGTAGGCGGAAGCGCAGCCGAGAGGAAGCTTGCTCGACTCCGCGCCTCCGTGCCCTCTAGGCTTTTCTCCGTGCACTCTGTGGTAAGCGGCGTCGATTGGCAGCGCTGATTGAAACACAGAGGGCACAGAGCAAACCACCGAGTACACAGAGGAACCGCAACGCACCGCTCACCAATCTCCACCGCGCTGCCGACGAGACCTTTGGAGTGCGGAAGTTTGCTTCCGCTTTGTTTTCGATGGTGAGATAACGGGCGCCAACATCCGGCCTGAGCCGCCGGTGGCTGGATGTCAACAGACCCAGATGAGTTGATGTCCACCTCCGTTCTTGACAGAACCGCGCGCTCTCACTACAGTTGCGGCTTCAGGGTCTCATCCTGCTGGCACTCTCGCTCCGTGTTTCGGCCCCAGCTCCAGGTCTCTCCACTGAGGAGGCGCCCATGCGCAAGCCGTCGCACAGTTTTCCCCGCTGCGCAATTCTCGCTGCGATTTTCCTGGCGGCCGCAACCTTTGCCGCCCGGCCCGCCAATTCACAGGAAACCGCGCCGGTCACCACCGTCGTCACCGTGCTCGGCCCCAACTACACTCCTCCGCCCGCGATCGGCCGTGACGACGTCGCCGTGTATGAGGGAAAGGAAAAGCGCGATGTAACCGGCTGGATTCCCGCGCAGGGCGACAAAGCCGCGCTTGAGCTCGCCATCTTGATCGACGAGGCGGACCGCGTCGATCTCGGCATCCAGTTCGGCGATTTGACCGCCTTCATCAAGTCGCAGCCGCGCACCACCGGCATTGGAATTTTTTATGCCAATAACGGCACGATTCAGGCCGCCTCGCAATTCAGCCCGGACCACGATGCCGTCGCCAAAAGCCTCCGCATGCCCTTCGGCACGTTCGGCGCCTACGCCAGCATTTATCTTTCGCTTTCGGATCTCATTTCGCGCTGGCCGGTCACCGGCGCCCGCCGCGAAATTCTTTTGATTTCCGACGGCATCGACCGTTTCCGCGGCGACCCGTTCAGTCCGGATGTGGACTCGGCCCTGGAGCACGCGCAAAAAGCCGGCGTGATCATTCACACGTTGTACGCCACCGGCGTGGGCCGCGCCGCCCGGAATTCCTTCCGCGTTAGCTACGGCCAGAGCAACCTGGCGAAAATTGCCGATGGCACCGGCGGCGAAGCCTTTTTTCAGGGCCTGCTCACCCCGATCTCCTTCGCGCCGTTCCTTCAGCAACTGGATATGGTGCTGAAGAATCAGTATTTCCTCACGTTTGCCTCCGAGCGGAGCAAGAAGGAAAAAGGAGAGCTCAAGACCTTCCGCGTCCGCACCGAGCAGCGCAACGTGGAAATCTCGCACGAGGACAAAATTTTCGTTCCCGGCCCGTAATTCGAGCCTCGCGAATCTTCTCTTCGCGGCTTGGGGATTGCGGGGAGCTGAAACGCCGCGCACGGCTGCGGCATCCAATCTTGCTTCAAACAGGACTTGGCCATTCGCGCCCGCGAGTTTCGCATCGCTCGCGGGCGCGCGCATAAAAACGCGCAACGGAGACGCAGGCTCCGATCATGTCAGAAAACGCTCAAACATTCGGCAGCGCCCGACCCGCAGCCGCGGAAGCAATTTCCATTTCCGCGCCTGAGGTCTGGCGTCCCGCGGTCAACCCATGGCTGATCGGCCTGGTCGTCTCTCTCGCCGCCTTTATGGAGGTGCTCGATACGAGCATCGCCAACGTCGCCCTTCCCTACATCGCCGGCAGCATCGGCGCGAGCAACGACGAAAGCACCTGGGTGCTCACTTCCTATCTCGTCTCCAACGCCGTGGTTCTCCCCATCGGCGGATGGTTCGCCAGCGTGCTCGGCCGCAAGCGGTTTTTCATGTTGTGCGTGGTCGTTTTCACGTTCAGCTCGCTTCTCTGCGGGTTTGCACCAAGCCTCGGCACGATCATCCTGTTTCGCGTCCTTCAGGGTGCCGGAGGCGGCGGCCTTCAGCCGATGGCCCAGGCGATCTTGGCCGACACTTTTCCCCCGGCGAAACGCGGCCTCGCTTTCGCGCTGTATGGTGTCACCGTCGTCGTTGCTCCCACCATCGGACCCACCCTCGGCGGGTGGATCACCGATAACTACAGCTGGCGCTGGATTTTCTTTATAAACGTTCCGGTGGGCATTCTGGCGCTCTTCCTGGTTTACCGGCTCATCGACGATCCGCCCTGGGCCAAGCGCGTCCCGGGCGCTTTCGCGAAATTCGACTACGTCGGTGTGTCGCTTCTCGTCCTGGGTGTGGGCGCGCTACAGGTAATGCTCGATCGAGGCCAGGAAGACGACTGGTTCGGGTCGCCCTACATCGTCACCCTCATGGTGCTCGCCGCCGCCGGTCTGCTCAGCCTCGGGGTGTGGGAGTGGTTCTACAAGAACCCCGTCATCAACATGCGGCTCTTCAAAAACATCAACTTCCTCATGTCCAACATCATGACGTTCATGTTCGGACTCATGCTTTTCTCGAGCCTCGTGATGATGCCCCTGTTCCTGCAATCTTTGATGGGCTACACCGCCGAGCTAGCGGGCTTCGTGCTTTCCGGCGGAGGGTTCGTGCTCCTGTTTTTGATGCCCCTGGTGGGAGTGCTTTCCTCCAAGGTTCAGGCTCGCCGTCTCGTTGCGATCGGCTGGTTGACGACTGCCATCGCCATGTACTATTCCACGCAGAGGCTGGACCTTCAGATCAGCTTCATGAGCGCCAGCCTGTTGCGTGTCGCCCAAGTCTTCGGCATCGGCTTTTTGTTCGTGCCCATCAATTTGGCCGCGTACGTGGGAATGCCCGCGGAGGCCAGCAGCAGCGTAGCCGGCCTCGTCAATTTCATGCGCAATATCGGCAGCAGCGTGGGGACTTCGATGGTCACCACTCTGCTGGCCCGCCGCTCCCAGGTCCATCAAGTTTATCTCGCGGCTCACACCACTCTGGGGCAGACCGTCCTTCGCGGCTCGAGCACCGCCCTCTCGAACCGTCTTCTGGCGGCAGGCGTCCAGGCCCAGCGGGCCTCCGCCAAGGCGATCGGCCTGCTTTATCAACAGGTGAATATGCAGGCCTCCCTGCTGGCCTACATCGATACTTTCACGGTGCTTTCCATTATCGCGGCCGTCATGTTTGTGCTTTCCTTCGTTTTGAAGAAAAATGAGCCGGGCGGCGGCCACGTCGCGGTGGGGTAGACGGGACCGCGGTGAGTAATGCAATATTGTCATCGCTTTGGGGACGCGCCATACTGATTCCCGAAGCAAACTCGATGATCCGCATCATTACCCTCGATCGGGAATTCGGCAGCGGCGGCGCCGATATCGCCCGCCTCGTCGCCCAACGCCTCGGCTGGAAGCTGTGGGACCAGTTGCTCACCGTCGAAATTGCCCGCCTCCTCGAGTGTGATTGCGGCGCCGTCGAGAAACACGAGGAGCGAAAGGATCCCCTCTACTACCGTCTTCTAAAAGGTTTCCTGCACGGCAGCAATGAAGGTAGCGTGAATCTTCCGCAGGCAAAAATCGCGGATGCGGACTGTATCCGGCAGGTCGCCGAAAAGGTGGTCCGGCAGGCCGCGGAAAGCGGCGAATGTGTGATCGTGGGGCGCGGCGCCGCTTATTACCTGGGGGACCGCCCGGACGCGTTCCACGTCTTCATCTATGCGCCGCGCGACGAAAAGATTCGCCGAGTTCAAGCCACCGGAAAAAGCCAGCGGGAAGCCATCGCTTTGGTCGATAGCGTGGATCGCGACCGCATCGCTTTCGTCAAGCAATATTTCGGAATCGATTGGCCCGACCGCACCCGCTATCATCTCATGATCAACTCGACGATCAGCGAAGAAGCCGCGGCCCAGACGATCCTCGATGGCGTCGCGATGCTCGGAAAACAGAAGACCGCCGTCGGAGCTTCCATCCCCTCCAACTAGACCGTATCTACCTTTGTAGCGAAGCCGAGGGGAAGCTTGCTCGCCTCCGCGCCTCCGTGCCCTCTAGGCTTTTCTCCGTGCACTCTGTGTTAAGCGGCGTCGATTGGCAGCGCTGATTCAACCACAGAGGGCACTGAGCAAGCCATCGAGTTCACAGAGGAACCGCAATGCACCGCTCACCGATCTCCACCGCTCGCGCCTGCTTTTTCCTGCGGAAAATCCGGCCGCCCCGGCAGCGCCATCACCGTCGCCAGCATCGTGGCGCACAATTTTTCTTCGCCGCCCTTCACGCCGAACACATCCGTCGCACAAACTTTGATTGTCTTTCCCGAGCGCACCACACGCGCTCGCGCGATCAAAAATTCTCCCTCGGCCGGCGCCAGCAAATTGATTTTGTATTCCACGGTCAGCACCGACGAATCCGCATCCATCCGCGTGAATGCCGCATAACCCGACGCGGTATCGGCAATCGCCGCCGTCACTCCGGCGTGGAAAAATCCATGCTGCTGCGTCAGCTCCGGCCGGTACCGCACCCGGATTTCGCACCGCCCCGGCTCGATCCGCGCCACCTCCGCGCCCAGGTGTCTCATCAACCCCTGCCGCGCGAAGCTTTCCCTCCCGCGCCGCTCTTGCTCGCCGTCCATCTTCGGAGAATCCTTGGATGATTTCATGCCGCCTATTTTGACGCAGAGGAGAGAAATCCGCGAGCCGATCCGGCGAGAACCGCAGAACCAAAGTCAAACCCTGGCGCGTCTGGTGATATCATCACGCCCCGAAGGGGAACTCCGAATGAACTCTCGAAACCGTTGGTCTGGTGTCTTCAATTTCACGCTCGTCTCCCTGATTCTGTGCTTTTTAGCTTGTAGCCCGCGTTCTGCGTTCGCCCAGTCGCCCCATCGCGTCATCATCGACACCGATCCCGGCACCGATGACGCGCTCGCGATCTTGCTGGCGCTCAACTCGCCGGAGCTTCGCGTCGAAGCGCTCACGATTGTTGCCGGCAATGTAACCGCCCCGAAAGGGCTCGAAGACGCGCTGAAAGTCGTCTCGCTCGCCGGCCGTTGCGATCTGCCCGTGGCAAAAGGCGCCGAAGGCCCGCTCGTCTCGCGGCTGCTTGCGGATCGCTTCTGGAATGGGCCCAACGGTCTCGGCGGCGCCGAGTTGCCCCCTTCCCGCTGCACGGCCGACACCCGATTCGGCCCCGACTTGATCATCGAGCTGGTCCACAAATATCCGCATGAAATCACCCTCATCCCCATTGGCCCGGAAACCAATCTCGCGCTGGCTGTGCGGAAGGATCCGTCCATCGTTCCCCTGGTCAAAAATGTTGTCCTGATGGGCGGCTCGATTTCCGGCGGCAATGTAAACGCCGCCGCCGAATTCAATATTTACTGCGACCCCGAAGCCGCCGGCGTGGTTTTCAACGCGGGCTGGCCGATCACGATGGTGGGCCTGGATGTAACGGAAGTGACGCTCGTCAATAACACCCACGTCGCAGAGCTCGAGCAGGGCGCCGGGCCGCAGGCCAAATTTGCCGCCGCCCTCGCCCGCTTTCAAATCGGCCTGTATCAGGGAACCGGCTTCCAGGGCGGAGCCATCCACGATGCGCTCGCCGTCGGCGCCGCCATCGACCCCTCATTCTTAAACACCAAGGCGATGCGCGTAGATATCGAAACCGCCGGAGGATTCACTCGCGGCGAGACGGTGGCCAACCGCCACGGCACGGTGGACAAAATCGAAGAGCACGCCGGCCTGCTCGAATCGGTCGGCGTCACTCCCGTGCAGCCCAACGTAAATGTCGCCGTGGGAATTGATTCCCGCCGCTTCCTGGAGTTTTTTGTCTCGCGCCTCAAAGGCAAGTGATCGAGCCCTCCGACCCCCTCCGAGCCTGCCCGCCGCAGGCGGGACCTTTGGAGTGCGGCTTGCCCCGGCCGGAACCGATGGGAAGCTTGCTCGACACCGCGCCTCCGTGGTCTCCACGCTTTTCTCCGTGCACTCTGTGTTAAGCGGCGTCGATTGGCAGCGCTGATTGAACCACAGAGGGCACCGAGCAAACCATCGAGTGCACAGAGGAACCGCAACGCACCGCCCACCAATCTCCACCGCATTGCCCCCGAGACCTTTGGAGTGCGGTTTACCCTGAGCGTAGCCGAAGGGGAGCTTGTTTATCCCGAGCGCAGTCGAGGGGCTCGCGCTTTGTTTTCGATCTCGCGGGCCCCTGGGCCAATCACTCGAATCGAGGCTTGCCTCGTCCGCCGCACCTGATGCGCCCCGGGAAGGGTAGGTTCACAAAGCCACCCACCCCCTAAAGTCCTAGGACCATCTGCCGATATGACTCTTGGCCGCGAATCTATCGTCCATCCCGCTCTTCTGGTTCCTCTTCGGCCCCTGCGGCAAAAGGATTGTTCCGATGTGGAACATATATTTCGTCTCATCCATTCTTCGATCGGAGTGAAACATGTCTATCAGCAGCGTATCCGGCACATCGCTCTTTTCCGCCATCAACGAAATCCAGACCCAGCAAAACGGTCAGAGCAAGTTCCAGCAAATTCAGAGCGAATTTCAGCAGTTGGGTAATGATTTGCAGGCGGGCAACTTGACGCAAGCGCAGCAGGATTTCGCCACCCTGTCGCAGAATTTTCCCGTCGCGCAATCGCAATCGCAAGCACAGACCAATAACAGCAACCCCATCGCCAACGCCTTCAATGCCCTGTCGCAGGATTTGCAGAACGGCAATCTTTCCGCCGCGCAGCAGGACTTTGCCAACCTCCAGCAAGCGGCCCAGCAGCAACAGGGCGGCGGCCAGGTCCATCATCACCATCACCATCACGGTGGCGGCGGAGGCGGCCAGCAGAACAGTCAGATTGCTCAGGCTTTCCAGTCGCTCGGACAAGCCCTGCAATCCGGCGATCTTTCCGGCGCGCAATCGGCCTTTGCCACGATCCAGCAGGATTTGCAGCAGTTCAGTTCGTTCGGCAGCACCGCGCAGGCCGGCGGAACCTCTTCCACCGCCTCGCAAACGACCGGCACGAACCTGAACGTCACGGCCTGAACTAGGACGGCGCTTGCGATTCATCTGAGGGAAGCCTGCAGCCGCTTGCCGTCCGTCAGGCCACGGCTCCTTGCCCCGAGGCACGAAGCCTTTACCCTGGCGGAGCCGAAGGGCAGCCGTGCCGAACTGTGCCCCAACCTCAGGGGTTTTAACCCCTGAGGTCCGGCGTGCGGGCCGTAACGCCTACTGCGCAATAAATTGAAGCGGAATAACTGAGGGAGCGGCGAGCCAATCCATCGGCTCGCCGTTTTCCTTTGCGAGTCAATTGGCGGCTGGAACATCCCCTTTCTCCACGCAGGCCACCGGCGCCAATCTGAACGTCACCGCCTGAGATGCAGTCATTTCACAAACCCGCTTTGTGGGTCGCGGTTTCAACCGCGACATCAGGATGTCGCTGTCTGTTGGGCTTTAGCCCCTGAAGTTCCCAGCGGCGCTGATATCGGGCATTTATGAGCTGAATTCATTTCACTTTTTATCTTGTGCTTCAGAGTCCGCGTAAGAACTCGCCGTGGGAGTCCACGCACTTGCTATGATTCTCCCCGGAGACTCCCGCGATGGGCGGCAAAGGACCCGGCCACAAATCGCCGCGCGCTCGCCAGGCGCGCCGGATCAACATCCAAAGAGCTCGCGCCGCGCGCCGGCGTGCCCCGCTTCCCTGGCGCAGCGGTCTCGAATCCCAAATCATCGAGCAGATGGTCTGGCAGTGGTGGCTTTCTCCCGCGCCCCGATGGCCCGCCTACCGCGTCGCCCGGCTTCTCGGCGTCAGCCACACCTGGGTCAACAAACTTGCTAAGCGCTTCCAGTCGAACCCGGCTCGCTTTCGCCGCCGCTACTTCCCCTTCGCTCCTGCCACTCTCCAGAAGCTCGAGCGCGCCCGCCAGGAAACTCTCTGGCGCCGCCAGCACGGCTGGCTTCGCGAACCCATCCGCTTCCGCCGCGTCCGCTATACCCTCCCCGACGGCAAAACGCGCACCGCCCGCCTTCCCACGAAATCCAGCCTCCGCCGCGCATCCGATCGCGCTTCCAGCGCGCCTAAATCAAAGCCTTCGCGCGCGCCAAAAAATTACGCTCATCCTCCCTGGGCCTCAGGCCTTTAGGTTTTTGAGGTTTGCCCTCCTTTCGGCGGGTGGGCCAAACTTTCACACGGGATTCTGTCAGAGGGGATAATGTTCGGGTTAATTAGGCAACGGATACGACTGTTTCGATTTCGACGCGGTTTCGTCCAGCGCGCTTTGCCCGGTACAGGGCCGCGTCAGCCATCTTCAGGAGCTCACTGAAGCTTGGTGCCGCCTTGCCCTGGAATCCAGCGACGCCAAGACTGACCGTCACCTTCACGGCCTGCTCCCCTATGTCGATTTCCTCGACCGCTAGCTTCTTGCGTAGCCTCTCAGCGATGAGTCGAACGCCATCTTCGTCGGCGTGGCTCAAGACTTGAAGAAATTCTTCGCCACCAATTCGGCCGGAGATGTCCGATTTCCGCGTGTTTCCTTTCAAGATCTCAGCAAACCGAATCAGAACCTGGTCCCCGGCATCGTGGCCGTAAGTGTCGTTGATTACCTTGAAGTGATCTAAATCGGCCAAAATCACCCAAAATGAAAAGCCGTGACGGGCCGCTCCGCTCAGTTGCCGTGCGGCCCACAATTCAATCGACCGGCGGTTTGGCAGGCCCGTGAGGGGATCGGTGAGCGCCAGTTCTTCGAGAATCTGATTTTTGGCTTCGATCTGCTGGTGCAGGCAAACGAGCCGGCGGCCGACTCGGATTCGAGCTAAAAGCTCCCCTTGATGAAACGGCTTCGTCAAGTAATCATCTGCGCCGGCCGAGAGCCCCTTCACTACATTTTCCTTGTCCGCATTTCCGGTGAGAATTATGATGTAAGCATACGAACTATTCGAGTTGGCGCGAATATGGCGGCACAGCTCGACACCCGTTATGTCGGGCATCTCACAATCGGTCACCACGATTGCCGGGTTTTCTCGCCGGAAAATCTCCATTGCTTCGCGGCCGGTATTGGCGAACAACGCTGTGAACGAATCTTCCGAAAGCGTCTTTTCCACCAGCTTGCGATAGACCTCCGAGTCGTCGGCGACGAGCACCTTTAGTTTCTGCATGAAATCTCTTGGCCTCCGAATCGAACTGCGGTGGATAACACTCAAAGCGAGAATTCTAAATCCTATCATCCGCACGCCGTTGGTCGGCCGCCGTGGAACGAGTTGTGTCGCAAAAGAGACGACTGCCAGTCGCCTCGTCGCCTGGCTCAGCAAAGCCCTGACGTTGACAGTCTTTTACCACCCGGCTTAGAGTGCTGCCAACTTGTTCCATCTGAACTTCGCATTACTGGGGACCAAGATCTGAGAGAGGAGAATCACCCATGAACCGCGCCGCGGCATACCTTGTTTTGATCGCGTGGACCGTTCTGTTTGGGATTGCCAAAGTGGCCTGGGCGGGGGACAAGGAGGACGTGGCCGCCGCTACCGCGAAGTGGGCTCAAGCTTTCAGCGAAGAGAAACCTGACGGGATCCTTGCCCTCTATGACAAGGAGGCTGTTTTGTGGGGAACGCTCTCGCCCAAGCGGCGCGACAACCCTGAGGCGATTCGCGACTATATGGTGACCGCATTTGCAGCCCTTCCTGGGCACAAGGTTTCTTTGGGCGATCAACTGATTCGTGTTTACGGCAACACGGCGATCAACACCGGCTACTACACGTTTACTTTTACAAAAAACGGGGAGACCCAGACACTCCCGGCACGCTACAGCTTCGTCTACGTGAAGCGCAATGGCCAATGGATGATTGTGGACCACCACTCGTCCGCAATGCCCTTACCTCCAAAGTAGCGTGAATACGGGTCCCTGCATTGCGCTCCACCGATGGGCGTCGCGGATCGCAGAACCGATGGCTCCAGCGCCGTAGGCGCGGCAGAATTTAGCCCAGCGTGGAAACGCTGGGTCCTCGGCAGCAAAACGCCTCAAGCGCCGTAGGCGCGACACTCCTCGGCAGTAAGACGCGTCAAGCTGTCGCGCCGTAGCCGAGTGGTATGCTCTCGGGCCGGCGCAATCAATGTTGAAGGAGCGCCCGTGAAAAGCCGGGCCACCCGCCGGGCTCGCACCTGCACGCTTGAGGACGGTCTAACAGATAAAGGCCCATTCTTTGGAGGGAAAACAATGCGGAAAAAGAAGTTTGGCGCAATCGCAATCAAAAGCTTCGCACTGCTTGTTGTGCTCGGTATGGCTTGCCTCGGTACGTCGAACCACGCGAGGGCACAGGATGCCAAGACGCCCTACGCGAACATGGCGCCGATCGAGCAGTATCTCATGGACCGAACTGCCGAGATCGCGCTGGCGCGCAGCTCAGCGCCGGAGTCCATATCCCGCGACGCGACGGTCCTGGTTCTCGGACGCCAGGGATTCGAGACCGCCGTGGAAGGCAAGAACGGGTTTGTCTGCATCGTCGAAAGAGGTTGGACGGCTGCGTTCGACTGGCCCGAATTCTGGAACCCCAAGGTGCGAGCCGCCGCTTGTCTGAACCCCCAGGCTGCGCGTTTTGTATTGCCGATCGATTTTCTACGCACCAGGATGGTGATAGCCGGCCGTTCCAAGGCGGAGACCCTATCGGCAGTCAAAGCGGCGTTCGAGAACAGACAACTGCCGGGCCTCGAGAACGGCGCGATGTGCTACATGATGTCTAAATCCGCCTATCTGACCGACCAGGACGGCCACAACGCAACTCATGTGATGTTCTATACCGCCGGCATTGATGCCAAGGACTGGGGTTCTGGCGCGGAGGGCTCCCCGGTCATGTCGGTCCCCTATTGGTTCTTCTTGTCGAACGAACCATCCCAAACGAAAGGACTGCCGCCGGTTCTTGTGTCCCTAGTCATGGTTCCCACGTGGTCCGACGGAACGCCTGCGGGCACGCATTATGACTGATAAAGGCGCCGTTCGGTGCAAAGACCGATGTCGGACGCCAGTCCTCGGCAGTAAGACGCGTCATGCGCCGTAGGCGCGGCAGAAGTTAGCCCAGGCCGGAAGGCCTGGGAGTGCGATGAGAAATCATGTTGAGCGCCGTAGGTGCGACAGTTGCCTCAGAGGGGCGTCCCGGATCACAGAACCGGTGGCTCCAGCGCCGGCTTGCCCTGAGCGGAGTCGAAGGGAGGCGCGGCATAATTTAGCCCAGCCCGCCGCTTTCTGGCGGGCTGGGTCCTCGGTGCGCAAAGAGGTTGAGCGCCCGTGAAAGCCTCCGCCACCCGCCTTCGGTCGTATTTCTGGAAATTTCCAGCCCGTCTCCGGTTGAATTTTCATCGTTTCCAAATTCGATTCGGGGTTAAAATCCGTGCAACTGAAATTCCAGGGGCGCGCTGCTTCGGCTGGCCGGCGCGGACAATGCGGCTCCCCAACTCGGGAGGGCTGGTGCGATTGTGAAAATTTTCCGGCTGAAACAAATCTTTATCTTGGCAGCGGCAATCACCGCATTTGCCGCCTGGACTCCCGCAGCTTCCGATAACTCGACGGTTCGCCTCGTCCTGACCGCGCTTCTCAATTGCGATGGTTCCGGGCCCGGCAGCGTCATCAGCAATGGCCATCCCGTGCTAGGCACAAATCCTTGCCCATCGAGCGGAACCCTTCCGGCGATTGGCAGCAGTGCGACCGGCGCAACCAGCCGCGAGAACGCGCCGCAAAGCGCCGGCTCAAGCCCCTCGGGTGAGGCCGTGCCGGCAAATGCCAGCCGCGGCACCGGCGCTCCCGGCATCGTCACTCCCGTCGGCGCTCTGCTTCTTTCTTTCGAGGGCGGAGAAGTGGAAATCGTGATCGTCTTCTTGTGCCGGGGAACCTGACGCCGGCCACGCGAAAGCGCGCGCTTCTTATCGCATCTCGACCCACCACTCCAGCACCGTGCCGCTCTGCGGATCGATGCCCAGCAGCGAGTGCTCGTTCCACCACACCAGGCGCCCGCAGGCCGCGTCGGTGTTTTGCGGCTGCGCGAATTTCACCCGTGCGCGTTGGCAGAAAAGGCCGTCGCGGAACGAAGAGGTGTACACGCTGTCTCCCATTCCGAATCCGCGAACGAGCGTGCGTACCTCGTCCACGATTTGCCGCGTCTCGCCGGCGGGATAAACGGCAAAGCGGCGTCCCTTCAGCTCGCCGAACTGCGCCGTGTGGCTTTGCCAGTCGCGCAGTTGCGCCGTTGTGACCACGGCGCGAAAGTCGCCCTTGGCCTGCGCGATTGATGCGGGGCTGCAAGCGGCCGTCTTCGGTGTGTTCAAAAATGTTGCGATCGCCTCCTCGTACTGATAATCGAACGGCGGAAACCATGCCGAGCCGTGCCCTTCATATCCGGGCGGATGATCGATGACCAGGTTCGGCACGCCGTGCTCGGTCAATGTCTCGGCCGCAGACTTGCCCCGGTCGGCCGGTTCATATTCATCGCCGCGGAAGAAAATCCCCACGGTCGGATACCGCGCCCGTGCGATCAACTGATCGAAATAAAATTTGTTGTTGGCGAAATTCGCGTCGCTCGTGTTCGCGCCCACCGACCGCCATCCGCAGCACGCCGGCACCACCAGGATCACGCCGTCGAGCGGAAGCCCGCGCATGCCGTCGAGCACAAGACTGTTCCATCCGCCCCACGATTGCCCTCCGACGAAAATTCGCTCATACCCCTGCGCTTTCAACTCCCGCAAACGCCGGCCCACAAACACCGCCGCGCCCACGTTTGCGCCGCCGAACCGCCGCACCTCGGTCACGCCCTTTTGCGGATAGGCGCCGTCAATCACGTCCCAGCCCTGCGTGCGCTGCAATTGCGAAACGAAAAATTCCGCCAGCGGCGGATGCGCCCGCGCGCGTCCATCAAATCCGTGCATGTAATAAAGCAGCGTCTTCGGCCCCTTGGCCGCGCCCTTCGCGCCCGGCAGGAACACCTCGTCAATCGGAAACTCCGCCACCGGGCTCGACACCACGTCTGCATCCGTCGGATGCAGGCTTCCCGCCGAGCCAAAAAATTCCGCAGCGCCCGCCTCTGCCCCCTCACCCGCGTCGCCGCCCTCTTCCTCCCCGCCGCCGGACGTTCGCACCAGCGCGATATCATCCCCCGACTGGTGCGCCGCGAGACACAGCCCCACACTCGTGTAAATGCAAATCTGTCCGCGCGAAATTCCCCACGCCCCTTCCTGCGTCACCTCGAGCTTCCCGCCCGACGACGTGTCCTTCATACGCTGCCGGTAGCTCCCGTCGCCCCGCAGCTCGAGCGTCACCATCCACAGTCCTTCGCGCGCCTCCCACGTGTGCGCGCGAAATAACCGCTCGAGCGCCGCATTATCGAGCGCTGGCGCGGCAATCGCTCGCGATACCTCGGGCCGCGCCGGCGGTGGCTTCAGCGCTTCCGGCGACCCCTGCCGGAGAAGTTCGAGCGTCCTGGCGTCCGCCGCGGCCTCTTGCGTCTTGCCCAGCCGCCCATACACGAACGCGCGCATTCGGTACGAGAGCTCAAACGTCGGCGCCAGCCGTATCGCCTCCGCGAAATCCGCAAACGCGGCATCGAAATCGTGCAGTCGCGCGCGGGCGAGCCCGCGCACCACAAACGCCCCCGGCGAACGCGGATTGAGCGCGATTGCCTTGTCTGCGGCGGCCAGCGACTCTGTATTCCGCCCGAGCGCACCTAGCGCCTCTGAGCGGCTGCGCCATGGCGCGCTGCACGTGGGACACGCCGCGCTCGCCCCTTCGAAATCCGACAACGCCTTCGCTGCATCGCCCGCCTTGTATATGGCAAAGCCGAGCTCGGCCAGCGCGACGGCGTGGAACGATCCCTCGTTGTCGTCGGTGAACGCGTCGATGTCCGCGTCCTCCGCCCGGCTCTCGGCGGCCTTGGTAAATTCCGCGACGGCCGTCGTCCAGTCTTCACGCGTCTTTGCAATCTCTCCGAGCCCAAAGTGCGCATGCGCGAGATTCGGCTCGAGCTTGAGCGCTGCGGCGAAGTCCGCGGCAGCGGATTGTCCCTCGCGCAGCGCCAGGCTCGCCCGCCCGCGATACAAATACGCGTAGGGCAGGCTATCCGGCAGCTCTTTTCCCGAACTTATGATCGCCGTGCACGCCTTGACGGCTTCCTTCGACCCGGACTTGCCCATGCAATTCGACCACTCCTCGAGCGTCGCTGCGCGCGCGCACGCCACATTTGCCAAATGCATCGCGAGCACCGTGAACGCGGCCGCCGCCGTCACCCTTCCGCAGCAGCTTCGAACTCTCGACGGTCCGTTTCGCTTCATGGCTTCGCCCTCAGCCCTTCCATAAATTTTTGCAGCTCTCCGGACCACTTCTCCGTCTGGTGGTCGAGCGCCAGGTGCCCAATTTCGCTCTCGACCTCCACGTACCGTGCCTCCACGCCCGCCGCCTTCAATCTCGCCATCACGTCCGCACCAATCGTCGGAGGAAAAATCCGGTCCGTGCTCGAAAGCATATAGAGGACCTTGCCCTTGATTCGCCCGAGCTCGCCTCGGACATCAAAATGCTCATGCGCTTTCAGCAGCGTGATCAGCGAATTGGCGTCGAAGATGTGCGCCCAGGCCCGCGCCGATGCCTCAATCGCCGCCTCCCGCGCCGCGGGATTGGGATACCTCTCCGAAAAAAGCCCCTCGGCGCCGTAGGATTTGAGCATTCGCACGCGCAGTTCCGCAAGCCTCGCCGTTACGCCGCCGTGGCCATAATAATGTCCGCCGTTCCAGTTCGGGTCCTGCGCGAGAAAAGTCAGCATCGCCTGGCTCGCATCGCCCGTGCTCTGGGAATTTGCGGCCGTAAATAGAGCCGCAACGCCATCGACAAACTCCGGATATTCCACTGCCCACTCGAAAGCTTCGAACCCGCCGTAGGAAGCTCCCACCACCGCCACGAGATGCTTTACACCCAGCGCATCGGCCACCGCCTTCTGCGCGCGCACAATGTCGCGCACGCTGATCGCGGGAAAGTCGGGCCCGTACGCGTTGCCGGTCTTCGGGTCGAGGCTGAGAGGACTCGTTGATCCAAAGGACGACCCCAGAGCATTGGAGGAAATTACGTACAGAGAGTCGGTATCAATCGCCTCCCCGGGGCCGATCACCTTGTCCCACCACCCAATCTCGCCGGCCCGAAGCCCTCGCGGAGCGCCTCCTTCCGCGTAGAACCCGGCCGCATGTTGGCTCGAGGTGAAGGTGTGCGTGATGAGCACGCCGTTCCGGCGATTCGCGGCAAGCTGGCCGTAGGTTTCATAGCTGATCGTGACGCTAGGCAGGACGGCGCCACTGTCGAGCGGAAAGTCGTGCAGTGTGATTTCCTTGCTCTGCACTGCGTCGAGCGCACCGCCGAAAGCCGGACCGCAAGCGAGAACAGCCGCGATTCCCAGGGCAGTCTTCCACATCCGTCACCTTTGTCGCCGGAGCCTTGCAAGCAGCATAGTATAGCCGCCCACAACCGCGTAAGGGGGCCTGCCCTCCGAAGCCTTGGCGTAGGAGGGCCTGCGCGCGTATTCCAGCGCGTTGTCCTGCAACCCGAATTTTGGGTTGTCCCGAGCACGGTCGAGGGGCCTGCCCCGAGCTCAGCCGAGCGGAGCGCAGTCGAGGGGCTCCCGCTTTGTTTTCGATGGTGAGATAACCGACGCCAACATCTTTTTTGTAGGGGCACGGCATGCCGTGCCCGCGCCGCCAATTTCCGCACCGCTGTCCGTTCTCTCCGCGCCGCCTCCGAGATCTTTGGAGTGCGGGAGCTTGCTCCCGCTTTGTTTTCGATGGTGAGAGACGCACGCCCACATCCGGGCTGAGCCAAATTCGGCAGGGTCTCAACAAAGCCATTTCAAATTTCCAATTTCAAATTTTTTCCCTGGCGTTCCCTGCCGCGCCCGCTCGGTTCATCCGTTTGCACTCTGCCCAACTCGCTCGCTACGCGATTCCCACCACTCCATTGAAAAAATTCACGAAATATTTCCACACCAGATAGTAGATCGCCGCCACCCCGCAGACCGCCACCGCGAGCACCCCGTAATTCAGGTGCACCACGCCGAAATAAAGAATTTCGCTCGGTCCCAGCTCGACCACTCCGAGCGCCCGGCCAACCAGCACTGCCGTCGGCGCGAGCAAGAACGGCAATACCGCGCCATGCAGTCCGATCGGCCATTGCCGCCCCGGATGGACCCGCAAGTACAGCATGTTCCACAGCCCGAAAATATTCGGCACTCCCGCCATCGGGAACGGCATGAGGAGTTCGATCGGTATGGGAACCTTGAGCACCAAGCGAAACACGACGAATGTCGTCAACGCCACCAGCAAAAAAAGTGTCGGGACCGCGATTCCCGCAATGTACGCCCTCACATAAGGATGCGTATTCATTTTTCCCTCCTTCTCCACAACCGCCCTGCCGCGTCACAGCTCGCGAGCGGTGTTTCTCTTGTAGGGGCACGGCATGCCGTGCCCGGCCTTTTTTCACAAATGATAAAAAAGCACCGGAATCGCCCGCGGAAACAGCAGCAGCGCCGCCGCCACTGCTCCCGCCAGCGCCCAATCGAACCACGGCACCTGCCGCGCGCCTCGCTCCATGCGGCGCAGCATATCGGGCCACAAGTCGCGCTCGAGTCCGTCCCGAACATTCGGGACATGGCTCTTCAGGAATTCACGCAGTTCACGGTCATTTTGCTCGTTCATGATTCGCCACCAGGTCCTTCAGCTCCTCTCTCAGAATTCTTGTCGCTCGAAACGACCGCACGCGAACGCTCGATTCCGAAATCCCGAGCGCCTCCGCAATTTCGCGGTGCGGCACGTCTTCGACGAGCGCAAGCGTCGCCACCACGCGCAGCTTCGGCGAAAGTTCTCCAAACGCGAGCGCGATGCGTTCGCGCGTCTCTCGTTGCACGCTCGCATCCGGCCGCGCCGGCGCCGGGAAATCGTCTTCGAGCGGCACTTCGTGCTTGGCTCTTCGCAAATGATCGAGCGCGAGATTGGTCGCAATTCGCCGCGCCCATCCCGCGAAATTTCCCGCCGGATCGAATCGCGCGTGCGCTCGATACATTTTCCAGAATGCTTCCACCGTCAAATCCTCCGCCGTCGCGCGCTCGCGCACGATTCGCACCACCCAGCCGAACACCTCCGCCTGAAACTGCCGGAACAGCGCCTCGAAGGCGTCCATCTCGCCCGCGGCGAACCGCTCCAGCAGTTCCATCTCCGCCCTCTATCCCCTTTACTTTCGAGCCGCGCAAATCGTTACAAATAAAAAAGCCCCGGCTCGATTTTAGTCGAACCGGGGCTTGCCGCGCCGAAGCCTTGGCGTAGGCGGGCCTTCGCCTTTGCCTCCCCCCTCGTCATCCTGCCTGCCCGCCGAAGCCTTGGCGAAGGCGGGAACGCATGTGAGGGATCTGCTGTTTGGCCCTCCCCGCCGAGGGAGCCGAGGAGTATGCTCTCGATGCGGCGTGACCCGCGTTGAATGAGCGCCCCTGAAACGCTGCGCCACCCGCCGGGCTCGGCGCACGCAAGCACGCCCTCTTGCAAAGGCTGCGTTTCCAGGCCCACCAAATCGTATTTGTGGTGAGCACTGTTATCGGGAGGAGTCGCCAATGAGCAGCATACAAGTGGAACAAAAGATCTACGAGATGCCCCCGCGAGTGGGGATCAGCATCGCTCATTTTCTCACCGTCGCCGACATTGAGCGATCGGCTCGCTACTACGAAAGGGTTTTCGGCGCTCGCATTCTGAGCCTGGGTGACGGCAACGCCCCTGCGTACCTTCAGCTTGCCAATATCTGGATGATTCTGAATGTGGGAGGCGGGCCGACCCCGGATAAACCGACGGTAACGCTCAGCGTCCCCGACCCGAATCACATCAACAGCTTTATGAATTTCCGCGTTGCGGATATTCAAGCGTGCTACGAATTATGGAAAAGTCGAGGAGCCCAGTTCCTCACCGAGCCGATCCCCAAGTACGGCGAGATCCGCTGCTACATCCGCGATCCTGACGGTTATATTATCGAGGTCGGACAGAGCACCAACCTCAAGTACGGTTAACAGCGCGCGGGCCTGCCCTCCGAAGCCTTGGCGTAGGAGGGCCTGCCGCGCCGAAGCGCGGTTTGTGCGTCCGCCGCAGGAGGGTCGGCCGCGGCGGACGTAGGCGGGCCTGCCTCTCCTTTGCGCTCGTCATCCCGAACGCACGTGAGGGATCTGCTGTTCGGCCCTCCCCGCCGAGGGACCCCAGGGGTATGCTCTCGGACCGGCGTAATCAGTGTTGAACGAGCGCCCGTGAAAAGCCGGGGCACCCGCCCAGTTAGGGCGCGGTACAAATCAGGTCACGATTTTTTCTCTAGAGCTTATCCCTACGTGTGACGGGGAAGAATTCGCCGACAGCCCGATAGGAAAACCAGACCGAGCAAGCCGGCTGCTAGCAAGGGTAGTGTGCTTGGCTCAGGCAAGGCAACTGTTCCGTCGAGTCCTGTACCCAGATTGCAGTAGTTAAGACCGGTGCTGGGGACATTGCAAGCCGGAATGCTATTGGGGACAGTGCCCGTCCCTACGTAGAATGTGATGACGTCTCCCGCGCTCAAGGACTCGGACAGGTCAAAAGGATCATCCTGTCCATAGGTTGAAATCGTGCCGCTCCAAATGACAGTTCCGTCATCCAAGATTTCTACCGGATGCGTGCCCTCGGCAATGTCGATGCCCAGAAAATTGCCAGTTATGGTGTAAGTACCTGCCGAGGGTGCGGTGAACACGACTGCTACGCTGTAGCCTTGAGGGTCGAGCCGCAATGTGTCGTTCGGTTGAATGACCGTCGAGGAGGTAACCGCGCTGCCGCTCGTGTTCTGCACGATGAAGACGTTATCCGGTTGTGCGAGGCTGGTGGCCCAGTATGGCAGGATCCCGGTGGTCCCGCCGCCACCCGCCTGCGCCGTTGTGTAGAGGGTCTGGGTACTGCCGGTTGCCGCGTCAGTGTAGTAATAGCTCCAAACTCCGTTGGGATTGCTGGTGTTCGAGAAGTCTGTGACAACATTGTAGGCGCCGTCCGCACGCAGGCCTGGAGCAAGCGCAAGCAACATAATGATCCCAGACAACCGAGCCAGCCACGCAATAGAGATTTTCATGGGAGCTCCAAGTTGTGCTTCGCGGTGATCGGTGGACAATGACCTCTGTCCACACCCCGAGGTCGAGCTGTTGATTCGTGAGCACTTCCTTTACCAATCATAAAGTTACTGAAAAAACGAACCTTAGGCCACGCGTGGATTGGGCTGTTTGCAACATTCTGCACAAACTATGCAAAATTATGCACATCCTGCTTTTCATCGGCGGACGTAGCCGGACCTGTCGCGCCGTAGTCCGCCGCGGCGGACGTAGGCCGATCCTCCGCCCAGCAATCAGGGGGCGTGACTGAGCCTTACACACTCCTCGCAGAGCGGCTTTTCACCCGTCCCTTCCACGCGCTTCGTAACCCTTTTTCCCTGGGTGCACCGGGCATTATCGTGGTGCACCTTCGCCTCGGACGAGTGCCACGGCTTCCCTTTCGCTTGCCTCGACATTCCACGCCTCCTTCGTCGTGAGCCTAGCGCACGTGTAAGTCCAAGGCAAGTAGCTATGCTCTTAACACTATGGGCCGGTGGAACCCATTGTGGGAGATACGCAAGGAGACCAGTGGGCCACCAGCCGATCCCTAGATGACAACGTTCCCGCAGCCTAGCGCACGGTCTTCGCCTCGTTGCCCGGGAAGGCGTAGCAATAGTCTGTCTCGCGCATAGGAATCGATCTTCCACGGCTGGCAAATATTGCGCCTTGCGGAAATCGGTCCTCTGAGGAAAATGGGAAGGCAACCCCGTCTGCCAGGGTCAATCTACCATCCTGCAAGTCCCACCTTTCGATATATTCCTTTTGGCGTATCCACAACACAGCACCGGGGAGGTCCTCTGTACTCGTAACCTGTTGCGACGACGCCGCGAGGTGAAGATCATACTCTTCCGTAACCACGAGTCTGTCCTTGGGCTCGTAGTCGCCCGGGTTGTCGTCAGGTCCAGGCTTCTTGCCAGTGACGTATGAGAGGTAAACGTTCGGTTTGTCTCTCAGTGGCGATAGGTAATCAGGCTCATCAAAGGACAGGTCGGCAGCGCCCTCAATCCTGCTACATTTCGCGCCAGAACCGGCACGATATATCGCAAACTGGTACAACGGCCCGGTCATGTGTCTCACGTCGGAGTCTTCAACCACACTTGGGGGCAGGTCTTTGAATGTTGTGAGCCTGCTCATTCCTTCTTGGCTCGCGAGGTAGTCGCGGAGCTTTCGAAGGTAATGGACTGAGGTGAAGGTCCTCTGCGCAGAAAGCGCAACATGAAAATGCCCTATGGGCCGCATAATTCTGTTGGTTTCGGTTTCGTACTTGGACTTCACGTCGGCTTGCCCTTGTTGAAAGGCGTCCTTAATGCGACCCTCCGCCTGAGCCGCCGCCACTCTTGCGTCAGCCGCGTCGCGTCCCGATTTAATCCGCTCTAACACGCTGATCGAAATGGACACCAGAAGTCCAGCGACGATGCCTACAAGAGCAATCCTCCCTTCGGGAGTAATCTTTCCCTGTTCGTCTTTGAACTTTTTGACGAGTCCATAAATGCCAGACCCTGCCGTGATAAAGTCTGCCGCTATTTTCAGGAAGGTAAGAAGAAGGCCCACGCTTTCCCCTTCTTTCAGTTTTTGGATGATCGCACGTGGAGCCGCGTGAAAGCAACATGTTCCGCCCACCGGCTAGCGCGAGGGCGGGCCGGACTTCGATTTTGTCCCGTTCGGGAGTTTGAACTTCGGGTTCCGAGCAGAAATCGACCCCGCCTGGAGATATCTGAGTTGCGATCTGGATTTACCCGATTGTCCCGAGCGCACTCGAGGGGTACCGTTCTCGCCATGTGGAATCAATTGCGGGAAATACGCAAGGGGAAGCGTGGGCCACCCGCCGGGTAGTGACGCGTGAAATTTACCTACAGATTCTTTATGGCGTCGATAGCGCGGTCCAAATCATCACCCGCGGTGCGACTCGCAAGAGTATACAGTTCGTCAGCAGCCTCAACCGCTGCACTCTTCTTCCCGCCGGCCAGAACACTAAATGTGGTCATTGTGTTATTGACCTTAACGAGTTCACTCCCGCTTTTATTCCGAACCGTCAGCAACTGCCAGCCTGCGGAGTAGTCCAAGAACTGCATCCCCAGTACAAAATTAATTTGGATACCGCTAGAGGTGCTTGCTGTAAGCGCGCTCGATCGTTTGGTCCAAGAAATCTTTCCTTGACGAGTCTTCTCAACAAGGCTACGGATCAACTCGGCTTCGCGAGGATCTTCTGACTCTAAGAACGACGGAAGCGGACCGCTGCTCATTCCTGATCCTCGGACTGCTGTATGGATTCTACACGCAGGCGACCAGCTATTTCACTCGCGATATCGACTAGCGACCGGCACCGTAAGAGCATCCTCTGTACCTGCTCCTCGGTCAATGCCGCCTCACCACCCATCAATGGCAATGAATCGATGAATGCCTGAACATTTGTCGCAGCTACGTCTAACCTGTCTTTCTCTAGCGATACGAGGAGACGATTGCGCGCTCCTCGGACTTGACCAAGTGAGGGGCCTATCGCGTCGGCCAGTCCCGGCACCAAAGCCCACTTGCGGTTTCTTATATCGCCCATGATCGTCGCAGCTTTTGCTGCTAGTTCTTCAAATTCTTGGGCAGCCATGTAGTGCATAAACCTTTTTTCAATGTGTTTCTCGGCCTCTCGCGAGGTCCTAAGCTTCTGGTCAAGCTTCACGCCATAGGCAACACCAATAATCCCGGCCACGAGTCCGGCGATCCCCAAGTATTGATCAAAGGTTAGAATCACGCGAGCTCTTGACCATTCTGCTCTACCGCAGCCAAGAACCTACCTCCGCCCTTACAGGAAGTCAACTTGAGGAGTGGTAACTAACCCAACGGGCGGGTGGCACATCCTCTTTTTTGTTTGCGCAGTGGATTTTGATTTGGGGGGTGCCGCATCGTTTGCGCCGTGGGCAAAGGGTGCGGCTGTTGCTTCTACCTCACAGGCTTTTGGCCTTGCCCGCTTTCGCTCTCCTCTTTCTCGCTTTTCCCCTAGGCGCCCGCTTCCAATCTCGCGGAAGCGCGTCGCCTTCGAAGGGAGGATTGCCTTTGCCGGCGCGACGAAGAATGCGCATGGTCGCGAAGCGGTCGGCGCGGCCTGCTCGCTCGCGAAAATATTCCTCCGTTCGCAGCGCGGAGATTTTTTCAGCGACCGCGACATTGATGAGCTGGCTCAAGGCCACGCCCTCCGAGGCAGCCGCCTTCCGCAGCTCCTCGAGCAAGGACGGCTGCAGCCGCAGTGCAAAATTGCTCCGTCTCACGATCTCACCTCGATTGAGATATTGTAGCCAATATCATAGTTCAGGAGAAGAGCGCGCCGGAAGGTTCGTGCGCGATAAAAACAAAAAGGCCGGTTCTTCAGGGCTTGAACCCAAAACAAAAATGCACGAGACCTCAGAGGCAACGTCCAAACCCGCACCCTCCTGCGCTTCGGCTCCGGCGGGCAGGCCCTTCGCCCAAACCGCGAAGAGTGCGGCACCCCCCAAAATCAAGACCGGAACCGAAAATCAAGAGCGGAGCCGAAAACTCTCGCACGAATCAACCACACGATGATGTATCTGAGTGGTGATACTATTCACGGGGTGGGGAATCAATTGTGGAAACTACCAATTCGGAAAACCTGAGCCACTCGCCTGTCCCTCAGTGACGGTTGATGAGGGGTGAAAATATGCGGCGTCAAATTTTAGCTGTGGCGGTAGGAGTGCTTCTCAGTTACTTGGGAGCAGCGCTCGGAGGTTACCTGCTGTATGAATCCTCCAACCGCCTATCCCTCCCGGTGTCAGAGATGGCCCGATTTTTCCTGAGCCCGTGCATTGCGATTCTCGTAGGAGCATGCGTCGGCGGTTTGTGCGAATCTCGGCCCGCGATTCTTGCGGCATTGAGCCTGGCGCCTTGGGCATTGGGTGTCCTCTTTGCCCAGCGACAGAGTGCGCCTCATTTTCTGATTTTGATCTCTGTAGTCGCTATGTCCTTGCTCTTGGGAATTGGGGCCGCTCTTTTGACTTTTCGGAGCCGCACCCGGCCGCTGAGGAGCAAGACGTGAAAGGAGTCATGTAGGCCATGAATACGACCGCGCTAGGGATATATGCTGTACTAGTGTTAGTGCCTGCTTTGCCCCTATTGCTCACGTGGCGGCAGGCTTTGGCGCGACGCGATTCTCTTGCCGTATCCAGCCTCGTCACGGTGAAATTACCTCTCGCGGTAATCACGGCTAGTTGCCTGATGTTCTTTCTGAATTTGTTGGTGCAGCCTTCGACGGGTGTTCGCTACAGTGATGCCAGGTTCAGAATGATAGTGAGCGCGTTCGGAGTGTCTCTCGTCATGGTTGCTCTATCAGTGGCCGGAAGAAATCCATTCAGGTGGCTGTTGACGGCGGCGGCGACTGGCGTGGCGGTGGTATGGCTGTATCTTTGGGCTATGAGCGCCGTCGTGTAAGTGACCTCCCCTAGAATCCGCAACCTGTTGATGAGGATGACCTGAAAAAAAGGGCCCGGTGCGATTTGCGTCGCACCGGGCCTTCATTCATCTGTTTGCTCTTTGACCTGATCGTCCCGGTCCAAACACCAGACGCGGGATCCATTCCGTTTACGGAATGGAGATGAGACAAGCCAGAACCCGGAGGAATGAGAAAACCAAGCTGGCCCGTGAGAGCCATGGAGAGCCGTACCTGCTACCGACGCAGATCGTGCTCCCGTTTTCTTTAGAAAGGAGGTGATCCAGCCGCAGGTTCTCCTACGGCTACCTTGTTACGACTTCACCCCAATCATGAGTCATACCTTGGGCGCCTGCCCCCTTGCGGTTGGCACGGCGACTTCTAGTACAGCCCACTTTCGTGATG
>DASPSD010000023.1:0-83661 GCA_035624115.1 Candidatus Sulfotelmatobacter sp. | reverse complement strand
GCCCCTACGGGGCTTCTCGCGCAGGTACATTGAACACCCAGGGCTTCCGGCCTGGGCGAAATTATGCCGCGCCTCCGGCGCTTTGTCTTTGTGGCACAGCCACTCATGGCTGTGGACTTACGAGCTCGGGTGCTAATTGGACGCGGCCATCTTCGGACCTCGCCCTGTAAGGACAGGCCGGGAGGCCTGTCCTACGCGGCGCCCACGCCTCCGGCGCTTGGGTGTCTTGGTGATTCGAATTCGTCGCCGACTGCTTTCCGCCCGAACGCCGTAGGCGTGGAAGACATTAGCCCAGCGCGGAAGCGCTGGGAATCCGGCTCCCCAATGCAATAAGCGCCGGAGGCGCGACACAAGAGCTTCAAGCCGGCCGGCTCGAGGGAGTTTGAGGGCGGCCTGAATTCATCGAAGGACATCGATATAAATTGAAGTCGGAGGGAAGGAACATGGCGCAAGGCGACATGAAGGAAGAGGTGAGGCAGAAGTATGGCGAGGCGGCGCGGCGGGCGGCGGAGGGCGGCAAAGCCTCTTGCGTGACAGCGCCGAGCGCGAGCGGTTGCTGCGATCCGATTACGTCCAATCTGTACGGTGTGAGCGAAGTGAGCGGCTTGCCGAAGGAAGCCGTATCCGCATCGCTTGGCTGCGGGAACCCGACGGAGCTTGCACAGTTGCGCGAAGGCGAAACGGTGTTGGACCTGGGTTCGGGCGGGGGCATCGACGTCCTGCTTTCGGCGAAGAGAGTGGGGCCAACGGGAAAAGCCTACGGCCTGGACATGACAGATGAAATGCTCGAGCTGGCGCGGGCAAACCAGCGCAAGGCGGGTGCGCACAACGTGGAGTTCCTAAAAGGGGAGATCGAAAATATCCCGCTGCCCGATAATTCCGTCGATGTGGTGATCTTGAACTGCGTAATCAATCTATCCGCGGATAAAGGCCGAGTGCTTCGCGAGGCGTTCCGCGTCTTGCGGCCGGGCGGACGATTCGCGGTTTCGGATGTGGTGGTGCGGGGCGCCGTGCCGGCGCAAATCCGGCGGAATGTGGAATTGTGGGTGGGATGCGTAGCGGGAGCGCTCGAGGAAACGGAGTATCGCGAGAAATTGGCGGCGGCGGGATTCGAGGAGATTGAGATCGAACCGACGCGGGTTTATCGTGTGGAGGATGCGCGGCAGATTCTGGTGGCGATGGGGATCGATGTGGATGCGGTCGCGCGCGAGGTAGAGGGAAAATTTGCGAGTGCGTTTATCCGGGCCCGAAAACCCTTAGACCACAGATGAACACAGATAAACACAGATAAAGAGAACGCGAAAACAGAAAAGGGAACACCAAAGAGAAAATGCCAACGGAGCGCAAATATAACGTGCTGTTTCTGTGCACGGGGAACCGGGCGCGGTCGATTCTGGCGGAAGGAATTTTGCAACACCGAGGGAAGCCGCAATTTACGGCGTTCAGCGCGGGGAGCCGGCCGCATGGCGAGGTGCATCCGCTGGCGCTCGAAGCGCTCGAGCGCGCCGGGATGTCGACCGCAGGGCTGCGGAGCAAGAGCTGGAATGAATTCGGCGCCGCGGGCGCGCCGAAGATGGATTTCGTGTTCACGTTGTGCGATAGCGCCGCGCGCGAAGCGTGTCCGGTGTGGCCGGGGCAGCCCATGACGGCGCACTGGGGAATCGCGGATCCGGGGAATGCGGGTGAGGATCGCGAGCTGCTGGTGCGCGCTTTTCGTGATGCTTTCGTGACGCTCGACCGCCGGATTGGCCTCTTTCTTTCTCTTCCGCTCGCGAACCTCGGCCGCCTGGCGATCCAAAGCGAAATCGAGCGCATCGGGCGCGAATAGCGCGAGCTGCCTCCACCGCGCAGCGGCTCGCGAAAGAGCCATCTCCCGATTACCTTGAAACGAATCACCCGCGGGTAACACTACTCATAGCCGCCCTCGCCCGATGGCTTCGGAAATTCATGGCCATTTACTTCCGACGTGAGATTACCTACCATGAGGCTGTCCTGGGTCCCGCCGGGCGGGATTCCTGTGCCTTTGCTGCAAGGCACAAAGCATAGCCTGATGCCAAAAGCTCCGCGGCTTGTTGTGATTGAACCGAGCGGCGTTCGCCGTGAAGTGCCTCTGTCTGCCTCGCCCTTCCGCATCGGGCGCCAGGCAGGCAATGAACTGACCCTGCGCGACAGCCGAATCAGCCGGCAGCAGGCGCAGATCATTGCGGTGAACGGAGCCTGGGTGCTGGAAGACCTGGGGAGCCGGCACGGAACGTATGTCAACGGGGAAAAGGTTCTCCGGCACGAGCTGCAGCCCAAAGACAAAATCGATTTCGGAATGGCGGACTCCTACCGCCTGCTCTACGTGGGCGAAGGCGCGACGCTCGAAGAGCTGGTGGAGCGCGTAGAAGCGCCGGCACCGCAACATGCCGGCTCGCGCGAGCTTTACCACCTGGGTGTGCTGCTGGAAGTGGCGCGCACGATGGGCACGGGGCTCTCGCTCGAAGACGTGCTGACGGCAGTGCTCGATGCCGCCATCCAGGTGACGCGGACCGAACGCGGCGTGCTGCTGCTGGCGAACGCCCCCGGGGCGGAATTGCAAATGGTGGTGGCGCGGGATGCGCAGCGCGGGACGCTCCGCCCGGACCAGTTGCAAGTGTCGCAGAGCGTGGTGAAGCGCGTGGTGAACACGCGGCGCGAGCTGATCGTGAGCGACACCGAAGACGCCACCGCCGCGATGACGGCGGGAGAAAGCGTCGCGCGGCTCGAGCTGCACACGGTGGTGGCGATTCCGATCGACAAGCTGCCGGTGATCGAAACGCTCGACGCCACGATTTCCACGCGGCAGGGCGAGCTGCTGGGCGTCCTTTACATGGACAGCCACGTGCCGTCGAGCGCGTTCACGGAACTCGACCGCGAAGTGCTGCGGACGCTGGCGCGAGAAGCGGCCACGGTGATCGAGAACGCGCGCCTGTTTGCCGCGGCGCGGGCCAAGGCGCGGCTCGACCACGAAATCGAAATCGCCAGCGGAATTCAGAAAACGCTGCTGCCGAAATCGCTGCCGAAACTTCCAGACGTGGAAGTGGCGGGCTCGACGCTTTCGTGCCATTCGGTGGGCGGCGATTGCTTCGACGTGATCGAGCTGGGCGGCGGGCGGCACGGATTTTTCGTGGGCGACGTTTCGGGGAAGGGAATTTCGGCGGCGCTGCTGGCCACGCTGCTTCAGGGCGTGTTTTTCACCACCGCGGCGATGGATATTTCTCTGCCGGGAGTTTTTTCGCGCGTGAACCAGTATTTGTGCGAGCGCAGCGGCGAAGACCGCTATGCCACCGTGTTTTACGGAATCCTCGATAAGAAGGGGCGCTTCGAGTACGTCAATGCCGGGCACGTGCCGCCGCTGCTGAAACGGAAAACGGGAGAGCTCGAAGGCCTGGGCTCGGCGAATTTTCCGGTGGGGATGTTTACGGAGGCCGAGTATCAAAGCGCGCGGGTGACGCTCGAGCCCGACGAGTATCTCGTCATCTACACGGATGGAGTTTCCGAAGCGGCGAATCCGCGCAACGAATTGTTTGAAGAGGGGCGCCTGAGGCGGATTTTGGAGGATTTCAAGGGCAATAATGTCGAAGAGCTGGGCGACGCCATCCGCGAGGGGATGAGGGTGTGGACCGAAGGCGCCGCGCAATCGGACGACATCACGATCCTCGTGGTGCAGTACAAAGGGGAAAAAGCGTGAAGCGCAGGACCGCCGTGAAAAGCGCGCCGCCGACGCCGCTCGAAACGCTCGAGCAAGTGTTCGCGACGCTCAACCCCGAAGCCGAGCCGGGCGACCTGGCAGGGCAGATGGTGCGCGAGCTGGCGGCGCCGGGAAGGCTCGAAGGCGCGCGGATCTGGCGAATCGTAAACGGCCAGCTCCAGGTGTGGCAAGAAAGCGGAAAGCTGCCGCCGCCCGACGCGGTCCACGTGGCGGAAATGCTGCGGAACCGCGAGGCATTGGGAGGCAACGGAAGCAGGCCGTCGCTCGGCGGCGAGGGGCGCGCGCACACCTGGCTGCTGGGGCGCGAGAGCACGCCCGTGGGAGTGCTCGAAGCGCGCGCCCGGACGAAGCTCGACGATTCCACGATGGCGTGGCTCGAGCTCTTCCGCCGCTATGCGGAAGTGGCGCTCGAAAGCAGCGAGCGGCGCAACGCCGTCATCGAGCTTTCGACGATCGTCGAGGCGACGAAGCGGCTGAACTCGACGCTCGATCTGGCCGAGCTGCTGAATATCATCCTGCAACTCACCACGCGCCATTCGGGGGCCGAGCGCGGCACTGTCTTTTTGGTGGACCACGAGAAAAAAGAAATTTGGTCGCTCGTGGGGCTCGGGCTCGAGCAGCACGAAATCCGCCTGCCGGTGACGAAAGGGATCGCCGGCTGGGTGGCGCAGCACGGCGAGACCGTGAATCTCGCGGATGCTTACGCCGACCCGCGATTCGAATCGGAATTCGACCTGCGGCTCGGGTTCCGCACGCGCTCGCTGCTTTGCTTGCCGATTCGCAATAAGGACGGCGAGACCATCGGCGTCCTGCAATTGCTCAACAAGAAAGCCGGAGCCTTCACTCACGCGGACGAAACGATGCTGCGCGCGATTTCCGACCACGTCGCGCTGGCGCTCGAAAACGCGCAGCTCCACCGCGAATTGCTGCACAAGCAGCGCATGGAGCGCGATCTGGCGCTGGCGCGGAGCATCCAGCTCGGTTTGCTGCCGGAGCAGCCGCCGCAACTCGAAGGGTTCGACATCGCGGTTTCGCACCGGCCCTCGCTCGAAGTGGGCGGCGACTACTACGATTTCATTCCGCTGGGTGTGGATACGCTGCTCACGGTGGTGGCGGACGTCGAGGGCAAGGGCGTGGGGTCGGCGATGGTGATGGCAAACCTGCAAGCCACGCTGCACGCGCTGGTGGCGCATCTGCATTCGCTCGAGCGGCTGGTCGAGTCGCTGAACGACATGATTTTGACCGACACGCGCGGGCAGAAGTACATGACGATGTTCGTCACGCTGCTGGATAAGCCGCACCGCACGCTGCATTACGTCAACGCGGGACATGTGCCGCCGGCGGTGGTGCGTGCGAACGGCTCGGTGGAATACTTGACCGAGGGCGGAATGGTGGTGGGCCTCTTCCCGAGCGTCACGTTTGACCGGGGACACGTGAGGCTCGAGCCCGGGGATGTTTTCGTTGCCTGCACCGACGGAATCACCGAAGCGATGAATGCCGCGGGCGATGAGTTCGGGCGCGAACAACTGGCGCAGATGGTTGGGCGCGAGCGGCATTTGCCCGCTGCCGAAATCGTGAAATCCGTCCTCACGGAAGTGGACCTCTTCTCGCGCGGCGGCATGCACGAAGACGACCGCGTGATCCTCATCTTGAAAGTCGTGTGACACGCCAATCTCTCAGTGATTCGCGGGATATTTTTCGAACAGGCGGATGACGCGGGATTCGTACTCGGCGGGGGATTGGCCGAGAGCGGCGGCGTGGCCGGCGCCCTTCACCTCCCACAATTGTTTGGGACCGGCTGCAGCCGCGTAAATTCGCTCGGCGTGGCGGCAGGGGATGCGGTGGTCTTGCGTGCCGCAAATCAGAAGCACAGGAAAAGCGCGCGCCGAGACTGCTTTTTCCGGCGAGACATCCTCCGGTTTGAATCCGCCTTCCTTCGCAACGCCTCGCAGCGCGTAGATGGATGCCGGGCGGAAAAGCGTCTTGCCGAGCAGCGGGCTGATGTCGAGCCCGGCGTAGTCATAGGAAACTTCGCGCAGATCGGCAAACGGAGCCTCGGCGGCGACAGCTTCGATGCGCGAGTCGATGGCAGCAGATTGCAGCGCGATTGCCGCACCCATCGACACGCCGAGCGCGTAGAGATGGCGGACGTTTTTGCCAGCGTACAGCGCATTCGTGATTGCGACCGTATCGTGGCGCTCCTTCCAACCATAGGTGCACATCTCGCCGCCGCTTTCGCCATGGGCGCGCGAGTCCATCATGATGAGGCTGTAGCCGTGGCGCAGCAAAAATTCAGCGTGGCCCACGTCGCCCGTGCGATTGTCTGAAACCCCGTGGAACAAGAGCACCCAATCGCCCGTGGGCGCCGGAGGACGAACTTTCCAGCCCCGCAGCGCCACACCGTCCGGCGCGGTCACATCAAATTCCTCTTTCGTCGCTCCTGCCCGCGCAAAGGTCTTTTCCGCGTATTCGAGGCGCGCGGCGGTCTGGTGCAGCCGCATCGGATGCAGAACGCCTCCGCCAATCGAGGAGCCCACAAAGGCGGCGAGGAGGGGCGCGATCGCAAGGAAACCTATTGTTGCGAATCCAATCCGGCGCATAGTTATCCCTTCAGTAAAGATACCCGGCTTCGTCGGGATACGCACGAGCTGAACCCGCGGCCGTGCCGACCGAGTCAAGCCTCGGTCGAATGAGCAGCTCTCAGTTCCCTGAACCGGTCAAAAAGCGGCGTCAAGCCGCCGCACTCCAAAAAAGCGAACTCCTGCACAGTAGTACGCACAGAACGGCGTATGAGTTCGTTGAGTGTTATGCAAGCGGCGGATGCTTCAAGTGCCAGCCGGTGGCGTCCTGGTAGGCTTTGGCGAAAGCGAGCATTTCGGCTTCGGCGTAAAGCTTGCCGATGAAGGAGAGGCTCGTGGGATGTCCTTTCTCATCGAAGCCGTGGGGGACGGCGAGGCCGGGATGTCCGGTGAGATTCACCACATTGTTGTTGATCGTCGCCACCGGATTCGGCGTGTAGTCCGCATAGTCAAAGGGCAGGACGTAAACGTCCACGGTCTCCATGATCCGGGCCATTTCCTGCATCAGAAGCGTCCGGACGCGATTGGCGTTCAAATATTCCATCGCGGGGAGAAGGCGATGGGCGTTTTGCACGGCCACACGGTCCTGGCGAACGAGTTCGGAGGGATGCGTCTCGATAGGATCGCGCAGAGCCGCATTGGCCTCGCCCCACAGAATCATCGGGAAATCGACATCGGCATGTTCGGGCAATTCGATTTCGATGAGGTCGAAGCCCATGCTGCGGATTTTGGCGAGAGCGGCAGCGTCGTTGGCGTCCACCTGAGGCGTTTGGCGCGTGTTAGAAAACGCCGCCTTGAGATAGCCGGCGCGGAGTTTGCGGATGTCGAGATTTGCGTCCCAATTGAATGGAATATCCTGGACCGCGAGATCGCGGTCGTCCGGCCCCTGAATCGCGGCCAGGACGAGCGCGCAATCCTCCACGCTGCGGCACATCGGTCCGGTCTTATCGAGACTCCAGGCGAGCGCCATCACGCCGTAGCGGCTCACGCGGCCGAATGTAGGTCGCAGGCCGGTGACGCCGCAGATGGAAGAGGGCGCAATAATCGAGCCGCCTGTTTCAGTTCCCACCGAAAAGCCTACGAGGCCGGCCGCGGTTGCCGATCCCGGTCCGGCCGAGGAGCCTTGCGAGCCCATCGAGAGGTCCCACGGATTTCGCGTCTGCCCGCCGAACCAGATGTCGTCGAGCGCCAGCTCGCCTGTGGTCAGTTTGGCGACGAGCACTGCGCCGGCATCGTTGAGGCGAGTGAAGACCGTAGCGTCGCGATCAATCACGCGATTCTTGAACGGCGCCGCCCCCCAGGTGGTCGGATAGCCTTTCACGGAGGCGAGGTCTTTTATGCCGTACGGGATTCCGTGGAGCGGGCCGCGATAGTGTCCGGCAGCGATTTCCTGATCGGCAGCGCGGGCCTGGCGCATGGCAAGATCATCCGTGATCGTCACGGCGCACAGGAGCTTGGGGTTGTATTTGTGCAGGCGGGCCAGGTACATCTCGGTTAGTTCGACCGAAGTGACTTGCCTGGTGCGAACGAGTTCCGCAAGCTCGGCCGCGGTCCAGAAAGCAACGTCTTCCAGATTGCGCGGGCGCGTGACGCGCGGCGGAGCGCTCATGCGCATGGGCCGCTTCGCGCGATCGATTTTCGTTCCCGCAGGAATCGGATTGAAATAAAGCGGCGGGACAATGCTGTTATCGAGCTCGATGGCGCGGAGCTTTTCGTAGCGTGGCAGCAGCTTATTGACGCCGGCGAGGATGGCGTCGAGCTGAGGATCGGTGAATGTGAGGCCCGCGACGGCGGCGGCATCTCGCAGCATGTCTTTCGTAATTGCCGACGGCGTGGACGCGGATGCAGGTTTCTGCGCGGCGGCCGCTGCTTGCACCTTGGCCCACAGAACTCCGGGAAAGAGCGTGGATGTCAGTCCCAGGCTCGAGAAATATGCGAGAAACGCACGGCGATCGGGAATCGCGTTCCCTGTGGCGTTATGCATGGTTTTTTTCACGGGGCGGCCATCTTAGGCGCGAGGTTTTTGCAAGTCAACGCGCGAAGCCTACGAGCCGGTGGAGGAATAGTGCCGTGTGCCAAAATTCCAGAGAGAGACCGCCAGCATTGCAAATATGAATGCGACCACAGGCACGAGCGGCGCATATTCCGGCGTGGCGCTGCGCCCCAGCAGGCGAACGCTGGGATAAAAAGACGCCAGCCCGAAAGGAATGATCCAGCACAGGAAGAATTGCACCACTCCGCTGTAAATCGAGAGCGGGTAGCGGCCGAAGGCAATCAAATTCCAAACGGGCGGATGAACGCCGATGCGATCTTCCCAAAAAAAGGAGACCGTGCTGAGCATCAGGAAAATCGAGACGTAAATCACGGCGGCGCAGATTCCGAAACCCAGCAGGAGCCCGATCTTCACGGGCGTCCAGTGAACGCCCAGCCGGCTTGACGCCCACCACATGCAGAAAATCCCGGTGCAGACTTCCTGAAGCGACTCGATGCGGAATGTCTCGAACAGCACCTGAAAGAGCGACGAGACGGGCCGCAAAAGGATGCGATCGAATTTTCCTTCGATGATGTAGTTGTTGCCGAAGTCGTAGAGATTCAGGCTGATCACGTTGAACAGCCCGTAGGGAATCTGCGTGAAGCCCCAGAGAAACACCACTTCTTCCAGACGCCAGCCGGCGAGCTGCGTCGCTTTCTGGAAAAGGACTACAACGAACCCGAGGGAAAACACGGTGGCAGCGAAGCTCGTGGCTGCACTGATGAAAAAATCGCCGCGATAGCCGATGCGAACTTTGGCGTATTGCGTGAAGTAGTCGTAGAAAAGCAGCGCGTGGCGATGGACAGCTTCGAAGAAAGCGCCGAGGCCGGTGCTCTCTTTTTCCAGCGCGGTTGCGGATGGAGCGGCAGGATTCATTCATCCGCCCTGAATCGTGATCTTGCGTGAGGCGCGGTCCCACCAGAGGTGCGCGAGCACGAGCAGCGCCCCCACCCAGAACCACTGCGTGGCAAGCGCGCGCAGCGCCCCGGCGCGGCCGAGCTTGCCGAGATAAATCTGGAGCGGCGTGTAAGCGATGTGCTCGAACGGAAGCCAGGCCATGATTTTCTGCGCCCATTGCGGAAAGAAAACAATGGGAACCAGCAGGCCCGAGAGCAATTCAATCAGCCAGTATTTCGCGCGAATGAGCGCGAGAATGGATTTCAGGGGAATCGCGCAGGTGCCGATCATGAAGTTGATTGCGCCCATCAGGAAGAAACTGCCGATTACACCGATCATGAAGAGGAAAAAATTCTCGCGCGAAGCGGGACCCTGAACGGGGAACACGAACGCAATCACCACCGCGACCGGCAAAGTGAGCAAGCCAAGCCGGAAGGCCGATTCGCCCATGGCTCGAAAAATCCACATCCATTGCACGGAAACGGGCTTGATCAGGTCCATGGCAATCTTGCCTTCGATCACCTCGTAGGCCATCTCCTGGTCGATCGTATTCCAATAAAACGAACGGATGATCCAGCCGACGCTCACGTAGGTGATGATTTGCGGCAGGTTGAAGCCCGCGATCGATTCCGTGGACCGAAACACGGCCGACCAGATGAAGAAATAAACCGTGACGTTCAGGAAGTACGTGATGATCCCGGTGAAGTAGCGCAGCCGGAACGCGAGAATATTGACGAAGCCGACGCGCGAAAATTCGGCGTAGGGGACGAGCGCCTCCACCCAGCCGCTCATACGGGAACCTCGAGCTGGGCCTGGCCGGCATAAATGCGCTTGACGATTTCTTCGATGGGCTCGTCTTCGATCAGCAGGTCGCGCACTTCGACGGTTGAGAGAATCTGCCGGATCAGATCGGCCGTGGCGACTTTGAGGCGGTCGAAGCGAATGCGATAGGTGAGCTCGTCCACCTGCTCGACTTCCAGGCCCTCGCGGGAAAAGATGGCCACACCGCCGGACTGGGCGCGGTCTTTCAACACAAATTTGATTTGCTTGGTGCGCAGGAGCTGCTGTTTCAGGCGCTCGAGCTGCCCGTCGTAAAGGACGCGGCCGTGATCGATGATCATGATGCGGCGGCAAAGCTCTTCGATATCGTCGAGATCGTGGGTGGTGAGCAACACGGTGGTGCGGAATTCGCGATTGATGGCGCGGAGGAACTGGCGGATGTGGTCCTTCGCGACCACATCGAGCCCGATCGTGGGCTCGTCGAGAAACAGTAGCGGCGGATTGTGGAGCAGCGCAGCGGCGAGGTCGCAGCGCATGCGCTCGCCGAGCGAAAGCTTTCGCACGGGCGTGTGCAGATAATCGCGAATGCCGAGAATTTCGTCGAAGCGCTCCATGCGCGCGTCGAAATCGCGCCGGGGGACGTCATAGATCCGGCGGAGCAGCTTGAAGGATTCGACGACGGCGATGTCCCACCATAGCTGCGTGCGCTGGCCGAACACCACTCCGATCGTTTTCACATACTGGCGGCGCTGGCGGAAGGGGACGTAGCCGTTCACGCGAATCTCGCCGCTGGTGGGTACGAGGATGCCGGTGAGCATCTTGATCGTCGTGGATTTGCCGGCGCCGTTGGGCCCGATGTAGCCGACCATTTCGCCGCGTTCAATCGAGAATCCCACGCGGTCGACTGCCGCTACGGTGCGGTAATCGCGCACAAAAAGATTCTGGATCGAGCCCCACACGCCTTCGCGGCGGTGAAACGTGCGAAAGTGCTTCGAAAGATCGCAGACGTAAATCAGCGAGTCGGGGCTCATGGGCAAGTAAATTCTAGCATCTGGCGCGACGCGAGTTGAGACAAGGACAAAGCAGATCCCTCGGCTCCCGGTGGTCGCTCCCCTCGGCTTCGCTCGGGGCGAGCGGGATGACAATCCTTGTCGGATTGTCACTCACCCATTACTTTGACGAGAATCCGCTTGGGGCGTAAGCCGTGGAGTTCGACGAAAAGGACGGCCTGCCAGGGGCCGAGATCGAGGCGGCCTTCGGTGAACCCGACGACGACCTGGTGATGGAGCAGCAGGCTCTGAAAATGGGCCGCGGAGGTCGATTCGAACCGGCCTTTGTGCTTGAAATCGTCGCGCTCAGGTGCGATCGCGCAGAGCCAGGCGTCGAGGTCTTCGAGCAGGCCGGGCTCGTCGTCGTTGACGATGAGGGCGGAATTTGAATGCAGCGCGGAGACGAGGATGATGCCGTCGCGGAAGCTGCTTTTTTCCAGCGCGGCTTTCACCTGCGTCGTCAGATTGACCACTTCCCGCTGCTTCTGCGATTGCAGAGTGATGAGCTCGGTATAGATTTTCATCGTTTCGGGCATGGCCGCTTGCGGAAAACCGGCGACATTGTAGCCAAACTCGCTGCGATTGGGCAGAGGGCGCCTGCCGCGGCGAGCGCGACGCTCAGCGCGTCGAGGCGTGCTGCGCGCGCGTGAGCAGATAGGACGGATGGAGCAAGCCCGTCGGCGGATAGAGCTCTTCGTGCGTGCGAGCGAACCCGAGCTTCTCGAGGACGCGGCGTGAAGCGGCGTTTTCAGGATGATGGCCGGCAAACAGAGCCTTCGCGCCGAGCGAGTCGAAGGCGTAAGTGATGATGCCCCGCGCGGCTTCAATAGCCAAGCCCTCGCCCCAATAGTTCGGAAGCAAGTGGAAACCCAGCTCAAGAATGTCTTCTTCGACTTTATAGGGCCGAAGCCCGCCGCATCCCACGTGCTCGCCGGTGCGCAAAAAAAACATGGGCCAGTATTGGACTTTGAATTCGCGCATCGTGGAAATTTCCCTGTGAAGCCGCTCCGCGATCTGCGCGGAGGAAAAAGGGCCTCCAATAAGCCGGGTTGTTTCCTCATTCCCCCACAAGTCGAGTGCGAGCGGAAGATCGGCTTCCGACCAGCATCGGAATCCAAGACGCGCCGTCGTCAAGAAATAACTCAAAGAACCTTCGGGATATGGAGTGGTTTCCGCCGCGTAGTCCATCAGCGGGCGGCGGGCGCGGCTAGCCTTTGTGGCACGCGGGGCAGTGCTTGGCTTCGTAGTTGTCCATCGTGACTTCGAACATGTTGTTGCAACCAATGCAGACACGATGGATTTTCGGAGCGGCTTTGCCGGCCGGCTTTGCTTCCGCTGCGTGCGAGGGCCGGGGACTTTGCGTCTCGGTCATGCCCGTGATTTTAGCACGAAGCGGCTGCGGCGAAGCTCGTTTGGCGGCGTAGACGCGCCTGCAGATGCCGCTCTGGGACGAGTGGGAGCATCTTATTAGGTGAGTCGGACACGGAGAGTCCCTTTCCATAGGCAATGGCGGAAAGGGTCTGTTACAATTTCGAGACTCTTGAGGAGAGGCCGTGCACGGGCGCGCGGCCGATCATGGCTCAGAACAGCAGAAGAAAATGGATGCTTGCGGGCGTGGTTGCGGGGCTGGGTGTGTTGGTGTTGGTTTTGCTGGCCAGCCGCGGCGGAGCGCCGTCGGTGCCGGTGACGAACGTGGATCGCGAGGAATTAAGCGCGACCGTGACAAGCAACGGCAAGGTGGAACCGATTGCCCCGAGCGTCTGGCGGGCGGAATACGCCGGGTTCGTGGAAAAGGTACAGGCGACAGAAGGGGAGGCGGTGCGCCGCGGGCAATTGATTCTCACCATGGATTCGGCGGAAATTCGCTCTGACCTGGCGCAGGCGCGCTCGGAATTGGTCGTCGCACAAAGAGAATTGAGCAATGCCCAGGCCGGCGGCGCGCCGGAGGAAGTCGCTCAATTGCAAGGAGACCTTGAAAAAGCGCGCCTGAGCGTGGAGAACCTGGAGCGGAGCGTGAAAGCGCTCGAAGATCTCGCCGCACGGCAAGCCGCCACGCCGGACGAGCTGGCGCAGAAGAAAGCTGCACTCGCAGAGGCTCGCGCGAATTTGCAGGTGCTCGAAGAAAAAAGGGCGGCGAGAGAAAAGCGGTCGGCGGGAGATGTCGAGCGCGCCACTCTGCGATTCCATCAGGCGCAGGATCTGGTCAGGTCGCTCGAGGAAAAAGTGCGTTCGGCGACCGTGATCGCTCCGGCGGATGCGACGCTCTATTCGCTCCCGGTGCGCAAGGGAGACTACGTGAAAGTGGGAGACGTCCTCGCCGAGATGGCCGATCTGCGGCAGGTGCGCGTCCGCGCCTTTGTGGACGAGCCGGATTTGGGCTGGCTCGAGCCGAATCAGGGAGTCCAGATCACCTGGGATGCGAAGCCCGGCGTCACCTGGAAAGGCCGGACGGAAACTGTGCCGAAGCAGGTGGTGGCGCGCGGTTCGAGGAGCGTGGGAGAACTGATTTGCTCGGTGAACAATGAGAAATTGGACCTGCTCCCGAATATCAACGTGGAAGTGCGGATCCTCGTCCGGGACCGCCCCAACGCGCTGGTCGTGCCGAGGTCCGCGGTGAAAACCGACCAGGGCAAGCAGTTTGTTTTCCTGTTCGACGGAGACAGGATTCATCAGCGCGAGATTTCCGTGGGCGTGGCCAGCGCCACAAAATACGAAATCCTCTCAGGACTGAAAGAAGGGGATCGCGTGGCGCTCTCCGGCGAACAGGGATTGCGCGACGGCATGGAGATTCGAGCCACGGAGGCCAAGTAAGAGTGCCGCGCGCCGGAATCCATGCTGCGGGCGGCGGTTTCTTCCTGGTTTGCCTGCTGCTTCCTGCCGGCCATTTCATGGGTTCTGCAGCGCCGGCGGCCATCCGCCCTGCCGCCGATGTGTCGGGCGCGATTCTAACGGCGCAGAAACAATTCAACGCGGGAAATTATTCCGGCGCGATCGCCACGCTTCAAAGCGCCGTATCGCAAAGCCCCTCGAGCGGCGAAGCCTATTTTTGGCTCGGCCGCTGCTACTACGAGCTGCATGATTACACGAGCGCCATCCAGCAGCTCGAAAAGTCCACCGAGCTCGACACGAAAAATTCCGAATACCATCATTGGCTGGGAATCGCCTATGGAGAGAAAGCGGACCGCGAGCGCAGCTTTTCCATCGCCAAGAAAGTGAAGAAGGAATTCGAAGAGGCCGTGCAGCTGAATCCTTCGAACATTCAGGCGCGGCGCGACCTGATGGAATACTGCATCGACGCGCCCTGGATCGTCGGCGGGAGCAAGGAGGAGGGCCGCGCGCAGATTGACGCGATCGAGAAGCTCGATCCCGTGGAAGCCCATCTGGCCCGCGCGGTCTTCGATCAGGTGGAGAAGAGGCCCGACCTGGCCGAAAAGGAATATCGCGATGCAGTCAGCGCCAAACCCAAGCGCGCGGAGCCCTACTTCGAGGCGGCAAACTTTTTTGCCCGTCAGAATAAAGCGTCGGACCTGGATGCGGCCATTCAAAGCGCGGCGCTGGTGAGCGCGAACGATCCGCGGCTGTCCTTTTATCGCGGCGTTTCAATCATGGTTTCGGGCGCAAATTTTTCTCGCGGAGAGGAATATCTAAAATCCTACCTGGCGAGCACGCCGGACCGCAGCGACTGGCCTTCTCACGCGGCCGCGCGCGACTGGCTCGGCAGAATCTTCGAGGCGGAAGGGAAGCGGACCGAGGCCGCCGAGCAATATCGCGCCGCGCTTCAGCTCGATCCTCAACGCAAAGAAGCCCGCCAGCGCCTGGAACAGCTCGAGAAAAAATCGAAATAGCGCGGCCCCCGCTGTTCCGTGGCTCCCGAACTCGGCGCAATCCCTAGCTCGTCCGCTTGCGGACAACCCGCGCCGGCACCCCCGCCGCCACCGAGCCTGGCGGAATATTTTCCGTGACCACTGCGCCGGCGCCGATCTGGCAGGAACGCCCAATCGTGACGCCGGGCAGGATGATCGCGCCCACGCCAAGATCGCAGTCGTCTTCAATCACGACGCGGTCTTCCTTAATCGGGCTGAACAGAATCGGCACTTCAATTCCCGCATCTTCGTGATACGAAGTGATGATCCGCACTCCCGGGCCGATGCCGATGCGGGATCCGATTACCAAGCCTCCGGCGCTGTGAAAAAAGCATCCCTGGCCGACCCAGGTGTTGTCGCCGATGGTCATCTGGTTGCGGTAGTAGCCTTTGAGAATCGTGTAGTGGCCGATGTAAACATTGGAGCCGAGCGAGATATTCTCGGGATGGAAGACGAGCACGCCCGGTTCCAGTGTGACGTTCTCACCGATGCTTCGGAATTGATCCCGGCGGAACTCGCCGGTTCCGTGCGACCGGAAACTGCGGATTTCGAAGCTCAACTTGGATTCCCGAGGTGCTTTAAGAGCAGCGCGACGACTTGTTCCTGGTCCGGTCGCGTAAGAGATTCGTACATGGGCAAGGATAGCGAGCGCGCAAACACGCTGTCCGTCGCCGGAAAATCGCCCGGCTTGTAGCCGTAGCGGCGGCGATTGTAACTGGAGAGCGGCAAATGCCAGGTGCCAATCGAGATTTCCACGCCATCTTCCCGCATTTTGCGGATCAATTCATCGCGGCGCGCAGCAGCTTCCTCATTCAAGAGGCACACGTAGGATTGAAACACGGGCTCGTTGCCCGGAGGCACATAGGGAGCTTGGAGCGGCGTCCCCGCGAGCAGGCGGTCATATGTGGCCGCGATCTCGCGCCGCCGGCGGATGATTCGATCCAATTTGTCGAGCTGCGAAAATCCCAGCGCGGCTTGAAACTCGGTCATCCGGTAGTTGTAACCCGGCATCACAAAATCCGGCGTCGCGCTGTTCGGGTCCTGTCCATGATTCCGCAGGGCGCGCAATTTCCAGGCGAGCCGTTCGTCGCCGGTGGTGAGGAGGCCGCCTTCGCCGGTCGTGACGGCTTTGCGCGGATGGAAGCTGAAGGTCGCGAGCCTGGACCACGCCCCCGAAGGTTTTCCGTTGAGCTTCGCGCCCAGTGCGCACGCCGCATCCTCGACGACGGGAAGCCCGTTCAATTCGGCAATTTCTCCGATGGCCGAAAGATCGGCCATCTGCCCGAACGCGTCGATCGGCAGGATGGCTTTGACGCGCCTGGAAGATTCCGGATTTTTCAGCAGCCGGTCCACGGCGCGCTCGAGTGCGCGAGGGTTCATGTTGAAAGTGCGGGGATCGATGTCGATGAATTCAGGCCGCGCGCCGCAGAATTCAACGGCATTGGAAGTGGAGATCCAGGAGTAAGCGGTTACGAGGACGACGTCGCCGGGCCCGACTTCGAGCGCCAGCATCGCCAGGTGCAGCGCCGCCGTCCCGCTGCTGACCGCCACGGCATGGCGCGTGCCGGTGACCGCCGTGATTTTTTCTTCCAGGCTGCGCACGCGCGGGCCCTGAACAAGGAACCCGGAGGCCAATACTTCACGGACAGCCTGCAAATCGTCCTCTTCGATCGAGGGTGCAGCCAGCCGAATCATGTCTGTTTCCAATAGTGCTCGGCCGTGAGGCGAATCCCTTCTTCGAGGTCCACCTTGGCTTCGAACCCGATCAGCTCTTCAGCTTTTTTCACCGAGGGCACGCGAAGCTCCACGTCTGTGTATTCCTTCCGCGTGAAGACAATCGGTGACCGCGAGGAGAGAACGCGCACCACGGTATTGGCCAGACCGTAGATCGTCGTGACGGCGCGCACGTTTCCGATGTTGAACGACTCCCCAATGGCGTTCGGATGCTCGAGCGCCAGCAGGACGCCCGTGACCATGTCGTCCACATAGCACCAGGCGCGAATTTGTGTGCCGTCTCCGTGGATTTCGATAGGCTCGTCTTTGATGGCGCGCTGGATGAAAGTGCGCAGAGCGCCCTCACCCACTTGCCCCGGGCCGTAAATATTGAAAGGCCGCACGATCGTCGTCGGCAGGCCGCGCTCCTGAAAATACGATATCGCCAGGTGCTCTTCGGCAAGCTTCGAAACGGCATAGGTCCATCGCGTTTCGCCCACCTTGCCGATTTTCGTCGTATCCACTTCGGTTGAGCGGAAGCCGTATTGGCCAAACACTTCGCTGGTCGAAAAGCACAATACGCGCTCGCATTTTGGCAGAGAGCCCGCGGCCTCGAGGACGTTTGCCGAGCCGATCATGTTCACCCGCATGGTCGTGACCGGCTTCTTGATCACCGTATCGATGCCGGCGATTGCGGCGCAGTGAATCACGTAATCGGCTCCCAGCATCGCTTCTTGCAGGGCTTTGAAGCACAGGATATCGCCCTCGATTACTTTCAAGTTTTTGTGATCGCGGAACGGCTTGTCTTTGAGCGCGTTGCGGCTGAAATTGTCGAAAATCACAACTTCATTTCGCGGAAGGAGCCGGCCCGCAAGCGTCGAGCCGATAAAACCTGCGCCGCCCGTGATGAAAATTTTCTTGTCTTCAATCATCTTGGCTTTGAGTCTGGATCAGCCTTTCAAAAAGTCGCCGATGGCGCTGACAACATAATCCTGTTCTTCGCGCCGGAGTTCGGGATAAACGGGAATGCTCAATGCTTCTTCAGCGAGCTGTTCGCAAGCTGGCAACGAGGCTTGCGGCTTGCCGGCATCCAGAAAACATTCCTGCCTGTGCAAAGGCCGCGGATAATAAATCTCGCTCCCGATTCCTCTTTTTGCAAGACACTCCCGGAGCGCGTCACGCGGGCTCCCGGCGTCTTGCCAGCCGGAGTAAGCAGGAATCCGCACGGTGTACTGATTCCAGATGTGGCTTCGCCGGGCGTGCACTCCCGGCAGCACGATGCGCGTTTCCGGATTGCGGGCGCGTCGCTTGTGCTCGCAGGCTTGGCTTGCGGAGGTCGTCGAGCCGGGCAACGCGCCCAGCCTTTCCGTGTAGTAAGCGGCGTTCGCAGCTCTCTTCTCGGAGTATTGGCGCAGAAAAGGCAGCTTGACTCCCAGAAGCGCCACTTGCAAAGGATCGATGCGGAAGTTCGCCCCCACCATTTTGTGAAAGTACTTCGGCTTGGCGCCGTGGGTGCGCAGGAGCCGGGCTTTTTCCGCGAGCGCATCGTCGTTGGTCACAACGAGGCCCGCATCGCCGAAACCGCCCAGATTCTTCGACGGGAAAAAGCTGAAAAGGCCCATTGTTCCGATCGATCCCAGGCGGCGGCCGTTATACTCGGCGCCGAAAGCCTGAGCCGCATCTTCGATGACGGGAAGGTTGTGCTTCGCCGCGAGAGCCATCACGCTGTCCATCTCCGCCGCCTGTCCGAACAAGTGCACCGGAAGCAGGGCCTTGGTGCGCGAAGTGATTTTCGCGGCCGCGTCCTCGACATCGAGATTGAAGCAGACTTCGCAAGAGTCCGCGAACACCGGCTTCGCGCCAACGCGCGCAATGCACCCGGCGGTGGAAAAAAAAGTGTAAGACGGGCAGATGACTTCGTCGCCCGGCCCGATTCCGAGCGTCATCAGAATCAGCAGAATCGCGTCGGTGCCCGACGAAACCCCGATCGCGTGCTTTGCCCCTGCGATTTTCGCGCACGCCTCTTCAAATGCGGTCACTTCAGCCCCGAGGATGAATTGGCCCGAGTCCAGCACGCGCAGAAAGGCGGCGTCCAGTTCGTTGCGCAATGCCGCATTTTGCGGCTTCAAATCGAGAAGCGGAACTTTCATGTCTTGTACTCGCGATATTGAGTCTTGCCCACCGAGAGCTCGGCGGGCAGCGGCTCATTCTCGTCCAGATCGAGGCACCGCAGCACGCCGGGCTGCACTTCCTGATAGCGCAATCGCGATTCCGGGCACACAAGAATCTCCGAAGGCTTGCCTTCGAGCCGGTGGCCGTGCCGGCTCATCCAGCCACGCTGGCGGCCGGGCACGCCGGAAATGAAAGCGTAGTCCGGGACGTCCTTCGTGACCACCGCGCCCGCGGCAATGAAACAGTACCTTCCGAGGGTGATGCCGCAGACGATGGTAGCATTGGCGCCCACGGTTGCGCCGCGCCGGATCAGAGTCTTCTCGTACAGCGAATGGCGGTTGACCTGAGAGCGGGGGTTCGTCACGTTGGTGAGCACACACGACGGACCGAGAAACACATCGTCCTCGATGGTCACGCCCGAATAAATGGAAACATTGTTTTGAATTTTCACCGTGTTACCAATCACCACGTCGCCTGCCACCATTACGTTTTGTCCGAGCACGCAACCCCGCCCGATGCGCGCGCCGCTCGACACGTGCACGAAGTGCCAGATTTTGGTCTGATCGCCGATCTCGCAGTTGTCGTCAATGACCGCGGTGGGATGGGCGTAATAGGACATCAGCCTTCTGCTCTGACGTCCAGCACGGAAACGGGCCGCCCGTTCAATTGAAGTGAAATCTGGCAGGCTTCCAGCACTCTCAAGACTCGCAGGGCGCTCTTGCCGTCGGTAAGCGGCGTTTTCCCGTCGCGCACAGCCTCAAGGAAGTGCCGGCACTCCAGCCGCAACGGCTCGTCATCGGCGATCGGAACCGTCTCGATCTTTCCGTTGCGCAGGACCGGCTGGCGGCCGTTCAAATCCACTTGCTGATCGTAGAGGCTGAGCTTGCCCTCCGCGGCGACATCATTGAACACAGCCATCCGCTGGCTCCCCACCACGACGAGTTTTTGTTCCTTGAAGGGATTCAGCCAGCTCACGAAAATGTGGGCGCGAATGCCCGTGCGGAACTGAAGACACGAGACGGTGACATCCGTGAGTCCGGGAGTGATGTAGTTGCCGCCGACGGCGGTCACTTCGATCGGCTCTTCGCCCACCAACCGCAGAATCACCGCGAAATCGTGCGGCGCGAAGCTCCAAAGCGCGTTTTCTTCCGTCCGCACTTTGCCGAAATTCAGCCGGTTGGAATAAATGTAGTGAATCTTGCCGAGCGTGCCCTGGTCAATCAACTCTTTGAGTTTGACGACCGCCGGATGGTATTCCAGCAGATGCCCGACCATCAGCACGCGCTTCGCGGCGGCAGCGGCGCGTTCGAGCGCGACGCCGTCGCGATAGCGGATCGCCATCGGTTTTTCGCAGAAGACGTGCTTGCCGTTTTCGATCGCCTCCATCGCAAGCGCATAATGCGTTTCCGCCGGCGTGGCGATCACCACGGCTTCGATATCCGGCGAGCGAAGTACAGCGCGGAAATCTTCGAAGAGCGGCGCATCCGGAGCCAGCTCACGCGCCAGGCCGCGGCTTTTTTCCGAGGGATCCGCCACGGCGTGCAGAGCGCCGAGCGCGTGGAAGTTGCGCACCAGATTGCGGCCCCAGGCGCCGCAACCCAGCACGGCGACTGCCGGAGCCTGTTCCACCTTAGCGCTCAGTTTTTCCTCCACTCTCGAAGGCGCGGGTTTCATCCGGAAATCACTCCAGCGGGAACTTCCGCCTCGGCTGTCCGCCGATACGTCAGATAAGAGTAGACGCCGCTCAGATACACGAGGATTAACAGGATTTGAAAAATCGTGAAAGCGTTTGCTGCGGCGGCGCCGCTGTGCCCGGGCACGATTTGGAAAAGCGCAAAAAAAGCGGCTTGCCCGACGCCCACGCCGGCGGGCGAGAGCGGAATCACCGTCGTGATCATCCCCAGCGGGACCAGAAGGAAATAATATCCCCAGGGAATCGCGCCTCCGCCGACGATTTGAAACGCGAGATAGAAGGCGAGACAAGACAGCAAATGGTTGAAGATACTCGCGCCGACGGCGAGCAAAAGCATTTCGGGATTCTGCCGGTACGCAGCAAGCGAGCGCGACGCCTTCACAAAAGGAGCCAGCCAGCGCACGCTTTCCCCGCGGTCGAGGATTCCCAGCCTGCCGCTCGCCATAACGGCCACCGTGAGCGCCGCTATTCCGCCGGCGGCGGCGGCGAGGGCGAACCAGCGAAGCAGCTCCAGCGCGTGATTGCTCTCGAAGCTGCGAAGCGTCCAGAAGCTTGCCCCGGCGGCGAGCAACACCAGGCCGAATAATCCGATGAGCCGGTCCATCAGGATCGTGGTCAGCCCTGCGGACTTTTTCCCGTTCATTCTCCGCGAAAGATAGTAGCCCTTGATGACGTCGCCTCCCACCGCGCCGGGGATGACCGTGTTGAAAAAAAATCCGATCATCGTCAGCGAAACGCTCTCCGAAAGGCCAATCGACAACTCTTGCGCGGCGAGCAACAGATTCCACCGCCAGGCGCAGACAAACGCTTCCAGGTAGAAAATCCCCAGAATCGCCAATAGCTCGGGCCAGTGCGTGGAGGCCTCTTCGAGCCGCGTGAGGCTCAAGTTCCCCCGGCGGCTGAGCCACACCAGGAGCGCCATGGCGACTGCGAACTTCGCCGCGGTTGCGATCCAGCGCGCCAAGTTGCTTTTCATTTGTTTCGATTCGCCCAAGGTTTCAGACCGAGTCTCATCCAACGAAATGCTTCGAATTTCAGCGTCTCTGCGATGCAGCAGCCAACGTCTTCGCAGCTTCCGCCGGTTCCGCGTCGAGCGCTCGCGCCGGCTCCGGCACGATGCCTCGTCGCGCCAACACTTCTTGGTAAAAGGACTCCATCCGCCCGGCCAGCCGGCTCCAGTCGAATTCCTCGAGCACGAAGCGGCGCCCCGCCGCGCCGATTCGCCGCCGCAACGGTTCGTCTTTCAGCAGCCGAAGGATGGCGCTTGAAATCGATTCCGGACTGCGCGAATCGACGATCACCGTATTCTCCCCGTTCCGCAGCTTTCCTTCGCCGAACAAATCTTCGGGAAGATCGTTGATCACAGGCGTCTGGCAAAGCATCGCTTCCATGGGAGCTGTGCCTAGCGACTTATAAGGTCCCGTCAGCCAGCTCACGAACACGTGCGAAGATTTCATCAAGCCGATGATTTTTTCGTGCGGCAATTCGCCGCAAAACTCGATTTGATCGGGGGCCATGCCCAGAGCTCGAGCCACTCGGACGGGCTCGTTCAGGTCCACACGCCCGGCCAGCACCAGACGCGCCTCGGGGAATTCGCGAATCACCTGGGACATCGCCCGGATGAGCTGAGTCGGATTCCGGAGCGGATGAATATGTCCCACCATTAAAATCTGCGGAGGCCCGGGTCGAACCGGGCTGGTGTCATTGAAGGAAGCGAGCGTTTCCTCGCGCACGCCGAAAGGAATCACCGCCGAGCGCGCCTGCACAGCCGCGCCATAGGTCTCGCCCACGTAATGGTGAACGGTTCGATCCAGGGAGACAACTCCGTCCCAGTTGCACACGCCAAACTGGCCGACGGTGCATCGGTCGGCGAACTTCATCAAGTGATGGCGCAGCGGAACATCGTGTTGGATGGGAGTTGTAATCGAGCCGACGATCGGAATGCCCGCGGCTCTCGCAGCACGCACCGTGAGCAAGGTCGAATCGAAGATGTGATTGACGTGATGCAGCACTTCAATCCGATGCTCGCGAAGCAGAGCTCTTAAGCGTTTCATGTTGCCGGGAGTGAAAGAGAACGCCATCAATTTGAGGTTGAAGAAGAGCGGCGATTCGGGGACTTTGCGCACCGGGAGCGTGTAAATGGGATAAGCCGCGTCGTCTGGCGGCTCGTATGGCGAGCCCCAATCCAGCGTGACGACAACGACGTCGTTGCCACGAGCTGTAAGCGCGCGGGCCAGGCTGCTCGCGTAAAACGACGACCCCGATTGCACGGGCGGAAACCAGTTGCTGAATATCAATACTCGCATGCGCAATCCTGAGTCCTGTCTTTTTCCCAGTTAGGCCGCGGCATGGCCTGCGGATTCAGCCGGTTCGCGCCTTGCCTGCCCCGAGAGTTGCCGAGCGTGGCCCGATTGTTCAAGGGACCCTCAGTCGCAACGAAATGCAAGGACGACACTGCTAATCCCGTCGACACGCCAAACCCCACATTATATTTAACCACGTTGCCGTGGCCTAGCCCAAATCATGCGTTGGCATGCTCTTTTCGCGAATCGGTTATTCACCTCGCGCCAGCAGCGTCCGCATCCAGACGCATGGATTTTCATACGCATGACGCGAGTCCGCACGCCGATGATACTATCTGCGGTTGCTCACCGAGGGGGAGTCGTTGCTCAAGAAATTATGCTTTGCAGGATCGCTTTCCACGAGCCAGCCCGCTATCCCATCCGAATTGCCCCAGACGGGACTCGACACTCGCCGCGATGGCCGCCGTTTTTTGCTTTGGGTCATTCTAGCTGCCCTGGCGATCCGGCTGATCGTGGTCGCCTTCGTGTTCGAATCGTATTTGGACCCGGGGCGAAATCATTGGGAATTCGGGTATGAAGGAGGCCAGGTTGCAGGGTCAATTGTCCAGGGCCACGGATTCGGAAACCTGTTCCGCGTCCCGAGCGGGCCGACGGCTTCGATGGGCCCGATCATGCCTTATCTTCTCGCCGGGGTGATGAAACTCTTCGGGCTCTATTCAAAAGCATCGGCGATTGCGATATTGAGCCTGAACAGTCTATTGTCCGCGCTCACGTGTTTGCCTATCTTCTTCGTCGCGAAGCAGACTTTTGGTGCTCGTGTAGCCCAGTGGTCGAGCTGGGGCTGGGCTTTCTATCCCTACGCCATAAATTTTTCCGCCAACTCGATGTGGGATCACGCCCTGATGGGATTGCTCGTCACTTTGATCTTCTGGATTTCCTATTCGATGGACGAGAAGCGCGGGCTATGGGCCTGGGCGGGATTTGGATTTTTATGGGGCGTGGCCGGGCTGACGAACGCCGTGGTCTTCGGCGTCTTACCTTTTCTGGGCGGATGGATTTGGTATCGCCTGCTCAAAAAGAAAGCCCGGTGGCTGCTGCCGGCGGCGACCGCGGGCCTCGCGCTGCTCGTCACGATTAGCCCCTGGATGATCCGTAACATTCGCACCTTTCATCAGCCCGTTTTCCTGAAGAACAATTATTGGCTCGCGATCTTGAGCGGGAATGTGGGAGACACTCTGCACTGGCTTGGAAATGCCAGCCCAGGGCGTGACTCTGCCGAGATGGCCGAATATCTGCGCGTCGGCGAAATCCAATACATGGCCGAGAAAAAAGTGGAGGCCATCCAGTTCATCAAACAAAACACCGGTCTTTTCGTCTGGCGGTCTATTCGCAGGTTCGTCTTTATGTGGACCGGCTTTTGGAGCTTGAATCCGGAATATCTGAAAATGGAGCCGTTTGATATTCCCAATATCCCCCTTTGCACGGCGATCACAATATTTGCAATTCTGGGACTGTGCCGGGCTTTTCGAAGCAACGTGGAAACTGCCATCCCCTACGCGATCATGTTGATCGTCTTTCCCCTCGGCTATTATCCGACGCATCCGGAACTTTCCTACCGTCAGTCGTGGGATCCGGAAATCGTGATCCTCGTGTGCTACGCGCTGACCGGGTTGCGGCGATTCTCGCCGCGCTAAAATCAGCGCCTGAGCGGGCGGTTCACCTGCATGGCCTCACCGCCGGTTTGATATAGTGGAAAGATGCAATCGGGCTTCTGGCAAGCCGAAAGCTGGAAACTGGCGCTCGACGCCTTGCGCGGCAATAAGCTGCGCGCGATGCTCACCATGCTCGGCGTCATCATCGGCAGCGCCTGCATCGTCCTGGTTGTCACGGTGGCGCTGGCGGGGAGGCGCTATATCGTCGGGCAGATTGAGGGCATCGGCTCGAACCTGGTTTACGCCGAGTTGACACGACATGGCGTGTCGAAGTCCGACGAAATCACCCCGGCCGACCTCGAAGCGGTAAGGCAGAACGTCCCCGGCGTCATCGAGACCGCCGGCACGCGCGACATTTCAATGACCGTGACGCTCAACGGCCGCGAGCACTTGGTCAGTCTTGTGGGCGTGACCCAGGGCTTCCAGAAAATCCGCAATCTCGTAATCCTTCGCGGGCGTTACTTCGAGCCGGATGAAATCGCCGGAAGAAACAAGGTCTGCCTTCTCACTGAATCGCTGGCCTCGCGCGCGTTTCCTTTCGAAGATCCGGTCGGCAAACAATTTCGGATGGGTGAAATCTATTTCACGGTGATCGGCGTCTTCCGGGAGCGCGTGGCAACGTTCGGGCAGTCGGAAATCGTGAAAGATTCCGCCATCGTTCCTTTTCCCCTGATCAAGGACTACCAGGGGAACGACGCCTTTGGCACCCTCTACGCGCAGGCCGATAGCGCCGAAGACGTGCCCGCCGTGACGCGCGGTGTGGCTGAAGTCCTCCAAAGCCGCCACCGCCTGGGCGCGCAATACAGTGTGCAGAATCTGGCGTCGATCCTCGAAGCGGCGCGGGATATCGCGCTGGCGCTTTCGGTGGTGCTGGTCGGCGTCGCCGCGATTGCACTGGCTATCAGCGGCGTCGGGATCATGAACATCATGCTCGTCACCGTCACCGAACGGACGCGCGAGATTGGAATTCGCAAGGCGGTGGGCGCCCGCCAGGACGCAATCCTCTGGCAATTCTTAATGGAGGCTCTCATTATCAGCGGAACGGGAGCGCTTGCCGGCATTTTAATCGCCACATCCATTCCCCTGATGGTCAATTTTCTGCTGGGATTTTTCGAGGTGCCTTCCGACGTTCATATTCCGATATCCTGGCTCTCGGTGGTGCTCGCGTTCGTTGTATCCTGCTCGACGGGCTTGTTGTTCGGCTACTTGCCGGCGAACCGCGCCGCCAAACTTCATCCCACGGATTCATTGCGCTATGAATAAAAAACTTCTGATAATCGTTGCGCTCGCCGCAGGCCTGGCGCCGGTTTGGCCCGGCAGGGCGCTCGCGCAGGAGACGGAACGGCTGACGCTTCGGCAGGCGGTGACCCTCGCGTTGCAAAACAGCCGCGAGCTGGCCCTCGCCAAAATGCAATACAACGTCGCGCTCAATCAGACTCGCGTGTACCGCTCCGAATTTTTGCCGAATCTATACACCGGTTCCGGCGCCGCCTACACCAACGGATTTCCGGCCACGCCCAGCGGCCAGGCGCCCTCGCTCTTCAATCTCACCTACACGGAATCCGTGTTTAATTTGCCGCTGCTCGGGCAAATGAGGGCGGCCGAGGATCGAGCCAAGAGCATGAAGGTGGAAGTGGATCGCATGCGCGACGACGTGATCGTGCGCGCGGCCACGGCCTATCTCGAGCTCGCGAAAGTGCGCCACTCGCTCGAGCTGCTTCGCAAGGAAGAGGCCAGCGCGGAGAAAATCCTGGAAGTCACGCGCGAGCGCGCCGCCGCCGGCCAGGAACTTCCCATCGAAATTACTCGCGGGGAATTGACTCTGGCGCGCGCCCGCGAACGCATCATCCGGCTGGAAGGCCGCGAGGAAGTGCTCGCGCAGCAGATTCGCAATCTTACGGGCATCCCCGACACGCAATCGGTCGAAGTGGAGACCGAAGAGCCGTCGTTTGCAGCCGAACAGCAGGAAAGCGAGCTGCTGAGCCAGGCGCTCGAAAATAATCCGCTCGTCAAGGAAGCGGAAAATGAGCGCGCCGCCCGCGCCCATCTCCTCAAAGGCGAAAAAGGCGGCTACTGGCCCACCATGAGCGTGGTCGGTCTGTATGAAGTGCTGGGAAGATTCAACAACTACAACCAGTTCTTCAACCCCGAGAGCTTCCAGCGCAACAACATCACCATCGGCGTCGACGTCCACGTTCCGCTGTTCAGCGCCAAGACCCGCGCCAATGTGGCGCTGGCCAAAAGCCAGTTGAGCGTCGCGGAGCTGACGCTCGGGACCCGCCGCCAGCAGGTGAGCCTCGACGTGCAGCAGAAAGCGCGCAGCGTTCGCGAACTCGATGCCGGCCGCGAGGTGGCCCGGCTGGATCTGAAGCTGGCGCAGGAAACCCTCCAAATCGAGCAGGAAAAATTCAACCAGGGGCGCGCTACACTCCGCGATATCGAGCAAGCCCGCCTGGACGAAAGCGACAAATGGGTGGCTTTCCTCGATGCCGATTTCGCCCGCCAGCAAGGGCAGCTCGTGCTCCTCCAGGCCACCGGGCAACTCGCCAAAGTGTTCCAATAGGAAGCGCCTTGCCAAAACCTTTCCTTGGGCCGGCCCCTGGAATCGAGTAAAATGGTTTGTTTGGGGAACCAGCACCCCGCTGTGCCGCTCGACTGAGGAGGACGACAGTAGATGCCGTCTGTAATGAAAACTCTGTTCCTGAATCCCCCCAGCTTTGAAAAATTCGATGGTGGCGCGGGTTCCCGCTGGCCGGCCACGCGTGAAATCGAGTCCTACTGGTATCCGGTCTGGATTGCCTATCCCGCGGGAATGTTGCCGGGAAGCCGCGTGCTCGACGCCCCGCCGCACCACGTGTCGCCCGAGGAAGCGATTCGCACGGCGCTCGACTATGAATTCGTGGTGCTGTTCACCTCCACGGTGGGCTTTGCCAGCGATCTGCGCATGGCCCGCGCGATGAAGGAAAAGAAGCCCGGCCTGAAAATCGCGTTCGTCGGCCCGCACGTGCAGATCAAGCCCGCCGAAAGCCTGCTCGCGAGCCCGGACATCGACTTCGTCGTCCGCGGCGAATTCGACCACGCGGTCGTGGAATTCGCCGAGGGAAAGCCGCTCGACCAAATCCTGAATGCCAGCTACCTGAAAAACGGCAAAGTGGTCCACAACCCGCCGCGCCCGCTTCTGCAAACCGAAGAGCTCGATGCGCTGCCGTTTGCCACCGAAGTGTACGAACGCAATCTCACCATCGAGAATTACAACGTCCCGTTCCTCCTGCATCCCTACGTTTCCTTTTACACCGCTCGCGGCTGTCCGGCGCTTTGCACTTTTTGCCTCTGGCCGCAGACGCTTTCCGGCCACGCCTGGCGCGTGAGGTCGGTCGATAGCGTCGCGCGCGAATTCCGCGAAGCGCACCAGCGCTTCCCGCAGGCGAAAGAGTTTTTCTTCGACGACGACACGTTCAATATCCGGAAAGACCGCGTGCTGGCTCTCTGCAAAGAATTCAAGCCCGTGGGATTCCGCTGGTCCTGCACCGCCCGCGTGCACAGCGATTACGAAACTCTCAAGGCCATGGCGGACGCCGGCGCGCGCCTGCTGATTGTCGGGTTCGAGTCCGGCGATCCGCAGATTCTGAAAAATATCAAGAAGGGCGCGACGATCGAGATGGGCCGCACCTTCGTCCAGAACGCCAAGAAAGTCGGCATCCACGTTCACGGCGATTTCATCATCGGCCTTCCCGGCGAAACGAAAGAAACGATCGAGAAGACCATCCAGTACGCCAAGGAGCTCGATTGCGAGACGATTCAAGTCTCCATGGCCCACGCCTATCCCGGCACTGAACTTTACGATCAGGGCGTCCGCGAAGGCTTCCTCGCATCGGAAGCTGTCACCGATGCCCTCGGCCATCAGCTCCCGCACCTCGAGTATCCCGGCCTTTCCCGCGAGTACATGGTCCAGGCCGTCAACCGCTTCTACGACAGCTACTACTTCCGTCCGCGCGTGGCCTGGCGCATCGTGCGCGACGCGCTGTGGGATGCGCACGAGCGCAAGCGCCTGTACCACGAAGCCGTCGATTTCCTGAAATTGCGCGCGGACCGCTGGAGAGTTGCGCGCAAGGGCGTCCAGAAAAAAATCCTCGTCAACGTGCCGCTGGAAACCCGCCCGCGCGCCGAGGTGGCCGGCCAGTCGCCGAGCGTATGAAGTGAAGTCTCCGGCGGCCCTGCATTTCAAGACCTTCGCGTTGATCCTCGTGATGGTGATCTTCGGCCCGCTGGGAGACGTGTTTCTGCGCAAGGGAATGAGAGAGATCGGAGCGATTTCCGATTGGTCGCTTGCGAACCTGGCGCACGTCTTCGTGGCCGTCTTTGCTTCGGGGATGATCTGGCTCGGGATTGCCTCGCTGCTCACGTTTTTTGTGGCCTTCACGTTGGTGCTTTCCTGGGCGGACTACAGCTTCGTCCAGCCGGCTTCGTCGTTCGCCTACGGATTTGTCGCCGTGCTCGGCCGCTACGTCCTGGGCGAATCGATCACCAACATGCGCTGGGTGGGAGTCCTGATTATTTGCGTGGGTGTACTGATTGTGGGGCACACGCCGCCGCGCACCACGGAGCAGCCCTGATGCTCGCCGAAATTATTTTGATTTTTCTGATTGTCGTGGCCGGCACGGGCGGCGAGCTGTGCCTCACGCGCGCGATGAAAACGATCGGCGAAGTCCACGATTTCCGCCCTAGGGCGCTTCTTCGGTTTTTCGGCCGCGCCGTGACGGTCGGCTGGTTCTGGCTCGCGATTCTCGGAATGGCCGCGGGATTCTTCGCGCTGCTGGGGATGCTCTCGCTCGAAAACGTGAGCTTCGTGATTCCAGTGACGGCGCTGAGCTACGCAGCCGGCGCGCTCGGCGGCTCGATTTTCCTCGGCGAACGCGTCACGCCGCAGCGTTGGCTCGGCGTCCTCCTCGTCTGCATCGGCGTCACCCTCGTCTGGAAAGGCAAAGGCTAGGGCTTTTCAGGCAGTTGCGTTTTGTAGGTCGCGGTTTCAACCGCGACATAACGGCGCGATAACACGTTGGGCTTTAGCCCCTGAAGTTCCCGCCAATCGCCAGATGGGCGTCGATGGCCTGTGGATACCAATCCACTCGAATGTGCTCTAATGGCTCGCTTATAGGAGCACGATTCTCCCCATGCCATGGGCTTCAATTCGCGCGGGCCTCCTGCTGCTCGCCCTCGCGCCTCTCGCTTACTACCTGCTGGCCATCCTCGCCGGCGAAAAATTCTTCCGCCGCAGAAGCGCCGCGCCGCCCTCCGATTTTTCTCCCCCCGTCAGCATCCTGAAACCCATTCTTGGCCTCGATCGCGAAGCCTACGAAAATTACGCGAGTTTCTGCCGCCAGGAATATCCCGAATTTGAAATCCTTTTCTGCGTTTCCGACCGGCAGGATCCCGCCGTTCCCGTGATCGAAAAACTGATTCGCGATTTTCCCGCGCGCTCGATCCGCCTGCTCGTCGGCGCCGATCCGCTTGGCGCGAGCGACAAAATGAACAAGGTGTGCCGGATGGCCCGCGAAGCGCGGCACGACATCCTGATCGTCACCGATAGCGACGTCCGCGCGGAGCCGGATTTCCTGCGCGAGGTTGTGGCGCCCTTCGCCGATCCGAAAGTGGGCGGCGTCACGTGCCTATACCGCGGCCTCACCGACGGCGGTTTTGCCTCCGACCTCGAAGCGCTCGGAAACTCCACCGATTTTGCCCCCGGCGTTCTCGTTGCGCAGATGCTCGGCCCGGTGAATTTCATGCTGGGCGCCGTGATGGCCACCACCAAGAGCCACCTCGCCGAAATCGGCGGCTTCGAATCGCTCGTCGATTATTTCTGTGACGACTACGAGCTCGGCAATCGCATCGCCGCTCGCGGTTATCGCGTGGAAATCAGCCGCGTGCCGGTGGCCATCGTCTATCCGCATCAAAATTTGCGCGACGCCTTCCGCCACCAGCTCCGCTGGAACCTCAGCATCCGCTATTCGCGTCCGGCGGGACATCTGGGCATGATCTTTTCGCACGGGCTGCCCTGGGTGATTCTGGCGATGATTCTCGTGAAGTCGGCGTTTGGCGCGCTGCTCTTCGCGGGCGCTTACGCGCTGCTCCGCGGCGATGTGGCGCTCACCGTGGGCGCGCGAGGGATGCGCGACTCGCTTGTCCGCGAGAAAGCATGGCTGCTCCCGGTTCGCGACGCCTTCGCATTCCTCGTCTGGCTCGCGAGCTTTTTCCCCCAGCGCATCCACTGGCGCGGCCGCCGCTTCCGCATCCGCGCCCGCAAATTAGTTCCGGTTTCCGACATCAACAAATAGCAACCAACAATATTTGCTTTGCCTTTGTACCGGCCACCTTCAGGTGGGCGCCTTTCCGCCGTTGCTCTTTTGCTCGTAGGGGCATCCGCCGGAAGTCTGGCGGACCGTGCCCGCGCAGCCAATTCTCACCACTCAGCCCACCTGCGCAGCGCCGCCCGCGAGACATTTGGAGTGCGGGAGCTTGCTCCCGCTTTGTTTTCAACCCCACACCAGCGCTGCCCTATCAAGCTCCACGGCGCCAATTCCATCTCCGTGCCCGCGCTGCCCGCACCTCGGCCGATCACCCCCGCCTCTGAAGCCGCCCGTACAATTCGTTCGCCGCTCGAAATTCCGCTTCGAGCTCTTTGCTGGTGAGCCGCGTCCGCAAATGCTCCACCGCCTGCCCCAGCCGCTCGAGCACCTCCGGCCGGTCAAATCCCACATAAGAATTTTCCGCGCACTCCTCTCACACCGCGAGTCCAAACGATCCGCCAATCAATCCGGTGCCAAGGATTGCAACGCGGAGGGGAGGTATCGAGAGAGTACACTCGCAGACTGCTCCGGATTTTCGGCCCAGTAGGACAGGCCTCCCGGCCTGTCCTTTGTTCCTTGCCGAGCCGAGCCTCGGTCCCAATTCCCGCCTCTCCCGGGATCCGGCAAGTCGTTCCAAACGAAAGCTCCCGTGTAAAACCCCTTGATTTTCAGTAACTATTGTGTTATCATAAGTTTATGAATAACGGTGGGAGGACAATCAACCAGCGTCGGCCGGGGCGCTTCGGGACCTCTGTCCGGCCGTCCGCCGTCTTCCAGCAGGATACAAAAGCCTCCGTTGCCTTGAACAGGGAGGGCGTTTCTAATCGTCACTCAATTCGAGTAGAAATCGCCGTAACTCACTGAATACAAAGGAAAGGAGCGAATTCTAATCGACACAAAATGAAGGGGCCAAAGGCAATCGCAAATCGTCGTGGCCGGCGGTAAAGACGCTTGACGGAGGGGGCGAGGTCCCGTATAGTCGGGGCTCGAAGCAGGGTGGAAGCAAGAAGGGACACGAACCGCGTGATCGGACGTTCGTATTACCGTTTCGCCTTTACTTACCGCTACTCCTACTGGGGCAGCGGGCCGGCGAAACGCGCGCGGAACATGTAAAAGCGAAAATCTAAAAACCGCACAAAGTTTCGAGATACCGGCCGCGACCCTGAAAGGGGACGCGGCCTTTTTTTTGGCCCGGCGAAATCAAAATTCGGAAGCCCTTCGGGAAAGGCGGGACACGCTCATGAGAATCAACGACTGGCGAAGAAAAATCGATGCGATCGACACGGCTTTGCTTCACCTGCTGAACCTCCGCGCCGAGCTGGCCCTGGAAGTCGGCCGGCTGAAGGGGAAGAAGGGGCTGGTGCTGCGAGTGCCCGCGCGCGAGCTCGAAATTCTGAACCGCATGAAGAAAGAAAATCCCGGTCCGCTGGGCGATGGAGCCATCACGAAGATCTACCAGATGATTCTCAGTGAATCGATCCGATTCCAGGAATCGGAAGGCTGCGGAATCTCGGAAGCCGCTCAGCCCGAACGTGCGCGAGCGAATGGCAGGCGGCGGGGAGTCCCAGTGGCATGAACCAAGCGGGCCGCAGGCGCGTGGCAATTCAAGGAGAGCGAGGCTCCTTCAGCGAAGAAGCGGCGATCCGCCTGCTCGGCGAAGAAATCGAAATTGTTCCGCGCGCTACGTTCGAAGGAATGTTTTCGGCGGTCGGAGAGCGAGCGGCCGATTGCGCGCTGGCGCCGATCGAAAACAGCCTGGCGGGCTCGGTGCACCGGTCGTTTGACCTGCTCGAGGAACACGCGCTGAGCATCGTGGGCGAAGTGATCATCCCGATTGCGCACAATTTGATCGGCGCGCCGGGCGCCACGCTCCAGCAAATCCGCGTGGTGGAATCGCATCCCGTGGCGCTCGCCCAATGCGAGAGATTTTTCATCGAGCATCCCGGCCTCAAGCGCATCGCCACGGAAGACACAGCCGGAAGCGTCCGGCGGGTTGTGGAGGCAGGCGACGCTTCGCGCGCTGCAATTGCGAGCCGCCGCGCCGCCGAACTCTACGGCGGCGCGATTCTCCAGGAACACCTCGAGGATTCCTCGGAAAACTACACTCGCTTCTTGCTGCTCAGCGCATCCTGCGAGCCGGCACGGGCGGCCGATAAGCTTTCGATTGTTTTCCAGACCGCCCATTTGCCGGGCGCGCTTCATCGAGCGCTCGAGCCCTTTGCCAGGCGGGACATCAACATGCTGAAAATCGAAAGCCGGCCGGTGCACGGGCGTCCGTGGGAATACCGCTTCTATCTCGACCTGGAAATCTCCGCGAGCGATCCCGTAGCGGTGGCGGCGCTCGAAGAGTTGCGAAGGCATTCCGTGAACTTGAGGATCTTAGGGTCGTATCCGTCGGCGGAAATCTTGCGTGCAAGAAAATCCTGTGGCCTGTGAGGACCGAAACCATGATCGTGAATATGGCAGTGGGCGCAACCGAAGAACAGATTCAGCACGTCATCGACCGGATCAAGGAGTGCGGCTTCCAGGCGCACCTGAGCCGGGGAGAGGAGCGGACGGTGATCGGCGTGGTGGGCAAAGGCGAGCGGCATCGCAGCGAGCTCGAGCCGCTTCGCGCCGCTCCGGGCGTGGAAGAGCTGATCCTGATCTCGCATCCTTTCAAGCTCGCCTCGCGGAATTTCAATCCGCAAGGCTCGGTGATCGATTTGGGGAAGGGCGTTTTCGTGGGAGGCCCGGAAGTCGTGGTCGCCGCGGGGCCGTGCGCCGTCGAGTCCGCCGAGCAAGTCGGCGAGATCGCGGAACGCGTGGCGCAAGCGGGCGCGAGGCTGCTGCGCGGAGGCGCGTTCAAGCCGCGCACTTCGCCGTACACATTTCAGGGACTCGGCGAGGAAGGGCTGGCGCTTTTGCGCGAAGCCGCGGACCGAAACGACCTGCTCGTGGTAAGCGAAGTGATGGATCCTTCGCAAGTGGAAATCATGCTGCCGTATGTGGACGTGATGCAGGTGGGCGCGCGCAACATGCAGAATTATCATTTGCTGCGCGCGCTCGGCGAGATTTCGAAGCCGGTGCTCTTGAAGCGCGGCATGAGCGCCACGATCGAAGAGCTGCTGCTCAGCGCCGAGTACATCATGGCCGGCGGAAATTATCGCGTGGTGCTGTGCGAGCGCGGAATCCGCACGTTCGATAATTACATGCGCAATACGATGGACATCGCCGCGATTCCCGTCATCAAGCACCTCTCGCATCTGCCGATAATGGCCGATCCGTCGCACGCCACCGGACGCCGCGACAAAGTGGCGCCGATGGCGCGCGCCGCGGTGGCCGCCGGCGCCGACGGATTGCTAATCGAGGTGCATCCGGATCCCGAGCGCGCGCTTTCCGACGGCGCGCAATCGCTCTATCCGGATCAGTTCGCGCAATTGATGGCGGAGATCAGGATCATCGCTCCGGCCGTCGGGAGGAGGGTTGGTTCGATGCCGCTGCGGCCGCTCGCGGCGCGCGGTTGACGAATTCCGGCGAGGCCGGTAAGCTAGAAAAGGGTCGTGCCAACGGCCCTTTTTTGTTGCCTCCGGCCTGCTGGGAGGTCGTACAATTGGCAGTACATCAGACTCTGGATCTGATTATCCTGGTTCGAGTCCAGGCCTCCCAGCCAATCGTCGCGTGAATCTGCCGCGAATCGTCAGCCCAGCAAAATAGGAAGCAGCAGGCCGAGCCCGAGCGCGAAAATCCACAGCGCGGGCGCGGGCGTGCCCACGGGACGAATGCGGCGCAACTCGCGCGCGGCCGTGCGGGGATCGGAAAAAAGCACGCGCGTGTAGCGGCGTTCGAGCAGGAGAAAAACGAACGCGGTGGTCGCCCCGAAAAGCAAATGGCCTGTGAGTGACGGCAGAAGCGCGGAAGCAGCGCTCACTCTCCAATCGCATTCGCCCGTCAGCAGCAGAGGCAGGAGCGTCATCGCGCCGAGGTACCACCAGATCAAGCCGAAAAGCCATCCCCACATCACGCCAAGTCCCAGATTGGAAGCTTCATGGCGAAACAACAGACCATAACTCATTCCGATGACGCCACTGACGGTCAGATGGATCAGGAAACCGTGAAAGCCCGAAAGGTGAATATCCACGCCTACGACCGACGAAATCATGCCGCTGGCGAAAAGGATTGGGCTCGAAACGATCCCTCCCACCAGTCCGGCCAGCGCGCCCCAGCGCAGCGTTCGAAACAGCCGCAGGCCGGGACCTTCCGGCTCGCGATTCAACGGATCCGATTGGATGAACAGGCGCACCCAGAGCCGATCTACCGTCGCGTAAACCACGCCGACAATCAAGCCATACAGAATGTGGCCGACTATCGAACCGAACAGCTCAGCGCCTTGGTCGGCGCTCCAATCGAGTCCGGTCCTCGTGAGCAGCGGCAACAACGTGAGCGGGCCCAGGAACCACCAGAAGATTCCGTAGCCGAGCCCCCAGCCCATCGACGAGCCGAATCCGCGCACGTCGCGCTGGAAAAGCAGCCCGAACGATGCGCCGATTAAAATGGCAACACCGAAATGCAAGGCGACCATTGCACCGTGCGGGAGACTCAAGCCCATGCCGGCTAGGAGCGGGAAGAATTCACCGGCGGACATCCAGCGGCCAAAAATCATTCCGCCGAGCAAGCCCGCGAAGCCGCCCACCACAATCGCTCGCCCCCAACTGAAGCGTGGCTCGCTCGTCTCGCCACCGAATGACCGGCGGATTCCCAGCACAAGGCCGACGGGCATTCCGAGGCAAACTAAATACGCCACGAGCTCTGGGAATTGTTGCTGCGCGTCTCCCAGCATGGAGCTGCCGGGACCGAGGCCAAAGAGCAAAGGCCCAAGCCCCGCGGGAATCGCGATCCAGAGAAAGAACGCAGCTGCAACACCCCACATGAGACCCGCGCCGGGGCTCGTGGCTCGTTTCGAAAAGAATGCGCCGAAGATCAATCCAAAGATCGAGGCGAGAAAGAGGTCGCTCGCCGTCCAGGCCGGCAGCGCAGCCTTTTCCAGCAGCCCGCCTGCAAGTCCTGCAACAAGCCCGAGGAGAGGATTCATCCAGGCGCGCGAAAAGAATCCGGCTTCGAGCGGCCCAGCTTTTGTCGGTTTGGTTTCCTGTTTCAATGAAGTCGCCTACTTGAGATCGATCGTCTGGACGACGTCGCGCGGGAAGAACAGCTCGACGGTCCAATCCATCAGCACGCGAATTTTTCGTTCCAGCCCCGGAAGCTTCGCGAGATAAATTCCGCGCCACATGGCCCACGCCAGCAAACCGGAAAAACGCAAGCACTTCGAGCGGGCGAAGGGAATTGTCAATTCAGCGCAGGCACTTTGATGGCCCACCACGCAAAGAGCGCCCAGAGAATCGAAATGAAACGGCTTCGGTGGCCTGCCTTCCAGCGCCGCGCGAATATTCTTCGCCACCACCGGAGCTTCGCGCAGCGCGAACTGAGCGGTGGGCGGGCACGGCTTGCCCGTCGTGGGGTGCACCACGGCCGCGCAATCGCCGAGAGCCCAAACACCCGGATGTCCCTGGACGGCCAGTGTGGGCTCGACGAGCACGGCTCCGCGCTTGTCGCAATCCAATTTGATATTCTGCAGCAGCGGATTCGGAGCGGTGCCGGCCGTCCAAACCAATGTTTCCGCGGGGATTTCGCCGTCGCTCACCGCGACGGCTCCCGGCTGAAAATCCAGCAGCCGCGTATTGAGCCGAAAAATCACGCCGCGGGCGGCCATTTTTTCCTGCGCGTAACGCCCGAGCGATTCGCTCAGCTCCGGAAGAATGTGATCTCTCGAATGGACGAGGACAACCCGGAATTCATCGGGCTGAAGATTCGGATAGTCCGCGAGAATGCCGCGTCCGAAATCGTTGAGCGCGCCGGCGAGTTCGACGCCGGCAAAGCCGCCCCCGGCGATGACGAATGTCAACAGGCGCTGCCGCCGCTTAGCATCGCGCTCGGCGTCCGCGCGTTCGAACATTTCGATCACGCGATTCCGCACGCGAATGGCATCGAGCAGAGTCTTGAAATCGAGAGCATATTTCTCGACGTTTGCCAACCCGAGGTAATTTGAAACGGCCCCGAGAGCGAGTACAAGTTGATCGTACGCAATTTCGCGCGGCCCCGCGCCCACCGGCCCGTCGCCAGCCAGTTTCACGGCGCGGTTCTCGAAGTCGATCCCATCAACAGTCGCGCGAATGAAGTTCGTGCGCGGCAGGCTCGAACGCAGCGGCGTGCTGATGTGGCTCGGTTCCAGGCTGCTCCCGGCGACTTCGGCCAGCATCGGGGTAAAGAGAAGCGCATTGGTTTCGCTGATGAGAGTCACGCTCACGGCGCGATCGTGCAAAAATTCTTGTTCCAGATATTCCGCGGTCTTCATTCCCGCGAACCCGCCGCCGAGAATGACGATCCGATTTGGTTCTTTCGGAAAATCCGTCGCGGCAGCCAGTTCAGGGCCGAGCACGCGATCGGCGAGTTCCTGGAGTCCCTGCGTGAGCAAGCCGAGGATGGCACCGTACAAAACCCAGCCGACGAGTCCGGTGAAATGTAGGCGCATCCCCTCGGCGCTCCAATCCGGAGCTTTATTGGCGAGCAGAGGCACCGCTACGACGCTGATCAATGCCCAGAGCGGCACGCCCAACGCGGCGGCGGTCATCATGTTGTCCACGTAGGCACCCCGCGCGGGAGACGTGCCGGCGGAATAGGCTGCGCCCACAAGGATCGCAACCAGGAAGGCAGCCAGCGGCCGAGGGGCCGTGCAGGCCAGCACCGCGCCCGCGATTCCCCCTGCGAGAATTCCAACGAGGATTCGTCTTGAATAACTCGGCATAAACTCTAGTACGCGCCAGCACGCATGAAAGGATTTTCGAATCCGCGAAAATCTTGTTCGCGCCGTGCGAGCATACTACGGACAGGTTTCATCGCCGCGAATTCCAAGCCAACGGAAAATCGCAGACGCGTCTCAACGCAGTTTGAATCGCTCGTCGATTTCGACTTGATAGCCTGCGGCAAGCGAATTCGTGGCGTTGGCCATGGCGATCACGGCCATCAATTCGTGCATCATCGCGTCGGTGAGTCCTTTTTTGCGGGCCGACGCCGAATGGGAGGCGAGGCAGTAGCCGCACTGATTGGTGGCGCTCACGGCAAGATAAATCATCTCCTTCGTGAGGGCATCGAGCGCGCCCGGAGCCATCACCTGTTTGATGCCTTCCCAGGTGCGGCGCAACTGAGCCGGATCCTGCGCCAAAACCTTCCAGAAATTATTGATCCAGTCGGTCTTGCGCGTGGCCATGATGTCGTCGTACACCGCGCGAACCTCCGGGCTGGCATTCTCGTATTCAATCATCGCCGGGCTTCCACTCATGAAGCCTCCTCGGTTTCTTTCGTCACGCGCGGGATTATCTTGAGAAATGGGGACGCACGTCAAATCGCCGCAGGGAGAAGCACCCGGGCTCGAAGGGCGCTTTTGAAACGCTTGGCCCGATTGGCGCACTATCTGGCAGCACTCGAGGCTGGCTCGTGGGCGCCTTTCCGGAACTCCTTGCATCATTCGATGATTTGGCTTACCAATCCTGGCGGGAGATTGCCGCCATGAGCGAAGCGCCGAAGCGAGTGCCGGTTCCTGGAAGCGCGCGCGAGAAGCTGCCTGGCGCGCAGGAAACCGGAGAAGTGCCGGCCGGAGAGTTCAGCGTTACGTTCACGCTGCGGCGGCGCAAGGAATTGCCCTCGCTCGAAGAGCAAGCCATGCTGCTGCCGGCCCAGCGCAGCTACCTCTCGCGGGAGGAACATGCTGTGGAATACGGCGCCGATCCGGCGGACATCAAGAAAGTCGAGGACTTCGCCCGAGCCAATGGCCTGACCGTCGCGAGCTCGGACGCGGCGCAGCGGACCGTGGTTGTGACTGCAACTGCGGCGGCTTACACAAAGGCGCTGGGCGTGGACTTGAAAATGTACCAGGCGGGCGCAACGCGTTATCGCGGCCGGGAAGGAGAAATCATGATTCCGGCGGAACTCGATGGAATAGTGACCAGCGTGACCGGCCTCGATAATCGCCCGGCCGCCAAGCCGCGTCCTTAGATTAAAAATTTACTCGGGCCATCCGGGCAGTCGCGGGGGTGCAGGGATGGTGCAGTCGATTGAAGAAGTATTGCGGGACGAGCTGAAGCAGGTGAGGGATTCCCGCGCTCTGCGATTGGGCGCGGATTCGGCGCAGAAACCCGCGGCGGAGAGCCTCATTGGCCTCGCATTTTCCGGCGGAGGCATCCGCAGCGCCACTTTCAACCTCGGTGTTCTGCAAGCGTTCGCGCAAGATCGCCTGCTTCATCTGTTCGATTATCTTTCGACCGTCTCCGGCGGCGGCTACATCGGCGGCTGGCTGATGGGCTGGATGAAACATGCGGGTGTCGGGATCGGCGATATCGAAAATCAACTCGCGTCGCAGCCGTACTCCACGGCGGCGGCCGGCGACCCGCCGCAGGTGCATTTCCTCCGCGACTACAGCAACTACCTCACTCCGCGAAAGGGAATTCTCAGCGACGACTTCTGGGCTTTCCTGGGAAGCTACCTTCGAAATACGATCCTGAATTTGCTGATCCTCCTGCTCTCCCTGCTCTTTGCGCTGCTTGTCCCGCGCGCGATTTATTACATTCCTCGCTTGCTCGAATTGGAGGAAACCGCCCCCTGGGCGTGGCGAGTCTGGTCTCACGTGGTGGATTCGCAGTATCTCGCGCTGGGTCTGGGCGCCCTGTTCGGCGCCGTCGGGGTCGCGTTCATCGGCGCGAACTTGACCTGGGTGAATCCGCCAAAAGGGCGAGGCTATCCGCCCTGGGCGAAACAGGGACCGATCCAACTCTTCGTCGTCGTCCCGCTTTTTGTCTCCGCCGGGCTCCTCAGCTACGCCTACTACGGGTTGTTTCAATGGACGCCGTTCGGCCTCACTCAAGCTCAAATGGCTCCGATCTTCGGCGTAGTGCTTTACCTCGGAGTCTGGGTGGGCGCGTACCTGTTTTGCAAGGTGTACCGCAGAGCCACAAAAATTCCCAAGCAGCATCATGTGCCGTGGTGGATGCTGCTCCTCACTGCTTTTGTCGCCGGCGCATTTGCCGGTTATCTGCTGCTCCCCGTGGGATGGATTCTCCTCGCCGCCTGGCCGGAAAAATACCTCTGGCCCAGCGGAAACTGGCAAATCTTGACCTTCGGCACACCCATGCTCGCAGGCGTCATGATGCTGGCCGGCGTGCTGCACATCGGGCTGATGGGACGCAGCATGACGGACGAATACCGCGAATGGTGGGGCCGGCTCGGGGGCTGGCTGATGATTTACAGCCTCACCTGGCTCTTTCTGTTTCTGATCGCCATTTACGTTCCCATCGCGCTCGGAAAGCTGTGGGCCGTCGAGGTTCGTCACGGATATACGTTCACCGGGGTTCTCGCCTGGGTCGCCGCCACTCTCTACGGAATTCTCACCGGCAAGAAGGGAGAAGCGAGCGGGCTTCTCTCGGATGCGACCAAAACGAAAAAGCTGCTCGCTTATCTCGCGCGCATCACGCCGTACGTTTTCATTCTCGGCCTCCTCGCCGCGCTCGCCATTGTTGACCGCAAGATCGTGGCGGCGGTCGCGGGCGATACCACCCCGCTGCAATTTCCCCCCGGCGAAATCGTGGACTATCGCACGCCCATCGTGTGTGCCTTGCTTCTTTTCGCCGCCGTTTTGATCTCCCGCCGCGTGGATATCAACGAATTTTCCACTCACCTGCTCTACCGCAATCGCCTGGTACGGTGCTACCTGGGCGCCTCCGTCCCGGGGCGCAATAGCCAGCCATTCACCGGATTTTCCAGCGAAGACGACATACCTCTCGCGGATTTGCAAATTCCGCGCGGGACAAAAGATCCGCAGTTCGCCCGCCCGATCCCCATCCTGAACACGAGCTTGAACGTCTCGCGGGGAAAGGAACTGGCGCTGCAAACTCGCAAAGCGCGCTCCTTTATGCTCACTCCCGCGAGTTCCGGATTCTCCCGCGCTCCCCGCGATGAACGGAAGTGGGAATCGTTTTATGCTCCGACCGCGGAAGCCGGCTCCGAACGTCCCGGTTGCGAGCGCGGCATGAGCCTCGGCACGGCTGTAGCAATTTCGGGCGCTGCGGCCAGCCCCAACATGGGTTTTTATTCTTCGCCGCCGCTCGCCTTCATGATGACGCTCTTCGACGTGCGCCTCGGATGGTGGATCGGAAATCCGGCAGGCAAGAATTGGAAGCGGGGAGGGCCCAAGTTGGGTTTCTACTGGCTGCTCTGCGAGCTTTTCGGCACCGCCAGCGACGATAGCCGCTGCGTCTACCTTTCCGACGGCGGCCATTTCGAGAATCTCGCGATTTACGAGCTGGTGCGCCGCCGCTGCCGCCTGATCGTGGCCTCCGATGCCTCGTGCGATCCGTGTTACGGTTTCTCCGACTTGCGCAATGCTATGGAGCGATGCCGCACCGACTTCGGCGTCGAAATCGAGATGAACACCCTCGACGCTCTCAAGCCTCAGAACGGTCTCGCTTCGAGCCATTTTGCTGTCGGCGCGATCCACTACACGCCCGGCAAGCCGGAAGACGACGGCGTCCTGATTTACTTGAAGCCGGCAATTCTCAGCACCGATTCCGCCGACTTGCGCGGCTACCCAGCCGAGAATCCCAGCTTCCCGCATGATTCCACTGCCGATCAGTGGTTCGATGAGACACGCTTCGAAAACTACCGCGCGCTTGGAAAGTCGGTGGGCGCGGCCGCGAGCGGCGAGATTAGATTTGCCATCGAGAAACTGCTGGCGCAAGCTTCGACCTGAAATGTGCTGAAAATCGTCGCGGCCGCCAATTTTCTCCCTAGGGAATAATTTCAATGCCTTCGAGTTTTCTTTACATTGAACACTTCTGTCTCCTGCCAAGCCACACAAAATAAATGAGATAGAAGCTTCCGTTTTGGCACCGGTCTTGCACTCCCCATCAGCCTCCAGCCCCGTTCCGTGTGATTGTGTTTTGTTCAGCCGGTGAAGGCACGAGATTTAAGAGATGTTTTCTCCTCCGGCTGGATTAGAAACCACTCGAAATCCGAACATCCGTGAGGGAGCACCGTGAGACTCAGCCTGCGGTTGATCCTGATCCTGGTGGCCGGAATTACTTGCGTCACGTTTCTCGTGGCCCGCAATCAGGTGCGCGCCGAGAAGCGCGGCTTGCGCGCCGATCTGGAGCGCCGGGCCGAAATTCTTGCCGAAAGCCTTCAGGAAATCGTCGAGCCCGCACTAGAGCGCGGCTCGCGCGACCAGCTCCGTCGCATTGTCGAACGCTTCGGCAACCGCCAGCAACTGGTGGGAGTCGTGGTTTACAACAGCAACGGCGACATTCTGGCGGAAAGCTCCGACCTTTCGGTCCACTCCGAATCGCTGCCGCCCCCGCTCGCCCAGATGAACGGCCAGGACGAGCCCGTCAGCAAGTTTGTTCAGATCGGCGGCAAGCCGATGCACGCCTATTACCTCCCGCTGCACAGCCGGGGTTCGATGGCCGGAATTCTCGCGATCTTCCACGACGCGAGCTACATCGAAGCGCAGAGCGCGCGCATCTGGCGCGAAACGATCTGGCACGTGGTGGCGCAGGTGCTGCTGATCGTGCTCGTCACCGTCCTGATTATTCGCTGGACCATCATTCTGCCGATTTCGCGCACCGCTCAGTGGATGAAAGACCTGCGCATCGGCCGGGTGCGGTCTCGCGCGCAGCGGCCCAAGGAAGATTTTCTTGCGCCGTTCTCCGAGGAAGTGATGAACATGGCGCAAAGCCTCGCCGAAGCGCGCGCCGCCGCCGAAGAAGAAGCGCGCTTGCGCGAATCCGGCGATTCGCTCTGGACGCCCGAACGCCTCCGCGTGAGCATCCAAAACAAGACTGAGCAAAGCCCGCTGTTCGTCGTGTCGAACCGCGAACCTTACATGCACGTGCACAAGGGCAAAGCCATCGAAATGATCGTGCCGGCCAGCGGCCTGGTGACCGCTCTCGAGCCCATCCTGCGCGCCTGCGACGGCACCTGGATCGCCGACGGTTCGGGAGACGCCGACCGCGAAACCGTCGACGCACACGATCGCCTTCGCGTGCCGCCCGATAAGCCCGAATACACGCTCCGCCGCGTTTGGCTCGATCCGGCGGAAGAAGAGGGCTACTACTACGGCTTTTCCAACGAAGGCCTCTGGCCGCTTTGCCACATTGCCCACACGCGGCCGATCTTCCGCGTTTCCGATTGGCGCTCGTATCAGGATGTGAACCGCAAATTCGCCAATGCGGTGCTCGAGGAAATGGCCGGCGCCGAGCAAGCGCTTCTGCTCGTTCAGGATTACCACTTCGCTTTGCTTCCGCGCCTCGTCAAGGAAGCGCGTCCCGACGCGCGCGTTGCCATCTTCTGGCACATTCCCTGGCCGAATCCGGAGGCATTCGGAATTTGTCCCTGGCAGAAGGAGCTGCTCGACGGAATTCTGGGAGCCGATCTCGTCGGCTTCCACACGCAGGCTCATTGCAACAATTTTCTCGAGACCGTGGACGCCGCGCTCGAATCGCGGATCGAGTGGGAGCATTTCGCCGTGAAACGCGGCGGGCATACCACCTTCGTGCGCCCGTTCCCCATCAGCGTGGACTACCGCGCCGCGCAAAACGGCATTGAAATTTCCGAGTCGCCTTACGTGATTCGCGCCTCGCTGCTCGAAAAGCTCGGCATCCAGGCCAATTTTCTGGGAATCGGCGTGGACCGCATCGACTACACCAAAGGCATTATCGAGCGGCTCCGCGGAGTGGAGGCTTTCCTGGAAAAGTGGCCCGACTACCGCGGAAAATTCACGTTTGCGCAAATTGGCGCGCCCAGCCGCACCAACATTCCGCGTTACCGCGATCTCGTCACCGAAGTCGAGCAGGAAGCCGCGCGCATCAATTCGCGCTTCCAAACGCCCGAGTGGAAGCCGATCGCCGTCCTTTCGCGGCATCACAGCCATTCCGAGATTCGGCCCTATTACCGCGCCGCGGATCTCTGCATGGTCACCTCTCTACACGACGGCATGAACCTGGTGGCCAAGGAATTTGTCGCCGAGCGCGAAGACGAAGAAGGCGCGCTCATCCTGAGCCAATTCACCGGAGCAAGCCGCGAACTCCGCGACGCCATCATCGTCAACCCATATGATACCGAGCAGCTCGCCGAAGCTATCCGCATGGCTCTCGAGATGGACCCGCAGGAGCGCCGCACCCGAATGCAACGAATGCGCCGCGCGGTGATGGACCACAACGTCTATCGCTGGGCCGGCAATCTCATCACCGAGCTTTCGGAAATTCGAATCGAGGAGGCAATGCCGGCGCTCCACCGTTCCGCATGAGTCCGCGCGATTGGATTTCCAGCGAAGGAGGAGGCAAGCACGTTTTTGGAAAAAACGGCCCGAATCGCAAGTCATAAATTCTCTGCGCCACGAGGAGACTCGAATCCGGCTCGCCACCCACGGCACGCCCTGCGCGCGTGGCGCGATATCTCTGCGCGAATGGAGACCGCCGAATATTTTGCGCTCCTTCTCGATTTTGATGGCACGCTCGTCGGCTTGAAGCGCCGGCCCGCGGACGTCCGGCTCTCTCTCCGCGCGCGAGAGTTGCTCGCGCGTCTCTCCCTTCGCCGCAATCTTTACGTGGCGATCATCAGCGGACGCGACTTGCCCAGTCTGCGGCGCATCGTGGGCGTTACCGGCGTCCATTACTTCGGTTCGCACGGCGCTCAGCGCAACGGCAAGCTCACGATCCTGAGCCAGCCCGCCGGCGATGCGCTTCTTCGCGCCCGGCGCGCCGCACGCGATCGGCTCGCTGCCTTGCCGGGCATTTGGCTCGAAGACAAAGGCCTCAGCGTGGCCGTTCACTACCGTGGAGCTACCGAGAAGACGATTTGCGATGCGAGCCGCATCCTTCGCAGAATCCTCGCGCCTTTCCGCGAATCGCTCTACGTGATGGACGGCGTGAAAGTCTGGGAAATCCTGCCCAGGGAACTTCCCGGCAAAGGCGCGACCGCGAGCAACCTGGTGGACCGGCTGCCGCAAAAATCGCTCGCCATTTACATCGGCGACGACGACACCGACGAAACAGCTTTCGCCGCTCTCCCCCACGAAGTCACCGTCCGCGTGGGCCGGAACCGCCGGACCGCCGCCAATTTCTTTCTGAACGGCCCGGGAGAAGTCCTGCGCTTCCTTTCGCGCTTCGAAAGGCAACTCCGTTGAGAGCCGCCGAACCATTCCAATTCGTGACGGCCTCGTATCTCGTGCGCATCGGAAACCAGAAAGCCGCGAGCCTGCTCGAACTTTCGAAAGGTATCGAAGATTGCAGCGACGCCTCGATTTTTTATCACACCTTCCAAAGCCTCGGCCGGCACCATTTCCTCACCGAAGGTTTTTCCAACGACTTCGCGCAGTGGGTGCTCGCCTCATGCAACCGCCCGGCGCTGGCCGAGCGCCTGGCTTCGCTCGATATTCGCGACTACGTTTCGCTCGCGGATTTGCGCGGCGATTTGCGCCGCATTCTCGGCGATTCCTGCGCCGAAAATCCGCGCGAAGCGCAGCAGGCCGCCTTCGAGATGTTTTATTTCTGCGAGACCGTGGAAGAGGAAGTGCCCACCGATCGCCGGGCCTGGACCCTCGAAGAGCTCCGCGACGGCCTCAAAGAAATGGGCCACGCCTCGCTGCAATTTCATTTCCTCACTTCCCGTCTTCGCCTCCATTTGCGCACCAACGATTTTTCCCGCTGGTTTGCGAAAGACCTCGCGCTCAAGGAACTCGCCCGCCAGGTGGACCAGATCGACATCTACACCAACACGCTCGACTCGGCCCGCACCCGGATCATTCAGTTTATCGACCGATGCATCGCCGGGGAGTTTCGCGCATGAGCCAGACGCAGACACAGGCCGAAGCGCGCGTCAACAAGCTCGACGACTACGCCGCCGTTCTCGGCAGCGGAGAAATCGCGGACCTGCGCGCGCTCGCCGCCCGGCTTGCGGGGCGCACCGTGCAAATGGTCAACTCGACCTCGGTCGGCGGCGGTGTGGCGGAAATGCTGATCCGCATCGTCCCTTTGATGTGCGAGCTCAATGTGTGCATCCGGTGGGACGTCATTACCGGCGGCGACGATTTTTTCGCTATCACCAAAGCATTCCACAATGCCCTGCACGGCGGGCGCTTCGACCTGCCGGATGAAAGCTTCAAAACATTTCTCGCTTACACGGAACAGAATCGCGCGCGCATGCAATTCGACGCCGATTTCACCGTCATTCACGACCCGCAGCCCGCGGCTCTGATTGACGCGCGGCGTAACCATGCCGGCCACTGGATTTGGCGCTGCCACATCGATCTGTCGAACCCCAACGAGCGGGTGTGGCGTTTTCTCGCGCCCTACGTGAGCCGTTACGACGCCGCGATTTTTTCTTCGCCGGCGTTCGCCCAGCCTCTCGGCATCCCGCAGTATCTTTTTTATCCTTCGATCGATCCGCTCTCGGAAAAAAATCGCGAACTCGCTCCGGAATTCGTGAGCGCGACTCTCCAGCGATTCGGGATCGACGCCGCGCGCCCCATCCTCACTCAAATCTCCCGCTTCGACAGGCTCAAGGATCCCGTCGGAGTGCTCCGCGCCTACCAAAGCGTGAAGCGCTACCTCGATTGCCAGTTGGTCCTCGCCGGAGGTGGCGCCGCGGACGACCCCGAAGGCGAAGCGGTTCTCGCCGAAGTGCGCGAGGCCGCCGGAACGGATCCGGACGTTCACATCCTCGATTTGCCGCCGTGGAGCGCGCTCGAAATCAACGCGCTCCAGCGCGCTTCTACCATCGTGATTCAAAAAAGCCTGCGCGAAGGCTTTGGCCTCACCGTCACCGAAGCGCTCTGGAAGCGCAAGCCGGTGGTGGCCTCCGCCGTCGGCGGAATTCCGACCCAGGTGATCCACAAGCACACCGGCCTGCTCGCGCATTCCGTGGAAGGCACCGCGTATCAAATCCGCTTCCTGCTTTCGAATCCCGCCATCGCCCAGCGCCTCGGCGAACGCGGCCACGAACACGTCCGCGAACATTTTCTCATCACCAGCAATGTCCGCCGCTACTTGACCCTCTTCCTCCATTTCCAAAACGCCGCCTAGAAGTCATCTTAAATCGGCTCTTAGGGGGTCGGAGCTTTAGCTCCGACATTCAGGGCCCTGAAAACTCGGGGCTTCAGCCCCTGAAGTTCCCTGCCGCGGCTGCCTTTTACCCTGAGCATGCCGAAGGGTAGGTGGGCGGAACCCTTGGCCGTTGTAGCGCCGGCGTCCCGCCGGCTCTTTGCCTTTTCCGTGTAGGGACACGGCACGCCGTGCCCGGCCTTTTCCTGGGAACGCCAACCCGGCCTGAGCGCAGGCGAAGGGTCTCCCGATTGGCGCGTGGCGCGCCTGTGTATACTGAGGCTCTGCCCGCGGCAGAGCCGAACGTGCCCGCCGTAGCCTTATCGTGGGCGCGCCTTTCGCATCCCGGACGCTTCTGCGGGACGCGGCTTGACGCGCCCGCCGCTGCCTCTGCCGTTGTAGCGGCCACCTTCAGGTGGGCGTTCTCCGAAGTCGTCGCGCGGGAGTCCGCTGCGGCGGACGTAGGCGGAAGCGCAGCCGAGGGGTACTATTCACGAGGTGCGAAATCAATTGTCGGAAATACGCAAGGAGAAGAGTGGGCCATCCGCCATGAGCGCGAACTGTTCAAGGAGACTTCTTACTCGGAGGGGGTTTCGTTGCCGGTTTGGACCAGCGTTCCGGCATTATCGAAGCTGTTTGCGTTCCCACTTTTCCTACGTCATTTTTCCAGTGCATAGCGAAATAGCCGTGAAGAACAAATTCCTCGTTTTTTTCGTTTTTGAGGTATACCTCGAAGGCGATGAACCCTTCGGCTGGTTTCGGGAACCGACTGTTCATAAGGTCAAGAATCTGCGGTAGCTCAATTTTATATGAGCCGCCTGGGGGAATCGTCCGGCCTTCGTTCCCCGGTAAATACCCGCCTCTCTCAATCATTACGCCCCACAGTGACACATTTGTCCTGCCATTGTTCGAGAACAGGAGGTCTTTCGTGTCCTGCTCGTAGACTACGTTCACGGAAACGTCATAGTACAGCGCAAGTTGCCTCTGGAGCGCGGTATTCATGCCTTCCATCGTTCCCTTGACTGCTACGAGGCTATCAGCCGTTGCGCGAGAACTCTCTTCCAGGTGCTCAAACACCTGTTGCTCCGTCTTGAAGTTGTCTTTCTGCATGCCCTCGGCGCGATAACTCAGCCAGATTTCCCATCCAATGAGAATTATGACAACTACCTCCAACACGAGATCACGTATGGACACCCAAGAATCGCGCCTTTGCGCAAGTTCCCGCATGTAGAACTCAGCTTCTGCCAGATGACCCGGTCGGTCTACAGGCCCCGAGGCATCCGCCATTCCAAAGCATTGATTTGCTTTGCTCCTCAACTCTTTCCGGCTCAGCTTATCCAACTGCTCGACGCGCATTAACCCTCCCAAGTAAGATAACCTTATAATCAAATTGCGCCCCGGATTCAAACTTGGGGTCCTCGGGCAGGTGGGCCAGACTTTGATTTTCTTCTGCTCGGGAATTTGAATTTCGGGTGCCGCTCGGGTCAAGCCCGCACTCGAAACCCAAACCCAAGAGCCAGCGAGAGGATTGGCCGCGCCACCCGCCGAACCAGACTCGATCGGGCCGGTCAGACCGCATACGGGGTTTAGGCGGTTACCGGCGAGTGGTCGAGGCCGGCCCTGACAGACACAGGGGCATTTACCTCAGCAGAGATGTGGGGAAAGGTATTGACTGCAGCTAAGATTTTGTGAAATATAGCCCCACCCTCTCCGAAGAGCAGTCCCTGTTCGGGATTGCACCACCCCCTGAGGCGAAAGTCTAGCTGAAGGACCTCCGCTTGCTTGAGCGGAGTGGTTCCCAAATTGGAAGGCAAGAAGTCCGCGCGTCGGCAGCTCAAAGGAGGAGATGACCCCATGTCAAACCCCTGGGTGACACGTTCAGCTGTTGGTGCAACCGTCTTGCTAAGCCTCATGATGCCGATGGTTGCCTTATGGGCGCAAGAAAAATCAAAGGCGAAATCGAGTTCTGACAACAAGGTGGAGCTTGGTGCAGTGGTGAAAGCGATCAAGGACGCTCTGGACGAATCTGAGAAATACGAGGTACCCTCTTTTCCCCCATTTCAGAGCGCCACTGTTTCAGTTATGACAACTGTGGAAAAAGAATTGGGGGGGCAGCTAAAACTTTTTGTTTTTAATGTCGGGGCTACAGGGAACGTCGACAACGCATCCACCTTAACATTCGAGCTCTTGCCGCCCAAGCCGCCCCAAGGCGCTCACGTCCAGGGATTCAATCCTGCGGATATAAAAAACAAATTGGCCAATGAAATAGCTGTGGCCAAGCTCGGTTTCATTTCAGCAAATTCGGAGACCAAAGCACTTCAACCCGACGAGGTGGAGATCGAGATTGAGTTCACAGTACAAAAGCAGGGAACTGGCGGCATAGATACTGGCCAGATTCTGCCAGTTGGCATTAAGATTGACGGCAAATACACCCAAAAAAGCGGCAACACCATAAAACTTGTCTTCAGCAACAAAGCTAAATGAACAAGAAGCGCGGGATCGGTGTCGCGATCATCACGGTTCTCACGCCCATTGCACTATATGTGTGGCGCGGGGATCTCCGCAAGGCGATTTTTCACCCCCCATCAAGGCAGAATGAACCTAACACGCCAACGCCGGAGCATTCGAAGCAGGCAGCTAAGCACATCTACTTAACTGTCAGACTTCGACCTGACGTACAACCCGAAACCTTACGTTATCTAAGCCAAGTCACAGAGCCGGTTGTCTTGCCTGCTAAGTCAGGAACTGCTCTGGATTCGCTTCTCACCGAGCACTACGGAACAGGAATATATCCCGGACCAGCTAAATCCGCACTCCGTGAGCTTCTTCTCGCCGCAAATCCCGGAGCGTTCACTAGTGGTGAAACACCAAGACTAGTGACCGATTCGGTTAAATTTCCGGTTGGACCGAAAGCTACCGGGACATTTACTCAAGCAATACAGTTCTCGGGAACGTTGCGGCAACTTGTTCAGCTCACGATGGGCAACAACGGGAGAATTACAGAGGGTAGCGTCCTGGAAGCAAACCCAGAGCTCGAAGGAAAGTGGGATTTACCGATTTCCGGGACTATAAATCTTCCGTACACTACGGCGTATGCAAGCTATGTAATGCGGATGAGTTCTTTGAATGAGGCTCAGTCCGTGGTAGATGAATTGAAATCAATGAAGGATGAGGCGGTGATTTCAGCAGAGGCGGGCTACGGGTTTGAGCCGGTCCCCTTTTGGACTGTGTCGAGTGCGCCGTCCCCTCTCGTCTCGCACGGGATCACTCCACCTCTTAAATGGCCATTCAATGACCTCCCCGACAAGTTAGAGGGCTTGGAGCAAGTTAGATCCCCAAGGTGGGCCGTCATCGGTATCGTTGACACTGGGATTGCAGGTGGCATGGAAAAGGTCTTTCCCCTCTGGGAGAACGATGTCGTTGGCGAAGCAACTGAAGAAGGCGATCTTTCAACTCGCTGCCGAAACGACTACTACGGCTGCAATTTCCTGAAACCAACTGCGCCGCCCCTAGACGATTGTGCCATCCCTGACGAATACCACCATGGAACTCACATCGCCGGTTTGGTGTCGGGACGGCTTTACGCTGGGAAAGATGAGCTGAACAAATTGGTCAAACTGATGATTTTGAAAGCAGCGGATGAAACAGCGGAAATACAACCGGACAATCTCCAGAATGCTCTTGTCTATGCGGTGAGGCATGGCGCTAACATAGTTAATCTAAGTTTGACAGGTACATCCTCTTCGGCGATAGCGATGACGATAGGGGCAGCACCAAATGTTTTATTCATCTCCGCAGCGGGTAACCCATCGAGTGGAGCTCCAGCCGATCTTAGCGATCCCAATGTCAAGGCAGATACTGGATTTCCTGCACGACTCTCGCGCACGTACGAAAATGTGATCGGCGTTGCCGCACACAATACCGTAGGGCAACTAAGCGGCTTCTCTAACTATGGGAGGGATTCAATCGATCTGGCGGCTCCAGGAGAGGACATTCCGTCTCTAGTAAATCAGACTGAACAAAGACTGGCTAATGGTACATCCCAGGCTACTGCGCTGGTCACCCTGACTGCTGGCATTCTGTATTCGCAGGGAATAATGATGCCGCAGCACATCAAGCATAGGATTTTGGCTTCAACCGACTTCAAATCGGATTTGAGGGGTAAGGTCACTACGGAGGGAGTCCTGAATGTAAGGAAAGCACTGCAGTTCAAGGAGGACCTCGTTCAATTTAAGGATCGACACATTGAGACAGGTGAGCTAAATACACCTACAAAGCTCCCCGTAGTTACAGAGGACGGATACACCGTTACTGTTTATTTGAGATCAGGCCTGTACAAAATTATTCCTCACTATTCTGACGAGCAAGGCAAGGAGATCCGCGTAACGTTCCTTCGAAATGGAAAACTCGTTAATGGTTATACGAGTAATCTAGGGATAATAAGTTTCAAATCTGGAGACACGACCCGCGCCATATCGCCTGACGATATCATAGACATCGTGCCGAAGTTGGGCGGGGCCGGAGGTGGAGCTCAGTAAGATGGGCTGGCGGCGCAGCCTTCGAAATTGGATTTCCCGGGGTTTGAATTTTGGGTGGAGCGCTCTTCGCGTTGAGTCTGGGCCTTTGTAGCGCCGGCGTCTCGCCGGCTCTGAGAATTTGCGCGCTCGCCGACCCGAGTGGGACGGCGTCCGCCGGAGGGAGCAGGAGGCAAAAGCAAGCCCAAAGGCCGGGCACGGCATGCCGTGCCCCTACAGGGAGAAAGCGAAGAGCCGGCGAATGACCAGCTCGACCCCCCTTGGGCACCAAGGAGGACTCCGAACAGCGAAGTGCGCATTTTGCGTTTGCAGAGGTGGGCCGTTTTTGGGGCTCGAACGGCACATGCATTATACTGCATACTCGCGACCCGAAATTCTCAATCCGCCGTAAGTCCTTGCTCTGTCACAGCCAAAAAGATGCACTATAATGCATGGCCGCGAAGCACTACGCATGATCCGGCATTTTTTTCGGCCCCAAACGCCTCTTGAGCAGCGAATTCCCGATCGCTCAAAAGCGCTATTTTTCGTGTGAATAGCATAACTTTGTTTGATGCCGTTTCCGCAGCTTTTTCTTCGCTCTGTGTTCGCCCGCCTACGCCCCCGAAGGATGAGGATCGGGGCTTCGGAGGGCAGGCTTGCGGCTCAACTCTACGGAGGTCAGTCACGCGGCGCGCTGAGCAGCTCGCGTTTTGCTCTCAACTCGGAGGCCCAGAGAAAGATGTCGAATAGGCGGGCGCGGTCGAGATTATCGAGGCCGCGGAGCGGCGGAACCAGGGCGGCGGACTGCTCGATACATTCCTCGAGAAATTGGCCGACGGGATCCGAGGAGAAGCTTTCGTGGCGCGGGGGCGGCGGGCTGCTACATTCATCGAGGCGGCGGTAGCAATGCGAGATGAAGTGGTCAAGGCAGAGATTGCGGCTGTCGAGCGAGCCGATGGCTGGGCGGCCGCAGTGGTCGGCATCGCAGCGAGTCCATTTTTGAGCCAGGCGCTGTTGCTCGCGAATTATTTCCCACGATTGATTCGGATCTGAGGCCATCCCGCTCCGGCTCCTTCACCCGGGCCTAAATTCCTGAGAGAACAAAAGATACGGTGGAGTGTCATGTGGTGCGTTTCGATTTACGAAGCCCGGGCCCGGAGCGAGTGCAGGAGGACGCCTGCGGAAGTTGGAAGCGCTGCTTCGTACGTTTGCACTTTTTTGCAGACATCGGCGAGCGGAGAAACCAGCCGCCGCACCGCGGGCGAATTCTCCCACGGATGAGCGTGGGCCTGCTCCTCGCAGCTCCAGAAGCTGAGAATGCGGTTCAGGCGAGGTTCTCCATGCGAGGTGAGCAGCACGCAGCCGAGGAATCCGCGGCGCTGCTGGAGGTAACCCATCACGTCGAGCCGGAGGCAGGCGCGGAGCTGGCGCGATTTTCCCGGCTTGGCGATCAGCTCGACGGCGCGGACGTTGAAAGTGACGAACCGCAGCGGCCGCTCGAGGTGCAGCAGGTTCGCTGCTGCTTTCGCTTGCCCCTCGGCCGGCGCTTGCGAATCCGCACCGCGCTGAAGGAGGCCCCTCAATTCCAGGTCCGCCACGGTTGCCCCTTCCTGAATTACAGGGGGCGCATCCCGGTTCGGATTGCCAGTCGGAGGGGACCGGGATGCGCCTGGGGGGCGGGAACTTGTGGTTCCCCCCAATGCAGCTCAAGCGCTGCTCAATGAAGCGGCACGTTGAGCATTCCATCAGGTAGTGCAGACGGTGGGCGAATCGTTTCATTTTGGGAAGCCGACTTTTGTGATTTTTCCAGAAAACTGGAAGTGCTAGCCGAGCCATTCGAATCCGGGAGCTAAGTAATTCACCTGATGGGGGATGCTTCGATTGCGCAGGTTCTAGTAGGCATATATACTCTGCGGACTCGTCGAGGGGCCCGTGGAATTCTTCTCGTTCGATGCCGCCTACCTGCAAAAGCTCAGGGAGGGAGATTCACGCACCGAGCAGCATTTTGTTGCGTATTTTTCGAAGCTGCTGCTGATAAAACTACGGTCGCGACTGAGGTCCTCGCCAGCCGTCGAGGACCTGAGGCAAGAGACGTTTGTTCGGGTGCTGAAGGCGCTGCGCGCCGAGGGCGGGATCCGCAGCCCTGAGAAGCTAGGGTCGTTCGTTAACTCCGTTTGCAACAATGTGTTACAGGAGTTTTACCGCGCCTCCGGACCGACAGTGGCAGGCGAAGAGGGCACGCTCGATGCGGCGGACACCTCGATGGACCTTGACGGGATGCTCGACGCCGAACAGGTGCGGAAAAACGTCCGCCAAACCCTGAGCCGGCTGCCGAAGAAGGACCAGCAGCTCCTGCGGGCGCTTTTCCTCGAGGAGAAGGAAAAGGACGAGATCTGCCGCCAATTCAGCGTGGACCGGGACTATTTGCGGGTTCTGCTGCATCGAGCGAAGCAGAACTTCCGTGTTTTCTATCAGAAGCAGGGGGCGGCGGGGGGGATTCAGTAGAAGATTTAGTGAAACGTTTTCGGCCGGACCCTCACTACTGAGAGGACGCAACATATGGATCATTCTGAAGCCCTGCGCACCAAAGCGGCCGAGAGATACCTGCTCGGTGAACTCCTCGGCGAGCCCCGGGAAGAATTCGAGGAGCACATTTTCAGTTGTTTGGAATGTGCCGAAGATATCCGGATGGGGGCAGTGTTCATTGAAAATGCGCGCAAAGAGCTTGCAGGCGTTGCGGGAGCAGGAACTGTCCAGGCGGAAGCGAAGGAATGGTGGAGCGGGTGGCTGAGGCCGGCGTTTGCAGTGCCCGTCTTCGCGCTGCTATTGTTGATCATCGGATATCAGAATGCGGTAGTGATACCGCAGCTCAAGTCGGCCGGCTCGGCGGCAACCACGCCCCAGGCGCTGCGGAATTTTTCCTTGCTCACGAGCAATTCGCGGGGCGACGGAGCCCTGAATATCTCCGTTGCACCGAACCAGCCCTTCGGGATCTTCCTTGACATTCCTCCCCAAGGGCATTTCGATTCCTATGTTTGTGAATTCGAAAATGAATCCGGCGCGACGGAGCTTTCCATTCCTGTCACTGCGGAGCAGGCAAAGGAAACGGTCCAGCTGCTGATTCCCGCACGCCGCCTCGGACAGGGAAACCACGTGCTGGTGGTCCGCGGGGTGGCATCCTCCGAGGCGGCCGCCGCGAACAAAACAGAGGTAGCTCGATACCCCTTTAGGCTAGAATCCTTCCAGTAAATCCATCCTTGAGCAGGAGGCGATGCCCATGGACCCGGCCCCTCGGATTTATCTCTACAACGCGTGCGCACATGCGCTGAGCGGCGAATTTCTGCGGCCTGTCAAGAATCTCCTCGAAGTGCAAGCGGCTTCTGCACTGCCAACGATCGGAGGGCACGGAAGCGCGCGCGTGGAAAATTTCCGCTTCGGGGAGCTCGTCACGTTCAAGGCGGGCTACACGCATGTTTCCGGAAGCTGGGATGAGGCGAACAAAAGCCATACGACGCTCGCGACATCGACGGTGGAAGGAATGAACATTCTCGATGTGGTGACAGCGGACCGCGTGGTGGCGCGCGTCGCCGGGCATCATAGGGAGCCCGACGAAGAGTCGCGCATCATCGTGATCGGAAGCAGATTCGAGAATCTGCGGATTGCCGGATGCAAAGTGGAAGTGGAGTTTCATCACGAATTGTTTCAGAAACTCGACACCTTCCAGGCCCTCAAAAATGAGTTTGCAACCAACCCCGAATTCCGCAAAATGACGGCGGACCCATTCCAAACCGGAGTCCCGCAGAAGGCGCCGGAGGGTTGCGGAGTTTTCCTTTGTTCGATCGTGAAGGCGATGACGGCCTGCCCGGGAATCAAACAGGTGGGGCACGCCTACGTGGTGCCGAAATTCGGGAAAGTGTACATCGGAGAACTCGCAGTGCAGCACAGCAAGAAAACGCTGACCATGTTGCGCGTGGAGATGGGCTCGCCCACGAGCGGATCGGGCAGCGTCGTGACCGCCATGACCAATGGCGTGCCCTGGCCGTAACCGGACTGCTTCTCCTTACATTTGCAGTCGCGCTCGAGGGATGCAAACAGAATTTATTTTTTTCTCCTGAGCGCACGTACGAAGATTCCTGGCTCAAATTAAGGCGCGGCGACCTGAAATCGGCGTCGGAAGAAACCGAAGCCGCGCTGCGCCGCTATCCCTCGACAGATTCAGAATGGCATTGGAGATTTACCCTCCTTCGCGCGGAGATTTTTGTCCGGCAGCGGCTCAATAGGGAATCGCTCGCGCTGCTGGAGCCGGAATTGCCCGCGAGCCTCGCCGACTCCGATGCGGCGGTGTGGCGCAAGCTGACGCGAGGCACTGCCAACGGCTTCCTGCTCCAATTCGAACCGGCCGAACGCGATTTGCAGGACGCGGAAGTACTCGCAAAGAAAAAACATCCGGAATTATTGGGAGAAGCGGCTCTGCGGAAGGGCACACTCGCTTTCTTGCGCGGAGACATCGGCCAGGCCGAACTGAGTTACCGCCAGTCCTTGCAATCCGCCCGCGAACAAAAAGACGCGTTTCTTGAAGCGGCGGCGCTCGGCAGCCTGGGCCTGATTGCCACTCGGCAGGAACGATACGACGAATCGATCGATTGGGACCGCCAGGCTCTGGACCTTTCGCGGTCGCTGGGTGCGCAGTCTTCAGTTTCGAAGATTCTCGGAAACATGGGCTGGAGTTACATCGAACTGGGGGATTACGAGACGGCGCTCGAACTGCGGACGGAGGCGGAGCGGATTGCCACTCGGGAGGGACAAACCGGCGACCGTATCTATTGGCTGAACAGCATCGCCGACGTTTACCGCGTGCAGGAGAATTACGATCTGGCAGTGAGCACGTATCAGAGCGCGCTCGCGCTGGCCGAAAAAATCGGCGACCAGGCTGCCACCGCGCAAAGCTGCGTGAACTTAGCTCTCACGGAATTACAAAGAGAGCGGCTGGATTCCGCGGAGCAGTACAACGAGCGGGCGAGGCAATTGCTTCGGGAGGGCCAGGACCGCTCGCTGAGCAACGGCACCGATTTGATCGAAGGCCGTATCCGCCTGGGCGAAGGGGATTACGCGAGCGCTCAGAAAATTTTCGAGACATTGTTGCGCGATCCGGAGGCGCGCACACCGATCCGTTGGGAAGCGCAATCGCGCCTGGCCCGCGTTTTCGCGTTGCAAGGCAAGCCGGAGGAGGCGGACCGGCGTTACCACGAATCGATGGCCACGATTGAGAAGGCGCGGTCGTCAGTGACCCGTGAGGAGCTGCGGCTGCCGTTCCTCTCGAGCGCGATTTCGTTTTACGACGACTACATCGATTTCCTCGTTTCGCGGCGCCGCACGGAAGAGGCGCTTCAGGTCGCGGAGCTGAGCCGCGCGCGGACGCTCGCCGAAGGACTCGCTTCGGGGACACAGAATCTTTCGTTTCCGCTAAAGGGTTTCGAGCCCCGGCAGATCGCCGAGCGTCTGGATGCATCGGTCCTTTTCTATTGGCTCGGCGAGAAGCGGTCTTATCTCTGGGCCGTTACTCCGCGCACGGTCGCTTTATTCCCGCTGCCTCCCGGTGCAGAAATCAATTCGCTTGTTTCAGCGCACCGGCACGCGTTGATGGGGCCGCGCGATGCGTTGGAATCGGAAAACACGGCGGGGAAGAAGCTGTACGAAATTCTGGTTGCGCCAGCCAAAGAGGTGATTTCCGGCAGGCCGCGCGTCGTGATTCTGCCGGACGGCGGATTGTACGGGCTGAATTTTGAGACGCTCGTGGTTCCCGCGGCGAGCCCGCACTATTGGATTGAGGACGCGCAAATCACCAATGCGAACTCACTTGTGCTTCTTTCGGCTTCGCTGCATCACGCCGGAGCCCCCGCAAAGAAACTTCTCCTGGTCGGCGACCCGGTATCGCCGAACGCAGAGTTTCCAAAACTGCCTCAAGCGGGCGCGGAAATGTCACTTGTGGAGAAATATTTCGGGGCAGCTGACCAAAAGGTGCTGGCGGGAAGCGCGGCGACCCCCGGCGCCTATCTGGCGAGCGAGCCGGGGCAATATTCTTTCGTTCATTTTGTCGCGCATGGAACAGCCAGCCTGGCGAGCCCGCTGGATTCGGCGGTGATCCTCACCAAGCAAGGGGATTCCTACAAGCTCTATGCGCGGGACATTCTGAAGGAGCCGCTCCATGCGGACCTGGTGACGATTTCGGCGTGTCACGGCGCCGGCGAGCGCACGTTTTCCGGCGAAGGACTTGTCGGGCTCACCTGGGCATTTTTGCGCGCCGGTGCCCATGGCGTGGTGGCTGCATTGTGGGAAGTGAATGATTCGTCCACGCCGCAATTGATGGATCAGCTTTACGCCGGGATCAGCAAGGGAGAGACTGCGGACGCTTCGTTGAGAGAGGCAAAGCTCGCGCTGCTTCATTCCGGAACTATCTATCGCAAGCCTTTTTATTGGGCCCCTTTTGAGTATTACAGAGGATCTTAGGCGGCAGAGACAGGAGCGGGCGATTCCCCTTCTTTTTTCCAACGGGATTGGAGCGTCTTGATCAGCACGTAGAGCACGGGAATGAAGATGAGATTGAGGAAAGTCGAGGCGATCATGCCGCCGAAGACGGTGGTGCCGACCGAGCGGCGGCTGATTTTTCCGGCCCCCTGAGCCAGCACGAGCGGAAGCACTCCCAGGATGAAGGCAAGCGAGGTCATCAGGATGGGCCGCAGGCGGATGAGGGCGGCTTCGACCGCGGCATCGAGAATCGAAAATCCTTTCTCGCGCAACTGCTCCGCAAACTCCACGATCAAGATCGCGTTTTTGCTCGAAAGGCCAATCAGCATCACTAGTCCGATCTGGCAGTAGACATCGTTTTCCTGCCCGCGGAGCGCCTGCGCGCCGATGGCGCCGAGCAGAGCCATCGGCACCGCCAGCAAGATGATGAAAGGCAGAGAAAAACTCTCGTATTGCGCCGCAAGCGTAAGGTAGACCACCAGCAATCCCAATCCGAAGAGCATGGCGGCCTGGCTGCCCGATTGAATTTCTTCGAGCGAGAGCCCGGTCCACTCATAGGCAAAACCAGCGGGCAGGACTTTTTTCGCAAGGGCATCCATCGCCAGAATGCCCTCGCCCGAGCTGTGGCCTTCGGCGGCCGAGCCATCGATTTCAGCGGAGCGGAAGAGATTGTAGTGGCTGATCACCTGCGGCGAGGCGGTCTGCTGCACTTTCACGAGCGTCTCGAGCGGAATCATCATTCCCTGATTCGACCGGACGTAATACTGGCGGATATCGCGCGGCTGCGCGCGGAACTGGCGGTCGGCCTGGACGTACACGCGGTAGGCGCGGTTATTGAAGTCGAAGTCGTTCACATACACCGAGCCCATGTAAACCTGAAGCGCATCGGTGATCTGGTTGAGCGGCACATTCAGCCCTTTGGCTTTCTCGCGGTCGAAGGTGACGAGAAACTGCGGATCGTTGGCGCTGAAGCTGGTGAACAGGCCGCTCAGGTCCGGCTGCTTGTTGCCCTGGTCGACGATTTTGTTGGTGGTGTCCGCGAGCGACTGCAAAGACGCGCCCGTAAGATCTTCGAGCACGAATTGAAATCCGCCGAAATTTCCCAGGCCATTGACGGCCGGCGGCGGGAAGGGAACCACGACCGCGCCGGAGATGGCGGAAAGCGAGGCGCGAATGCGGTCGAGAATCGCGTCGGTGGAATGTGCCTCCCCTTTGCGTTCCGCGAAGTCTTTGAGCGGGACGAAGACGAGCGCGCGATTGGGCGCGCTTCCCGCGAAGCTGAAGCCGGCCACGGAGAAAGCTCCTTCGACTTCAGGAAGTTTGCTGAGGATCGCTTCCACCTGCCCGCAAACGTTGGTTGTGTACTCGATCGAAGCGCCTTCCGGAGACTGCACCGCAACGATGAAGTACCCGGCATCTTCCTGCGGGATGAAGCCTTTCGGAACATGCTGATAGACCCAAAATGTGAGGCCGAGGCCGGCGGCAAACAACGCGAGAGCAAACGCCTCGCGGCGAAGGAAGCGGCGAAGGGAAGCTTGATAGGAGCGCCCGAAGGCCCTCAGCCCATCATTGAAGCGGCGAAACAGGCGGTTTTCGAGCTTGCGCGCGTGGCCGAGGAAAAGGGCCGAGAGCGCGGGGGTGAGCGTGAGCGCGTTGAAGGCGGAGATGGAAACTGAAAACGCAATCGTGAGCGCGAACTGGCGGAACAAGATCCCGGTCGTCCCGGGGAAAAGCGCGACGGGAACGAACACGGCAACGAGCACAAGCGACGTGGCAATCACCGCCCCGGTGACTTCCTTCATCGCCACCGAAGCGGCATTGTGGGGCTCGGAGATTCCCTCGACAAGGTGCCGCTGCACGTTTTCGATCACGACAATCGCATCGTCCACCACCAGGCCCGTGGCCAGCGTCAGCCCGAAGAGCGTGAGCGTGTTGATGGAAAACCCGAGAAGCTTGACGAAAGCGAAGGTTCCGATGAGCGAAACGGGAATGGTGATGGCGGGAATGAACGTGCTGCGCCAATCCTGAAGAAAAATGAAAATCACGAGAATCACGAGCAGGATGGCTTCAATCAAAGTGTAAAGAACGTCCTTGATCGATTCGCCGACCACGGTCGTGGTGTCGAACGCTACGGCATATTTGAGCCCGGGAGGAAAACGCTTGGAGAGCCGCAAGAGTTCCGTCTTCGCGGCTGCATCCACGGCGAGCGCATTGGCTCCCGGCAACTGAGTGACGCCAAAGCCGAATGCGTCATGGCCATTGAAGCGCAGATTCGAGCTGTAATCTTCGGCGCCGAGTTCGGCGCGGCCAACGTCTCTCACTCGCACCAGAGTGCCGTCGGCGCCGGATTTCAAAATGATGTTTTCGAATTCCGAGGGCTCCACCAGCCGGCCGATGGCGCGCACGCTGATTTGATACATCTGGCCGTTCTGCGAAGGCGGCTGGCCCACTTGTCCTGCGGCCACTTGGACATTCTGCTCTTGCAGCGCGCCAAGGACATCGCTGGCGGTGAGACCGCGAGCCGCCATGCGGACTGGATCCATCCAGAGCCGCATGGAATATTTTCGCTCGCCGAACATGATGACGTCGGCCACACCCGGCACGCGCTTGAGCGCATCGCGAACGTACAGGTCCATGTAATTGCTCAGGAAAAGGCTGTCGTACTCACCTTTTTCCGAATACACGCCGGCGCCGAAGACAAACCCTGTGGCGGACTTCGTGATGAGGACTCCGGTGGTCTTCACTTCGTTCGGGAGGCGGCCGAAAGCGGCGTTCACGCGGTTCTGGACGTCGACGGCAACGAGGTCGACGTTGCGGTTGATGTCGAAGGTCACGTTGATATTGCTCGAGCCGTCGTTGCCGCTGGTCGAGGTCATGTACTTCATGCCCTGCACGCCATTGATCTGTTGCTCGAGAGGCGTGGTCACCGACGTTTCGACGGCCTGCGCGTTCGCGCCGTTATAGAAGGCAGAGACGCCGACCTGCGGCGGCGCGAGGTCGGGGAATTGCGCCACGGGCAGCGTGGGGATCGCCACTGCTCCCGCCAGAATGATCAGCAGGGCGCAGACCGTGGCGAAGATGGGACGGCGGATGAAGAAATCAACAAACATTCCCGAGCCAGCCTTCCGAAAGTTTTTCCCAGACGATGAAAATCCGCAAAGAAATCAGCGAGAAGGTTTCGCCGCTGCGTCCTGAACGGTCTCGGTCACGAGCGTTCCCTCCGTGAGGCTTTGCGCGCCTTCGACGACCACATGGTCGCCCGCTTTGAGGCCCTCGAGGACCGGATACTGATTGTCCGCCACCTCGCCGAGACGAAGCATTCGCTGATGGGCGACCTGAGATTTTCCGCTGCCCTCGACGACGAACACGAAAAACTGTCCGCTAACGCGCGACACCGCCAGCACGGGCAGCATGGGTCCTTCATGTACGCCCCAAATGATGCGGGCGCGCGCGAATTGCGACGTGCGCAGCGCGCCCGAGCTGTTTTGAATGTCGGCTTTTACAAGGATCGACTGCGTCGTGTTGTCCACTTCCGCGGAGATGAAATCAATCTGGCTCTCAGCGAGAACTTTGCCGCCCGGATCAAGCAATTGGACGGTCTGGCCTTTTCTCAATTCTTTGGAATGTTCGACGGGAACATTGACGTAAAGCTGGAGGCTGCCGGGCTCGTCCACAGTGGTCAGAAGCGTGGTGAAGGTCACGCGGTCGCCTACGCGCACCGGAATATCGCCCACGATTCCAGTGGTCGGCGCGACCACGCTGTAATAATGCAGCTCAACCTTTTGCTGCTTAACCTGTTCCTCCAGCGCTTTGAGCTGCTGCTCGGCGCTGTCGAGATTGGTTTTTGCCTGATCGAAGTCCTGCTTGCTGGTCACGCCCGCCGCATACAATTTCTGCGCTCGCTCCCACTGGACGCGTGCAAAGCGCACGTTCGCTTCTTGCGCGGCGCGCGCGGCCTCCTGGCTCTCCACAGTGGCTTGTTGCTTGAGAGGGTCGATCTCCATCAAGCGCGTGCTCTTTTCCACGCGATCGCCGGATTTCACGAAAATTTGCGTCACCTGTCCCTCGACCAGCGGATTGAGCGCGGTGGAATGGCGGGACTTGAGCGTCGCGAGATATTCCGACGAATCGGATATGGGGACCGGGCGCACCACGATTGTCTTCACGGGCGTGGCGGCGGGTTCGAGGTTGCCGGCGGCCTGCTTCGCCCCGCAGCCTGCTGTAAGCGCAGCCAGGCAGGAGGCCGCAGCGAATGCAAGGACACCCATCTCCCGGCGCATTGCGTCAGACCACTTCGTGCGCTGCACTTCGATTGTGGCAAAGCGTTTCAATCTGGGTTGCTCCACCTGGGGGACTAATCTCATTTTACGAGATGCTCAGCCCCACTCCAAGGATTTAGCTTTCGGCATCCGCCGCAGGTTTAGGGTCATGCACAGCATTCCCGCGGCTTTCCGGCATCCAGTGTTAGACGCTCCTAAATCTCCCAAGACAGCAAGCTCCCTCGGCAAGGGGCGGCGCGAGGCGATCGCTAAGTGAGAACGTGGCGGGAGGCAGAAAGTTATGGAGAATCACGTTTCCTGCGGGTGAGCCAGGAGGATGCCAGCAGCACGAGCAAGGAAACCGCACTCACCAGCGCCCCGGCTTTTCGGTCCCACGTACGCCGGAACGTGATTGCAACGCGGTGACTCCCGGCCGCCACCCGAAGAATCATCTGCGCGGTCTTGGGTAGCTTCTCGGTTGCGGACTCACGGCCATCCACGCGGACTTGCCAGGCGGGATAGTCGATTAGCCGTATGGCGAGCTTGGCGACACCGGCGCTCTCAATCGTGAATTCCTTGCGTTCAGCATTCCAATGCTGCACATGGAGCGCTATGTCGCTGGCGGGGACGATTTTCCCGGACACAGGATCGAGCTGCGCGAGCGCCGGATTGGGAGGGCCGGGCTGATCGCCCGAAGGCGGCCCGCCCTGGGGCAGCAGATAATGATTGCAGCCGAGAGGAGCGTATTCATCCGTTCCTTCATAGCCATGACCGCTGGCGATGGCCTCAGTAAGGTTGGGGACGTCCTCCGTGTCCCACCAGGCATCGTGGACGATGGCGGCGCCCGTGCCTGCAATCGCGACGGCTAGAACGGTCCACCAAAGCCGGGCTCGCCGCATGTTCGCAACCGCAGTCGCGACGAAAGTAGCGAACACCATCCCGAATGGAACCAGCCAACGCCACGGGAACTGTAGGAAACGAAGTTCGGGGAGATAGCGCCAGAGGGGAATGCTCAGCCTCGACATGAAAAATATGCAAGCGGCTCCCACCGCCGCCATCATCCACCACAATTCAGGAAACTCCCTGCGACGCCGCGCAACGAAGACGGCTGCAACACATGTGACGAGGATCATTCCCACCGCCACACTCGATACTTTCCAATTGAAAAGGACAAACTCGGGATCGCTGGCATGAGTGAAGAGAAAATTTTGTTCGGGGCGCAAATTTGTCGCGAGGATTTCTTTGATCTGAACCCAGCGCTGCTCCCAAGCAGCGGGAAGGATGTAAAACGCAGCAAGGCCCAACCCGCATGCCATCGCCGCAGCGGCGTGCAGCGCGGGCTCAAGATTGCGGCGCAAAACGCAGGCGACTCCGGCCAGCAGTGGAAGCGAATAGGCGGCCATCACGCCGGCCGGCGCGTTGGAAAGCCAGATGGCTGCGAAAATCGCGGCGAGGATAGGCACTCCCCGCCAACCGTCGCGTGCCGCTTTGAAAAAGGCCCACAGCAGCAGAGGGAAAAGTGCGCTCGCCAGGAGCTCTGCGAAATCGCTGCGGTAATAGACGATCACGAGGTGGTAGGGGTTCACAACGAAAAATGCTGCGGCCGCGGCGGCGTGCGTGCCGGGCAGCCATTCGCGCGCGAGTTTCCACATCGACGCTCCCGCAAGAATGAGCGTGAGCCACACGAGTGCGCCCGGCGCCATCCCGGCGGGAAGAATCGACACGAGCGCTGCGCCGGCGAGCCACGATGCCGGCGGATAAAAAATGAAGCGCGGCTCGCCGAATCCCCAATTCGTCCATTCGGCCCAGCGCGGATACGCAATCCCCTCACGCCACTGGTGAGCCACGTCGAGCCAGGAAGCGACATGGAATGTGAAGTCGTGGCCCGAAGCATTCCCGAGAAAGTCAAACGGCGCTACGACAGCGGTCGCCGCGAGTGCAATCAACAAGGAGGCAATTCGCCAGGATGTGCGGAAGTCCGGAGCGGCCGGCCGCGGCACGCCGGCGCTGCTCGATGCGCTTTCGAAGGAGTTCGCTGCCATAACTTGAACCGGGTGAGAATACAGAATCCATCCCTCGGTGCGCCACTCAGCAACGCTGGCGATACCGCACACGCGGAGCGGTCCCGCTTGCCAATTGGACGCCAGAGCGGTTAGAGTTTTTCTCGCTTTCTGACACTAGGCATCGCGGCCATAGACCTCCGGCGCGAAAGAGATTCTCCGAATGACCATTGAAGACCAGAGACTTGTCGCCAGCGCCGACCGCGTGGTTCACTGGAAGCGATGGGGTCCTTACGTTTCCGAGCGCCAGTGGGGAACGGTGCGAGAAGACTACAGCACCGGCGGCGACGCCTGGAATTACTTCCCCCATGATCATGCGCGCTCGCGCACCTACCGCTGGGGAGAGGACGGCATCGCCGGCCTTTGCGACCGCCACCAGCACATCTGCTTTGCGCTCGCCTTGTGGAACGAGAAAGATTCCATCCTGAAAGAGCGGCTGTTCGGCCTCAACAATTTCGAAGGCAACCACGGCGAGGACGTGAAGGAATATTATTTTTACCTCGATGCGCTGCCTTCGAGCGCCTATTTGAAATATCTCTACAAGTATCCGCAAGCCGCGTTTCCCTATGGCCAGCTTGTCGAGGAAAACGCCCGCCGGACGCGGATGGATCCCGAGTTCGAGCTGCTCGATACCGGCGTCTTCAACGAGAACCGCTATTTCGACGTGTTCGTGGAATACGCGAAGGCGGCTGTCGAAGACATTCTCATCCGCATCACCGCATGGAATCGCGGGCCCGAGCCTGCGCCGCTGCATCTGCTGCCTACGCTCTGGTTTCGCAATCGCTGGGGCTGGGGCGAGGGATACGACCCGCCGTCGGTAGCTCCGGCGAAGGCGCCCGCGAAATCCGTTCTGCTCGAGATCAATGAATATCACTATGGGAAGCGCTGGCTCGCGTTTGAAGGCGCCCCGGAGCTCCTTTTCACTGAAAACGACACGAATATGGAGCGCTTGTTCAATGAGAAGAGCCGCACGCCTTACGTGAAAGACGCCTTCCATCGCTACGTGGTGAACGGCGAAAAAGAGGCCGTGAATCCTGCCAAGAAGGGAACGAAAGCGGCCGCGCATTTTTCTGCGCAGATTGCTCCCGGCGAGTGCTGGCAAATCAGCGGGCGCCTGATGGACTATCCGCCCAAGCCCGGCGCGCCGCAGGGAGCGCAGCTTTTCGGGCGGGACTTCGACGCGATCTTCGACCAGCGCAAAAAAGAAGCCGACGAATTTTACGCGCTGCGAGGGCGTCCCGGCATGAGCGAGGACGCGCGGCTCGTCCAACGGCAGGCCTTCGCGGGCCTTCTGTGGTGCAAGCAGAGTTATCACTACGACGTCGGCCGCTGGCTGCGCGGCGACCCGACGCAGCCGAAGCCGGACCCTCGGCGCGACTCCGGCCGGAACCACGGCTGGCATCATCTGCATAATTCCGACGTCATTTCGATGCCGGACAAGTGGGAATATCCGTGGTACGCGGCGTGGGATCTCGCGTTTCATTGCGTGGCCATGGCGCTGATCGATCCCGATTACGCGAAGGAGCAGCTCATTCTGTTTCTCCGTGAGTGGTACATGCACCCGAACGGGCAATTGCCCGCCTACGAGTGGAATTTTTCCGACGTTAATCCGCCGGTGCACGCTTGGGCTGTGTGGCGCGTTTACAAAATTGCAGCCCGGATTCAGGGCAAGAAAGACACGCAGTTTCTCGAGCGGGTGTTTCAAAAGTTGCTGCTGAATTTCACCTGGTGGGTGAATCGCAAGGATCCGACGGGCCGGAACGTGTTCGAAGGCGGCTTCCTCGGCCTCGATAATATCGGCGTATTCGACCGCTCCAGTCCGCTCGCGCCGGGGAACTACATCGAGCAATCCGACGGCACGAGCTGGATGGCCATGTTCTGCCTCGACATGCTTTCCATCGCTATGGAGCTCGCGCATTCCGATCCTGCCTACGAAGACGTGGCCAGCAAATTTTTCGAACACTTCGTTTTCATCGCGCAGGCGATGAACGACATAGGCGGCGAAGGCGTCGGCCTCTGGGATGAGAGCGAAGGTTTCTATCACGATGTCCTCCATTTGGCCGACAATCGCACCGTCCCCATGAAAATCCGCTCGATGGTGGGGCTGGTGCCGCTGTTTGCGGTCGAAGTGTTCGAGCCCGACGACCTCGAGCGCCTGCGGGGGTTTCGGCGCCGCATGCAGTGGTTCCTCAATCACCATCCCGACGTGAACGAACACGTGGACATGAGCCGCAAAACAGCGCGCGGCCCTCGTTTGCTCCTCACGATTGCGAACCGCCAGAAGCTCGAGAGGATCTATCGCTACCTTTTCGATGAGAGCGAGTTTTTCTCCTCCCACGGCATCCGAAGCGTGTCCAGGGTTCATCAGCATCACCCCTTTGCGCTGCAAGTGGACGGCAACGAGCGGTCAGTCGACTACGAGCCTGGGGAATCCACCACCAGCCTATTCGGCGGCAATTCCAACTGGCGAGGGCCGATCTGGTTTCCGATGAATTTTCTGCTGATCGAGTCGATTCAGCGGGTCCACCATTACTACGGGGATGAATTCAAAGTGGAATGTCCGACGGGTTCGGGCGTGCAAAAATCGCTTTGGGACGCGGCCAAAGAATTGTCGCAGCGTCTGTCACGCATTTTCCTTCGCTACCGAGGAGGCCGCGCCGTGTTTGGAAATCGCGATTTGTTCCAGAAGGACCCTTACTGGCGCGACTTGATCCCATTTCACGAGTATTTTCACGGAGACACGGGCGCCGGACTTGGTGCGAGCCACCAGACGGGTTGGACCGCTCTTGTGGCGAAATTGATCGAGCAAAGCGGAGAGTGATTTCGGCGCTCGCGCTTTTCGCGGATAGACTTCAGTAATCGTTGACGAGACCCAATCCCAGCGACACCCGGTTGACATAATTGAAATAGGCCACCGTCAGAACCGTTTCACGCAGCGCCGCGTCGTCCCACCCCGCCTGCTTGACGGCCTCGACGTCTGCATCCTCGATGTCGTATGGCTTGCGCGTGAGCTTATCGGCAAAGCGAAACAGCGCTTTCAGCTTTGCGTCCACCGCGGCATTTTCGTAATCGTTCGTCAGCTTGCGGGCCAAAGATTTTTCGACGCCGAAGCGTTGCAGCAATTCCATGTGGATGAACATGCAGTAGGTAGAGGCCGTAATCCCGCTCACTACCACGCCGATCTGTTCCTTTTGAATTTTCGTGAGCGCGCCATCTTCCATCACCGCAGCGCTCAGCCGCAACTGCGCCTCGATTACGCCGGGCGTGGGGCCGAGCGCCTTGAAAAAATTCGGAATAAACCCGAAACCTTGCTCGATTCCCCGGTAGATTTCACGCAGGCGCGCGTCCGCCTGGGTTTCCTCAATTTCATTCACGTAGGGCATCTGGCGCTCCTCGAGCTCGAATCCGCACTGGACCCAGGCCACTTTACTTGGCCGGCAAAATTACCGCAACTGATGACATCAGATGAGGAAGCTGTGAATCCGTCTCAAGTTTTTTGGGGAGAGGCCGCTTCCACCAACTCAACCAAGACCTTCTTTCCTTGCGAAGCGGGCACGAGGAAGAAATTCACACGCGTTCCATCGGCTCCGGCGCGCGTCTGAGGATAGACCGGTTCGAGGGAAAATTTCTCGCGGAGGATTCTTGTGGCTTCGTCCACGTTTCGCGCCAGCAATTCGATCTGCTGAATTCCCTCTCCGAATCGCTGCAAATACCGCGCAATCGCGCCTCCGCCGCCGGGCTGCTTTGTCGTGAGGACATCCAGGCGAACATCGCCGCTCAAGTGCAGCTCGAATTCTTTCGCATCTTGATCCGGCGGGACATCGGCCAGCTGCGGAGATCCGTGTGCCAGCCGGATGCGATCAAACATTTCCGGCTGCACCGCCACTCCTACCGTAGTTTCCGGAAAGCCCGATTTGCCGGCCTCCAACATCGCCGCCAATTGGCTGTCGGCGAGCCATTTCTCTGCCGTATCTCGCACCAAATCCTGGCCCAGCCGGAAAATCTCCGCAGCCGCTGCTTCGCGCCGCGCGGAATTCGCGTCGGCAAGGCCGCTGATGAAGGATGCCAAATCAGGCAGGTCAGGCACTCGCATTCTCGCTCGAGGCGGATGTTATTGGTGCACGGCCGGCGGCTGGATCGCGTTGGAATTCGACAGCATTACATTTGTTACCCGCCCGGCCTCGACAATCACGGCGATGTCCCATCGCGGCCGCGCGTCCCCCACTGCCGCGGGCACATCCAGCGTGCTCAGCCAGTAGGTGCCCGGGGTGATTCCTTGCAGCGATCCCATTCCCTGAACATCCGTTTCCGTGTGCGCCACCAGGTATTTGCTCTCGGCCAACTCGAGCGCCTGGCGATGAATTTCGGGCGCGCGCCGGCCTTCGATCTCGGCCCACTTGTGGCTCGGGTCGATATCGATTAGCTCCAGGTCAATGCCGTCCATGCTTTGCGGATTCTGCGCGAGGTATTTTCGGACGGCTTCGCGATACTCGAGCCGCTCTTTTTCGTATTTCGCCGGGTTCTTCTTTTGATCCGACGCTTTGTACTTCGCGACTGGAAAATCGGCCGATTTGTCGCCCGCATTTCTCGTCATGTAGGCCTGGTAGAACTCGGGCGTATCCATGACGTCGGCAACGTGAAGCTTGTGGATGAAATCCTCGCCGGTGAGTGAAACGGAGTGGTTGTGCTTCATCCACGCCTTCAGCGGGTCGGACACTTCGAGCTTTGCAATGAACGCATCCAGATCCGGCTTCGGGTAGGCTGCGTCCACATCTTTCTGGATCTGTTCGTAGCTCTTCTTTAACAGATAAAAGGGAAATCCGCGGATAGGCTCTTCCAGTCCGCCGGAGGGCCGCGCGCGCGCGACGAACGTGATCGACCCGGTCTGGGCGCCGGCGCGCGAGAGGCTTGCGACACCGGCGAGAAGCACAGCCAATCCAATCGAAGCAGCTTGTTTCATGCTGCTCATCGTAGCAGAAGGAGTTGCCGCCAGATATGGCGTGGTCTTGAGAGTAACGGTCGAGGCAGGGCCGGAAAAAAGTCGGGGCTAGTACAGGCGGAAAACGACTTCAATGGGGACAGACACGGATGCAGCTCTGCCATCGGGTCCGCGGGCCGGAGTGAAGCGCCAGGTGCGAACCGCTTCGACGGCCTTCTCATCGAGCCCAAGGCCGAGGCCTTTTGCAACTGTGATGTTGATGGCGCGGCCGTCTGCTGTAATCACCGCCATCAAGACCACTGTGCCCTGGTACTTGGCTTTCATGGCCTCTTCGGAAAATTCCGGCTTCGGACAATAGAGACATCCGGGTGTGCCGTAACCGCCCGTGCCTGCGCTCGGATATCCGCCGCCGGTGCCCCATTCGTGTCCGGGTCCAAGGCCGCGGCCATCACCGCTGCCCACTCCACCGCCGCTTCCCGAACCGATTCCGCCGCCGCTGCCGGGACCGCTCGAATCCGTCGTGAGTTTTGCGAGCGGATCGCCCCAGTTGGGCGCGTTCGGGGTGGCAACGTGCAATTCCGGCGGTCCGATGAGTGTCGGTGTGGCCGCGAGTTTCGGGTTCGCCGGGGGCTTCACGGCCGGAGGAGTCAACTGCGTCCAATTGAATTTCGGCGCCGCGCCACGGCTCGCCGGAACGGGATTGTGTTCTCCGCCTCCGCCGCCTCCACCGGCCTTTTTTGCAGCCGCGGGAAGCTTCGGCAGGTACGGCGAGATGTTGATATCGGTGACGTAGGTTTTGGCTTGTGTGGTCGGGGGCGACATCAGCTCCGGAAGCAGCGGCACGATAATCAGCACCAGCACCACCACGTGGAAAGCGATGGAAAGCGCTTGCACGCGCGTGAATTGCGTGTTCTTCGACCAGATTTCAGGCACCGCTACCGGTGGGCTCGAAACTTTAAGTGGCGGAAGCTTGGGCGGGAAAATCGCGTCGCGCAGGTTTTGCCAGAGGTTGCCGAACCCCGCATTCCAATTGACCAGCAGATCCGAGCGCACCCTGCCGCGTGGACCGGAGCGGAACCACTCCTTCAGATTTTCGCCCAGGCCGGCGCCGAATTTCGGCACGTCGAATGCCGTTGCCTGTCCAGCGCGCAGCTTCGCCGGCCGCTCGGCCAAAAAATCCCGCACGTTGGAAAGGAAGATCTTCAAGTGCGAGGCGTGAACCGGAGAGGGCAGGCGCCCGACTCGGAGGCTCTGCTCGTCCTCCGCGCGCCCTGCTCGGTCAAGTATCGTGTTCAATTCTGCCATTTCGGCTGCCCCAAATTCTCCCACACTGCCACATAAAAGTTAGACGCTGAATCCCGGAAAAGGATGTCTCGGCCGGGCGCGGCTGACATGCTTCAGGATTCATTGTAACATACCACGAGCGCGTGAGATTTCACGTTTCACTCGTTGGCAACAGCGGAAAGGGCATTTTCGTCCGGCAAGATGGAAAAAACCATCGACCTCAAGAGCACGCTCAACCTGCCCCGCACCGACTTCCCCATGAAGGCCAAATTGCCCGAGCGCGAGCCGGAGCAATTGGCTGCTTGGGAGGAGATGCGGCTGTACGAGCGCGTCTTGGAAGCGCGGGCCAGCGCGCCGCTTTTCGTCTTTCACGATGGCCCGCCCTATCCGACCGGCGAAATCCACCTGGGGACCGGCCTGAACAAGATTCTGAAAGACATGGTCGTGAAGACGAAAAGCATGGCCGGGTTCCGCGTCCCGTACATTCCCGGGTGGGATTGCCACGGCCTGCCAATCGAGACAAAAGTCGAGAAGGAACTTGGCGGCAAAGGAAAAGTTTCGACCGCGGAATTCCGGCGCCGGTGCCGGGAATTCGCCGCCGGCTATATCGATGCGCACCGCCGCGAATTCAAGCGCCTTGGAATCCTGGGCCAGTGGGAGAAGCCTTACCTCACGATGGACCCCTCGTATGAGGCTTGCACCGCCTCGGCTTTTCTCACGTTCCTCGAGAAGGGCTACGTATATCGCGGGCTCAAGCCGGTGTACTGGTGCATCTACGACCGCACCGCTCTCGCCGAAGCCGAAGTCGAATATGACGATCATACGAGCCCCTCGATCTGGGTGCGCTACCCCGTCATGGGGCCTCCACCTTTTGCTGCTCAGCCTAGAGGCGGTTTCTACGCGATTGTGTGGACGACGACACCCTGGACGCTGCCGGCGAGCATGGGCCTCGCGTTCAACCCAAATCTTGCCTATACTTTGGCCGAAGATGACAGAGGCGACGCCTATCTCTTCGCAGAAGGGCTGAAGGAAACTGTCGCGGCCGCAACTGGCCTGCGATTCGGCTCGATTGCCGGCCCTTTCCCCGGCTCGACATTCGCGAAACTGCAATTCAAGCATCCGTTCCTGGATCGAGTCATTCCAGCCGTTTTCGGCGAGCACGTGACTCTGGAGCAGGGCAGCGGAATCGTTCATACCGCTCCCGGCCACGGCGCCGAAGATTTCTTCACCGGGCAGGAACACGGTCTCGACACATATGCGCCGATTGATGATGACGGCAGATTCGTGGAAGGCCCCGCGGCCTACAAAGGCAAGACGGTTTTCGAGGCGAACACGCCAATCATCGAATTGTTGAAAGAGAAGGGAAATCTGCTTCGAGCCGAGAAGCTGACCCACAGCTATCCGCGCTGCTGGCGCTGCCACAATCCCGTGATTTTCCGCGCCACCGAGCAGTGGTTCATCCAGCTCGATAGCGGAAGCGCAACGGTCCCGCCTCCGAAAGCCCGGCCGCTCCGCCCGCTGGCGCTCGAGGAAATCAAGAAAGTGAAGTGGACGCCCGCGTGGGGCGAAGACCGCATGCACAATATGCTCGCCGACCGGCCCGACTGGTGCATCTCGCGCCAGCGCTTCTGGGGCGTCCCGCTGATTGTTTTTTATTGCGATGCCTGCGGGAAACGCCTGGACGATTTCAAGGCCCTTCGGCACGTGCTTCCGTTTTTCGAGCGCGAGGGCGCGGACGCATGGTACACGCATTCCGCCGAAGAACTTTTGCCGCCGGGCACGAAGTGCGCGTGCGGCGCCGCGAACTGGCGCAAAGAATCCGATATTCTCGACGTGTGGTTCGAATCCGGCTCGAGCCATCTGGCCCTTCTGGAAAAGCGGGAAGGGAAGCCGCGCGCGGATGTTTACCTCGAAGGGCCGGACCAATTTCGCGGCTGGTTTCAAAGTTCGCTCCTGGTTGCGCTCGGCGTGGATGGAATTCGTCCTTACAACCAGGTGGTCACGCACGGCTGGACACTCGATGAAAAGGGCCAGCCGATGTCGAAGTCTCTCGGCAACATCATGGCGCCCAAGCAAATCGTGGAGAAATGGGGCGCGGACCTTTTGCGCGTGTGGGTCGTGTCGCAGGATTTCACTTCGGACATGCGCCTTTCCGACGCGATGATGACCCAGCTTGCCGAGGCCTATCGCAAAATCCGGAATACGTTTCGCTTTGCGCTTTCGAATCTTTTCGATTTCGATCCCGGGCGCGATAGCGTTGCGGACGCGGATCTGTGGGAGATCGACGCGTGGATGCTCCGGCGCACCGGCGAGGTGGTTCGCGAGTGCCGCGAGTGGTTCGACAATTACGAATTCCACCGCGTTTACCATCGCCTGCAAAATTTCTGCACGGTGGATCTGAGCGCTTTTTACTTCGACATTTTGAAGGACCGGCTTTACACCTTCGCGCCCCGCAATCGGGGCCGCCGGTCGGCGCAGACGGCCGTTTATCGGATCGCCAGCGCGCTGGTGCGCCTCGTCACGCCCACGCTCGTTTACACCGCCGAAGAAATCTGGAAGCACATGCCGCGCCTGCCCGGCGACCCTGCGAGCGTGCACATGGCCGTTTTTCCGGCCGCCGCTGAATTCGATCACATTCTCGACGACGCCCGCACAAAGAAATGGGAACGCCTGCAAGCCGTGCGCGAGACCTTGCTCGTCGCGCTGGAGCAGGCGCGAAACGCGAAGAAAATTTCCGGCGCGCTCGAGGCCCGTGTCGAGCTGGCGGCAAACCCCGATCTGGTTGCGCTGCTCAAAGAATATGCGGCGCAGCTCCCGGCGCTGTTCATCGTCTCGCAAGTAGAAATCGTTCCGGGGCCGCTCGATGGCTCGGCGTCCGCCGCTGGAGCGGATGGTTTGCAGGTCCGCGTCGAGCGCGCCAGGGGCTCGAAATGCGAGCGCTGCTGGAATTACTCGACGCACGTGGGCGAAAGCACCGAATACCCGACTCTGTGCGAACGTTGCCTCGCCGCCCTTCGCGAAATCGAAGTCGATAGCGAAGGTGGTCTCCCGGCAAGGAGCGCGATTTCCTGATGCCTCTCACTCCCCGCACCGGCTGGTACACCGTCTTTTTTCTGGCGCTCAGCGTGCTCCTCGCGGACCAGTTGAGCAAGTTTGCCGTCGATCGCTTTCTCTATGTGGGTTCGCGCCGCGTGCTCGTTCCCGGTGTGCTCAACCTCGTGCACACAAGCAATCGCGGCGTTGCGTTCGGCCTGGGCGCGGAGTCGCATGCGCCGTGGCTCGCCCCGCTGCTGATCGTTTTCTCGATTGGCGTGATCGGCCTGCTCGGCTGGCTGCTGGCGACGGACCGCGCCGGGGGATGGCTCGGCCGGTCGGGGCTCGCTTTGATTCTTGGCGGAGCGCTGGGGAATGTGCTCGATCGCGCCCTGCGCCACAGCGTTACCGACTTCATTGATTTCCAGTTGGGCTCGCATCACTGGTACACGTTCAATCTCGCCGATTCGGCGATCGTCCTTGGCGCGAGCCTCGTGGTCCTCGAACTTTTTCGCGACTGGCAGCATCACACCAGCGAGCAGGAGCGCGCTTAGCCCATGCATCCGATCCTCGCGCGATTCGGCCCGATCACGATTTACACTTACGGCGTGCTTGTGGCCACGGGCGTCTTGCTCGGCCTGTGGTACGCCCGGCGGCAGGCCCCGCGCGCGGGCCTCGATCCCGAAAAAGTCTGGAATCTCGGCATCTACATGGTGCTGGCCGCGCTGCTCCTCGCGAAAGTCTGGCTCGTGTTTTCTTCCTGGGATTATTACCGGCAAAACCCGCGTGAGATTTTCAGCATCGCCACGTTTCAATCCGGCGGAACATTTTACGGGGGAATCCTGGGCGCGATTCTGACGATCCTGCTCTACACCTATTTTCAGAAGATGCCGGTCATTTCCGTGCTCGACACGTTTGCCGCGGCAATCCCGCTCGGCCACGCCATCGGCCGGCTGGGATGTTTTGCGGCGGGATGTTGCTATGGCAAGCCGACCAGCGTGCCGTGGGGGGTGACGTTTCACGATGAAGTCGCTAACCAGCTTGCCGGGACGCCGCTCGGCATTCACCTGCATCCCACGCAGCTCTACGAATCTTCCGTCGAGTTCCTGAATTTTCTCATTCTGGTCTGGCTCGGCAAGCGGCAGCGATTCACGGGACAAATGATGGGGACGTATTTCATTTTGTACGGCGCCGAGCGCGGCACGATCGAATTTTTCCGCGGCGACCCCGGCCGCACGATGTTGTTTCACGGCAGCTTTTCGCTCATGCAAGTCGTGAGCGCTGGGCTGATTCTGCTGGGCGCTTACTTTTGGTGGCGCGGCCTGCGCGGCGCTGCCCCGATTCCCCCGGCAACCACAGCTGCTCGCGCCGAGGCCGGCCATTAAGTTCGCATCCGATTCAGCCTGAAAAAATCTATGGACGACCCTTCCGTTCCTGCTCGAGCGTCCGCGCGAAAACTTCAATTTGATGTACCCCTCGAGCAAGCCGGCCAGCGGCTCGACCGGTTTCTCGCGGCGCAACTTTCCGAAATGAGCCGCACGCGGATTCAATCGCTGATGGAGGAGGGCCGCGTGCGCCTCGATGGCGCGGTCGTGAAGCCGTCTTTTCGCGTGGAGGCGGGCGCCGTGGTGCAAGTGGATCTTCCGCCGCCACCCGCGGCCGGCGTTGAACCCGAAATCCTCTCTCTGGAAATACTCTACGAAGATGAAGACGTAGGGGTTGTCAATAAGCCGGCTGGAATGATCGTCCATCCCGGCGCGGGACACGAGGCGGGAACGCTTGTCGCTGCGCTCTTGCACCGATACGGCGGCGCCGCGGGACTCTCGACGATCGGCGGCCCGTGGCGGCCGGGAGTTGTGCATCGCCTCGATAAAGGAACATCCGGCGCGGTTGTAATCGCGCGGAATGATTTCGCGCACAAGAATCTCGTGGCGGATTTTCGCGACCGCCGAATCGAGAAAACCTACCTGGCCCTCCTTCACGGCAAATTGAAAGGCGAATCGGGCCGCATCGAGCTGCCCGTCGCGCGCGACTTGCGCCGGCGTTCGCGCATGACCGCGCGCCGCCGCGAAGGCCGCGAAGCGCGCACCGATTGGCGCGTCCGTTTGCGCCTGCCCGGATTCACGCTGGTGGAAGCGCATCTGCACACCGGGCGCACGCACCAGATTCGAGTCCATTTTTCCGCGCTGGGCCATCCCGTCGTGGGAGATACGCTTTACGGCGCGCCGCGGCAGGAACGCGCCGGATCGGAGCTCTTGCCTGCGCTCGGCAGAAATTTTCTTCACGCGGCGCGCCTCGCGTTCGCGCATCCTCGCACGGGGATGCGAATCGAGACCCGCGCTCCGCTGCCGGAAGATCTCAGAGATTATCTGAAAGCTCTGGGCCGCGCCGTGCACGCCGATGCCGCATTGATTGACGCCTCGTTGCCAGAATTTCTATAATTTCCGCCATGCGGATTTCAGGCTGGGTTTTCGCTCTGGTTGCCGCGGTTGCAGTCTGGACGAGCCATACCCGCGCGCAGCAGCCTTCGCCCCCTCCGCCTCCGGCCGCAGGGCAAGCTCCCGCACCGCAGAGTCCGCCCGCGCCGGGCGACGCCGGCGGCCAGCAGAAACAAATGCCCACGATTTCCGTCACCACGGGCCTTGTTCATCTGGTGGCAACGGTGACCGATCGGCGCCACAATTTCATTACCAACCTCGACCGAAACGAATTCAAGATCACCGAAGACGGCGTCCCTCAGGAAATCAAGTATTTCGGCCGCGAGACCGACCTGCCGCTCCGGATCGGCTTGCTTCTCGACACATCGAACAGCATTCGCCCGCGCCTGGAATTCGAGCAGGACGCCGCCATCGACTTTCTTCACAGCGTGATTCGCCGGAATAAGGACATGGCTTTCTTGATGACCTTCGACAACGAGCCGGAGGTGATCCAGAATTTCACCGGCGACATCGACCTGCTCACCAAAGCCATTCGCAAGCAGCGCGCCGGAGGCGGCACCGCGCTTCACGACGCGATCTATCTCGCTGCGGAGAAACTCTCAAGTCCTGCGCTTCCGGCAGGCCCGAGTGCGGAGGTCCGGCGCGTGCTGGTGGTGATCAGCGACGGCGACGACAACCTGAGCGACCACGCAAAAAGCGACGCCATCGACGCCGCCATCCGCGCCGAAGCCTCCATCTACGCCATCAGCACGAATACGGAATGGCTGTCGGTTTCATCCGGAACTCCGCGGAAGCTTCATTTGGAGGCGGGGGACAAAGTCCTGGAGGAGTTTGCAAGCCAAAGCGGCGGGCGCGTTTTCTTTCCCTATCGCGTCGACGATCTCGCGCAATCCTTCGTGGACATCGGCACGGAATTGCGCAGCCAGTATTTCATCGCGTACTCGCCCACGAATCCGTTGTCGAACGGAAAGTATCGCCGGATCGATGTGGAGACGGAACGGAAAGGCCTCGTTGTCCGCACGCGCAAGGGCTACTACGCCACTGCGTCCGCTTCCAATCCCGCCAAGTGAGGATCGATGGCTGGTTCCGCTTTTCGCGTGCCCCTGCGGCGGAAATGCGGCTAACTCTTCGGCGCGTAGTAACCCTTCCGGGCCAGAATCTTCGCGTCCGAATTCAAGGGGATCTCGACCTGAATCTTGCGGAAGGTTCCGTCGCGCTTGGTGTTCGTCGGATAGTAGCCGAGCACGTACTGCGAGCGCAGCTCGCTGGAAATTTCGTCGAAGGCTTTCTCGAGCGTCTTCTCGTTGTGCACATCGATCACGCGCCCGCCGGTCTCATCGGCCATTTTGCGCGCGGCGCCGGGGCCGGGATTTCCGAATCCTCCGTAGCCATAGAAACCTGGATCCGAAAGCAGGAGCACGTGGATGACCGCGTCGGCGCGCTGGGCCGCTTCGGTGGCGTCTTTGATGCTCAACTGGCTGCCTTCATCGACCGCGTCGGTCAGAAGGATGATGGCTTTGCGGCCCGCCTCGGTGACAAGCTGATCGTGGCACGCCAGATAAACCGCATCGTACAGGTGCGTTCCGCCGAGATTCGGCTGCGAAATCGGGCCCTGATTGATCCCCACTCCTCCGCCGGCGGCGTTGATCACCGTGCGCCGGATGGCGCGTTCGAGCACGCTGGTGTCTTGGGTGAAGTCCGCCAGCAGATTCACGTCAAGGTCGAAGCTGATCACCATCGCTTCGTCTTTTTTCCGCATCACCTGCCGCAAGAATCGCGAAGCGGCATCCTGCTCGGCAGGGAGCATTCGCGTCATGCTTCCGCTCGTATCGACCAGCATGCCGAGGGTGATGGGCAGCTCCAGCTCTTTCGAGAAGAAAGCAACCTTTTGCTCCACGCCATCTTCGAGAATTTTGAAGTCTTCTTTCTTCAGGTCGGAGATGATGGCGCGACGCTTGTCGCGAACCGTGGCGAATACGTTGACGACTGTGACCTGAACGTTGAGCGGCTGCTGCGCCTGGGGCACCGGCTGCGATTGCTGCTGCTGCGCGCGCTCCGCCGCGCCGCCGCTTCCCACGGCGTTGACAGCCGGAAAGGCGGCAAGCCCCGCCACCAGAATGCCCGCGGCGAACAAGGTCAATCGCATTGTATAATCCCCCAAGGAGTCGCTTCCGATTGGTACGATGCGCCGGACGCGCCACCGGATGTGCGGCCGAAATTGCCGGGCGCAGGAGCCTGGCGGAAATTCCGCCCGCTGCCATTAGGCAGGAAGTGAGATTTGCCGATGACGCGCACCATCCTCGCACTCGCCATTCTAACGTTTTCCGCCGCGGCTGTCCGCGCCCAGGCCCCGCCGGCGCAAACTCCGCAGCCGCAGCAAGGGACTTCGCAGCAGCCGGCTCCTCCGGCAAAGCCCCAGGCCGTTCCGCCGAGCGAAGCGCGGGCGCGCATCCGAACGACCACGAACGTCGTGCTCGTTCCCGTGACGGTGAAAGACCGCCAGGGCCGCCTCGTCGGCGATCTCCAGCGCAACGAATTCCGCGTGTTCGATGACGGCATCGAGCAGGAGATCAATCCGTTTTTCTCCGATCCTTGGCCGCTCTCCGTTGTAGTTCTGATCGACAACGATCTCTCCCAGAAGCAAGCTCAACAGGTGCAAAGAAGCCTGACGGCGATTGCCGCCGGCCTCGGCCCGTCGGATGAAGCCGCACTCGTCACCTACGATCAGTTTCCCAACACCGTGGTGGACTTCACGTTCGACAACGACCGCATCTTCACTTCGCTCAAGCGCCTCGAACTTTCCTCGCACATGCCGGGCAGCATCGCCGGCCCCATGGCTGCCGGCCCTGCGATCAACGGCCGCCAGCAGGATACCGGCCTTCCCACGCCGGTCACGCGCTCGGAACCGATGGACAAGGATCTGGATGATGCTCTTTTCGGCGCCGGAGAAATGCTGAAGGGGCGCAGCCGGGATCGCCGCAAGATTATCTTCCTTATTTCCGACGGGAACAACTCCCGCCACAATCAGCACAGCTTCAAACAAACTCTCCAGCTTCTGCTCAGCGCCGATGTCTCCGTCTATTCGATTTCCGTGGGCCACGCGTTCCTCCAGCACGAGACGACGCGGCTGGAAAAATATGCCGGCGGGACCGGCGGCGACACTTTTTACGCCGGCAAAGCTCTCGACCTCGAGCGGCTGTATTCCTCGGTGACCGAGCAAGCGCGCAACCAGTACACGCTCGCGTTCACGCCCAAAGGCGCCGACCCCAAGAAGGATTACCACACCATCGAAGTTCGCGTCCGCCGTGCCGATCTCGAAGTGCTCGCGCGCGAAGGCTATTACAACAGCGCGAGCGGCGAGCCTCGCTGAAAATTTTCCGGCATCATTCACGCCACTTCTGGTCTGACAACTCGGACGCGGAAATTCGTTTCGGATTGCGCGAGAAAATGTTTCGCGAATCGAATCGGCGGAAAATTTTTTCTGCTTGACTTCATTCCCGCGCGCCTTTATAGATGGACCGAACGGGAGCGGTGCGAATCGAAATCCGATTCGCGGCGCCTCGCGGGAGAAAGTTCCACTGTAGTTCATGCGCGGAACCAATCCGGGCCTCCTCGATTGAGGAAGTCCTGACGAGACACCGAGCGGGATGCGCGGAAGGACATGAGCCATCCCGCTCTTCTTTTTTTCGCTCGTCTCTCCATTTTGAAATCCGGCTTCATTTCGCGCCGATCTCCTTCGTCACCGGCTGAATCGAAATCAATTGTTCGTGGGCGGGGCAGAGCGGCCGGAAATCGCAATAGCCGCAGTAAAAGCCCGGCCGGGCGGCGAAATCTCCGGCGCGGATCTGGTCCGCCACTTCGGCGATGGCCTGGCGCGTCTTCGCCAGCGACTTCGGATCGCGCGCCGTGGCCACCGGCTCGTTTGTTCTGAGATTGTAAAAAACCAGGCGCGCGGGCTCGAGTTCGAGCACTTCCCCCGCCGCCAGCGCATAGACGCTGAGTTGCAGGCTTTCCTTCGCCTTCTTCGCATCCTTCGGCTTGCCCGTCTTGTAATCCACGATTTCCACTTCTTTGCCGCGAATGCGATTCACCTGGTCCATGCGGCCCGCGACAATCACGCCGTGCTCCAGATGCAGCTCGAAGGGCTTCTCCTGAAAAAGAACCTCCGGCGGCGCCGCCGAATAGGTGCGGTGAAAATTTTCGAGCTCTTGCCGGCCCTCCTTGCGATATTCCGATTCGTGATATTCGTCGTGAAATCCCGCGGATGACCATTCGCGTTCGTAGATCGCCGCCACGTCCTCGAAGGGGACCTTCCGGCGCTTGCGCAGCTCGGCGACGAATTCCTTGATCGTCGTGTGCATCACGTTGCCGAACGTCATCGAAGCGTGCGGCCCGCCGCGAATCTTCCACACATGGCCGAACAGATATTGCATCGGACATTTTTGATACGTCTCGATCGCCGAGGCGCTCAATTGCAGCGGCTCCGGAACCGGCGGATGATACGCCTTGGCCCACAGAGCCACGCGGGAATAAGCGCGCGCGTTTTCGCTGCCCGTGGCGAATAGCCGCGCGGCATCCCTCGTGTCGGGCGTGGGACCGGCCGTTTCTTCCGTCGGCGGGACAGTCACTTCCGGCGAGCTTTGCACCGTGTCGAACTTCTGGATCTTCGCGTTCATCAGGAAGTCGTCGAGGAAGGGCGAGGGCTTCTTCCACCTGTTCACCACGGTGGAAAGCGTGAGCTGCTGGCGGGCCCGCGTGAGCGCCACGTAGAACAGGCGGCGCTCTTCTTGCATTTGAAAATCGTGCGCCGGGCGCTCCTCCTTCATCAGCTCGGGCGGAAATTCGAACACGGCTGGGCGCGGCCCGGAGGGAAAATCGCGCTTGTTGAGGTGCAGGATGAAGACGTGCGGAAATTCGAGGCCCTTGGCCGCGTGCACGGTCATGAGTTGTACGGCGTCTTGATGCAGCTCTTCTTCGAGGTGAATGTCGCCGCCCGCCTCGCCGAAATAATTCAGATACTGGATGAAATCGTGAAGCTGTTTTTTCTCGCTCTTTTTTTCCCACTCCTTCACGAAATTGACGAAGCGCTCGAGATAATGGCGGTCCTCCTCCGAAGGCAGCGGAGCGAGCGCAAGCTCCCGGATCAATTCATCGAGCAGCGCGGTCGCGGAGGCCTTTTTCGCCAGTTGGCGCAAGCGCGCGAGCAAGGAAACAAATTCGGGCAGCCTCGAGCCTTCGCGGGCAAAGGGCAATTCACGCTGCGCCGATTCGATTTCTTCGGAAAGCGGGCGGCGATGATTTTTTTCGGCGCGCTCCGCCAGGCGGACCAGGTCGCGCGGCTCGAGCCCCCAATACGGCGCAGCCAGCGCGCGCGCGATCGCCACGTTGTCGCCGGGCACCGCGATCAGCCGCAGCCACGCGAGCAGATCGCGCACGAGCGTGCTCGCGAGGATCGAGAATTTGCGGATCACGAAGGGAATCTCGCGCCGGCGCAGAGCCTCCATCAACCGGCTCCGATGCGGGTGCTTGCGATAGAGCACCGCAAAATGGCGCCACGGATTGCCCGGGCCGCGCAGCCGCGCGATTTCCGCGGCGATCCAGTGTGCTTCTTCTTCCGGGCCGGCAAATTCAGCCACGCGGATTTTTTCGCCCTCAGGATTTTCCGCTTTCAGATTTTTCGGAGGCAGCAGCGGCGACTTCTCGTTGTGGGAGATCACCTCGCCGGCCACGCGCAAGATGCGCGCCGTGGAGCGATAGTTCCGATGGAGCGAAACCAGATGCTTGCGCGCGGCGGCGCCGGCCTTTCCTCCGCGCACGCCGCAGAATTTTTCCAGAAAAATCGTGAAGCTGCCGAACGACGCTCCCCGGAAGCGATAAATCGCCTGATCGTCGTCTCCGACGGCCACGATATTGCGGCGGTCGCCCGCCAGCAGCCAGAGCAATTCGAGCTGGGCGATGTTCGTGTCCTGGAACTCGTCCACCAGAATGTAGCGATACTGTTCGCGGAGTTTTTCCAGCCTTTCCGCATCGGCGCGCAACAGCGCGACAGCCTGCATCAGTTGCGCGCCGAAGGTGAGCAGCCGGCGTTCGCGCAAAAGCCGTTCGCTCACGCGATACACTCGGGCGAGCTCCTGCTGCCGCGCAAGTTCTTCTTCCTCCTGGGCCAGCGCATCGGCCTCGAGGGATTTTTTGCTCGCGGCGTGTCTGCGCCCCAGCTCTGCAACGTAGCGCGCGTAATCATCCGGCGTGACAAGTTCATCCTGGCAGCGCGAAAAAAATTTCACGAAGTCGTCGAGAAATTCTCCGGGGTCGGCGAGCCGGCGGAATTGCTGGAGCTCGAGTTCGGCGATATTGCGCCGCAGGAGAATCCAATGGTCCACTTCGTCGAGCACCTGGAGCTCGTTATTCGCCGGCCGCAGGATTTTTTCCAGGCAGAACTTATGGAACGTACTGAGCCACACGCCTTCGGAGCGCTCGCCGACGGCTTTTCTTACGCGGCTCAGCATTTCGCCTGCAGCTTTGTCCGTAAACGTGAGCCCGAGAATATTTTCGCCCGCCAGATCCGGATCCGATTCGAGCAGGTAGCGGATGCGCTCGGTGATCACGCGCGTCTTGCCCGTGCCGGCGCCCGCGACCACGAGCAGCGGGCCTTCGCCGTGCTCGACGGCGGCGCGCTGCTCCGGATTCAGAGGAAAGCCGGAGGAGGAATCCGGCGGATTGTCACGATGTGCCATCGGGAGATTTCGTGCGTTCATTGTAGCAGATTCATCCGTGGGCGAAAGTAAGGCGAAGCTGTGCGCAGAAAATGCCAATCTGTGACGAGTAGAAAAATTTAAACCTCTGTGTTTTGAATAATTTGCGCCGGATTCTACTTTCGGGATGTGACGAGTAGAAATTCGGCTGGCTGCTGCGAAGGGCCGCTCGGCGAATCTGAGCCGAGGCGCCCTGAGCAGCAGGGCCGCCTTTTTCAGCTCAAACACTCATCTTCCGCTTCACTTCGATGCTCCATCAACTTGGAAGGTTAGCTCGAATTTCAGACTATCCAGAATGCAAATCGCGCTTAAGGGGAGTTTGCGCATGCCATTCCCGTCGAGCGGACACAGAGTCACGCGGCGTTAACGTTCACGGTAATGGCCTATGGTATAACTGCGGCTATCCCGGTATCCTGATACCGATCCAAGGAGGCAGCCCATGAGGCGTACAGTTCTGGCCCTGGTTGCGTGTCTGCTGCTCATTTCCCCCAGCTTCGCCCAGCAAAACCCCGCGGATGCTCCGGCTTCAAGAGAGCAAATCGAAGAGTACATGAATTTAGTTCGTATCCATGAACTCATGAAGATCAGGGTGGCTGCTTCCACGGATCAGCTTCACCAATTAATTCACGGAATGGTGGAGAAGCAGCCGGATGCGCCGCAGGACTTGGAGGCGCGCATGGACAACATGGCTGACGACATCCTGAAGGATTATCCCATTGACGAGATGCTTGACGCGATGATTCCTGTATACCAGAAGCATCTTACAAAGGGCGATGAGGATTCGCTGATCGGATTCTATTCCAGTC
>DASPSD010000021.1:0-52913 GCA_035624115.1 Candidatus Sulfotelmatobacter sp. | reverse complement strand
CGTAGAATAAGATAAGAGTCGGAATCACCCACATCTTTCTGGACGCAGCCATGAATGAGAATCTTACCGCATGTTGTTGACACCACAGCTGTAAGGTGCTCCTGCGGGCTCCATTGCGTGCCAACTCCTGATTAGTCGGATAACCGGACAAGTTCCGTACTAGGACTACTCCGCTCAGCCTCGCCGCTTACTGGATGCACTCAATTGGCAATGAAAACTGCTTGGCCTTTGCGGCAACGTCGGCGACTTTGAGGTCAAGGATGGTAGCTGTCGCTTCAACGCGATAGGAAACATGATTTCGTTCAAGAAATTGAGTTGTCTCGGATGCCTGTATGGCAAAAGTCACATTCTCAGGTATGTCCTCGACGATCTGGAAAATCTTCGCCGCATCCAATTTCGATTCCATAACCCCGACCACATCCCCGCCAGAATCGAGCAGGGGGCTGCCACTACTGCCAGGTTGAACGGGGGCGCTGACCTGCATGAAGCGAGGATCATCTCCCAAACCTGTTTTTGCGGCGACTGTCCCCGTTGTCAGATTTCCTTCTGAGGAAAGAATGCCTTGAAGCGGGAATCCAAATGTGACGACGCTGTCTCCTACCCTCGGCGCCGGTCTCAGTCGGAATGTGGCGACCGCAGGAACTTCGCCTTCGACTTTCAAGAGCGCCAAGTCAATTCCTTTGTCCGAGCTGACGAGGCGGAGCAATCGCCCATCCCTCGTCTGAATCTGCCTGCAGCCCGAGACGACATGAGCATTGGTGAGGATATGGCCCTGGTCGCTCACAAAAAATCCAGTCCCCACCTTTGTCCCAGTGTTTTCGGCTGCGCCTTCGCTTGGTTGAGCGGGAGCCGCAGTCTCTTCCTTCATTTTGCTGATGTCATAAATCTCGAATATTTCGACTAGATTCTTGTTGTCAGGGCTTTCAAATGTAATCCACATCCATTTGCCGTCAGTATCGGCGTCGTAGCTTTGCGACATGACCGGCAACTTCTTACAGTTGTGCTTGCACGAAATTGTGTAAATGAGGTTATCTGCCGTAACTCTTTCCCAGTCGCGCCCTCCCTTCGCTGCATCCCCAAACATTTCTGCCGCAGTTCTCTCGCAATGTGTTGGATCTTTGTATCGCTCGCAACCATCAATCGCTGGCGCGCTCGAAATTCGACTAAATATCGATGCCTCATAGTTCTGCCAGTAGCACACCACAGTCAGGTGCTTCTTCTGTGCGGGTTGCTGCATTTGAGTCGAGGCTATAAGCCCAAGTCCGAGTAGAAGAGGGAGACACAAAGAAGCGAGTCGAACCATAGAATCACTCTTGTGGTCTCCCGAAAGGCTAGCACCAAAGTTCTTTTAGCACTACTTTGGAGAAACTCCAGCGATGCCTTCGAATAGCGGTAGCCTCGGGTCATGTGACTAGGCATCTCCCGATGTCCTCCTCAGTTCTTGAGAAAATTGTGGCTGCTGGAATAACTTCGAAGTCGCTTCCGATTGGGCTCAAGAAATATCTATAATCAGACCACGGTTTGAAGGAGGGCCGGACTCTTTGACCAAACTTTTGAACCGTTCCCCAAAACCCATGAACAGCGGGATAACCACAAGCCGGGGTGCTGCGCTAGCAGCCTTCTGATCGGCCCAGAGGAAAGGCCGTAATACCGTTGTGGCAGCGCGGCAAGGCATGGCACGCGGAGGAGCCTGAGGCCGAGTCAGGCTCCTTCAATCACCCCGTTAACCTTCTCGATTAGAAACAGAAAAATTTTGCGGTGCCTCAACTTATATACGCAACCCCACCCGGCCATTTTTTCGGGCTGGAGGGCAGAAAACATAATGGTGGCGGAGTAAGAAGTTGTGCCCAATTTTGTGCCCACCCAGTGACTAGCGGGAGTGAGCTAGGGAGGCGCGGAGAGTGAACAAGGGCAACAGAATCATGGCACTCTATTGCAATCAGCTATTTGTTGCACATTGCAGCTAAGTTGTTGATTCTTCGTTCAGGAAGACTTAGAAGGCAGACGCTCTATCCAACTGAGCTACGGGCGCGTCGAACAGCTTGATTATAAGCCATTTACAAATCGCTGCAACGGGTTTGACTTTCTAGCGCAAGGACAGAAGCTCCGTAGCTCGCTGGCAGCAATATACTCTCCGTAATCTCAAACAATTGAAGCGCCTACGCTAAGACTCTTCTGGTTTTTCAACCAATGCTGTCGGTACATTCGGTACTTCTCTCAGAGGGGCGGCTCTGGATCGAGGACGGTTTTCATCGGCGCCTGGATCTGGACATCCCCTGGATTGTTTCCGGGTTGCCCGTCATCCTCCCACCACGTCAAAAGCCCGCAGCTTCCCGGAAGCCGACTTTTCATTAGAAATCACAACTACGCCGTCCTCAATAAACCGTCTTCCGGCAGCTTCCTGAGAGCTCCTCTGGGCTTGACGTCGAAGGATCGCGCAAAATTTCCTGTTGCTTTCCAAAAGGAACCATGTCATCCTTCCTGTAGGAAACCTAAAGGTTGACTCGCCATGAAAGAAAAGCCGGACGTCTTTCAAGGAACGCTCGCCCTGATGGTCCTCAAGACAATCGATGTCCTGGGACCGCAGCACGGCTGGGGAATAGCCCGACGCATCGAGCAGATTAGCGGAGACCTTCTGGCTGTCAACCAGGGCACGCTTTATCCCTTGCTGCTCAAGCTCGAGCAGGAAGGCTCGATTGCCTCCGAGTGGGGCGCATCGGAAAACAATCGCCGCGCGCGCTTCTATCGGCTTACCAGAGCTGGCCGCAAGCAACTGCAGGCGGAGACCCGCGAATGGGAGCAAACCGCGGCCATCATCGGGCGCTTCTTCAAAGTCAAAGCTGAGGATTTATCTTGAGATTCCTGCGACGCTTCCTGATTCGCCTTTCCAATTTCGCAACCCGCCAAAGCGCCGACCAGCGCCTGCAGGATGAGATTGCCGAACACCTCGCGTTTCAGACGGAAGAGAACATGCGCGCCGGTATGTCGCCCACCGAAGCGCGGCGCCAGGCCGCCATCAAGCTGGGTGAGGCGGTAGCGATCCGGGAGGACCACCGTGCCGAGCAAAGCCTCCCATTCTTCGAGAATCTGCTCTTCGACCTGCGGTACGCGGTTCGCATGCTTCTGCGATCTCCCGGATTCTCCCTCATTGCGATAGCCACGATCGCACTGGGCATCGGAGCCACCTCCGCGATCTACAGTGTCATCGACGCAACCCTACTGCATCCTTTACCCTACCCCAACCCCATCGAACTGGTGCGAATTGAAGCCAACCTTCCTGGCGTGGGCACGCACGACGTCGGCATCTCCATCCCTGAACTGAGAGACCTTCAGAACTCGGGAATCTTCCAATACGTATCCCTCTGCTTTTTCGGCTCCGAAAATGTTACCGGCAGCTCCCAGCCCACGCACATCGCGGGAGCTACGGTCTCACCGAGCTACTTCGCGGTGCTCGGAGTGGATGCAGCGTTGGGCCGCACCTTCGATCCGCACGACGCCACACCCGGCCCCAACCTGGAAGTCGTCATCAGCGATGGGCTTTGGAAGCGCGCATTTGGCGCCGACCCGGGCATTCTCGGCAAGAGCCTGCGCCTTGACAACGATCTCTTTTATGTTGTCGGCGTCATGCCCGCCGGCTTTCGCGACCAGGGCCAAACCAGCGAGGAGCGCGATACCGAATTGTGGGCGGCGGACGGATTTTCCCGCGACCTGCCGCCGATGCGCGGCACACGTCAGCCCTACGAGACGATCGCGCGCCTTCAGCCTGGTCTCTCGCTTGAGGCTGCGCAGGGGCACCTCGATGCCCTGGTTGCATCGTTGAAAAAGGAATATCCGGCGGATTATCCGCCGCAAGCCGCGTGGACCATCCACCTGACGCCACTCGCCGAGATTCTTGTCGGCAACGCTCGCCAATCGCTCATGCTGCTTTCCGGCGCGGTGGGCCTGGTGCTGCTGATCAGCTGCGTCAACGTCGCCAATCTGCTGCTTACTCGCGCCAGCGCGAGAGGACGCGAGATGGCGGTTCGCCAGGCATTGGGAGCCGCAAGAACGCGCCTCATCCGCCAGCTGCTCACCGAGAGTTTGCTGCTCTTCGTGCTAGGCGGCGTCACCGGTTTTGCGGTGCTCTTCGGCGCCCGGAAATTCCTGCTGCAATTTGTTCCGGAAAGCCTGCCGCGCTTCAACGAAATATCCATCAGCTGGGGCGTTCTGGCGTTTGCCGTCGTCGTCTCTGCCGCCGCCGGAAGCATCTTCGGACTTGCCCCCGCGTGGTTCACAAGCCGCCGTAATTTGACGGCAACGCTCGGACAGGAAGGTCGTGGTTCCAGCGGTTCCCGGCAGCGCTCGCGCTTGCGCCATGTTCTGGTGATTGGTGAGCTAGCGCTTTCCCTGGTGCTGATGGTCGCCGCAGGCCTTCTGCTGCGCAGCTTCTGGGACTTGTTCAGGGTGCCGCTAGGCTTCAATCCCAGCCGCGTTGTAGCGATCGAGACTACGCTGCCGAATCCCAACGATCCCAAAACCGACGTTTACCACACCGCCACGCAGGAAGCAGTGTTGCTCCGCGAGGTTCTCCGCCGAAACCGGACGCTTCCGGGCGTGGAAGAAACCGCGGTCAGTGATCGGGCGGCTCTTCCCCTTGGCCATGGCCAGAGCGATCTACGGCCACGGCCATTGATCCGCGAGGGCGAGGACGCGCAGAGCAGCCAGCCACCGTTGATCGATACGTCGACCGTCTCGCCGCAATACTTTCACGTGCTCGGCATGACGCTCCTGCGTGGCCGCCTCTTTGTCGATCAGGATCTTGAAGACACACCCTCCGTCGCGGTCATCAATCAGGCAGCTGCTCTCACCTACTGGCCCAACCAGGATCCCGTCGGCAAGCACGTCCACGTCCGGTCGAGGGCTGCCAAGCCGGACTGGACCACCATCGTGGGCGTCATTGCCGACGCGCGCACGGAATCGCTCGCGGACGCCGGCATTCCGCAGCTCTACCTCGACATCTACCAAATCCCCGCCAAGTTTCTTGCGTTCTACCTGCGTGGGCAGGTCGATCCCGCAGCCCTCTTCGCGCAGGTGCGCACCCAAATCCAGGCGGTCGATCCGGAGCTTCCCGTCTTCCGCGCGGAGACGCTGAACGAAGCTCTCTCTTCGTCGCTTTCCGTTCGGCGGTTCTCCATGGAAATGGTGGCGCTGTTTGCTGGCACAGCCCTGCTGCTCGCAGGCCTGGGAATCTACGGAACCATCTCTTATGTTGTGAATGAACAAAGACGCGAGATCGCCATTCGTCTCGCGTTGGGAGCGCAAAGAGGAACTATCCTCAAGATGGTTCTGCGCCGTGGGCTCGGTCTCGCCGCCGCCGGCGCCGGGCTAGGTTTGGCCGGCGCGCTGATTGTTTCGCACCTCATGGCCGGATTGCTCTTCGGCGTGTCGCCTAACGATGTGACCACGTTCGCTGGCGTCACACTTGTGCTTACCACCGTCGCGCTCGCCGCCAGCTACATCCCGGCGCTGCGCGCCATGCGCGTGGACCCGATGGCTACGCTCCGCTCCGAATGAGTTTTTGGCGTCGCGGTTGAGACTTTCCTTCGCAAGCGGTAGCCATCGCAGTCACCGGCTTTGGGATGCTGATGAATTCGCCCGGCAGCGAGTTCCAGAGGATTAGTCCCCAAAAACGCGCTAGTGTCCAAGAATGAGGTTCTGCCTGGTTTGTCGGCAATTCGGAAGTAATTGTGTGGCGAACCAGGAAGGCTTTCTGCTAGAGCTTCGGTATAAGTTCGGCACAACTGAGGGCAAGATTTCGGGAGAGAGAGCCTGTAAGCCACGCCCAGCAAAGCATTTAGATTTTCTGCGTTCCTTGTTAGAAGGCAGACGCTCTATCCAACTGAGCTACGGGCGCGCTGCTATCACTGATTCTAGGTTATTTAAAGCAGGGCGGACAGACATTTGAAGGGCCGGCTCCCCGCGGTGCAGGAACCAACGATCCAAAATCACATGGCGCGCAAACCATCCGCTGGCCAGCAAGATCCGGCCCAGTACACTGATTAGATGAGGAGGAAGGCGGCGGCCCATCGCAGCCGCCCAATCATTTCCGGAGGAGCCGAAGCGCGCTTCGAGGCGCGCGCGGTATACGGCGAAATTTTCGCGCGTGTAAGCGCCGCGTGCGGCAACGATCGCTTCTGCCGCGAGCAAGCCGGATTCAATTGCCGGGCGAATTCCCTCGCCGCTTTGGGAGTACGCGAGCCCGGCAGCGTCTCCCACCAAGAGCATCCCGTCACAGACAATCTGCCGCTTTGCACCTGAAAAAAGCAGATAGGCGTGACCCGGCAGATGGGCGGGCAAATCGAAGCCGATTTTTCTCGACCGCCGCAGAAATTCAAGAAACTTCGAGACGTGGCCCGGCAGACCGCGCGGATCCAACCGGCCCAGGCCAATATTCAAAAAATTCTCTTTGCGAAAGCACCAGCCATACCCTCTCATGTCCGGGCAAAAATAGAGCTCGGGGATATCCGCGCGAATCGAGCAGCGCGCGCGCTGGGAAGCGTCCATTTCGAATTCGACTTCTTGTGCGGCGACGGCCGATTCCTTCCGGGCGTCTGCGCCCAGGAAGCGGGCGACGGGACAAAAATGGCCGCCTGCACCTACCACGATCCTTGCCTGGATACCGCCGTTGACAATCCAATAGCCGCCGGAGCGTTCCAATGATTTCAGCGGCGTATTTTGAATCGTGCGCGCGCGGCACCGGTGGAGCAGATAATCATCAAATTCGCACCGGCGAATTCCGTAGCTGATGGGCCTGCCATAGTCGCTGCAAATCTCGGGTCCGCCGATGCGGCTGGTGCGGAATCCCACGATCGGCTGAAACACGCGCCCGCGCGCATATTCGCGCGGATCCAACTGAAGTTCATCGAGTACCTCGGGCGTGATCCAACCACCGCAAATTTTGTCGCGAGGAAATGTATTTTTGTCGAGGATAACAATATCGAGGCCCGCCTGCCGCAATCCCCACGCGCAGGAGGTGCCTGCCGGGCCCGCGCCAACGATCAGGACGCCGCATGAATCCATTTGTCTGCCGCTGCGGGACGGGATTCATCCGGGTACAGATGGGCCCGCGTCCAGGGAATGTGCCGGTAATTTGCGCCTGCGAAAACCACCTGAAACAATTGCAGCGCGCCGACACGGAACGACGCAAGCGACCCGGCGAGATAGAGCCGCCACGCGCGCACGAATTCATCTCCGTACATATCGGCGATGTGCTTCGTGGCGTGTTCAAATCTGGCCAGCCAATGTTCCAGGGTTTTGGCATAGTGCCAGCGCATGTTCTCCACATCGAAAACGGAAAAATCCCATGGCTCGAAAATTCGCACCGCTTCGGCGAGCGCAGGCACATAGGCTCCGGGGAAAATACGCTTTCGGATCCAGGGACTGAACGCGTGGGGCTGATTTCGGCCGATGAAATGGAGCAGGCCGCGGCCCGAATCGCCGATCGACCGGTGAACGACGCGGCCCAGCTCTTGGTAGTTTTCTCTGCCGACATGCTCCAACATCCCGACGGAGAGGAAAACATCATATTGGCCGGAAATGTTGCGGTAATCATCCTCGATGAACTCCACCCGGCTCGTGAGCCCCTCCTGCTTTGCGCGCTCGCGAGCCAGGCGAATCTGCTCCCGGGAAATATTGAAAGCGCGCACGCGCGCGCCGTAGTGCTTTGCGATGTGCAGCGCCAGGGTGCCCCAACCGCATCCGGCCTCCACAACGCTGTCGCCGGGCCGCAGTTGGACTTTTCTGCAAACGTAATCCATCTTCGCCAGCTGGGCCTGCTCGAGCGGAGTGGATTCATTCGGGAAGTAGGCGCAGGTGTAAACCAGGCGGGAGTCGAGCCAAAGCCTGTAAAAATCGGCGGTCAAATCGTAATGACGATGAATATTATTTGCGGAGCCTTTGAGCGTGTTTGCTTGAACCCGCTCGAACCAGCGCGACGTCAGCTTGCTACACCAACTTTTGTCTGCCGCGCTTCGAATCGGCCGCAGGAGGGCTTCCAGCACCCGAACGAGGTCACCTTCAATCCGGATTCGTCCCTGGCTGTAGGCTTCCCCAAACGCCACTTCCGGATTGAGCACCAACCCCGCGAGGGTCTGCCGATCGGGAATCACGACCGTGGCTACCTGCTTTCCGGCCGGGCCTGCAATTCCCTCCGTGTCGCCGACGACGATGCGGATTTGCGCCTCTCCTATCGCTTTGCGCAGTCTTTGGAGCAAGAGCCGGTCGAGCGCTGAGAGGCTAGAACGAACCATGAGGGCTTGCTCCTCTCGGACGGAATGGCTCCCCGTCAGATCCCTCCCCCAGGATCAGCCAATGAGAGAAACAACATCTTGCACATACACTCAAAAACACCGGGAAGTCAATGCTAAGGAAATTGCGGCTCTGTACGGCCCGCGCCGGTTGGCACCTGCCGAGCTACTTGCTTGGTTTCGCCCGAACGATCTCGACCGAGCAATAGGCGTTGCGTGCCACGAATTCAGCGACGCTCCCCAGCACCAGGCGCGGGATCGCGCTGCGTCCGTGGGAACCCACCACGATCAGGTCGGCGTTCCATTCTGCCGCGGCGTCAATCAGCTTCAACCGGATGTCGCCTTTTTCGATCGAGGTGTCCACTTTGAAGCCGGCCGCGCGCAGCGTCTTGGCTCCTCTCTCGACAACCTCCTCCGCCTTCTTGGCCTGATCTTCCAACTCGGGAGCGTAATGAGGAGACATCTGGGGCGGCGCGGAGACGGCAATCGGCTGCAAAACGTGCAGCACGCGCACCTGCGCGCCCTGCGGCCGGAATTCCGTGACGATCGCGCGGACTGCTTCGTCGGAGAATTTCGAATCATCCACACCAACGAGAATTCTCATCGGTTATCCCGATTTCACGCTACCGCGCCCGGCCACCGCAGAATCCAAATCACCAGCACGGCGTAATAGATCGCGATGATGCCAAGGCAGGGCAGAAACGTGCTCCAACCCTTATGCTGGCCCGCAAATTCCCGCTTCCAGCGGAGCCCGCAGAACGTCATCATCAGCACCGCGAGAACGAATGTGAGCGCCCCCAAAAGATGCGCGGGGAAATCGGGCCGCTGAAACCTCAGGACCATTACGATTTGTCGCAAGAAATCGGGCAGCGCACCGATTGCAGTGATCAAAACCAGCCAGGCGGCCGGCGCGAGGATTCCGAGTGCGTAGGCCCAACGATCCTGGAAGTAGAAAAGCATCAGAACGATCGCGATGTAAATCAGCGATTCATAGAAGTGGACCAGGAAAAATTGGGAGTCAAAATGGCTCAGAAGCAGGAAACAAAGCATCAGAGCCGAGGCCAAAGTGGCGATTCCGCGATTAACCATGGCAACTCCTTTCTACTCCTTTGCTTCTGGCCTCCGCCCATGCCCCACAGCCCACTTTCCCCTCCGGCGCTTCGAGCGAGGCCCTTGTTAGGCACATTCTTGCGCCTGCGGGAAAAGGGCGATGTGACGCAGGTCACAACTGCTTGTGAGTAGGGTCATAGAGCCGGAAATTATTGACCCCGTGTGGGTTAGAGGAGGGCAGTCGTTGCGAACAGCGCGGAGACTGGGCAAGACCATCTCGCGCTTGCCCCGTCAAACGGCACAGGAGGCTCGACTTTGTCTTTAAATGACATGGGCTACGCCGCCCGGATGATGCGCCGCGCGCCGCTCTTCACCGCCGCGGTTGTTTTGACGCTGACGCTTGCCATCGGCGCAAACACCACCATCTTCAGCGTGGTGAACGCAGTGCTGCTCACGCCGCTGCCTTTCCGAAAGCCCAATCGGCTCGTCCAGGTCGCGGAAAAGAACGACAAACTGCACCTTGCGAGCTTTGGCGCGTCGGTCTTGAACTTCCTTTCGTGGCGCGAGCAAACGCAAACGCTGGAAGGATTAGCCGCTGTCGGCTTCAGCAATTACACACTGACGGGGAGCGGCGAACCCGAGCAGCTTTCGGGCAATCGAATCAGCCCCGCGCTCACGCAGGTACTCGGGATCAATCCTATTGTGGGCAGGGCCTTCACCGACGACGAGGAAAAGCCGAGCGCCACAGCCGTCGCCATGATTGGCGAAGGGCTCTGGAAGCGGCGTTTCGGCGCGGACCGCTCGCTCATTGGCCGCACGATCACGCTCAATGGCACGCCTACGACCGTCGTCGGCGTCGCGCCGGCTGCCCTCAATCTGATTTCGGGCGGCGATGTTTACACCCCGCTGACGATCGATCCGGCTAAGGAGATTCGCCTTAATCACGTCATTTTCGTGTTCGCGCGCCTCAAAGCCGGAGTTTCGATGGCGCAGGCCCAAGCCGAAATGAACGCCATTTCCGTGCGGATGGGACAACAATATCCGGAAATCCGCGAATGGGGCATTCGCCTAATCAGTCTCTTCGATACGTTTGTGAGTCCGGAACTCAAGACGGGGCTGCTCGTGCTGCTCTGGGCTGTTGGTTTCGTGCTCCTGATCGCCTGCGCCAATATCGCGAATCTCTTGCTGGCGCGGGCGGCTGCTCGCCAGGGAGAAATGGCTGTGCGAACCGCGATCGGAGCAAGCCGTGGGCGGCTTGTGAGGCAATTGCTGGTCGAAAGCGTAGTGCTCTCGATTGGCGGAGGCGCGTGCGGCGTGCTGGTAGCACTGTGGGCATTACGCGCCATCAACCACTCGCTGCCGCCGAACCTGCTGCCGGTGCCGGTGATAGAAATCGATCCCACAGTGATGTGGTTCGCGCTCGGGTTGACGCTCCTCACAGGGCTGCTCTTCGGCGTCGCTCCCGCATTGCGCACGGCAAGCGTGGACTTAAGTATCGTGCTCAAACACGGTGGCCGCGGTTCGTCCGCGCGGATGTCGGCGCGGCTGCGGAACGGGCTCGCTGCCACTGAGCTTGCGCTGGCAACGGTGTTGTTAATCGGCGCAGGCCTGCTGATTCAGAGTCTCGCCAATCTCCAGCACGTGCGGCTGGGATTTGGATCCCGTAACTTGATGACTTTCCAGCTTGCCCCGCCGGTGGACAGATATCCCGTCGATAGCAAAGCGCCGCAGCTTTATCGAGCTCTGCTGGATTCCTTGCAAGCGATTCCCGGTGTGCGAGGCGCTTCCACATCCAGCGGAATTCCTTTCGGCGCCGGCAACTACAATACGCATCCTATGATCACGACCGAGCGCTCCAGTCTGCCTCCGGATACTCAAGTGCCGATCGACTGGCGCATTGTCAGCCCGGGCTATTTCAGGACGATGGGGATCCCGCTTCTCGAAGGCCGTGATTTCACCGATGCCGATGGGCCCTCAGCGCCGCCCGTGGTGATCATCAGCCGCGCTACCGCCGAGAAATTCTGGGGGGACGCAGACCCCATCGGCCACACGCTGCGCCGCTCGGCCGACCGGAACACAGCGTTTACCGTAGTCGGCGTGGTGGGCGATGTGCGCAGCACAGTTCTCACCCAGGAATCCGCGGCGCTCTACTATCCGATGGCCCGGCGCGTTGCGCCGCTCACCGACGTCGTTGTGCGCACCGACGGTTCGCCCGAAACGATGCTGCCGGCGATTCGCCAGAAAGTGCACGAGCTCGACACCGAGCTCGCGCTCGCCAATGTGAAAACGATTGATGAGTGGCTCGCGAACAGCGCTGCGCAGCCGCGCCTCAATACGGTGCTGCTCACTGTGTTTGCGGCTGTGGCGCTGCTGATTGCGTCCATCGGAATCTACGGCGTGCTCGCGTATTCCGTGAGCCAACGCACCAGCGAAATCGGAGTGCGGCTGGCGCTGGGAGCGACGCCTCCGAATGTTTTGCGGCTGGTTGTGGGAGAAGGAATGAGAGTTGCACTCATCGGCATTGGAATTGGCCTGCTTGCAGGACTGGCGCTTGGGCGAGTCGTGTCGAGCCTGGTCTTTGGCGTCCCCGTGCGCGACCCGGTGACATTCGCGGTGGTCGGTGTGGCGCTCGCGAGCATCGCGCTCGCCGCCTGCGCGATTCCTGCATTTCGCGCTTCGCGAGTGGATCCCATCGTGGCGCTTCGCTACGAATAGTTCCATCAAGCACACAAAAGCTCGCCACCACCAAGCGGACAGCCGCCGGAGGCGAAAGGGTCTTGACAAACGGCGCTGAATATAAGAAGTTGAATTCAGGTTCATATATGGGGCGCCCTCTGCTCTATGGCTTTCTGCTTTGGCTGGCGGGAACGATCTTCATCCGTTTCCGCGGCGACACACTCCTTCGCCCGGGCCGCGTTGCCTCGACGCTCATACTCTATGCGGCGAGCTTCCTTTTGATGGCCATTTTGGTTCCGCGCATCCTTCGCAGGCTCAAAGTCGAGAAGGAATTGTGGTTCGAGGCGACTGCCCTGCTCATTCTTCCGACTCTGATTCTCGACCCGCTCGCCTGCGTATTTTTCTCGCGGGTCTACCCGAATCTCGACCCCGCTGCCGCCGGTACATTCGGCGGATGGATGCTGATCTTTTGCGCCGGAGCGATCACAGGCGTTTGGTTTTCGCGGATCTCGAGCGCCAGCGACCGAGCAGCGCGATAGATGGCTCGTCAGACGCAGCCTCAATTCCCCGTGCTTCGAACCAGCGAACCGATGCCGCCGGCCCCGAAGCAGGCGCGCAGCATCGAGAAGCGCGCACGGCTCCTCGAAGCCGGCCGGCTGCTTTTCGGCGAGAAGGGATACGAAGCCGCTTCCATCGAAGCGATCACGGCTCGGGCGGGGACTGCCGCGGGCGGCTTCTATCAATTCTTCCACTCGAAGCAGCAATTCCTCGTCGTGTTGATGAACGATTTTCTCGAGCGGCTCGCGCGCCTCGAGCTGCGCCCGAAGCCCGCGGCCGACGTGCGCACCGGACTGCGCGAGTTTCTCGCTGCGGCGTTTCGTGTGGACGCCGCTTATTTCGGCGTCGTTCGCGCCTGGCAGGAAGCCATGCTCGCAGACCGGGAACTCGGGCGGCTCGAGCAACAGATTGCTGCGTGGACGCAGGCGCGCGTGCTCGGCGTGCTCGAAAGGCTTCAAGCGCATCCTTACGCCCTTCGCGCCCGCGACCTTCCCGCGTTTGCGCGCATGATGGACCGCCAATTCTGGTCACTGCTGGCGCGAGGTTCGAGAATGGCGCCCGAGGATTTTGATCGCGAAGTCGCGCTTGCCGCCGATGTCATCTATCACTACCTGTTCTGCGACGCTCCCCAGAAAAAAATTGGAAATGAAAGAGTGCGGTGAGTTTCAGAGGCCCTTCCACGCGACGAAGGCGGCGCCCATCAGCGGACATTCTTCGTTGAGGACAACATAGATGGGGATCTGAGAAAGGAATGCGCCCAGTTTTTCTTTGTGCTTCACGGCGGCGGCGAACCGGCCATTCTTAAGCTTCGGCAGAATTTTCACGGCGATGCCGCCGGCTATGAAGATTCCACCGCGAGCCACGGCTCGCAGCGCCAGGTTCCCTGCTTCGCCGCCGTAAATTTCGACCCAGAGATCGAGCGTCGCGGCGCAGACGGGACACTCGCCGGAAAGCCCGAGCCGCGTGATCTCAGGAGCAGGATCGACCGAGCCATCATCGAATCCCGGATGCCGTACCCCGGGATTCAGAAACTCGTGAACGCGCTGGAACCCGCCGCCCGAAAGAATATTCTCGCTGCTCACGAATTCGCTGCGGCGCTTGAGGAATTTCCAGAGGTCGGCTTGCTGCTCGGTATTCGGAGCGTAATCGGCGTGGCCTCCCTCAGTGGCGAGCGGGAGGTGCTGCCGGCCGTCCCAGTGAAGGATGCCTTCACCCAATCCCGTTCCCGCGGCAATTACGACGCGATTGGCCTGGGGCGCGGGCACGCCCATGTAGAGCGTCTCGAGGTCCTTTGGCTCCATCACGGAAATTCCGTAGGCGGTGGCTTCGAGATCGTTCAACAGGCGCACGCGCGCGAGGCCGAGCTCGCGCGCCATCGCTGCGCCTTCGATCACCCAGGGCAGGTTCGTGGCGCGCACCGAATTGTCCACCACCGGCCCGGCAATCCCGAACGACGCCGCCGTCACATTCGCAGGATTCTCGTGGAGAAAATCCTTCGCCATTTCCGCAAGGCCGGAGTGCTCGCGGCTCGTATACCGTTTGTGAGCCGTGCGGACAAGTTTTCCCTGCTGCACGTCGAACAACCCGAGGTTGGACTTCGTTCCACCCAGGTCGCCCGCGAGAATCATCGAGTCCTCCGCCTCGTTGTGTGCTGCTTGGATTGAAATCGTTGCCCGGAGTTTTCCCAGGCTGGCAGTGTTAAGGCTTGAGTGAGGACCAAGCTACTGTGCCCTCAGCGGCTAAAGCCGCATGGATATTACGCCTGTGACGGCACGACTGAAGTCGTGCCCTGACGCAATTTCATTGTCCTCATCCAGATTCCTACACCGGCCGCCAGCGGCGGCCATCGGATGCAGTCAGGTCATCCGCGGCTCTCGGGCCGTCGCTTCCCGCCGGATAATTCGGGAAAGGCGGCGCGGAAGCGCCCTGCCAGGCTTGAATGATCGGATCCACCAGCGACCAAGCGGCTTCGACGCTATCGGCGCGGTCGAACAGTGTAGCATCGCCGCGAATGCAGTCGTTGATCAGCGTAGCGTAGGCGTCGCGCGTGACCCCGCCGAAAGCTTGCCGGTACTGAAAATCCATCGTCACCGGGCGGATGTGCATCTGGGAGCCGGGCGATTTGGCGCCGAAGGAAAGCGAAATGCCCTCATCCGGCTGGATATTCAGGGTCAGCGTATTCGAGTCCACATCTTCACCGCGAAACACCATGTGCGGCGCTTGTTTGAATTGGATGGCCACTTCGGTGCCGGGCCGCGCGAGCCGCTTGCCGCTCCGCAAATAAAATGGGACGCCGCTCCATCGCCAGTTGTCCACATGAAGCTTGAGAGCGACATACGTTTCGGTGGCGGACTCAGGCTTTACGCCGGGCTCCTGGCGATAGCCGGGGACCGCTTTGTCGTCAATGCGTCCCGGGCCGTACTGGCCGCGAACCACCGTCTTCCAGATCGTCTCCGGCGTGAACGGGCGGATCGATTGCAGCACTTTGATTTTTTCGTTGCGGACGGCGGTGGCATCGAACCGAGCGGGCGCTTCCATGGCGACGAGCGAGGTAATTTGGAGCACGTGGCTTTGGATCATGTCGCGCAGCGCGCCGGCGGTCTCGTAAAAAGCCGCGCGGCGCTCGACGCCCAGCGATTCCGCCGCCGTGATCTGGACGCTATCGATGTAGTTGCGGTTCCACAGCGGCTCGAAGATGCCGTTGCCGAACCGGAAGACGAGCATGTTCTGCACCGTCTCTTTGCCGAGGTAGTGATCGATGCGATAGACCTGCGATTCCTCGAAGACGCCCAGCACTTCGCGATTGAGCGCTTGCGCCGTGGCGCCGTCGCGCCCGAAGGGCTTCTCGATAATCACGCGCGTCCACGATTTCTCGCTCTTCGGGCGCGCCAGGCCGGCATCGCCGAGCTGCTTCACCACGCGCGGGTACACTTCGGGAGGAGTGGCGAGATAAAAGAGACGGTTCCCGCCGAGTTGGTATCCGTTGTCCATTTCCTCGAGGCGCGCCTTCAGGCGGCGAAAGGCTTCCGGGTCGTCATAATTGCCGCTGAAGTATTGCAGGTGCTCGACGAAATCCTGGAGTTTCTCCGCGGGCGCTCCCGTCTTGTCCGCCGCTGGGAGAAACTCGCCGGCTTCGCGCCGGAAATCATCGTCGGACATCGCCGTCCGGGCAAAACCGAGAAGGCGGAATCGAGTGGCGAGGCACGAGTGGCGCGCCAGGTCATAAAGCGCCGGAAGCAGCTTGCGCCTCGCCAGGTCGCCTGAGGCGCCGAACATCACGATCACGCACGGGTCGGAAGGGATTTCGCAGTAGTAGGCGCTGGCGGCGGAGGCATCTGCAAGATCGTTTACGCGGGTGCTCATGTCCATCTTCTCCGATGCGTCTCGTTCCCGGGGCTACGACGAAGGTACGTTTCTCTCAAAAACGCAAGCGGCCCGCAAGAGGCTATCACAATCCATCCGATGCTTCGCGTTTCGATTGCGGTTCCGGGCGGCGGCAACTGGAAATTCCCCCACGCTTCAAGTATCTTGGAATCGCGCGCGGGAGCAGGACAGGCCGGGAGGCCTGTCATACAACGGCGACGTTCCGCGGGGAGGCATCGATGGCCGACGAAAAATGTTCCGACACGCAAGCGCCGGCGGCTTCGCCGCAGCCTGCGGCTGCGGGGGGACGCATGGTGTTTTGCGTCAAGTTCGGCAAGGAAATGCCCGGGCTCGAGCGCATTCCCTGGAAAGGCGAAATCGGCAAGCGCGTGTACGAAAATGTTTCCAAAGACGCCTGGAAGATGTGGCTCGAACATTCCAAGATGATCATGAACGAATACCGCCTGAATCCGCTGGACCCCAATTCGCAGAAAATCATGGAAGAGCAGATGGAAGCGTTCTTCTTTGGCGAAGGTGCCCGCCTGCCGGAAGGCTATGTCCCCCCTCGGACCAAGGCCTAAAAATCCCTCATATCTTCAGGCACCCAAACGTCCTGCCACAGGATGTTCCACGGGCAAACGCGGGGAAAACCTGAATTCGAGCTTCGCGTGCGCTTGCCGAAGAGCGTTCTCGGCCTCCTCGGGCGTATTTCCGTGCGCGAAGATGAAACCGAGATAGCTCGAACCCTCGGGCCATGCGGCGATATAATCGTGGAGCCGCGCGGTGATGCGAATTTCACCCAGTCCCGGGATTTTTTCCGCCTCCTCGATTCCCCCAACACCTTCGAAAATCCCGCTGCGCGGGACCGGAATCATCATCACGCCGGAAGCCTGCTCCTCGCGGGATGCGTCCGCGCCGGGAAGCGCGAGCGCGTGGCGCACGAGCAACTCTTCGAGTGAAATTTTTTCTGGCCCGAAGCGCAGAGCGCGCCCGCAAAGCCCGCCGATCGGGCGCGGGGCAATTTCGACCACCCACGCGCCTCGTCCGTTGATTCGAAATTCGGCATGGACGGGCCCGGTGGCCAGCCCGAGCGCGCGCACGCTGTGTGAAGCGCACTCGATGACCGCCTCTTGCTCCGTTTTCGCCAGCCGCGAAGGAGTGACGTAAATCGTTTCCTCGAAATAGGGCCCCTCGAGCGGCTCGGGCTTATCGAACAGCGCCAGCACGCGCAGCCGCCCGGATTCGATCAACCCTTCGAGGGCCACTTCCCTTCCCGGGATGTAAGTCTCCACAAGCAAATGATCGAGCGAAGGCTCGTGGAGAATCTGGATTTCCGGAGAGGTGAGAATCATGCGGATGCGCTCGATGGCTTGCTCGAACTCTGTCGCGTTGTTCGCGCGGATCACTCCCTGGCTGGCCGCCAGCGTCAGGGGCTTTATGACGCAGGGAAATTTCAAGCGCGCGAGCGCGCGTGAGAGATCATGGGTGAGCGTGAAGGAAAAAAAATCCGGCACAGGAATGCCTGCTGCGGCGAGCGTTTGGCGCTGATGGAGCTTGTTCCGGCAGATTTCGACCGCTTTCGGCGGATTGCCGTCGATGCCGAATGCTTCGGCGGCATAGGCGGCCGCGGGCGTTGCGCGGTCACCGAGGGCGAGAATCGCGTCGGGCGGGAACTCGCGAAAATGGTGCGCGATTTTTTCGGCGGCTTGCCGGGGATGCTCGAAGTGGACCGGCAGCGCTTCATCGCCCCAGGGGTCTTCGAGCTGATGGCAGCGGTCGGTGGCGAACCGCACGGCGACGCCGAGCTTTTCTGCCGCGTCGGAGAACCCGCGCGTTTGGTAGCCCAGCTTGCTTGCCAGGATCAGCAGGTGCTTCTTTCTTGAGTCTGCGTCGATCGCCATTTGTGGCTACTCAAATCTCCCAAGTGTTCGGTAGGAGTTTCATCCGGGTCGCCGAGACTCCGTGCTGAATGCGAGCTTGAGGAGTCGGTAGGAAAGATACAGCAAGGCAATCGCAACCGGCCAAAAGACAAGCAGGAATAACAAATCCTGCCAGCGAATGGGCGATAAAACTCCGTACTTCTCCTTCGGCCAAACATAGTGCTCCCGGTAAAAACCGAAACTCTGGAAGTAGGCCTCAGTGAGCGTCGCACCAAGGACTCCAATACCGAGTAAGGCAAGGAACAATCGGCGCATCGTGGCTCAGCCGATGAGAAGCAAGCCGCTCTTGCGAACATGTCCCACTCATACCTCCTTGCATCCCTATCTCGTCTTCACACAAACGTGTCGGCTTGCTGAACCTTGCTGCGCGCCTCGATGATGGGGACCAACTGGTCCCCGGTCGGTTCCGCTCAACAGTACCAGGGCTCATTCAAATAGGGGATTGCGGCGCGCGCAGCCAGGAGCGGCAGCGCGAGCTTCGCCTCCCGAGATGCGCCACTTCCGCGCGCCGCGGCCCTTGCTGCGCTCTCGAGGCGTGAAAAAATCTCCGCCCGCGAGCGTTTCGACTTTTCTCCGGCGTGCACGATTCCCTGCACTTCTTCGCAGAGGCGATCCACGCGCGGCTCGGGATGCTGCCACGGGAATACCAGCGCCGCTTCGTCGAATGGGCCTATCAGCGCGCGAATATCGGCTAACTCCAGCAACCGGGATCCGGCCGGAATCAGCAAGCGAATGGCGAACTGGATCGGCGCAACGTTTTCCACCAGCTCGTTTTCGCGCAGCACTTCGAGCAAGTGGCAGTAGCTTTCGAGAGAGGTCCACGGGGTGAATGGGACAAACGTGGGCTGCAAGACCATCCCGAGTTCATCGAAAATTGCCGCGACTTCCAGAAAATCTGCGCGCGTGTGGCCCTTCTCCAGTTTCATCAGCGCCACATCGTCAACCGACTCGACGGCGCTGGTGACGAACAGGCACCCGGTGTCGCGCAGGGTGGGCAGAAATTCCTGGTGCTTGAGCAAGTGCTCGATCTTGATGGTCACATCGTAGGTCCCTCGAGGGAATTCACTGTGGAGCGCTTCCACGAGGGGAATGGCGTGGCCCGTGCCGTTGAAAAAATCGGGATCGCCGAACGTAATGTGCTCGGCGCCGGCGGCCACCTGCCGGCGAATGTCCTCGAGCACAATTTCCCGCGCGACCACGCGGAACGCGCCCTGATACACGGGTACGATCGGGCAATGCCGGCAGAGGTGCTTGCAGCCGCGGCTTGCTTCCGTGTAGCCGGCGACCCGCGATTGGCCGCCGGGCATTACTACGCGCGCGTATTTTTCAAGAGGGGGGAGATTGCTGCGCTCGGGCACGAGAAAATTCTGCCGCGCGAGCGAGATCACCGGTTCCACCTGCGCGCCTCCATCCCCGCCTTTCGCCAGCCGCGCCGCCAGTGCAGCAAGGCCCGCTTCGAATTCCCCGCCGAGGACGCTCGCGACGCCGAGGAGCCGCAGATAGGCCTCGTTCACGGGCGCATAGAGGCCGTAAAAACAGAGATGCGCGCGCGGATTCATGCGGCGAACGGAGGGCAGCAGCGCAATGGCAAGCCGCGTGGCCGTGTGCATCGGCACGTAGAACGCGATCAAATCGGCCGCTTCGAGCGAGGCTTCCGAAAGCGGCTGACGCGAGGTGTCGAAGCAAGTGACATCCGCGCCCGCGGCGCGCAGCCACGCCGCAGGCGAGGCCAAGCCGAATGGCTGGCGACCAAGCTCGTAGGTCGAAATCAAAACGACTTTCATTTCTTGTCCGCAATTCATCTGAATTGCATCGGGCACCGCTGCTTACCTCAGGGGTTAAAACCCCTGATGAAGGAGCGGAGCTTAATGTCGGAGCTGAAGCTCCGACCCCCTAAAAATCGACGGGACGGCCTCCTATTCGGATTATGGCACGCGGCCAGAGCAACGCAAATTTTTCGTCCGAGTAACCCGCGCATCGTTTGCGCGCATCCCCCCAGGGGGATAGACTTGTAGGCGCTTTCGGGAGCCGGGGCGATCACAACCGAAACGGCGGTCACGCCGGAGAAAAAGCCGCGTTCCGTGTACAAAGCCGCACTCTCAGTGGTGCGGCTCGTGGCGATCAACTTTCTGGTGTTTGCGGTGCTCGCCGAGATCGCGTGCTTCATCTACATTCATGTGACGAACTGGCCGTCGAGCCGGCCGACCTATCACGTCAATTACAATTCGTTCTGGGCGGACATCAATCCCGTCTTCGGGGTGTGGCATCGGCCGAACGGCCACTTTTTGCACGCGAGCGGTTGCTTCAGCGTGGAGTACGATACGAACAGCTACGGCGCGCGCGACGTGGAGCGGAGCGTCCAATCAACCAGGGCGCGGACGATCATGCTGGGCGATTCGTTCATCGAAGGGCTTGGACTCCCCGCCCAAGACCGGCTGAGCAATATTCTCGAGCGCGACACCGGACGCGAACACCTGAATTTCGGAACGGGCGGCGATTTCGGGCCGCTTCAGTACGCCTTGCTCTACAAGTCGATGGCCGCGGCGTTCGATCACGACCTAGTGACCGTGGGAGTGCTGCCGGACAACGATTTCTTCGATATGTCGCTGCGGGTGGGAAAAATCGAAAATCCGGGGCGTTATCGCCCATATTATGCGGATGATTTTTCGATCATCTACACGGGCCAATTCGACCCGAATGCGGGAGAAAGTTTGTGGGACCACGTGGAAGCGGTGATGCGCGCGTATCTTTCCTCCTACCACGTGGGCCAGTACATTCATTCGCGCTTTTACTGGCGCAATCGTCCGCCGTATTCCGGCTACAACGATTACACGCCGGTGGACCTGGAGCGCTTGAAACACGCCCTTGCGGATATCAAGAGCACGGCGGACGCGCATCATGCGCGCGTGGCCGTTTTCCTGATTCCGCGGGCGAACGATTTCATCCGGCTGCACCAGGTCCACACCAATCGCCTGGGGCCAGTGATGGAGCAATGGGGCCGCGACGTGGGCATACCAATCAAGGATCTGCTGCCGGATATGGAAGCGCGCGGCGGCGCGGATTACCGCAATTATTTTTTGAGCTGCGACGGCCACTGGTCGGCGCACGGCAACGCCGTCGCGGCGCAAGTTCTCGAGCCGTGGCTCGACGAGAAGCACCCGGCGGCGACTGAGTAATCGCCGGCGCTCACTCGCGCCGAGCCGTGACCTCCCCTCCCTGGGTGCGTTACAATAAAACGTTCGCCAGACAGGAGAAATGAACCCCGATGAGCCCCGCCTCGAAGAATTCCTTCAGTTCGCGGACGCCCCTGCGCGTCGGCAACGACTCGTTCGATATTTTCCGCCTCGATGCCCTGGAGCGCGCCGGCCTCGGCAAAGTCTCCCGGCTACCCTTTTCGCTGAAGGTTTTGCTTGAAAATCTGCTGCGCCACGAAGACGCCCACTTCGTGCATGCGGACGATATCAAAGCGCTTGCCGGCTGGAATCCCGCCGCCGCCGGCGCCCACACGGAAAGAGAAATCTCCTTCATGCCCGCGCGCGTCCTGCTTCAGGATTTCACCGGTGTACCCGCGGTGGTCGATCTCGCCGCGATGCGCGAAGCGATGGGCAAGCTCGGCGGCAATGCCAAAAAAATCAATCCGCTGTTCCCCGCCGAGCTCGTGATCGACCATTCCGTGCAGGTGGACAAATTCGGCGCGGCGAATGCGTTCGCCTTCAACGCCGACCTGGAAATGCAGCGCAATATCGAGCGCTACGCCTTCCTCCGCTGGGGCCAGAAGAGCTTCCAGAATTTCAAAGTTGTCCCGCCGGACACAGGTATCTGTCACCAAGTGAATCTCGAGTATCTCGCGCGCGTCGTCTTCAGCCAAAAAGAGGGCGGCGCTTCCGTGGCTTTCCCTGATTCGGTGGTGGGGACCGATTCGCACACCACCATGGTCAACGGTCTCGGCGTCTTCGGCTGGGGCGTCGGCGGAATCGAAGCGGAAGCCGCGATGCTCGGCCAGCCGCTTTCGATGCTGATTCCGCCGGTGGTCGGGTTCAAGCTGCATGGCCGGCTGCCCGAAGGCGCTACGGCCACGGATCTGGTTCTCACTGTCACAGAAATTCTGCGCAAACAAGGTGTGGTCGGAAAATTCGTAGAATTTTTCGGGCCGGGGCTTTCAAGTCTCACGCTTCCCGACCGCGCCACGATCGCGAACATGGCGCCTGAATACGGCGCCACCATGGGCTTCTTCCCGGTGGACTCCGAAACGCTCGCCTACTTGCGCTTCACGGGCCGCCCGGAAGAGCAGGTCCGGCTGGTGGAAGCCTACACCAAGGAGCAGGGCCTGTTCCGCACCGACCAAACGCTCGAGCCGGTCTTCTCCACGCGCCTCGATCTCGATCTCGGGAAAGTGGTTCCCACGATCGCCGGCCCGAAACGCCCGCAGGACAGCGTTCCACTGGAGCTCGCGAAAACTTCGTTTGAAAAATCGCTCGGCGGCGCCGCCAAGCATGTGCGCGTGCGCAACAACGGCGATAGCTTCGAATTGCGCGACGGCTCCGTCGTGATCGCGGCGATCACGAGCTGCACCAACACCTCGAATCCTTCGCTCATGCTGGGCGCAGGGCTGCTGGCCAAAAAAGCCGTCGAGCGCGGCCTCACTTCCAAGCCCTGGGTCAAGACCAGCTTCGCTCCGGGCTCGAAAGTCGTCACCGATTACATCTCCAAGGCCGGGCTGTGGCCGTATCTGGAAGCGCTGCGCTTTCATCTCGTCGGTTACGGCTGCACCACCTGCATCGGCAACAGCGGCCCGCTTCCGGAGGCCATCGGCGACGCCATCAAGGAGAACAGCCTCACGGCGGTTTCCGTTCTGAGCGGCAATCGCAATTTCGAAGGCCGCATCAATCCGCTCTGCCGCGCCAATTACCTCGCTTCGCCGCCGCTCGTGGTCGCTTACGCGCTCGCCGGACGCATGGATTTCGATATCGTCGAAGAGCCGCTCGGCGAGGACAAATCGGGCAAGCCGGTGTACCTCCGCGATATCTGGCCGACTCCGCAGGAAGTCGAGGAAACCATGCGCGATTCGGTATCGAGCGAAATGTTCCGCAAGGAATATGCGGACGTCTTCACCGGCGACGACAAATGGCGCGCGCTGCCAATTCCCGAAGGCGATCTCTACGCCTGGGACTCCAAATCCACCTACATCAAGCATCCGCCGTACTTCGAAGGCATGCCGCTCAAGCCCGGCGGGCTGGCCGACCTCCACGGCCTTCGCACACTCGCCATGCTCGGCGATAGCGTCACCACCGACCACATTTCTCCGGCTGGATCGATCCCTGCTGAATCCCCCGCGGGGAAATATCTGATCTCCCACGGCGTTCAACCCAAGGACTTCAATTCCTACGGCGCGCGCCGGGGGAATCATGAAGTGATGATGCGCGGCACCTTTGCGAATATCCGCCTGCGCAATCTGCTCGCGCCGGGGACAGAAGGCGGCTGGACGATTCATCAGCCCAGCGCCGAGAAAATGACGATTTACGATGCGGCCATGCGCTATCGCGAAGAAAAAGTTCCGCTGCTGGTTATCGCGGGGAAGGAATACGGTTCGGGTTCATCGCGCGACTGGGCCGCCAAGGGCACGATTTTGCTGGGCGTTCGCGCCGTGCTGGCCGAAAGCTTCGAACGCATTCATCGCAGCAACCTGGTCGGCATGGGAGTGCTGCCGCTGGAATTTCTGCCCGGGGAAAATGCGCAGAAGCTGGGCCTCACGGGCCTCGAGGTGTTCGACATCGAAGGTCTCGCCGCCGATTTCGCCCCGCGCAAAAAAATGAAGGTTCGCGCCCGGGACGCCAGAGGCGGCGTGAAGAATTTCACCGCCGTCGCGCGCGTCGATACGCCCTTCGAAGTTGCCTATTATCAGCACGGCGGCATCCTCCAATACGTCCTCCGGCAGATGCTCTGAAGTAGGACAGGCCTCCCGGCCTGTCCTCTTTTCATCTCCTCGCCACGGGGCAGAAATAGTCGCGAGCTTCTCGATTTACCTTTGGAAGTTCTTGTAGGTGAGAGCCTTCTGCCTCAGCACGGGGAAGCTGGACTTCAGAGCCTGTGCGGCTCTGAAATCCTATTCATTTGGGCAATGCCCACCGAGACCTGTGGAGTGCGGAAGCTTGCTTCCGCTTTGTTTTCAAATCCAGTACAGCGCCCGCCAACATCTGGCTGAGCCATCTCAGGAGGGATCTCAACAGGGCCAGTCTGTCTGAGAACTCTGAACTCAGTCCCTCAGCGGCCGAAGCCGCGTCGCTTTGGCGGCCGTAACGGCACGGCTGAAGCCGTGCCCTGACGAAAAACGGGCGTCGTCACGCAGACTCTAATGCCGTCCCGTGACGAAGCGGTTTATGATGTGAGGATGGGGCGACTTACGCGCTTCGGCCTGTCCAATGCGGCTCGCTGCCGCCGCTGCTTTCTTTCACGCGCAGGCGCACCACCAGGGGCGCCAACAACGCATACACGCCGGCGAACACGAGGAAAAAACCCGCCAGCGCTATCAGGTATCCAGTGTGGGCCCGCCGTAAGAGCAGCAGCGCCGCGTCCGCAAGCCCGAACGACACGACGAACAATAGGATTGCGCGCTTTGGTTCCGGGCAAAGCGTCGTGTGGCAGTAAGGACACACCACGCGCGACAACCCCGAGAGCGAGACAAGCTTTTTCGACGGGATTTCCAGCTTGCATTGCGGACAGGTCATGGTGGAATACTCCCGAATCGAGGGTGGGTTCTGCGCCAGGAAAGGTCCCACCACCCGTAGGCAGGGCTAATCTACCACAACTCACTCGGAATTGGCCCTCAGGCAGCTTTCCGCCCTCTGCCTGCATCCAATTCCCCCAGCGATTGCCCTTCTTCCCAGGGCCCGCGGGCCACGGCGGGACGAACGAGTGGCGAAAGTTCTCGAGGGCGGGTTGACGCATGGGCACAACCAGCCCGTGTTTCTGGAACTAAACATCATTCGAAATCATATTATAAACGACGCGCGTGATACCCACTGGCTCACGCAATAGGAGCGACAATACTATGAGGCGTGTATTTCTCTGTGTTTTTTGCGTTCTGGCCGCCGCGGCGGCGCTTCTCCTCTTCCTCAAGAAAACTTCGGCGCAATCGTCCTTCGCCGAGCGGCGCATCACTCAAGCCATCGACGAATCGAAGCTCACCGTTCTCCGCGGCAATACTCATCCCTCTGCCCGTCCGGCAGCCGATCAGGGCGCGGCTCCGCCGGATCTCGCCGAGCAGCACATGCTGCTGGTGCTCAAGCCGAGCGCCGACCAGTCGGCCGCTCTTTCCACGTTGCTGAAGCAGCAGCAGGACCCGACCTCGCAGAATTATCACAGATGGCTCTCCCCCGACGAATTCGGCCAGCGCTTTGGCGTGAGCGAAGACGACATCGCCACCATTTCTACCTGGCTCGGCTCGCACGGGTTCACCATTGACCAGGTCCCCCGCGGCCACACACTGATCGAGTTTTCCGGCACCGCCGCCAACGTCAAAGAGGCTTTTCACACCGAAATCCACAAATATTTTGTCAATGGCCAAGAGCATTGGGCCAACGCCTCCGATCCCCAAATTCCGTCTGCGCTTGCTCCCGTTGTTGCAGGGCCGGCTACTCTCCACGACTTTCGCCGCAGAGCGGCAAGCCGCTCCGTTGGCACATTCTCGATGGATAAGCGCACACGCCAGGCTAAGCCGCTCAAGCCGCACTTCACTTTCGGCACAGGCTGCGGGATTCTGGGGGGCGACTGTTTTTTGGTCGGGCCAGCCGACTTCAACAAAATCTACTCAGTGCCATCGGCCAATACGGGCGCGGGGATCAACATTGGAATCGTGGGCGACAGCAGGATCAATCCCACGGACGCCGAGGATTTCTATTTGATTTTCACTATTAATGGTCCCGGAGGCGGCCCTCGCACTCCTCCAACCGTAACGATCGCGTCCGGTGGTACGGACCCCGGCATTCAACCCTGTCCAAACGGCGACGAGTGTGAGGCCGACATCGATACGCAGTGGGCCAGCTCGATAGCTCCCGGAGCCTCGGTCAGCTTGGTGGTATCGGGTAATACCGCTGGTTCCCAAGGAGTCGATATTGCCGCCACCTCGATCGTAAACTCCCAGACAAACGGCAAAGCCACTTTCCAAATCCTCAGCGAAAGTTTCGGCACTTGCGAGAGTAGCCTTGAAACGGCCGGCAACCAGATGTTTGGGGGCGTGGACGGCGGCGAGGGATTGTGGGGGCAAGCCGCGAGTGAAGGTATCACGGTCCTGGTGTCGGCCGGCGACTCCGGCTCCGCTGGCTGCGAAAACCCAAACCCGAGTGTCTTGACGGAGCAGCCTGCCATCACCGGCTTGGCCGTGAGCGGACTCTCCACACCTTATAACGTGACCGCGGTTGGCGGCACCGATTTCGACCAATTTGAAAACCAAGGCTCGTTCTGGAACACCTCCAACTCCGCGGTCCCCGTCGCGCCACATTCCAAGCCCCCTTGGCCGACCGGCCTCTTCCTCGCCCTTGCTTGTATCTCTTTCTTCACCTTCTTGATTTTGGGCTATCGCAAAAAACAGCGGGCTTGGGGAGCTGCGTTTGCCGTTGGTGTGTGCGCCTTGTTTTTGACGTGCGCAGCTTGCGGAGGAGGTGGCGGCGGCAACGAAATCACCATCATCATCCCCACCGGCAGCGTGGAACTGTCCGCCAAAGGGCCAATCCCTGAGACTACCTGGAATGATTCTTGTTCCAATCTCCTCTACACCACAGCTGGCCTAGGTTTCGACCCCACAGCCGAAGCCAATTGTAACGATACCGTGGTATCTCCTTCGTTCATCATCCCCGAGGGCGGCGGCGGAGGGCCAAGCAGTTGCGCCGTTCCCACAGTCAACGGTTGCACGGGCTACACCAAGCCAGTGTACCAAGTGGGCCGTACAAACGGCTTGGACAATTTCCGCGATGTTCCTGACGTCTCATTTTTCGCCGGCACCGGCCTTGTGAACAGCTTCTACCCGGTTTGCGACCAGGACCTGAACCCCGAAGATCCACCCAACCCCTGCAACGTCGACACCGATGTTGGTTTCAATGACATCCAAGGGTTCGGAGGCACATCAGTTGCGACACAGGCCTTTGCCGGAATCGTGGCCCTGCTCGACCAAGCAAAAGGCGGCCCCCAGGGTGCCATTAACACGAGGCTCTATACTCTTGCCGCAACGCCGGCTAACGTCTGTATCTCCTCATCCAGCCCAATAGCCACCTGCATTTTCAACGATATACCCGCGGGCAAGGGAACGAATGCGCAGCCGTGCGTTGCAGGCACCCCGCCGGCGGCTCCCGCACAATGCCCCTCCGCGGGTCAGCCGAATAGCATCCTCATCGGCTTCAATTCGCTTGGCGGGTACGACGAAGCCACCGGCCTCGGCTCGGTCAACGTCGATGCACTCATCACCGCCTTCTAACTCCAACATTTGAGCGACGGTAGGACAGGCCTCCCGGCCTGTCCTACTGGCATTCGCAGGCTGCGGCGTGGGGGGGCTTCAGCGGCGGGCGCGGGCCTGCGCTGGCACCGGAGGGGTGCGCATGGCTGTCGCCATCTCCTCGGCCATCTCGCCCCAGTGCGCCATTTGGTCGCTCATTCCCAGCGCTTCGAGGTAATCGGGTTGGGGCGCCCGGTAAGCTGGCTGTGCGCCCGGCACGCGATGGACGGGATGCTCGTGCGCCAAGAAATTCGCAATGTGTACGGCACCGACGGCGTCGAGCTCTTGCTGCGGCACGCGGCCAGGATGATGGTGGTGGGCCACAGCTTCGACCACCGGAGAGGGCAACCCCCAGATTCCAAGCAAATAAGCTCCTATCTCCGCGTGGCTCACGCCCATCAATTCCGCCTCCACATCGAAGAGCGGGCGATTCTCCTCTCGCGCTCCCATCACGGCCCGCGAGAAATGGCGGCTCGAGCGGGTGGCCAGCAGCAGCTTTCCCACGTCGTGAAGCAGGCCCGCAACAATCGCAATATTGTGCAGGTAGGGCGGCAAGGAAAACCGCCCGGCAATCTTGGCCACGAGCTGCGAATGTTCGTAGAGCGCCTCGAAGGAAAATCCCGGCACGGAGTCGGCCGCTTCGAAGAGGTGAAACACGCCCGCGGAAAGGACCATGCTCTGAAGCATTTCGATTCCGAGAAAGCTCACCGCCGTTTGCACCGTGGAAATCTCCCGCGGCAAGCCGAACAGCGCGGAGTTCACCAGTTGCAGGACTTTGGCCGAAATCGCCACGTCCTGCTCCACGAGCCGCACGATTTTTTTTATGGCGCATTCCGGATCGGCGAGTTCCTGCCGGAGCGCCAGGTAGGTGCGCGGCAGGACCGGCAAATCCTTCACCGAGCCGACCGTGCTGGCGAGCAGCTTATTGTTCAGAATGGCCGAAAGGCTCGTGGCGCGCTCAACCGCCACGCGCAGCATGGTCGGGTCGCAGGGCTTTCGCAGGAATTGGTGCGCGATGGAAATCGTGCGCAGCGCTCCTTCGAACTCGCTCGATTTCGCCATCACAATGCGCACCACCGACGGATGCCGCTCGCACACGGCCTGCATCAGCGCGGCGCCGTCCATCCCCCGCATGCGCACGCCGGAAACGACCACTTCGAACGGCGCGGCATCGAGCAACGAAAGCGCGCCTTCGCCTCCGGGCGCAAACGCCATTTCCCACTGCTCCTTTTGCGGGTCCAGCATTCGCTTCAGGTCCTCGAGCACCGCCGGCTCATCGTCCACAAAAAGAACTCGTTTCATCCGCCGCTCCGTTTCGCCGGGTTTCGGGAAGGCCCGTGGCGCAGTCGAGCGCGAGGCGCACACGCCGCCGCGCGCGCCGCCGCGCGCGCCGGCTTCGCCGGGGCCGATTTTTTGTGAAGGGGGACCAAACAACGAGAGGGGTCTATTTCAAGAAAAACCGCATCCGGAATTCACGGGCGCGTGATCGCTGGGCGCAGGGCGCGCCTGGACCCGGATGCGCCGCCCAAATCAATTCACCTGCAAGTATAGGGCAGAACCCGGAGCTCTTCCAGCCGGGGCGTGTCCGAAGCGTCAGTCCTGCCCCGAGATTCGCCGCGCACTATTGCGACTTTTTCTTGCCGAGCAGCCCGCCCAGAGCCTTCGTCGGCGTGTCCGCCACCGCTCCCGCTGCGCCCAAAGCGCCGGCGGGATTTTTCGCCAGTCCTTCGGCCATGCCGGCTACATCCGGAAGGAAAATGGGAACCGAAGTGGTTCCTTTCACCAGGAATGGAATTCCGCCGCCGCTCTTCGAGCTTCCGCCGCCCGCCAGCTTCGAAATCCCGCCGGTGACCTCGCTGGCGGGGCCGCCGCCCGAGAGCTTGGCGGACATGTGGCAATCCAGGTCGCCTTTCGGGGTGACGTTCGCCGTGCCCGTAATCGTTCCGATCGAAGGAACCACGACATCCAGATTTTCCGCGTGCGTTCCCGTGGGATCCTGGCGGATATCCGCGCTGAAAGTTTGAATCTCCGTGTCCGATCCCTTGCTCCCGCCGCCGAGCCCGGTGAACGAGCCCAGCGCTCCCAGCTTCGAGCCGGCGCTGAATCCCGCCAGTTTCGCATTCGCCATTTTCACCGGCCCGGTGATTGTGAGCTTGTCCACCGCCCCGCTGATCGAAAGATTGGTGTCGAGCGTGCCGCTCTCGAGGCGCGCGCCGGTGGGGAGATTCACACCCACGGCCGGGAGAATGCCTTCCAGATCCGGCACGGACATTCCCTGGCCGTTCATCTTCATTTGAATGGTCGGCTCTTCGCCCGCCAGGTTGTAACTGCCGGTGAGGCGGGCGAGCGCCTTGCCGATATGCACGTCGCCCTGGCGCACATCTCCGCCCTGGCGCTTCAGGTCGTAATCGGCGGCGAAGTCCACTTCCACCGGGACCGTGGCGGGCGAGCCCGAAGGCGAAGCCTTCAGCTTCTGCACTTTCACGACTCCTTTGGCCTGGGCCTGCTTGCCGTCGGAGCTTACGTCGCCCGCGAAATCCACGAAGCCGGCAATCCCCGCGGCGGGATTCACAAAGCCGGTGGCGGCCACGTCGAGATGCTGCACATCGATTTTTGCGCTCAGGGGAGTCTGCGCGGCATCGGCTTGATTGATCGGCCCGGCTTTTCCATCGAGCTTCACGGCGCCGTTTCCGGGCGTCTTCGCGCTCATGTGGAAAGGAAACTGAGTCGTGTAGGAGAGGTCGCTCGCTTCCAGATTCACCGCTTCATACACTTGCGGCTTCGCGTGCGACCCGGCCGTGGACATGGTGATTCGCCCGTTCGAGATCACGAGCTTTTCGACGGACAGATTCGTTGCGGCCGAGGGGCCGCTCGAACTCGCTTTGGACTTAGGCGCCGAACCGCTGCCACTCGCGAGGCTCGAAAAATTCCAGGCCGTGCCCGGCGCATTGCGGATGAGCGCGACTTCGGGATCGCTGATGGTAAAAGAGCGCACGGCGAGCTTCTGCGAGAAAATCAGCCCGAGCAAATCGACGCCGACGGTCAATTGCTTCGCCGTCAGAAAAGCCGAATGGCTGAAGGCGGGATCGTCCGAGATCGAGAGGTTGTCGATCGAGACGCCGCCCGAGAAAATTGCGAGCGAGATATTGCCGATCGTCACCTGCCGGCCGATGGCGCTGCTGATTTCGGTTTGCAGCGTGGGCTTGAACTTGTTTACGTCCACGAACATCGGTAGCGCAATCAATACGATCAGGATCAGAACAATTACGGCCCCAATGATGATGAGCGTCTTTTTCATGGCGTGCCTCCAAAAGAGAGCGCGGGAGCCGCGAAAGGTTCTGCGCTCTCGCGACCGTGGCCATCATACTCCCGCGATGTTCCACCCCGCAATCTTCCCGGGAAACGAAACCTATTCCCGTTTGGGCGCGGATCATGTAACGTAAATAATTTGGACGCGATCGAAATACATGCACTGGGGGGATTGAATGCGGATATTGATTTTAGGCGGCGATGGGTACCTCGGCTGGCCGACGGGAATGTATCTTTCCCAGCGCGGCCACGACGTGGCCCTGCTCGATAATTTCAGCAAGCGCGACTGGGAAGCCGAAGTCGGAGGCACGCCGCTTTTCCCGGTCGCCCCGCTCGCTGAGCGAGCGCGCGCCTGGCAGGAAACGACCGGGAAAAAATTCCGGGTCTTTACCGGCGATTTGCGCGAGTACGAATTCGTCCACCAGACGCTGGAGGACTTCGCGCCCGATGCCATCGTCCATTACGGCGAACAGCCCTCCGCTCCCTACTCGATGATGGACCACGACCACGCCGTTTTTTCGCAGGTGAACAACGTAGCCGGCACGCTCCACGTGCTCTGGGCCATGAAGCGAGTGGCGCCGAAATGCCACCTGGTGAAGCTTGGAACGCTCGGCGAGTACGGCACGCCGAATATCGATATCGAGGAAGGTTTTCTCGAAGTCGAGCACAAAGGGCGGAAAGACCGCCTTCCCTTCCCCAAGCAGCCCGGCTCGTTTTATCACCTCTCGAAGGTGCACGACAGCCACAACATCCAGTTTGCCTGCCGCATCTGGAAACTCGCGTCCACGGATTTGAATCAAGGCGTGGTGTACGGCATCGAGACCGATGAATCGAAGCTCGACCCGCGATTCGAGACCAGTTTTCATTACGACGCGATTTTCGGCACAGCGCTGAATCGCTTCTGCGTGCAGGCTATCGCCGGCGTGCCGCTGACGATTTACGGCAAAGGCGCGCAGAAGCGCGGCTTCCTGAATATCCGCGACACGCTGCGTTGCGTGGAGCTGGCGCTCGAAAATCCGGCGAAGCCCGGCGAATTCCGCGTTTTCAATCAGTTCACGGAAATTTTCTCGATCGCGCAGCTCGCGCAAATGGTAGCCGCGGAGGCCGGGAAGCTGGGCTTCCAGGTGAAGGTTGACCACCTGCCGAATCCCCGTATCGAAATGGAAGAGCATTACTACAACGTGGTGCACGATCACTTGCTGGGCTTGGGGCTCAAGCCGCGCTATCTTTCCGATGAGCTGATCGACAGTATGCTCAAGAAAATCGCCGCCGCTCGCAGCCGCATCCGCATGGAGACGATCCTCCCGCAGGTGAGCTGGAGCTCGGGAGCGGGCGAGCGCGAACGCGTTGTGACTTCCACCGGCGGGCGCTGACATCGCCGCCACGCGGCACGGAATCGCGCGATGACGGCTTGGGAAATTTTTCGCGCGCTCGTCCTTCTGGTCGCCACGTTTCCGCTGATTTACTACCTCCTCGCGATTTACTGCGCCTTTCGATTTTTTTCGCAGCGCCTCGCTCCCAATCTGGATTTCACTCCGCCGGTGAGCATTCTCAAGCCCGTGCGCGGGCTCGACGACGGCGCGTACGAGAATTTTTCGAGTTTCTGCCGCCAGGACTATCCCGAATTCGAAATGCTGTTCTGCGTGGGCAGCGTGGACGATCCCAACGTTCCAGTGATCGAAAAGCTGGCGCGCGATTTTCCCGGCCGGCCGGTGCGGCTGCTCATCGGCTCGAATCCCACGGCCACAAACGACAAGGTGTCCAAGCTTTCGCGGCTGATGGCGGAGGCGAAGCATTCGGTTCTGGTCTTCAGCGACAGCGACATCCGCGTCGAGCCGGGTTACTTGCGCACGGTTGTCGCGCCGTTGCGCGACCCTCAGGTCGGCGCGGCCACGTGCATCTATCTTCAAACCGGCGAGAAATCCTTTGCCAACAATTTGCAGACGATCGGGCAAGTCTCAGACTTTTACGCGAGCTTGACGGTGGCGCGAATCCTAGACGGGGTGAAATTCGCGCTGGGTTCCACCATCTTGACGCGCAAAGAAACGCTGGCCGAGTGCGGCCTCTTCACCGCGATCGAAAACAAGCCGGCCGACGACATGCTGGTGGGGCGGCTCATTTCGGAGAAGGGCTACCAAGTGGAGCTGCTTCCCTACGCGGTGCGCGCCGTGGCCGATTTCGAAAGCATGCGCGGTTTTCTGCAAAAGCGGATGCGCTGGGCCATCGTGCAGAAAAACATGCGGCCGTGGGGGCATCTGGGGCTGCTGCTGACGCTGGGCCTGCCGTGGTCGATCGCAGCGATTGCGGTGCATCCCACGGCATTGGTTGCGGCTGTGTATTTGAGCGGATACATTTTCCTGCGCTTGGTGCTGACCTCGCTGATTGCCGTGTGGGGATTGCGCCAGCCTTCGATTGCAAAAAAGTTCTGGCTCATTCCGATTTGGGACGGGCTTGCCACGGTGATCTTGTTGCTGAGCCTGGGACGGAATCGCGTGCGCTGGCGCGACGGCGAATATTTCATCCGCGATGGAGCGCTGGTCCCCGTAGCATCGGCGGCGAAGAAATAGCTTCGCTATACCGCGTCGAGTGCCAGGTTCGATGCACTCATCTGGCTCCGTTGACATGCCAACATACGGAACGCGTCAATCGCGCCGACCGAGTCAAGCCTCGGTCGAGTGGGTGGCTTTCAGCGAGCGAACACGGGTCCAGAGCGGCGTCAAGCCGCCCCTCGACTCCGCTCGGGACGAGCCGCACTCCAAAAAAGCGGTGCCTCCGGCGGCGGTTGCAGGGCCAAGAAGTGGGCAAAGCCGGATGAATTTATTTCGCTTGAAACGGAGCGGGCCTCGTGCTAATATGTTTTTGCGTTTGTTGCTCTTGTAACACCTTTAGATTCGTTTGAAGGGGCTGCGAGCAGAAACTCGCAGCCCTTTTTGCTTTACGGCTGGAGGCGGTCGGGGAGCGCAAACAGCTTACAAAGAAAAGGAAGTACATCAGTGAAAGAACAAGGAACTGTGAAGTGGTTCAATGCCAGCAAGGGTTATGGGTTCATCCAGCGCCAGTCCGGCGAGGACGTTTTCGTCCATTTCTCCGCCATCCTGGCGGAGGGATACAAATCGCTGAACGAAGGCCAGGCGGTTGAATTCGAAGTCACCCGCGGCCCCAAGGGCCTGCAGGCGGCGAACGTCACCAGCCTCTAGTCAACCCGGGCGGGGCAGCGGAAGCTGCTCCGCCCTTTTTTTGTCCGCACGCTGCGAATCCGCGAAAATTCTATTTTCGAGTTGTGATATGTTTCCAGCCCGCTCGCCGCGGGGCAATGTCCCGGCGCGACGAGGGAACTCCGCAATCAACTTTTGCCCATGACGACGGCCGCACTCAAGCCCACTCCTGCGCGCGGGGAGCTCGCTGACACACACGCTCCTGCGCTCCCGCAGGCGGCCCAATTCATTCGCGCGCACATTTTGGGGCTGTCACTGATTTCTGCGGTTGCACTGATTCCCGTCTTCTGGCACCGGCACATCGAATCGAGCGACCTCGGCAGCCATCTCTACAACGCATGGCTCGCGCAATTGATCCGGCACGGACAAGTGCCGGGGCTCTACTTCACGCGGCTGTGGACCAACGTGCTGTTCGACCACATTCTGGGCACGCTCGTGGGCGCGTTCGGTTTCCGCGCGGGGGAGCGAATCGCCGTCTCGCTGGCAGTGCTGATTTTTTTCTGGGGATCATTCGCTCTTGCGGCGGCGGCGGCGCGCCGCGCTCCGTGGTTCGTGCTGCCGGCGATTGCAATGTTCGCGTATGGATGGACTTTCGAGCTGGGCTTTTTCAACTACTACCTCTCGCTGGGAATTTCATTCTTCAGCCTCGCGCTCTTCTGGAGAGGAACCGGTTGGGAGCGCGTCCTCGCGCTGGCGCTCGCGCCGCTGATCTTGCTGGGGCATCCGCTGGGAGTTGTGTGGCTTTTCGGGGCCGCAGCCTGTGTCTGGATGGCGGAAATTACGCCGCGCCGCTATCAGATTTTGATTCTTTTCGCCGCAGGCGCAGGTGTGTTTCTGGCGCGGTACTATTTGGTGCATCATTTCGTCGTCGAGCAGGAACCAGTCTCACTCGTATTCAGCAACGGCTCGGATCAACTGGAACTGTTCAGCGATCGCTACTACAAGCTGCAAAACGTGCTGCTGGTGTTTGTCACGCTGGCGCTGCTGGTGGACGTATTCCTGCGGAAACGCGACCGCAGCGTGGTGGCCGCGTACCGCCTCTCGCTGGCGCTCTATATTCTCGCCGAGCTGAGCGTGTACTTGATTCCAGACGGCATCCGCATCCCGAACCAAGCGGCGGCACTAGCTCTGCTCACGTCGCGCCTCACGTCGATTTCGGCGGTTTTGATCTGCTGCCTGCTGGCGGCCATGCGGCCGCGCAAATGGCACCTGGCGGGACTCTCGGTGATCGCCGCGGTCTTTTTTGTTTTTCTCTATCAGGACACCGGCACGATCAACAAGATGGAGGATCAAGTCGAACGCCTGGTGAAAACGCTTCCGCCAAACCAGCGCGTGCTGGCCACGATTCTGGCGCCAGCAGATTCTCGCGTGTTGATCCAGCACATCTTGGACCGCGCCTGCATCGGACACTGCTTCAGCTACGGGAATTACGAGCCTGCTTCGGAGATATTTCGCATCCGCGCGCGGCCGGGAAATCCCTTCAACCTGAGCAGCATGGACGATGTCGGCGCGATGGAGGACGGCAGTTACACGGTGCTGGCATCCGATCTGCCGGCCTATCAGATTTATCAGTGCAGCCTGAAGGGCACGGATTTGTGCATCCGGCCGCTCGAAGAGGACGAAGATAACGACCGGTTGGGGGTGCACCCGAAGCAGTGAGACGCCGGACGAGCGCCACGGCATTGCATGTGGCTGCAGCGGGCACGGCATGCCGTGCCCCTACGAGGAAAAGACCACAATCTTCCAGTGGGCGCGCGTAAGGGAGAAAAGTGGAATTGATAAACCGCTACTGGAGCAGGCCGAAGACGATGACGGCGCCGGGGCCTCCCGGCGACGCGGCTGTGCCGGTGCCGACGAACACCCTTCCATTGGCGATCATCGGCGTGACGAATTTGCAATTGCCGCTGGTATTGAACTGGTCGCGGCCGCCGGGGGCCTGGTTGCTATTGTAGAGTTCATTCGTCAGATTCGATGCGTTGTAGGCGTGCAGCACACCGGTGCCGCCATTCTCAATCGCCCACACGATTCCGTTCGAGTTGCCGTTGGCTGAAATGCTCGGAGTCGCGCCCGGATAACCGAACGAAGTGGGCGACTGCGCAGGCGCGGCCGAGAGCTTCGCGTTGGAAATCGTGAAGGCGCTGAGCTTCTGGTTGACGCTGCCGTAATAAACGGCGCCGTTGAAATAGGCGGGCGCCGACCACACGCCCCCGGGCAAAGCGCCGTCGAGCTCCTGGTAGATGGCGCTGTCGTTGCTCGTGTTGAATTTCCCCATCATTCCAGCCGCGGTATTCACCACGTAAAGATTTGTGTCTTTGCCGGCGCCGACGGCCAGATTCCAGGTGTTGCCCTGGTTGTCCTTCTGCGCCGGAAGAACCATCGCGCCGCCCGAGCCGAGATCGACGTCGCCATTGGACTCGCTGTCCGTGTCGAACATATTGAAGTAGTCCGCGACGGCCAGCGTGTTTCCCGAAGTCGAGACTTTGAGGAACCCATTGCCGTAATCAGCCATGTCGGGGAAACCATTCGCGTCGAGCGTGTCGTCGAATGTGCCGTTTCCCACCAGGAAATAGATGAACCCGTTCGAATCGGCCGCCAGCCCGGCGCCAGCCATCCAGATGGCCCCCTGGGAGCCGTTGGGCGTAATGTTCAGCACGCTCACTTGCTGAAAAGTGGATTCGCTATAGCCCATCAGCCAGCCCTGGTAAGGAACTGTATCGCAATGCGAGGCCCAGCCCAGGTAGATCACGCCGTTCAGAAGCAGCAGACCGACGCGCTCTTTGTATTGCATGGGATTAAAAACCGTATGGGCGCCCGTCACAGGAGCTGTGAAGGTGGCCTGAATTTCCGTGGGGCTGCCGGACTGTTCCGCTCCGGTGGTCAGGTCGAGGGAATGCAGCCGCTGGTGATAATTTCCGCCCGTGTCCTTCGACATGGCCACAACGAAAATCGTTCCATGCGCGCCGGCGGAGAGGTCAATCACAGGAGTAGAGGTAATTCCGATCTCGGGCGCCACCTGGCCGCAGCCATCCACCAGATCGCTCGTCGTTTCCCCGGATGCCAGTACGCTTGTCTTCCATAGTTGAGCGAAGGTGTCGGCATCGAATGCGTAAACCAGATCGCCCTCGGTGGCCACGAATACGACATTGTGCGGCGCTCCCGCGACCGTCAGGTTCGAGACGTAGAGAGGCTCCGCATCCACAATTCCTGCGACGGGAAGCGAGCCGAGCTTTCCGAAGGTGCTCGAATTCACGTTGGCGGTAGTCAGAGTGGTCTCGTTGAGATTTTGGCCGGTGCGCCCGTTGTCGTTATGGTAGGTCAACACATTGGCGGTGCCGGCCGCCGGAGTATTTACGGTGAGTTTCACCGTGTTGCTCGGCGTGTTGCCGAAGGCGTTGCTGACGATGACCTGAATCATGGCGTTATTCTCGGCGGCGGTGGTGGGGCCCGTCGAGTACGTCGAGGAATTGGTGCCGACGTCCTGGCTGTTCATCTGCCATTGGTAGGTGAGAGGCGCGGTCCCCGTGGCTGCCACTGAAAATGTGGCGGATGCGCCAAGGAAAACGGCCTGACTCATCGGCTGCGAAGAAATCGAAGGAGCCGTGTCGTTCCCGGGGCCCGGATTGGAACCCGAGCTGGTCCCTCCGCTGCACGCACTCAAACACACAATCAGCACGGCGAGAGGGACGACCAGCCAGCAGTCCCGGCTCCGACGAATCAAGGGCGATATCCTCCGATGACTTGCACTGGCCGGCCGAGGGGGGTGGCAGCCGCCAGGATACTTACTTCCGGCGAAACGCGAAGAACAGCCTGCAACCGCGGAAAATCCGAGTCAACATATTCTACACGTAATGCTTCGAAACCTCACCTGTACGAGAGGACAGTTGAGGAACAGTGGGTGGGGGACGGTTTGCGGTGCAAGGCTGGAAATGGTCCGGCTCTGCTGAAATCCTTACGGATGTGGCTCAGCCCAGATCCTGGCAGGCGTTCTACTCGGATTGAAAACAAAGCGGAAGCAAGCTTCCGCACTCCAAAGGTCTCGGTGGGCAGCGCGAGGATACAGGCTACGCGGTTTCGGCGGTCGTGATTTCGTCTCCGTGGGGGGCGCCGCCCTCGGGTTGACGCCAGTAGCGAGCGTAAATCCAGGCGCCGAAACGCCAGGCGAGAAGGACGCCGACAATCGCGGCGTACTGCAGCGGCTTGCGCACGTCTGATTTCACCAGCCAGTAGTAGTGGATGACGCCGAGGATGGCGGTGAGATAAATCGCGCGATGCAACATCTGCCAGCGGCGGCCGCCGAGGCGGCGAATCCAGCCGGTGGTGGACGTGACGGCAAGCGGAATCATCAGCACATAGCCGGTAAAGCCCACGGTGATGAACCGGCGCTTTTGGACGTCTTTCCACATTTCCGTCCAATCGAAAAATTTGTCGATACCGATCCACATGCTGAAATGAAGGCAGCCGTAAAAAAATGCGAACAGGCCAAGCATCCGCCGGTAGCGGATCAGCCGGCCGAAGCCGGGGATTTTTCGCACCGGAGAAATGGCGAGCGTGATAATCACAAAGCGCAGGGTCCAATCGCCTGTGGCGTGGGTGAGGTACTCGATCGGGTTCGCAGTCAGGTAAGTGTCGAATGGCAAGCCCTGAAGGAGCGGATGAACACATCGCCAGATGAGGGAGCCGGAGGGAACCAGGCAGAGCAAGAAGACACAAACCTTGGTCCACTTGCTCGTGAGGATGGAATTCAAGCGGCGGCCCCGCTCAATAGTATTTCTTGAGGTCCATGCCGTTGTAAAGGCTGGCCACCTGGTCTGAGTAACCATTGAACATCAGCGTCGGGCGGCGGAAAAATTCTCCCAGGCGCCGCTCTTTGGCCTGGCTCCATCGGGGATGGTCCACGTTGGGATTCACGTTGGAATAGAAGCCGTATTCGTGAGCGTTCGCGATGTTCCAGGTGGTCGGGGGCTGCTGTTCGACGAAGCGGATTTTCACGAGCGATTTGATGCTCTTGAATCCGTACTTCCAGGGAATAACCAGGCGCACGGGCGCGCCGTCCTGATTGGGAAGCGTCTCGCCGTACATTCCCACGCACAACAAAGTCAGTGGGTGCATGGCTTCGTCGAGGCGCAAACCCTCGACGTAGGGAAGATCGATTCCGGCATACGCGCCCTGAGGCATCTGCCTCGCGTCGTAGTAGCTCTGAAAGGCGACGTATTTTGCTTTCGATGTGGGCTCGACCAGTTTCGTGAGCGTGCTGAACGAGTATCCGATCCATGGCACCACAATCGACCAAGCTTCCACGCAGCGATGGCGGTAAATGCGCTCTTCCAGGGGAGCCAGTTTCAGAATTTCGTCCATCGAGAATTTCCGCGGCTTTTTCACTTCGCCTTCCACGGAAACGCTCCAGGGCGTGGTCACGAAATTTTTGGCGTACGCGGCGGGGTCTTCTTTTCCGGTCCCGAATTCGTAGAAATTGTTGTAGTGCGTGACGTCGTTTTCCGGCGTCTGCGGCTCGGTGGTGCTACAGGGCCATTTGATCACGCCCGGGAGTTTCACCGGCGCCGAGCCATTGCCCGCGGCATGAGCGGCGATGATCCGCGGCAATTTTTTGTATGCGAGCACGGCACCCGCGGTCGCCGCAAGGCCCAAGAGGAAATTCCGCCGCCCCATGTAGAGCGCCCTGGGCGTGACATCGGCGTAAGTCAAATCGGGCGACTTCTTGGTCAGCATCGATTCTCTCCGTCTCCTATCATAGCAGGCAGTTAAGGTACGCGATTCTCCCTGGCTTTGGATGCAAGAGCGCCAGTAAACGAACCATCCCGTCGCGTGTGCAACCGGCATAGAATCAGCCGATTGCAGGGACCGCTTTCGACCAGCGCAACTTCCTGCTGGATCGCGTGTTTCACCTTCAGACGGCCACGAAGCCAGCTTTCGCGGGCCGCACTTAAATTCATATTCGCAGCAGGGAGAAACGTCATCATGAGAAGCACAAAGCTAATTCTAAGCGGTGCGGCCCTGATTCTTCTGAGCGTGCCGGCAGCGTATGCGCAATCCGCAGGCAGCTCGAACGCCACAGCGGCTGCTCCCGATAAGCCGGCCACGATCCAGCAACGCAAGGAGAACCAGCAGGACCGCATCGCGCAGGGCGTTCAGAGCGGGCAGCTCACCGCAGGCGAGACAAAGAACCTGGAGACCAAAGAAGCCGATCTGAACAAAGAAGAGCGCAACATGCGCGCGGCCGATGACGGCCATTTGACCGCCGCCGATCGCTCCAAAATCAATCAGCAGCAGAACCGCCTCTCGAACCAGATCTACGACGACAAGCACAACGGCAACGTGCAGCACTACGCGCCCGGTGAAATCGGCCAGCGCCAGGAAAACCAGCAGGACCGCATCGCTCAGGGCATCAAGAGCGGGCAATTGACCGCCGGCGAGACGGCCAAGCTGGAAAATCAGCAGCAGGGCATCAACCGCGAAATCAGCGGAATGCGCCAGGCCAACGGCGGAACGCTCACGAAAGCCGATAAGGCGGCGGTGAATCAGCAGCAGAACAAAGCGTCGCGGAACATCTACAACAAGAAGCACAACTCAGCGAAGCAATAGTTCGCGCCCTGCCGAAGAGCCCCGGTTTCACCGCCGGGGCTCTTTTATTTTTTTGCTTGTTTTCGCCCGGCGCGGAGACCTTCTGGTGGAGACGTTTTCTGCACGCTTCGCCCCAACGGGCGAGTGCTTTTGCATCCAGTTCCATTGAGAGCGAAGGATGGAACTCAGATCCGATTCCTTCGGCGTCCAGCCGAGAACTTCCTTCGCACGAGTTGCGTCTGCCACCAGCCGCGGAGGGTCTCCCGGCCGCCGCGGCTCCATGCGCATGTGGATCGGCCGGCCCGTGACTCGCTTGGCGGTTTCGATCACTTCGAGGACGGAGTAGCCGTGTCCGGTGCCCAAATTCAGAAAATCCGACGCGCCGCCACGGCGAAGATACTCGAGCGCCAAAACGTGCGCATCCGCCAGATCGCTCACGTAAACATAATCGCGAATCGCGGTGCCGTCCGGTGTCGGATAGTCGCTTCCGAAAACCGGGACTTCGGGCTTCGCCCCCAGCGCAGCCGCGAGCACGTTGGGAACCAGGTGCGTTTCGGGGTCGTGATGCTCGCCGAGATTTTCCGTGGCGCCGGCGGCATTGAAATAGCGCAGTGACACAAATTTCATTCCGTACGCCGCGTCATAGGAAGCGAGCAGCCGCTCGAGAATCAGTTTCGACCAGCCGTAGGGGTTCTTCGGCCACTGGCGCGCTTGCTCGCGGATCGGGATTTCCTCGGGCTCGCCGTACGTTGCGCAGGTGGACGAGAAAACAATGCGGCGGACTCCCGCGTTCGCCAGCGTTCCGAGGAGGGCAATGCCCTGCTCGACGTTGTTTTCGAAATATTTCCGCGGCGCTTCCATCGATTCGCCCACAAAGGCCAGCGCCGCGAAGTGAACGCACGCTTCGATGGGATATTTCTTCAAGATGCGCGCCACGAGCGCGCGGTCCCCGGCTTTGCCGCGGTAGAAAGGAATCTTTTTGTCGAGAGTGTCACGAAATCCCCGCGCAAGGTCGTCAAGCACGACAACGCGTTCGCCTTTTGCCTGAAGCTGCTGGACGGTGACGCTGCCGATGTAGCCGGCGCCGCCAGTCACAAGGATCGCCATGGCGCTCCCTTTTCGCCCGCAAACTATATGGGATTTCAAGCGGAAGGCAACAACGCGAAACGCTGGAATTTCCAAATCTGCGGAGGGCTCACCGCCCGCGCGGCGCGTGCCCGTCGCTATTGAGCGCGCCGGGCTGCCGCAGCAGCGCCACGAAAGCCGCCGCCGCGCGCGGGAGAGTGCGGTCGCGGCGGTAAATCAGTCCCAGCTCCCGCCACAGCTCGACGCCGGAAATCGGGATCAGCTTCACCTGCCCGGCGCGCACTTCGTCGCGCACGAAGCTTTCGCTCACCAGCGACACGCCGAGTCCCGCAGCCACGAAGCGCTTGATCATGCCCACGCTCGGCAGCTCCATCGTGATCCGCAATTGTCCCCGATACCCGCGGAATTGCTTGTCGAAAAGCTGGCGGGTGAATCCGGTCTTCGGAAGAATCAGCGGCTGCTGCGCGATCTCGCTGATGGAGACGCTCTTGTGGCGGGCGAGCGGGTTCGACGGGCTGACCATCAGCATGAGGCGGTCGCGAAAAATCGAATGAGTTCTCAGGCTCGGCGATTTCACCGGGAGCGTGACGATGCCTACGTCCACCGAGCCGTCTTCCACTTTCTCCAGCACTTTCCGGCTGAAATTCCGGTAAATGCTGATTTGCACTCCCGGATACCGCCGATGATATTCGGCGAACACATCCGGAAGCACGTACAGGCAGGTGGCTTCGTTCGCGCCCACCTCGAGCGTCCCGCGCGGAGCGCTGGCCTGATCCGCTACGGCGCGGAGCGATTCATTTTTCAGATTCAGCATTCGCCCGGCGTACTCGAGCAGCGCTTCCCCTGCCGAAGTGAGCCGCACCGATTTCCCGACGCGATCGAACAGCTTTTCGCCGTACTCCTGCTCGAGTTGCCGGATTTGCGCGCTCACCGCGGGCTGCGAGCGGTAGAGCTTCTGGCCAGCGCGCGAAAAACTTCCGGTCTTGGCGATCTCGACAAACGTCGTCAGATGGTCGAAGTCCATGGTGTGTTGAACTGGATTATAGCAAATGGCGAGCGCGGCCCGGGCGAGTCGTCGGAATCAGCAGACCGGCTCCTGCGCCGGGCGCGATTCCTCACGGCGCGTTCTCTGCGGCAATTCGAGGTACGCCAAGTCCCGCTGTTCCCAGCGCGCGGTGATAGGAGCCCAAGTTTGTGCAATCGGGCACGGAACTTGAACCGGCTCGAGGCGGTTGAAGCGCAGGGGCGCGCCGGATTGGAGCCAGCGCCGGGCTCGGGGGCTTCTGGTCAATCGAAGATGCTCGTTCAATGCGCGGCGAAGCCACTCCTCCTCCTGGTCATCAACGCTCGCGCAGCGCACGAATTCGCGGTTGAATCCATCCTCTGGGAGCGCCACGCGAAAAACGTAGACGAGCCCGCCGGTCATTCCGGAGCAGAGGTTTGCGCCTGTCGGGCCGAGGATGATGACGATTCCGGCGGTCATGTATTCGCACCCATGCTGCCCCACGCCCTCGACCACTGCCAGCGCGCCGCTATTGCGCACCGCGAAACGTTCCCCGGCGCGCCCGGCAATATAGAGTTCACCGCTCGTGGCGCCATAGAGAACCGTATTGCCGGCAAGCACGTCGCCGCGATGGGATGCTTCCGGCCCGGCGGTGATGGCGATTGTGCCGCCGCTGAGTCCCTTGCCCACGTAATCATTGGCTTCACCCAGCAGACGAAAGCGCACGCCCGAGGTGAGAAACGCTCCGAAGCTTTGTCCCGCGACCCCGCGGAATTCGCATTCAAGAGGCTTTTCCCCGAGCCCGGCGAAATTCGTCCGGCGCAGAATTTCTCCGCTCAGATGCGCGCCGATGCTGCGGTCCGAATTTGCGATCGAGAACCGCACAGCCTTGCCGCGAGGCGAAGAATATCGCTTGAGGGTGCGCGCGAGCTGCTCTGGAAGCCCATCCAGGTCCGTTGCGGACGCGGGAGGCGCAACGGCAGTGCCGAGAAGCGACAGGTCTTGTCGCGCGAGGCCTGAGGGCTCGAGCAGCCCGCCGATAGCGCGCGCGGCTTTTGTGTCGCGCGGGCGCAAGCTTGCGACTCCACCTACGATCTCGCTCAATGAGCGTGCGCCGAGCGTTGCCAGGCGCTCTCGCACTTCCTGGGCCACGCCGCGAAAATAGGCCATCACCATTTCCGGGCTACCTGTGAAGCGCGCGCGGTACTTTTCATCCTGGGTCGCAATGCCGGCCGGGCAAGTGTTCAGATGGCACTGGCGTGCCATCACGCAGCCGATCGCCAATAGCGCAGCCGTGCCGAAACCGTATTCGTCGGCGCCCAAAAGCGCGGCGATAATCACGTCGCGGCCGAATTTGAAGCCGCCATCGACGCGCAGCCGCACTCGCTCGCGGAATCCCGCACGCTCGAGGGCCAGATGCGCCTCGCGCAGCCCGATTTCCCACGGGAGCCCCGTGTTCTTGATCGAGGTGAGCGGCGACGCGCCCGTGCCGCCGTCAAATCCGGAAATGGTGATGACGTCCGCACCCGCCTTGGCCACTCCCGCGGCGATGATCCCGACGCCTGCTCCAGCCACGAGCTTTACGCCGATGCGGGCCTGCGGGTTCACCGCTCGCAGGTCGTAGATCAGTTGCGCGAGATCTTCGATGCTGTAAATGTCGTGGTGCGGCGGAGGCGAAATCAGCGACATTCCCGGCACGGCGTGCCTCAGCCGCGCAATGTGCGCGTTCACCTTTGCCGCAGGCAACTGGCCGCCTTCGCCCGGCTTGGAACCCTGCGCCATTTTGATTTCGAGTTCGTCGGCCCGGACGAGATATTCCGCCGTGACTCCAAAGCGCGCCGAAGCGACCTGCTTCACGCGGTTATTGGCTTCGGGCTGGAAGCGATAGACGTCGGGATCTTCTCCACCTTCGCCCGTATTGCTCCGCGCGCCGAGGCGATTCATCCCGATCGCCAAAGTCCGATGCGCCTCCGGCCCGAGCGCGCCGAGCGACATCGCCTGCGTGCTGAAGCGGCCCAGAATGTTTTCCGCGGATTCGACTTCCTCGATCCCAATCGCGGCGCCGGGCTCGAACTCAAGTAGATCGCGGATGGCCACCGATGCGCGGCTCTCCGCCACCTCGGTGAAGGCGCGGTAATTCTCGGATGTCGGCGACTGAATGTACCGGTGCATTCGGCGCACAATTTCCGGCGAATTCGAGTGGCGCTCGCCGGCTTGCCGGAAGCGGTAGAGACCGGCATCTTCCAACTCAATGGTGGAGTTCGTGTATGCATTCGCGTGGCGCCACAAGCTGTCGTCGAGAATCTCTGCAAGCTGCTTTCCGCCGAGCGTTGCCGCGGCGTCCTCGAAAAATTCCTCGCAAATTTCCTCGTCGAGCCCCACAGTCTCGAAAAGATGGCTATTGCGATAGCTTGCCAGGCACGAAATCCCCATTCGGGCTAGGACTTTTCGCAGGCCGCCCTCGATGGCCGTCTTGTAATTGGCGGCCCCTCCCGGCTTCAGGCTCTCGGCGAGCGAAAGCGCAAGATAGGGATACACGGCGCTCGCGCCCACGGCGATCAGAAGCGCAATGTGATGCGTCTCGATCACCTGGCCCGTCTCGGCGACGATCTGCACATCCGAATAGCCCGCGCGCGCCAGCGCTTTCCATGCGGCCGCTACCGCCAGCATTGCCGGAAGAGCGGCGCGTTCCGGCCCCGCATTGCGATCGGAAAGCACGAGCAGCTTGCGTCTTTCTCGCGCCGCTACGACGGCGGCAACGCGCACATGGTCAATCGCGGCCAAGGCGCCTTTCACACCACGGGAAGAATGGAACGTGATATCGATCCGGCGGGCGCGACTGCGCAGTTTTCTCCTGAGCCATTCGATTTCTTGCGCGTCCAAGACCGGCGAGGCAGGCGCGAGTTCGGGAGCAAGATACGCATCGAGCGACATCACATGAGACTCGCGCAGAGGATCGATCGGCGGATTGGTCACCTGCGCGAAGCGCTGTTTGCAATAATCCCAAATCGGCCGCCGCATCGAAGAGAGAAACGCGGGCGCGGCATCGTCGCCCATGCTCCAGGTGGCTTCCTTGGCATCGGTGCCCAAAGGCTGAAAAAGCAGGCGGAATTGATCGTCGGTCCAGCCAAGCGCGGCCGCCAATCGCTTCGGCTCATTCACCGAATCGGAGCGAGCGCCCGCCGCAACGGCAAGCCGCTTCGGCGCCACGACACGGCTGCGGCGCTCCTCTTGGCGCGCGGGCAGCAATTTCGCAACTTCGTCTCCCCGATAAATCGCCGATGCGGCCGGATCCACAAGCAGCATTTCTCCCGGGCCGAGCCGCTGCCTTTCGATCACTTCCTCGCCTTCAAAATCGGCGAGCCCCGCCTCGGACCCGGCAATCACGAGGCCGCTTGCGGTCCGCGTATAGCGCAGCGGACGCAGCCCGTTGCGGTCGAGTTTGGCTCCGACCATGCGACCATCGCCGAAGACGAGCGCCGCGGGCCCGTCCCACGGTTCCTGCTGGCGCGCTTCTCTTTCGAGATATTCGCGCAGCGCGGCACTTATCCGCCGGTCGGCTTCCCATGCCGGCGGCACCATCCGCAACATCGCGGATGCGAGATTGCAGCCGCCGCGCAAGTGGAGCTCCAGAGCGTTATCGAAGCTGGCCGAATCGCTCACGCCCTCCTCGAGCGTGCGGAACGATTCGGGCAGGCGCAACTGCTTCCGCACGGCAGCTTCGCGCGCGCGAACCCACCGCCGATTTGCACCGATGGTGTTGATCTCGCCGTTATGCGCGACGAACCGGAAAGGCTGCGCGAGGTTCCAGGTCGGCGACGTGTTGGTGGAATATCGCTGATGAAAAACCGCGTAAGGCGCCTGAAAGCCGGCGTTTTCCAGATCGGGATAGAAAGCACGCAATTGAAGCGGAGCGAGCAGACCTTTGTACACAACAGTCTCGGAAGAAAGCGAACAAAAGTAAATTCCGCGGCCGCCTCGAGCCTCAATGCGTTTGCGCAGGAAGAAAAGTAATCGCTCGAATTCGGAAGTCCCTTCGGCCGGCGCGAAGAAGCATTGCTCGATGGCCGGCGCCGTCGCTGCGGCGCGCGGGCCCAGCACTTCTTCGTTCACGGGCACTTTTCGCCAGCCAAGGCAACGCAATCCGAAGTGGTTTGCATCCGACGCAATCTCCGCGCGCGCCGCTTCCTGATTGCCGCGAGAAAGAAAGACCATCCCCACGCCAAACTCTTCCGGCAATTGCACGCCGGCCTCGCGAGCGCATTCGCGGAAGAAATCCTTGGGGATCGGAGTCAGAATTCCAGCGCCGTCGCCGCTCAAGCCATCGGAATCGACTCCCCCGCGGTGCGCGAGCCGTCCGAGCGCAACCAGCGCCCGCTCGACCACCTCGCGCGAACCTGCGCTGCCCAGCCGAGCGACGAAACCAACTCCGCAAGCGTCATGATCCGGTTCCAAAAGGGGCCAAGGCCGCCTCATGTTACATAGCTACCCCACCGCCCACTCAAAAGTACAATCGCGTTCTTCGATGCATTCGATAAAAATTTCGATAGGAATCGGACGAGTTCATCGAGCTTCCAACGGGGGCTGTGGGGCAATAATTCGCCTTCAAGTACCAACCGTCGTAGGCTATCGTCTTAGTGGGGCATTTCGAGGGGGGTGGGAATTCCATGGCACAGGCATCATCGCAACAAAAGCTGGCCGTCCTGGGCGCGGGCAAAATGGGCGGCATCCTGATCGAAGCGTTCCTGAAGAGAGGACTCGTGCCGCCCGAAAACATCCTGGCGACCGTGCACCACGCCGGGCAGGAGCGGCGGACATTCGCCGGCGCTTCGGTGGCGCTCGGCACAGACAACCGCGCGGCCGCGCGCGCCGCCGAGATCATCCTGCTCTGCCTGAAACCGCAAACGGTCGGGCCGGTGCTCGACGAAATTCGCCCCGAAGTGAACGACCGCAAGCTCATCGTCTCCATTGCTGCCTCGGTTCCCTCGGATTACATCGAAGGGCGCCTCGGTCCGGGCGTGCCCGTGATTCGCACCATGCCGAACACGGCCTCGATTGTGGGAGAGGGAATTACGGCGCTATCCAAAGGAAAATTTGCCACCGACGCACACCTGCAAGCCGCGCGCAGACTGTTCGACGCCGTGGGAAAAACCGTGGTGGTGGATGAAAAACACATGGATGCCGTGACCGGGCTTTCCGCTTCCGGGCCGGCGTTCATGTACATCATCCTGGAATCGCTCGCGGAGGGCGGCGTAAAGATGGGCCTTTCGAGAGAGCTTGCCACGCTGCTCGCCGCGCAAATGACACTCGGCGCCGCGAAAGTGGCGCTCGAAACGGGCCATCATCCGGCCCTGCTGAAGGACGCGGTCACCACTCCCGCCGGCTGCACGATTGACGGGATTCTCGAGCTCGAGGAGGGCGGCCTGCGCGTCACGCTGATCAAGGCCGTAGTAAAAGCTTCGTTGCGCGCAAAAGAGCTCCTGTTCAAAGACAGCAGCCCCGTTTGATTCGCAGCCGGATCGCCGAGGGAGGCTATCCGTTGACGTCGATCACCACTCGGCCGCGGATCTGACCGGCCAATATGGCTTCTGATAGCTGCTGAATTTTCGATAGCGGCTCGACCGCTGTGAGCGAGTGGAGTTTATCGAGCGGCAATTCTCGCGCGAGCCTGTCCCAGGCCTCGACGCGCACAGGCTTCGGAGTGGAAACGGAGTTGATTCCGAGCAGCGCGACATTCCGGAGAATGAACGGAAAAACGCTCGTCGTAAATTCTGCGCCTCCGGCCAGGCCGCACGCGGCCACCGCACCGTAAGCCGCGGTTGCGGCAATCACGGATGCGAGGGTTTGTCCGCCCACGGAGTCGATCGCGCCGGCCCACCGCTCCGGTGCAAGCGGCCGGCCTTTCTGCGCAAGTTCAGAACGGTCCACGATCGTGCTGGCTCCGAGGCCGCGCAAGTAATTGTGCAGCTCCGCGCGGCCTGTGGACGCGGCCACTTTGTATCCCCGCGCCGCGAGCAGCGCGACGGCGATCGAGCCGACTCCGCCGCCTGCGCCGGTAACCAGCACTTCTTTTTCTCCCGGACGCAAGGCATTGTGCTCGAGCGCCATCAAGGAAAGCATGGCCGTGAATCCCGCCGTGCCGATCGCCATTGCCCGCTTTGCATTCAGGCCCGAAGGAATCCGCAGGAGCGCATCGGCAGGCACGCGCGCGCGCTGGCTGTAGCCGCCCCAGCGGCTTTCGCCGAGGCCCTGCCCGACCGCGAGCACTTCGTCGCCCGCGCGAAACTCGGCGGAGGCCGACTCGATTACCCGCCCGGCGAGATCGATCCCGCAAACCATCGGGAATTTGCGGATCACCGACCCGCGGCCGGTTACACCCAGCCCATCTTTGTAATTCAGCGATGAATACTGCACTTCGACGAGCGCTTCCCCAGCGGGTAGCGAATCGTTGGTGAGCTGCTTCCATCCCACCGTGTAGGCACTGCTGCTCCCCTCTGCTACAAGCGCATTGAATTTCTCCGGTGCCATCGAAGACCTCGCATCCTCGCTGAGTGCAAGCGCGCTTACATTACATCAACGCGCGCGAATTTGCTGCGTCGCGCTGCCGGGTTCGATGTCACAATCGTTGTATGGAATGGGACCCCGACAACGCTCTGATCCGCCTCGCGATCGCGGTCCTCGGGATTATTTTTTTCACGCCGCTCGCTCACGCACAAAGCACGCACGACTGCGGCGAGGGCGTGAAACTCCTGCTCAGCTCTGCCGGTGGTTTGCAGGGAGGATTGTTGCGATTGGAAATCACGGGCGTAAAGCCGGCGGCCGAGGTCCAGGCCGAGTGGGCCGGCCACGCGATTCCCTTCTGGCAAGACTCCGCGCTGAACAATCGAAAGCACGCCTTGCTGGGAATCGATCTCACGCAGCCGGCGGGTGAGTTCCCTCTCCAGGTTGGGATTCGGCTTCCGGAGAACACGGAATCGGATTGCAGCGCTGTCGTCTCGGTGCGCGACGGCCATTTTGCGGTGGAAAAACTGCAAGTGGCGAGCGGGTTTGTTGAGTTGAGCCCGGAAGACGCCGAGCGCGCGGAAAAAGATGGCGAGCGTCTGCATGCAATCTACGCGCGAGCCACTCCTGAAAAATTGTGGCGCGGCAAATTCCGGTTGCCGCTCGACGGCGCACACAAAGGCTCCAACTTCGGCAAGCGGCGCGTGCTCAACGGCCAGCCGGGGTCGCCTCACACGGGCGTGGATTTCCCGGCGCCGAAAGGAACGCCGGTGCACGCGGCCCAGCGCGGACGCGTAGTTCTGGCGGACGCCTTGTTTTTTCCCGGAAACACGGTTGTCATCGATCATGGTCTCGGGATCTACACTTTTTACGGCCACTTCGATTCCATCGCCGTCCACGAAGGCGACCTGGTTGAGCGCGGCGCAATCCTGGGCCGCGTGGGCGCCACCGGCCGTGTAACAGGGCCTCATCTGCACTGGGGCCTCATCGTCAATCAGTCGCGCGTGAACCCTGTTCAAATTGTTTCTCTCCCCTTGGAATGAAGCCGGCCGCCGCGATCTTCTTCATGGGAGTCTCCTGATCGCACCATGGTGATTACACCGTGGTCATAATCGCGTTAGATGATTTCGTCCCCTGGAGGCACAATGGGAGCAGTTCACTTCCTGAGGTGTGCACGACAAAACTGTCTCACTTTAGGGGTTCACTCCAAGGGATTGTGCACAGTCGCCGCAGAGTTCACAGCAGAGGGCTCTTTGTGAAACACTCTTCATCAAAAGCTATTGCCTGATATGCTCGTTTAGGCATAATATGCAAATGACCGAGCGGCCGAGGATTAAGCCGGTCGTCTGGATTGGGAGCGCCAAGGCAGACCTCAATTCCTTTCCAGAGGATGTGAAGGACACGATTGGCTACGCGCTGTACATCGCGCAACGCGGCGGGAAGCACGCCGATGCGAAAGCTTTGCGCGGTTTCGGCGGCGCGGGCATCTTAGTGATCGTTGAAGACCACGCAGGCGATACCTATCGCGCTGTGTACACGATCCGCTTGGCGGGTCGCATATATGTCTTGCATGTGTTTCAGAAGAAGTCAAAGACCGGGATCAAGACTCCGAAACCTGAGATTGAGCTAATCAGATCGCAGCTCAAGCGAGCCGAAGAAGAACACGCCAGATGGCTAGAGGCTCAGAGGGAATAGCAAGCATGAGCAAGAAGATTCAGGTCGAGGAAGGCAGCGGCAACGTTTTTGCCGATATCGGTCTGCCCAACCCGGAGGAGCGGCTCGCCAAGGCCGACCTTGCGATCCGCATTTCTGAGGCGATTCGTGCGCGCCGGCTCACACAAACTCGCGCCGCCCACATTCTGAGAATCGACCAACCGAAAATTTCCCGCCTCTTGCGTGGCAAGCTTTCAGGCTTCTCCACCGAGCGCCTCATGCATTTCTTGACCTTGCTTGGCCGCGACGTTGAGATCACTGTGAAGCCTGTCCCGCGGTCACGCCGTCAAGGGCGCCTCCGCGTTGTGGCGACCGCATGAGTGCAGGTGGGCGCCGCTTGTCCCGAGCGAAGCCGAGGGGGCGTCCTTTGAGCCTTGGGTAAAGGGCCTGCCCGCCGGAGCCAAAGCGTAGGCGGGTGGGGGGGTTGACGTTGACTCCGGGTATTTGACTTTGCGGGTTTTGACTCCCCGCTTTTCAGAGTCCCTTCCAAAGCCACACACAAAACCACAACACAAAACCGAAACCCCGCACCCAACGTCGAAATCAAGAGCAGGACAAAATCAGGGCTGTGCCACCCGCCTGAACTAGACAAATAGTATCGTGACGTGTAATATCCGGTCATTAGCTTCCCTCGGGGTTACGAAACCACATCCACTCGGAGAATCGCCATGCGCAGATTTCGCAGAGGGCTTGAACGAATGCAGCAGCTGGCCCGCGAATGGAAGGCGGGCGCGGGGGCGCATTTCATGCTCGCGATGCTCCTGTGCATCGCAGCGGCAGATTGTGGCGGAGGCGGTTCGTCAGGAATGCCGGCAGGGGGTCCGCCTCCGCCGACGTTTACAAATTTCGACGCGCCGGGAGCGGGGACAACAGCGCCGCAGGGGACCTTCGCAATCGGCATCAACGCGAACGGGTCCGCGGTCGGGTATTTCATCGATGCGACGAACACGATCCACGCGTTTGTTCGGGATCCCGCCGGGACAGTCACGACGTTCGATGCGCCCGGAGCCCGCACGCAAATGTTGCTGGGCACGGAGGCCATCGGAATCAATTCGACCGGCACAATCGCGGGATTGTTCGTGGATCAGTCGAATGTGGAGCACAGCTACATTCGCACCCCGGAGGGCACGATCACGGTTAGCGATCCGCCCGGCAGCCTCTCTTCGTTTGCAACTGCCATCAACGACGCAGGCACCGTGGCCGGAAGCTATGTTCCCCTGCCGGGCGCGCAGCAGGGGTATATACGCTCCAATGCCGGAACGTTCTCAGCCTTCGTTATTCCACAGGGGCAGCTGTCGCTGGCGCCGGTGCCCGAGCAGATCAACGCTTCCGGCGCCGTGACGGGATCCTTTTTTGATACAGTCGGGATCAATCACGGTTTCCTGTTCGATCCACCCGGCACGATCACGGTTATCGATGCGCCAGGCGCGGGTACGGCTATCGGCGACGGAACCGAGGCGCTGGATGTCAACGGAAACGGTGTGGTGGTCGGCCGGATCCATAACGGCGCCATGAACGGCCTAGCTGTGCTTCACAGCTTCATGCGCGCGGCGGATGGAACGTATACTGTGTTCGATCCTCCCGGAGCAGGCCCTAACGGTTCGCTCGCCGACGGCATCAATGATAACGGGGCGATTGTTGGATCCTACATAGACGCAAACATGGTGCGCCACGGTTACCTGCGCAATCCTGACGGAAGCTTCGTGACGTTCGACGATCCGGACGCTGCGCAACTACCGGCAACAACCGTGAGCCTCGGTACCGCCCCGCGGCGGATCAATGTGAGCGGAGCGATCGTGGGGCTGTATACCGACGGAATGGGCGTCCGACACGGGTTCGTTCGTCAATAACGGCGGCAAATCTTGCGCTGCCCCGGCAAGGCGGGTTCGTTCCAAAGCGCTGCGCCTCTTTTTTGTCGGCGGGTGGGCCGTCCGCCTGGCAAGCGGGACAGCAACCATCGGTCGCCGCCTGCCTCCGCACACCAAATCACGAAGGCTTTTTCAAAACCTACTCGCCTTATCACAAGTTATCTGCCAGCCGGCAATTCCACTTCCTGACCCACTGAGTGATTGTGTCGCGACGAGCGAGCGGTACGTTCAAGCGGGCTGAAATTCGATCAAATCGGCGGGCCGGATTCCAAGCGTGCGACCA
>DASPSD010000012.1:0-27803 GCA_035624115.1 Candidatus Sulfotelmatobacter sp. | reverse complement strand
GGATGATTCGGATTCATTTGACGCCGACCGGACGGCGGCTGATCGAGCGCGTCTTCCCAGAACATGCGCGAGCGGTGACCGAGCAAATGAGCGCGCTTAGTCCGGCGGAACTGGAAACACTTCGGAGGCTGGCGCGGAAGTTGGGGCGAGCTAGTGTGACGCGTGATTGAGGCGAGGCTCGTTCTTGGAGTTGGCATGCGCTTCAGCGGGATTGAAAACAAAGCGGGAGCAAGCTCCCGCACTCCAAAGGTCTCGGAGGCGGCGCTGCGAAGTGAGGCTGCACGGGGGAATCTGGCAGCCCGGGCACGGCATGCCGTGCCCCTACGGAAAGAGGCCAGCGGCGCTACGAGAAACGAGGCGTCGCGAAAGATTCAGGACAATAGAGGAGAATCAACATGATTGAAATTCGGCCGAGTGAAGAGCGCGGCCATGGGCAGCACGGCTGGCTCGATTCGCGCTTCACATTTTCTTTTGACCAGTATTACGACCCGGAACACGTGCACTTTCGTTCGCTGCGCGTGATCAATGAAGACCACGTCGCGCCGGGACAAGGATTTCCAATGCACCCGCACAAAGACATGGAAATCCTGACGTGGATTCTCGATGGGTCGCTCGAGCACCGCGACTCGATGGGTTCGGGCACGGTCATCCGTCCGGGTGAATTGCAGCACATGACCGCGGGGACGGGCGTGATGCACAGCGAGTTCAATCCCTCGCGCACCAAGCCGGTGCACCTGCTGCAAATCTGGATCCTGCCGGAGCGCAAGGGGCTGAAGCCGGAATACGAACAGCTCGCCTTTTCGGACCAGGAGCTTCGCGGCGGCTTTCATCTTGTCGCCGGGCCGAAGGCGCCGGTGACGATTCATCAGAATGCGAATTTGTATATTGTGCGGCTCGATACGGGAACACAGGCCAAGCACGCGCTCGCAAATGGGCGCCACGCCTGGGTGCAAGTGGCAAAGGGGTCGGTGCACGTGAACGGCAAGGAGCTTGAAGCCGGGGACGGCGCGAGCATATCGAATGAGAAGGAAGTGGCCGTGGAGGCACGCGAAGCGGCGGAAGTGCTCCTGTTTGATCTCGCGTGAATTCAGAAGGCGAGGGGTGCGCAATGTTCAGTAGTGCTTGAAGCAAAACTGCGCATCTCAGGGGTTAAAACCCCTGATGAAAAAGCGAGGCTTATGTCGGAGCTAAAGCTCCGACCCCCTAAGGTGATGAAAGGAGAAAGGAATTGACAGATATGGCGACAAACCTGCGGCCACTGATTGCCCGGGTCCTTTTCAGCCTCGTATTTCTGGTGAGCGGAACCTTTAAATTGGCAGGGTACTCGCAGGTGGTCCAGATGGCGGGGGCCAAAGGGATTCCGCTTCCGGGCATCGCCATTGCTTGCGCCGCCGCCATCGAACTGCTGGGAGCCTTGGCGATGCTAGCCGGATTCAAAGCGCGGATCGTAGCGTGGATGTGGATTGTGTACCTGATTCCGGTCACGCTGACTTTCCACCATTTCTGGAACATGACCGGAATGGAGCAGCAGGACAACCTGGTGCACTTCCTGCTGAATCTCGCGCTGATGGGAGGACTGCTGTACGTGACCGAGTTTGGAGCCGGGAGTTATTCGGTCGGCGCGCGCGACGCGCAGAAGGCGTGAGCACCGCCGCACTTGGTCGCGCGGCAAGATTTCAAATTTGAAATTTGAAATTTCAAATCTCGAAATTCGAGGGAGGAATCATGAGCACAGTGCAGAAGCCGGCGGAGACGGCGGCGCCGATTCACGATTTGTTGCGGCATCGCTGGAGCCCGCGGGCATTCGACTCGCGGCCGGTGGAGCCGGAGAAGCTGCGCGCGCTGTTTGAGGCGGCGCGCTGGGCCGCATCGTCGTACAACGCTCAGCCGTGGTTTTACATCGTGGCCGCGAAAGACGATCAGGAGAATTACAAGCGCGTTCTCGACTGCTTCGTCGAGTTCAACCAGGGCTGGGCGAAGAACGCGCCGGTGGTGGCGTTGAGCGTGGCGCGCATGAAGTTCGAGCACAATGGCGAGCCGAACAATCACGCGTTCCACGACGTGGGCCAGGCGACTGCCAACCTGGCGCTCGAGGCGACCAACCTCGGCCTGCAAATCCACCAAATGGCCGGAATCCTGCCGGAGAAGGCGCGCCAGATTTTTAATATTCCGGCCGGGTACGAAGCCGTTGCGGGCATCGCGATCGGCTATCCGGGACCCCCCGAGTCGCTTCCGGAACATTTGCGCCGGCGCGAAATGGCGCCGCGCGAGCGCAAGCCGGTCGCATCATTTGTGTTCACGGGAAGCTGGGGCAAAACCTCGCCACTCGTGATTTAAAGTCCTGAAACGAATCGACCGATGGACTCACTACTGTTGGGGGAGTTTCCCAACTGAGGAGGCAGCCGATGAGTAGTGGAACCATGGTTGCGCCCGCTGTGCCGGCGCGAAACGGCCGCGAGGCAGGCGCGACATCTTGTGTCGGATATGTAGCGGTTCGGAACGGGCGCGTGACGATCGTGCGCTGGCCCGATGTGCCGCGCACGGCGCTCGAGGCAGTCACAGCCGTGGCGCGGCTGAGAGAAGCCGCGACGCTGACCGATGAGCCGGAGCTGCGGATGTGTTTCAACCGCGCCGCGGATCATTTGACGCGCGAGCTCGCGGGCGAAGTGGCCACATTCGAGCGCGCCATTGAGAAGGCGACTGCGGATTTTCGGGATTAGGCGAGTCCCTAAATTTTCGGCAGGACGATTCCCTGCTGCGCTTGGTACTTCCCTTTTTTGTCTTTGTACGAAATTTCGCAGGGTTCATCGGATTCGAAGAAGACGACCTGGGCGAGGCCTTCGTTGGCGTAAATTTTTGCCGGGAGCGGCGTCGTGTTGCTGATCTCGAGCGTGACGTAACCTTCCCACTCGGGCTCGAACGGCGTCACGTTGACGATAATGCCGCAGCGGGCGTACGTCGATTTCCCCACACAAATCGTGAGCACGTTGCGCGGGATGCGGAAATACTCCACCGAGCGCGCCAGGGCGAACGAATTCGGCGGGACGATGCAAACCGCGCCCTTGAATTCGACGAACGACCTCGCGTCGAAGTGTTTCGGATCGACGATCGACGAATTCACGTTGGTGAAAATGCGGAATTCGTCGGCCACGCGCATGTCGTAGCCGTAGGAGGAAACTCCGTAGCTGATCACGCCGTCGCGGACCTGGCGGTCGGCGAAAGGCTCGATCATTTTGTGGTCGAGAGCCATCCTGCGAATCCATTTGTCGGACTTGACCGTCACGCGGCCTCCTGAAATTGTGGCGCAGCCACTCCTGGCTGCGCGTCTTGAGCGATAACCGGGCGCCTGGCGAAAACCAAAGCTCCCACATCGCGCGGGTGCGCCCCAATCGTGCGATTGCAACTCAAACTCAGAAATGGAGCGGCGAAGTGTAGTACACAGTGCGGTGCTTGACAACCTGCAACCCCATGTCTAGCATAGGCTTCCGCGTGTGGGAGGCTGGAGTGATCAAGCTCGATATCGTCAACGCCATCGTACAGCGAACCAATATAACCCGGACGAAAGCGGAGCAAGCCGTCGAGACCGTCTTCGAAGCGATGAAAAACGCGCTCGGGAAGGGCGACCGGATCGAGCTGCGCCGCTTCGGCGTCTTCAACGTGAAGCCGCGCAAGACCGGCATCGGGCGCAATCCCCGCACCGGCCAGCAAGTGAACATTCCTCCCGGCCGCGCCGTGCGTTTCAAGCCAGGCAAAGAACTCCAAGCGCTTCCCGCCGCCGCGCCAAAATCTTGACGCGGCAGCTGCACCGGGCGCGGGCAGGTTCGCGAGCTGCCATCTCCAAACCCATCGAGCGTTTGCCAGCGGCCTGCGCAGAAACAATCTCGTCCACCGCCGCATCCAAAGCCTATGAGCAACGGTAACGGCCAGACGCGGGATCACGTGGAAGTTCTCGACGTGAATTTCCGCCCGGCGATCGATGTTCGGCCGCCCGCGCCGCGAAAGCGGCCGCTCTGGCCCGCGCTCACACTTTTTCTCCTGACGGTAATTTCCACGCTCGCGGTAGGCTCGGAATTTGCGACGTCGTACGCGAATGGCGAGCAGCCTTTCTCGCAAGTGGAGAATTACTGGCAGATGTTCGTTGCTCCCCTCACGCATCCGCGGCTGCTGCTTCTCGGCCTGCCGTTTTCGCTCACGCTCATGACGATCCTGCTGGCGCATGAGCTAGGTCACTATTTCGCCTGCAAGATTTATCGGATCGATGTGAGCTATCCCTACTTCATTCCCGCGCCGACTCTTTTCGGAACTTTCGGCGCGTTCATACGGATCCGCTCCCCGTTCACCTCGCGCCGGGCGCTTTTCGATGTCGGCATCGCGGGGCCCGTGGTGGGATTTCTTTTCGCGATCCCGGCAATGGCGTATGCCGTGGCGACTTCCAAGTTCGCCCCGGACGCGCAATTGGGCCAGGGCATTCTCTTCGGCACTCCCCCGTTGGTGAGAGTTTTCAATTGGATGTTCCATCCGGGCGTGGACCCGTCGTGGCTGTTGCTCAATCCCGTGGGCCGCGCCGCGTGGGTGGGACTCCTCGCGACGGCGCTGAACCTGCTTCCCGCATGGCAGCTCGACGGCGGGCATATTGTGTATAGCCTGGCGAGCGAGCGGCATCGGAAGATTTCTCTGTCGGTGTCGCTGATTCTGCTGGCAATGGGAATTTACATGTGGCACGGCTGGGCGCTCTGGGGAATGATTCTGCTGGTGCTTTCGCTCCGTTTCCGCCATCCGCCGCTGCTCGATCGCTGGGAGCCGCTGACGCCTTCGCGGAGAATGTGGGCCGTCGTGGCGCTCGCGATTTTCATTCTGAGTTTCACTCCCTGGCCGGCCAGCAATCCATAAGACAGAAAACTTCAAGCAAGGGATGTCGGATCGACGTCGACAATGACGCCGGTGTCGGGGATCTGATTCTTGGCGCAGAAATCGAGGCAGCCGCTCAGAACACTCGAGAGCGCCGAGCGCTGCGGCGACTTCAGCACGAATTGAAAGCGGTATTCGCGGCGGAGCTTTGAAAGCGGCGCGGCGGCAGGCCCGAGAATTTTCACGCCGCGATTTTCAAAGGGCGCGAAGTATTTGGCCAGCGAGCGCGACCAGCGAATGGCATTTTCGATTTTGCGGTCGCGCACGATGAGGTTCGCCAGCGCCGCGAAGGGCGGGTAGTGCAGCATCCGCCGGAAGTGCGCCTCCTTCTCGTAAAACGAAACGTAATCCTGCCGCGCGGCGTGCTGGATGGCGTAGTGCGCGGGATAATAGGTCTCCACCAGCACTTCGCCCGAAAGCGCTCCGCGGCCGGCGCGCCCGGCCACCTGCGTGAGAAGCTGAAACGTGCGTTCGGCGGCGCGAAAATCCGGTCGGCCGAGCGCGAGGTCGGCAGCCGCCACGCCGACAAGCGTCACGCGCTGGAAATCGTGCCCCTTCGCAACCATCTGCGTGCCCACCAGCACGTCGATTTCGCCCTTCGCGAACGCGCCCAGCACCTGCTGGTATTCGCGCTTGGTGCGCACGGTATCGCGATCGAGGCGCGCGATCCGCGCCTCGGGAAATTTTTCCTTCAGATATTCCTCGATCCGCTCGGCGCCCTCGCCCACGTAGTACGTGTATTCGGAGCGGCACTTCGGGCACTGCTTCGGCGGCGAAATCGAGTAGCCGCAATAATGGCAGACGAGCCGACTGCGATTCTTGTGGTAGGTCAGCGCGATGCTGCAATTTTCGCATTGCACGAACGCGCCGCAGCTGCGGCACAACAGTGACCAGGAATATCCGCGCCGATTGATGAGCACCATCGCCTGCGTGCTTTCTTCGAGGCGCCGGGCAATCGCGGAGCGGAGCGATTCCGATATCGGGGTCGCGCGATGCTCGCGGCGGAATTCTTCGCGCAAGTCCACGATGCGGACTTCGGCGAGCGGGCGGTTTTCCACCCGCGACTTCAGCTCGAGGAGTTGGTATTTTCCGGCGCGCGCGTTGTGATAGGTTTCAAGCGACGGCGTGGCCGAGCCGAGCAACGCGACTGCACCTTCGAGGCGCGCGCGGTAAACCGCTGTATCGCGCCCGTTATAGCGCGGCGTTTCTTCCTGCTTGTAGCTGGTTTCTTGCTCTTCATCCACGATCACAAGCCCGAGATTTTCCACCGGCGCAAAAACGGCGGAACGCGTGCCGACCACCACGCGCGCATCTCCGCGGCGGACGCGCCACCATTCGCGCGCGCGTTCGCCATCCGGCAAGCCGCTGTGGAGCACAGCTACGCCTTCTCCGAATCGCGCCCGCACGAGGCGGCCCACCCAAAGCGTCAGCGCAATTTCCGGGACGAGCACAATCGCTGTCTTGCGACGCGCAAGCGCCGCCTCAATCGCCCCAAGATAGACTTCCGTCTTCCCGCTTCCCGTCACGCCGTGGAGCAGGCCGGCTGTAAATTTTCCGGCTTCGAACCAGCGCCCGATTTGTTCCAGGGCGCTTTTTTGTTCGGTGTTCAACACATTTCTGGGCGGCGTGAAGTCTGTGTCCCAGGGATCTTCTTCGGCCGTGAGCGCTTCTTCCCAGATGAGCAAGCGGCCTTTTTTCGCGAGCCGCTCGATGGCGGCGCGCGATACCTTCGCTTTTTCCGCCAGCAGCGCAAGAGGCAGCGGCCCGCGCGTGGCCGTTAGAATCTCTCGAATCCTCTGCTGCGCCTCATCCGCAGGCGAATTTTCATTCGCCGCATTCCACGCGACGATTTTTTGCGTGCGGGCGCGGCGCTTGTGAACGACATCGCGCGCGGCAATGTAGCCGCGGCGGACCAGCTTCTCCGCGGCTGCTTCTCCGCCCGGCCAGCGCCTCACGCTGGCGGATGCCACCGGCTCGTCCGTGTCGAACCGGCGAAGCAATTCCATCTCTGTCGCCTCCACATCCGTTCTCTCACCCTCCGATTCGAGCTCAGACAGATAGGCGCGGCCCGCGTCGGTGAGCGAATACTCGCGGCCGTGACGCAGCTCGATTTCAGGCGGAAGCATTGAGCGGAACGTCTCGCCGATGGGCGCGAGATAATACTGGCTGATCCACCGGCCGAGCTCGATGAGCTTCGGCGGGAGCGCCGGGAGCGGGTCCATCAGCTCGGCAATTTCCTTGATGCGCAGCTTGGCTGAAGATTCGGGAGCGCGATCCGATTCGGCGAGCGCGAGACCAATCATCGCGCGATTGCGGAACGGAACCACAACGCGGCGGCCGACGAGTTCTTCGCCGTTGAGCCCAGTAGGGACGGCGTATGTGAATGTCGAGCGGAGAGGAACCGGGAGCGCGACTTCGCAGTAGCGTGCGGGCATGGCGATCGGAGGCGAAGCGATAGTGTAGCAGGGGGAAGAAAGGTTTTAGGTTTTAGGTTTTAGGTTTCAGGTTTTAGGTTTCAGGTTTCAGGTTTCCAGGCAATGGATTCCAGATTTGAAATTTGAAATTTGAAATCCTAGCGGAGGCTGACCAGGACGATGCCGATGAAAATGATGAAGACGCCGAGCCACTGGCTGCGCTCGAGGCGCTCACGAAGCACGATCCGGGAGAGCAGAACCGTAACGGCGCCGTAGAGCGAGGCGAGAACGCTGACAACGGAAACTTGTCCCGTTCCGAGGCCGGCGTTATTGGCGACGAACGCTGACGTATCGAGGATGCCGACGGCGGCGAGAAGCCACCACACGCTTCCGCTCGGGAGGCCGAGTGTCTGCCGTGTGGGCACGGCAGCGAGGGCGAGGACGGTCAGGGACGTGAGACGAATGACCCAGACCGAAACAAAACTTCCCACCACCGGCACCACGTAGAAACCCAGAAACCAGAAGAGAAATCCGAAGCCGACGCCGGCGAGAATGGCCCAGCCGACTCCTTTCGAAAGGTGCGCGCGCCCGTGCCCTGGCTCGCCGGTGAGAGGGTGCATGACGTCGGGCTTGAAGGAGGTGGCCGCGAGGATGACGCCAACAAGTGTGACCGCAAGCCCCGCGCCGCGCAGCGGCCGGAGTTGCTCGCCCGCAAGCAATGCCAGCGTTACCGTGAGCGCGGGATAGCTCGAAGAAACCGGCGCGACAATGCTCATCACGCCGATCTGAAAGGAGTAATAGAGCGCTAGCGAAGCAACCATGTTGATGATGCCGGCGAGCGCGGCCAGCGCCCAGGGCTGCCATCCCCGGGTGTCGTGGCCGAAACCGCCCGTCCATTTCAAGTACGCGCTCAGCGTGAGGAATCCGAAAAATTGCATGTAGAAAAGCGTGCGATAGGCGCCCACCCGGCGCGAAGCGAAGCGCGCGGCAAAGTCCGAGAGGCCCCAGAAGATTGCGCCGGTGAGTCCGAGGACGATGGGCATGCTAGTGAGTGGTGAGTAGTGAGTGGTGATTGGTGTCGTGACTCGTGGGAAGACCCCGATGATTCGCTAGCGCTTGCGCGGCTGGAGGCCGAGGACGGCCATTACTTTCTGCAAATCGCGCCACACTTCGGATTTCGCGTTCGGGTTGCGCAGCAGATAGGCCGGATGATAGGTGGCGATCAATTTGGAGCCGCGAAAATCGAACCATTCGCCGCGGAAGCGCGAGATGCCCTGCGTGGTTTCGAGCAGCGTTTGCGCGGCGCACGCGCCCAGGCAGCAGATCACTTTCGGCTGAATGGCAGCGAGCTGCCGGAACAGAAACGGCGAGCAGGTGGAGATTTCGTCCCTTTCCGGAAGGCGATTTTCCGGCGGGCGGCATTTCACCACGTTGCAGATGTAAACGTCTTCGCGCCGCAGGCTCATGGCTTCGATCATTTGCGTGAGAAGCTTTCCCGCGCGGCCCACGAACGGCTCGCCCTGGACGTCTTCATCGTGGCCGGGGCCTTCGCCGACAAACACGAGCTCGGCTTTCGGATTGCCCACGCCGTAAACGATGTTGGTGCGGCCCTGATGGAGGCGGCAGCGCGTGCAATCGCCGATCTCTTCGCGGATGCGCGGAAGCGTGTCGTTTTCGATGCGCTCGGCGACATCGAAGAGCGAGCGCGACGGCGCCACCGGCACGAACGGCAGCGACGACCCGGGGGCAGGCGCCGCGGCACGCGTCGGAACCGCCGGAGGGGCAGGAAGCGGCGCGGATTTGGGTTTCGGTGCGGGTGCGGGCGCGGGCGGTGGCGATGCGGCGGCCGGTTCAGCGGCGGACGCGGGCGCGGCAATCGGGGCGCGGTCGCGAAAATAGGGCGCGAGGCCGAGATCGGCGCCGTAGCGGAGCCAGGCTTCGATTCGCGCGCGCGTTTCGGGATTCATCGAACGAAGGATTATCGGGGACGCGCGGAAAATTCACAAGCGGCAGCGGGCAAATTAATTTTTTGCAAGCGCGAGGACTTGATCGAGGATGCGGTTGGCGAGGTCGAACTTGGTCAATTTGGGGAGGGGGAATTCGCGGCCGTCGCGGAGGAACAGCGTGGCGATGTTGGTGTCGGTATCGAAGCCGGCACCTTCCTGGGTGACGTCATTGGCGACGATGATGTCGGCGCCCTTGCGGGCAAGTTTCGCGCGCGCGTTTTCGGCCAGGCGGTCGGTTTCGGCGGCAAAGCCAACGAGGATAGGGACGGGCGCATTTGATTTCATTTCGTGCAAATCGGAGCTGCCCTCAGGGGCTGAAGCCCCCGTCACCTTGGCGTCTTTATGTCGGAGCTGAAGCTCCGACCCCCTATCCCGGGCACGCGCGAGCCACTGCCCGAGTTCGGCGAGAATGTCGGGAGTGGGTTCGAGCTCGAGGATGAGATTCTTTTCGGTGCGCTTGATTTTGGTCTGCGCGGGCGCGGCGGGGCGATAATCGGCCACGGCAGCGGCCATGATGAGGACGTTCGCTTCGCGCGCGCGATCGTGAACGGCGCGGCGCATTTCTTCGGTCGTGCGTACGGGCACCCAATCAACCCCTTCGGGAATTTTACGGTCGGCGGGACCGCTGACGAGAATCACGCGCGCGCCGCGGCGCTGCGCAGCTTCAGCGAGCGCGTAGCCCATTTTGCCGGAGGAGCGATTGGTGAGAAAACGCACGGGATCGAGGTCTTCGCAGGTGGGCCCGGCGGTGACGAGAACCGTGCGGCCCTCGAGATCGTGGCGCAAGCCGAGGACTTCGCAAACTTTTTTCGCGATTGCTTCGGTGGCGGCGAGGCGGCCCGCGCCGGTCATGCCGCAGGCGAGATAGCCTTCATCGGGTTCGACCACGTGGACACCGCGCGCGCGAAGAGCCGCGAGATTTTCCTGCGTCGCGGGGTGCTCCCACATGTTGACGTTCATCGCGGGCGCCACGATGACGGGCGCTTTTGTCGCGAGATACAGCGTACCGAGAAAATCTTCGGCGATCCCGTGCGCAAACTTTCCGAGAATGTCGGCAGTGGCCGGAGCGACCAGCAGAAGATCGATTCGCTGGGCGACGGCGATATGCTCGATCGCGCTTTCGACATTCGCGGGAGCCGCGCCGGCAGCGCTGAACATTTCGGTGATGACTTTCTGTCCGGTGAGCGCGGCAAACGTGAGCGGCGTGATGAATTCCTGGGCGGCGCGGGTCATCACCACCTGAATATCGAGCTTTTCCTGCTGGAGGCGGCGGACGAGCTCCGCCGCTTTGTAAGCAGCAACTCCGCCGGTCACTCCCAGAGCGATTTTCATAAGATGACCTCAGGGGTTAAAACCCCTGATAAACGAGCGAAGCTTATGTCGGAGCTACAGCTCCGACCCCCTAAGAACCCTCGCTCCTATCGCAGCCTGTGAAGCCGTGCCCTGACGCGGCCAGATTATTAGGCGCTCGCTAGGATTTGCGCCGCTTCGCGTCTCCGTCTTCCGTCTCACCTTCGAGCTCGGGCATTTCGTATTCGAGCAATCCTCGCTTCAACTCTTCTTCGGCGATGCGCGTATTTTTGCGCGATTGGGGGTTATCGACCATCGGCCGGCCGCCGATCATGAGCTGGCGGGCGCGGCGCGCGACAACCACGACGTAGGCAAACTGGCTGTCAGGTGCCTGATTAAATGACGCCATGAACGGTTCAGCCTCCAAAAGATTTCAAGATTTCGCGAATGCGTTCTTCATTGCGCGGAACGCCGCAGCGGGAGCCGATGGCGATGGCCTGGACTTCGCGGCCGGCGCGGTCGAGTTCATCATTGATGACGGCAAAATCATAGCTGCTGTAATTCAGCATCTCCTGCCGCGCGCGTTCGAGCCGGCGCCCGATCTCTTCTTCCGAATCCTGGCCGCGGGCGCGAATGCGGCGCTCGAGTTCCGCGCGCGAAGGCGGCAAAACAAAAATGGCCACCGCCCCGGGCAATTTGTGCTTCACCTGAAGCGCGCCCTGCACGTCGATCTCGAGCACCAGATCTTTCTTCTGCGCCAGAGCCGCGTCGAGCCAACGGCGCGGCGTGCCGTACCAGTGTTTTCCGAACACCTGGGCGTACTCGAGAAAATCGCCTCGCGCCACCATCTCGTGAAAATCGGATTCAGATACGAAATTGTACCACTTGCCGTCGGTTTCCGTCTTGCGCGGCGGGCGCGTGGTGCACGAAACCGAAAGCATCGTCCCGGGCAAGGCCAGGATCTTCTCGGCGAGTGTGGACTTGCCGGAGCCCGAAGGCCCGGAAATAATCAGCACGAGCGGCTCGCCTGGATTCATTCGATGTTCTGCACCTGTTCCCGCAGTTTTTCGATTTCGGACTTGATTTCGAGCGCGTGGCGCGTGATTTCGAGACCCTCGGCTTCGTTGCCCGGCGTTTTCGAGAGCAGCGTATTGGTTTCCCGCTGCATTTCCTGAAGCAGGAAATCGAGTTTTTTGCCGACGTCGGATGCGCCGGCAAGCAAGGAATCGAATTGCTGCACGTGGCTGCGCAGGCGCGCCAATTCCTCGGAGACGTCGCTGCGTTCGGCGGCGATCGCGGCTTCCTGGGCGAGGCGGGCGGGATCGAGCTGCGCTTCCCCGAGCAACTCTTTCAGGCGCGTTTCGAGCCGCCGAGCGAAAACGGGACGGGCGCGCTCGGCCAGCGTCCCGACATTCAAGGAAAGCGCGGTGATGGTTCCGAGCCGCGACGCCATCTCGGTGCGGAGATGGCCCGCTTCTTCGGCGCGCATGCGGTCGAGAGTGTCGAGCGACTCCGCAAGGCAGCGGGTGACGGCGGATTCCAGGCGCGCGAGCTCTTCTTCAATCGAGGCCGCCGGCGGGCCGATCACGCCCGGCAGGCGAAGGATCGAAGCAATATCCGGCTGCGCGGAAATTCCGAACTGCTGGCGAAGCGAATTGACGGCTTCAAGGTAAGCCGCGGCGACCTCACGATTCACCCCGACCGCGGCGGGGCCGGCCAACTCGTAATGAAGCGTGACATCAAGGTGGCCGCGGCGCACGCGCTCGCGCACGATCTGCCGAATGCGCGGCTCGAGCGGCTCGAAGCCCTCGGGCACGTGGACGTGCAGATCGAGAAAGCGGTGATTCACGCTGCGGATGGAAACGCGCAAGCTCCAGCCATTTTCAACGCACTGCGCGTGCGCATAGCCGGTCATCGACTTCAAGCCGGCCTCGCGCTTGCGCGAGGGAATTTCGTGGGCGGATTGTGACCCTGCGCCGGACATTTCTAGACGGGTCCCGCCGCGCGCGATGCAGGCTCCACATCGCGGAATTGCATTTCGTAAAGGCGCGCGTAAAAGCCGCCGCGGGCGAGAAGCTCTTCGTGGGTGCCGCGCTCCCGGATGGTGCCGCCCTCGAGGACGGCGATCATATCGGCGCGGCGGATGGTGGAGAGGCGGTGGGCGATGACGAACACGGTGCGGCCGGTCATCAGATTGTTCAGCGCGCTCTGGACGAGCATTTCGGATTCGGAGTCGAGTTCGGAAGTGGCTTCGTCGAGAATCAGAATGGGCGCGTTTTTCAGCAGCGCGCGTGCGATGGCCAGGCGCTGGCGCTGGCCGCCGGAAAGCCGCTGGCCGCGGTCGCCGATCAGGGTCTGGTAGCCGCGCGGCATTTCCATGATGAAATCGTGGGCCAGCGCGGCTTTCGCAGCGGTATAGACTTGTTCCTCGGGTAAGTTCGGACGGCCATAGCAAAGATTATTCCAGACGGTGTCGTTGAAGAGAATGGTCTCCTGGGTGACGATGGCCATCTGCTCGCGCAACGAGCGGAGCGTGAGGTCGCGCACGTCGCGCCCGTCGACCCGGACTGCGCCCGACGTGGTGGAATGAAAGCGGGGAAGGAGATTCACGAGCGTCGTTTTGCCGGCGCCGCTTGAGCCCACGATGGCCACAACCGCGCCCGCGGGCACTTTCAGATTGACGGCGCGCAGGGTGAGCGAGTCCGCATCTTCGTAGGCGAACGAGGCATCGTCGAATTCAATCGACTCGGCAAAGCGCGGCAGGACGCCGGCGCCGGGCGCGTCAATTACCTCTTCGGGCAGATCCAGGTATGAAAACACCTGCGTCGAGACGCCGAGAGCCTGCTGGTAAAGCTGATAGATATTGCCGAGATGCTTGATGGGTTCATAGGACTTGAACAGGGCGTACGTGAAAACGCCGAAGAGGCCGATCGTGAGCCTGCCTGCTTTGATTTCATCGCGCGCGTAAAGCAGGATCATGCACAGCACCAGCGCGCCGAGCAGGTCCATGATCGGCGAGGTCATCAAAAACGCGCGGACCCAGCGCATGTTTTCGCGCAGCAGGTTGCGCGCGGCTTCGCGGAACTTGCGGATTTCGAATCCTTCCATGCCGAAGGCTTTCACCACGCGGTTGCCGCTGATGGTTTCCTGAAGAATCTGGCTCAGGTCAGCAAGACGCGAGCGGCTCTTGGCCGTGGAATGGCGGATTTTGCGCCCGAATTTCGCAACGGGGTAAAGGACGAGAGGAATCAGAATCGCGGCGCCGATGGCCATCCGCCAACTCACCACCAGCAAAACGCAGACGAAAGCAATCAGCGAGAAAATCTGCCGGAAAAAATCCACCAGGTAATCGGAAAAGACGCTGCGCAATTGCTCGATATCGGCGATGACGGCGGACATCACGCGGCCCACCGGATTGTGATGGAAGAATCCCACCGGCTGCTGAACCAATTTCGCATAGATCTGATTGCGCAAATCCGTGATCGAAGAAAGGCCTACGTATTCGATCAAATTGCCGCCGAAGTATTCGGCGATGCCTTTGACCAGGAACAACGAAACCAGGGCGACCGAGAAGACGCTCCATACGTGCCGGATGCGCGAGAAGACAAACGAATTCAAATAGACGGTCCGGCCGGTCCAGGGAATCTGGAACAGGGTAAGCTTCTGGACCGTGGATTGCGGGTTGAGGACGATATCGAGCGCGGGCCGGATGGAAAAGGCAGTCAGGAATTCGACGCTGCCCATCACGAACATCAGGAGAACCCCGGCGGCGAGGAGCGGCGTGTACGGCCCGAGGTAATGCAGCAGCCGGCGCAACTCGCTTTTGTGTTTCAAGCCCGGAAGCCTATCCATGGTGAATCGGTCCCTCGAAACAAAGTTGTAACGCTAGAGTCGCGTCCCAGAAATGTCAAGTTGCGGACTTTTCGAGGTCGCGGTGCACCACCTTTGTTGCGTACCCCTTTTTTTGCAGGCCGCGGCCGATCACTTCCGCCAGCGCGACTGACCGGTGCCTCCCTCCCGTGCAGCCAAGAGCAACGGTGAGGTAGCTCTTCCCTTCCCGGATGTAGTGCGGAATCAGGTACAAAAGCAGGCTCTCGAGGCGCCGGAGAAACTGTCCGGTCTGCGGATAAGAGCGGATATACCGCGCGACTTTCGGATCCTTTCCGCTGAAAGGACGCAGCCGGGGAACGAAGTGCGGGTTGGGAAGAAAGCGCACGTCGAAAACAAGGTCCGCATCCGCCGGAATGCCGAAGCGATAGCCGAAGCTGACGACGGAAACGAGCAGCGGGCGGCGGCCCGGATTCTGGAAGCGGTCGGTGATGAACTGGCGGAGTTCATGGACGTTGAACTTGGTGGTGTCGATGATGACGTCCGCCAGGCGTCGAATCGGAGCCATGCGCCGGCGCTCCACGCGGATTCCCTCGGCGATCGGGAGATGGCGGCCCATCGGATGCGGGCGGCGGGTCTCGCTGAAGCGGCGGACGAGGGCGTCGTCGCTCGCCTCGATGAAAACGAGCGTGGCGGGATACTCGCTCGAAAGGGCGCGGAGGATTCCGGGGAGCTTTTCAATCTCTTCGCCTTCGCGCGCGTCCACCAGCAAAGCGGCACGCTCGATTTCGCCGGCGCCTTCGACGTAAAGAACGCTGAAGGTCGGAATCAGCGCAACCGGGAGATTATCGATGCAGTAGTAGCCCAGGTCCTCGAACGTCTTCAGCACGGAGCCTTTGCCCGAGCCCGACAGGCCGGTGAGAATTACAAGCTGGCGAGCATTGCGGTTTCGGGGTGGGCGTTTCCGGGCGGCGCGAGGCACGGCGGAAAAAAACTAGCCCTTCACCCGGCGGCGGTGGGTGCTGGGAATGCGCAAGTCTTCGCGGTATTTGGCCACGGTGCGGCGTGTGACGTGAATTCCTTCATCGCTGAGCTTTTTGGTGATCTGCTCGTCGGTGAGCGGATGCGCCGCGTCTTCTTCCTCGATCATTTTCTTGACGCGCCGCTTGAGGGAAAGGAGCGACATCTCGCTTCCCTGCGGCCCGTTGACCGATTCCGAGAAGAAGTAGCGCAGCTCGATCACGCCCTGCGGCGTGTGGACGTATTTATTGGCCACGGCGCGGCTGACGGTGGAAGGATGCACGCCGACTTCTTCGGCGACTTCCTTGATCATCATCGGCTTCAGATGGTCCGGGCCGTAATCGAGAAAATCGCCCTGGCGGCGGAGAATGGACTGGCAGACGCGCGGGATGGTGTGCTTGCGCTGCTCGATATTCTTCATGAGCTGGATGGCGGCGGTGAAGCGCTCTTTCACGTAGTTGCGGACGTCGCGATCGGCGGCATCGCGCGCCAGAAGGCGGCGGTAGGTGGGATTCAGGCGAAGCTGCGGCAGGTCGTCTTCGTTCATATACACCTGCCACTCGCCTTCGGACTTGCGGAATTGGACGTCGGGCTCGACCAGGCGCGGCTCGATTTTGTTGTAACGCAGGCCGGGCTTGGGATCGAGGTGTTTGATGACGTCCACGGCGCGCTTGACGAGCTCGACCGGGCGGTTCAGCGCGCGCGCCACTTCCTTGAGCTGATTATTCTGGAGGAGCTTCAGGTGCTCGGAGATGATCTGGTGAGCGAGCGTGTTTTGCGAGTCGACGACCTTGAGCTGAAGCAGCAGACATTCCTCCAGGTTTCGCGCGGCGATTCCCGGCGGATCGAACTCCTGGACCATGGCGAGCGCTTCCTCGACGTCTTCCATCGAGGAGTTTCCGCTCGCGGCGATTTCATCGAGCGTGGCGGTCAAGTAGCCGTTTTCGTCGAGATTGCCGATGATGGTCTCGGCAATTTGGCGCACTTCTTCGCTGGAAATGCTGACGCTCAATTGCCACATCAGGTGGTCGGCCAGGCTGGAGGGCGACGACAGAAACTTGTCGAAGGAAGGCTTTTCGATGTCTTCGTGCTCGCTGCTGGCAGCGCGCTCGGCGCCGGTATCGAGGTACTGCGTGAAGAAAGAGCCGAAATCGAACTCGTCGAATGGATTGGGGGCTTCCGTCTCGGGAACTTTTTCGGTTTCTTTCTTCAGGAAGGCTTCGTCGGTGTAGCTTTCCGCCGTCTGGTTTTCTTCCGCGACCTCTTCGAGAACGGGATTGGCCATGATCTCCTGATTGATCATTTCCCGAAGCTCGAGGCGGTTGAGCGCCAGCACGCTCACCATCTGCACGAGCCCCGGAGTGAGGATCTGCTTCTGGGCCACGCGCAGGTGCAGTTTGGGCTGGAGCCAGTTCATCGGCGTCAGTTCAGGCGAAAACTTTCTCCCAGATACACGCGGCGGACTTCGGCATTGGCCGCGAGGTTCGCGGGCGTACCCGCATAGAGTATTTTACCGTCGTTGATGATGTAAGCGCGGTCGGTGACGGCAAGAGTTTCGCGCACGTTGTGGTCGGTGACGAGAACTCCGATCGCGGCAGCGCTCAAATCGGAAATGATTTTCTGGATGTCCACCACGGTGAGCGGGTCGATGCCGGAAAAAGGCTCATCGAGCAGGATGAAAGAGGGCGAAAGCACCAGCGAGCGCGCGATTTCCAGCCGGCGGCGCTCGCCGCCCGAGAGCACATAGGCCTGGCTGTAACGCACGCCCTCGAGTCCCATCTTTGCCAGAAGCTCCTCCACGCGGTCGCGCCGCTGCTCGGAAGTAAGCGGCAGCGTTTCCAGCACCGCGAGCAAGTTCTCTTCGACCGTCAATTTCCTGAATACCGAAGGTTCCTGAGGAAGGTAGCTGATCCCGCTGCGGGCCCGCAAGTACATGGGGAGGTCGGTTATATCCTCGCCGTCCAGCAAAACTCTCCCGTAGTCCGGACGCGCCAGCCCCACCAGGATGTAGAAGGTCGTGGTTTTTCCCGCGCCGTTCGGCCCGAGCAGCCCAACCACCTCACCCTGGCGAATCTCCAGATTGACGTCATTGACGACTTTCCGACCCCGGTACGACTTGCTGAGATCGGCGGCTTGGAGTTTCAACATGCCGGTTCATTTCTCAACCCGGTGCTTGGTCAGAGTGCGCGAACCTTCGTGCGAATCGACCAAAATCGTATCACTCGCAACAAAGAAGGTCAACGAATGGCCCGTGGTTGTGTCATTGGCAGCATCGGTGAGTGTGGGATTTCCGCCGGAAAGGACGAACTTTCCGTCGGCGGCGGTGTATTCCGATTGCTCGGCGACCCCGCGGCGATCGGCCTGGCGCACAACAACATCGCCCTGCGCCAGTGCGCGAGTGACCTGATTTGGCCCGCGCGGCTGCCCGGGCTGGGCCGAGCCGGCAGACATGAACACGTCCAGGGCTCGCGAATCCATTTGCCCCTGTTCGGAACTTGCGCTGACGCCGCCTTCCAGGTGGGCTTTGCCCAGATCATTCCAGTAGGTGAGCGTGGGAGCGTGAATTTTCCACAGCACCGGGCCTTGCGAAGAATCCGGGGCCTTCTCGCGCGGCTTGGCGGCGGGCTGGCCAGGAGCTGGAACGGGGCTGGGGCCGAATTGGCCGGGGGCCTGGGGAAAAACGGCATTCACATGGCCCGTTGCCTGCAATTTCTTTTCGTCGCGCCAAATATCGATTTGATCCGCATCGAGCACCGATTCTCCCTGCCAGAGCCGCGCATGACCCAGGTAGCTGACGTGGCCCGAGGTGGTGACGCCGGAAAGCGATTCAGAGGTGACGTGCGCCGGGCCGGATCCGATGCTGACGCTTCCGTTGGAATCGTTCGCAGCGAAATAGGTCGATACGACGCCGCCGGTGCCGCGCAGCTCGCCCGATTTTTGGTTGATGGTGATGTTGCCGACCGTCGAGCGGCTGGCGGAATCGATGAGCACCGGCGAGCCATCGAGCGAAATTGTTTCGGTCGCGTGAACCATGTGCGCGCGCGCGGCGGTGGCCTGGCGGTCGGCCTGGTGGAAGCGGACGTCGCCGGTCTGGTCAAACGTAGCCCATTCACCCGTGGCGTCGAAAGTGGCCACCAGCTCGGCCGAAGTGCTGAGCTGCGGCGGGGATTTTCCAGCTTCGCGGCGGACTTGAACGTTCGAATGGCCGTAGAGATTTTCGAGCCGGCCGGCGGGAGAGAATTTCGCGTTGAATTTTTTGGCGGCGAGAGTGGTGGTTTCTTCCGGAGTCTTCGTCTCGATGGTCGCGGGAGTGAGCGTTTCGGCGGCGTCGATGTGCTGCTGATCGGGGCGGTCGCCGGAAGCGAATGTGGCGCGCAAAGAATCCGTTTTCAGCAAGTGCGACTCGCCCGGCTGGTGAGCTTCTGCGGTCACCCCGCCCGTTGCGGTCATGTCCCTGACGAGATTGTGCTGCGGCAGCATAGAAAACTCGACGTGCGCCGTCGAGAAATGGTCCGTGCCGCTGGGCGTCTGGCGGGCGCCGGAGATGTGCCCGTCGGCAATGATGCGTTCGAGCCAGCCGGCAGGGGTAAGGAACGCGCGGAATTCGTCGGCAGTGACGGTGAACTGCCCACCGGCGCTTCCCGCGCGGATGGCCGGATGTCCACTGGCCAGCGCGGTGCGCGCGCGAAACTCCGGATCGAGTTCGATGGTGATTTCTTCCGCCGTAAGCTCCCGATCGCCTTGCTTCACCAGCGCGGGGCCATGCAGCACAACCGTGCGAGTGCCGTGCTGGAGTTCGAGGCTGCTGCCGGTGGACGTCACAGGCAGCCCGCCCGTGTGATCCGAGGGCGTGAAATCGATTTCGACGGAATGAAGCAGGCGCACGGTCGAGTCGTGCGTGCTATACGTGACTCCGATTGCGTGACCCTTCCCTTCCGGAAAATTGAAGGCGACCGCCTCGGGACTGGAAGCGTCGCCGGTCTCGCGATTGAAGAAGAGATTTTTCGTGTGCACCTGGAGGGATTTGTCCGACGGCTTTCCGGAAGCGGGATTCGCGCCCTGGATATCAATCTGGACGTCGCCTTCGCAGCGGACGTCGCCCGATTTCGGGTCGTAGCTGCACTCGCGGGTGTGGATGTTGTCGTTGCGGAGGCCTTCGCGGCCGTAAATCGTGATCCAAACGTCCTGAAGGAGACTGCGGCTCTGATCCTTGAATTGTGTGGCTTGCGAAGCGCGGATGGTGAAAAGAGTGCGGTCCTGCTCGACCTTGGAAAATTTGAATTCGGCGGAGTGCTGCTGGACGGTGACCGGGACAGCGACAGGCGCTGCGCGGCGCGCCACCGCTTCCAGGTAGGCGCGGCGGACGTAAACGCCGGCGACTACAAACGCGAGCAGCCCCGCAACCGCGGCTGCCATGCGCGCATATCGCGCCGCTTCTTTATTGCGCAATCCGAATTCTCCCCCCGCACCGGCCGGCAAATGATTAGAAGCCGAGTATAGGGGAGTAGGTTGTGGCGGACAACGGTGACCATGGCTCCTTCAGGTTCCCACCGCGGGATACAAATTGGCAGCGCCGAATCTGCATGGCACCCGAGGGCAGCAGCGGAACCGAAAATGGCCAGAAGCTAATTGACTTACTGTAAGATTGGTTGACATAATAAGGTCAAACTTAAGCAGATGAATAAGGCCCCATCGTTCTTGGGAGTTAAAAATGAGGCGATTTGAGAAATTGCTTCCGCGAGCCCCTTATCCGCTAATTATCCTACTTTTACTCTCGATCCCGTCTCTGGCGCAGGAGAAAAGCAACGGGATCAAATGGCAAGATGGCCCCACAGTTGGACGATTGGGAGACCTCGCCGAACTCACCGTACCAAAGGGTTATCGCTTCACCGGGAAAGAAGGGACGTTGAGAGTTTTGGAAATAACTCAGAATCCGTCAAGCGGCAATGAGTTGGGTGCGGTCATCCCAGTGACTGAAAAAGCTGATGACGAAATTTGGTTCGTAATATTTGAATTTGATGACAGCGGCTATGTCCGTGACAACGAGAAGGACAGCCTCGATGCAAAGGCGATTCTCGAGTCAATCGAGAAAGCCACTGAGGAATCGAATAAAGTCCGCGAGCAAAAGGGGTGGCCCCCATTCCACGTCATCGGATGGTCTCATGAGCCATATTATGATTCTCGAACGCACAACTTGACCTGGTCAATCCTTGGGGAAGGCGAGGCACAAGGGAAGCCTGCAGCGCAATCAGTGAACTATTCAGTGCGACTCCTGGGCCGACGCGGAATCATGAAGGCGGACCTAGTGCTTTCCCCCGGCCTTGTCCCGAAAGTGGTGCCAGAATTTGAGGATCTGTTGGGAGGCTTTTCTTTCATTCCCGGCCAGACCTATTCTGATTGGCGTAGTGGTGATAAGGTTGCTAAGTACGGATTGACCGCGCTCATTGTGGGTGGTGTCGCCACAGCGGCATTGAAGACAGGCCTGCTCGCCAAATTCTGGAAGCTTATAGTTGCTGGCCTTGTCGCCTTGGGCGCTTTCTTGAAGCGTCTTTTCATATATTTCAAACGATTGCTCTCGGGGAAGGCAGCCGAGGAGAGCCCCCAGCATGAATGATTGAATTCGGCCTCTTGTTGGTCGTGGTCCTTGCTCTGTACCTGATGGAGTGCGCCGTCTGGATTCCCGCCGGTTCGCTTGCTTTCCTCCTGTGCTCTCCCTTAGATCATTCCCTGAAATTGATTGTACGCCCTCGGCCAATTGAGCGTCCGAGCCTTGCATTTTCGAATCCATTCGTACCATGGCGCGCCATCATGGTTTGTAATCCGCCGCGCATTTGGTGCTCAGGCGACGGCATTGTGTCGGGTTGCGCAGATTTCGAGCAGCCGTCGACTAAGAATGGTGGCAATGTAATCGGCAATTTTGTCCCGTTTGAGGAAATAAGGCGACTCGAGTCAGAAGGAAAGAATCTGTACGTCAACGGAGCCAAATTCGCGTCCCTTGGCAGCGAGGCAGAGGCAACATTTCTTGCAAAATGGCTCCAGGGGCTAAAATCTCGTGCCAAGCAAGAACGAGCCGCTGAGATCTATAAGGAAATTAAGCGGAAGTTGGCCCCTGAGCGTGCCGCGCAAGTGCTAAGTTACTCCGCGCAAAAGATATATTCCTTGGGTTTGGATTGTCTGATTCTTACGGTCGCGACATTCCTCGCGATGCCGTTTGTTGTCTGGCGCTGGGGATTGAGCCTGACGTGGCCGTTTCTGATCAGCTTCATGATTTTCAATGTGGGTCTAATTGGTTGGGAATTTCACAGCGGCCAGCATGACCTTTACCCTCAGGCAAAAGAAGCCCGATGGATGTCAATGGCGATGATCCTCCTTTCACCGCCTGCGGCTATGAGAGCCACACGATATCTAGCGAAGGACATCGCATGGGATTTTCATCCATTGGCAATGGCCGCAGCGGCGGGCTCAAAGGGAGATTTTGAGCTATTGGCCTCGTGGTTCCTAAGGGACCTCACTTTTTCTGCCGAACTGCCTGTGGGTGGCAATCTTCGCGCAATTGAGTCCGCGACGTGGTGCCGAGAGCGATTCCGGCTCGCAGTTATAGATCTCGTCAGGAAGAGGGGCCTCGATGAAACGGCGCTGATTTCACCTCGAATCCGCGAATCGGGGCTCGTCCAGTCATATTGTCCGCGCTGCCTCTGCCAGTACACTGTGATATCAGGAGTTTGTGAGGACTGCGGGGGGATAAGCCTTCTCCCACACCCGATGAAAAATCGGGGGCTTGCTAACTGTTGACACGCCATGGCCCACAGGGAAAACGCCTGGCTATTCGTGGCGCAGCGCGTCCATGGGATCGAGCCTCATGGCGCGATACGACGGGATGTAGCAGGCGAGCAGAGCCACAACGGCAAGCACGAGCGAGACGGAAATGTACGTGAGCGGATCGGTAGCGCTGACCGTCAGAAAGTTGCCAACGACGCGGGCAGCCGCCAGCGCGGCAGCGATCCCGATCACAACGCCGATGCCAACGATGAGCAGGCCCTGGCTGAAAACCATTTTCAAAATGTCGCGGGCTTGAGCGCCGAGCGCCAGACGGATCCCGATTTCGTGCGTCTTCTGGCTGGCCGAGTAGGAGATCACGCCATACACGCCTACAACGGCGAGAACGAGCCCCAGGATTCCAAACAGGGCCGCAAGCACCGCTCCCAATCGGAAGAAGAGCAAGCCGTTCAGCGTGTTGAGCGATTCCACCATGGTTTTGACGTCGAAGACAGGCAACTCGGGCGCGAGAGCGTCGATCACGTGCTCCACATCGGGAATCATCGCTTGCGGGGCGGCTTTGGTGCGCACCTGGAGAGCGTTGAGCGAGTTGATCGCGTAATGCTGGAAAACAGGAACGTAGAAATAGGGATTGATCGGTCCCGTCATACCCTGGAACCGGGAATCCTTGGTGATTCCCACCACTTCGATCACGTGGTCGGGATCGGAGCCGATTTTGAAATGGCGGCCGATAGGATCGTCTTTCGGCCAATAAGTTTTCGCCATGGCCTCATTGATGATGGCCACGTACGGTCCTTTCTCGTCATCCACATTCGTGAACACGCGGCCGCGCAGGATCGGAATTCTGAGAGTCTGAAAGTAGTCCGTCCAAATCGTGTTGTAAGGAACTTTGGGCGCGGGCTGGCCCGCGGGAGGCTCGTAGCCTTCGATCCAGAGCGCGTCGAGGTTGTTGTAAAAGCCCATGGGAATCGAATTGGCGATGCTGGCCGATTCGACGCCGGGAAGCGCACGGACGCGGTCGAGCAGGTTCTTAAAGAACTCGCGGCCTTGAAGTTCGGTGTAGCCGATCTCAGTCGGGTCCATGAACAGGTTCAACACGTGATTCGGGTCGAAGCCCAGATCTTTCAGCCGCTCAGTTTCCACCAGGCTGCGCGTAAAAAGGCCGGCGATAATCAACAGCATCAGCGAGGCGCCAACCTGTACCGTCACCATCACGTTGCGGATGTGCTGGCGCCCTCCCACCACCGTGCGGCCGCCTTCGTGCAAGATATTTGCCAAGTTTCCCCGCGAGGCGCGGATCGCAGGCAGGATTCCGACGATGATTCCGGTCGCCAGAGCCGCGCCGAACGCAAAGGCGAAAACGCGCCAGTCAAATTCGAACTTGAAGCCCGGAACGAGATCGAAGCCCATTGGAATCGCGCCGATGGCAGAACTGCCGAGCCAGCCCAGGCCCAGACCCGCAGCGCCTCCCATGAGCGCCAACAGAATGCTCTCCGTCAGCAACTGCCGGATCAGCCGGATCCGCGCGGCGCCCAGGGCGGCGCGAATGGCCATCTCGCGTCCTCGCACTGTCGCGCGCACCAGGAGAATATTCGCCACGTTCGCGCAAGCCAGCAGAAGCACCAAGCCCGCCAAGCTGAGGAACAACCCGGAAATCACGATCGCAGTATTCTTCGGATCCGGCACCGGCCGGGCGCGCAATTCGGGATACGCCTGAATTCTCAGATCTTTTTCCTCTTTGGGGTACGCGTCGGAAAGCCTCTTGGACACGACGTCGAGCGATGCCTGCAGTTGTTTGGGGCTGGTGTTGGGTTGCGCCCGCCCCAGCACCAGCACATTCCGATTCTGCCGATTGGTCAGAAAATCGCCCGACCAGCCTTCAATGAAGATCATGCCGAGCGGCAAGTAACTGTTGATCGGTACGAACGAGTTGATGGAGGGAAAATCTTTGGAAACAACGCCGACGATCGTCACCGGCCGGCCATTCACTGAGACCTTCCGTCCCACAACACCCGGATCACCGCCAAACCGCGTCTTCCAGTAGTTGTAACCCAAAACCATCACCGGGTCCGCCATGGCTGTTTCGCCTTCCGAAGGCAGGATCAGCCGTCCCACCTCGGGCCTGATTCCCAGCCCGGAGAAAAAGTTTCCGCTCACGTACTGGGTAAAGACGCGCTCCGCTTTGCCACTGATGTTCAAGCCATCCAAGCCGAACGTGTACGCCATGACGCTGGAAAATTCACCGCCCGTCTGGCTGCGGATATCGCGGTACTCGGGAACCGAGAACATGATCTGCGCAGCCCCTTGCTCCTGCTGGGTCGCCATAACATAAATTTGCTTGGCATCTCTCACCGGCATTGGGCGCAGCAAGATGGTGTTCACAATGCTGAAAATCGCCGTGTTCGCGCCGATTCCCAATGCCAGCGTGAGCACGGCGACAATCGCGAATCCGGGGCTCTTGAGCAGCACGCGGCCGCCATATTGGATGTCTTGCACGAGTGATCCCATAGCACACCTCAAACGCAGCTAGCCTTAAGGGAGCAATCCCCATGCCACCAGGGCCAACGCCCAAGTGCAAGCGCAGACGGAATTTAGCATGGGTGTCGAGTTGTTCGTGAAATTCGAGGTGTCCGCTTGCGGGACGGTTCGCCCGCCGCCCTACCACTTGTGAGAATTTCCGGAAACCAGCCGGGCTATGCCACCTTTGAGGGTTTATCCAGCTTTTCGTCCAGATTCTTGGGAACGTATTCCCCAAGCGGCCCGCACTTCTCCCAGGGCCGCGAAATCGCGAGATCCGCATGCTCTCGGAGAAAGGTCTCCGTCATATGGCAGCTCCAGCAGACCGGCAAACCCCTCGAGAATTCCGAGGGCAAGTTTTGCGCTGGAATGTGCTTCCACTCAGCCGTCTTCCACTCGTCGTCGAGCAAAGCAGGGCTGCGGTCGAGGTGGTGCAACCTCTGGATGGGCTTGTGGCAGTAAACGCATTGCTTCCCTTCATACCAGTGCGTCGCGACGTTCCACACCCGATGAGTCTGGGGGTCGCGCTCGAGTTGCTCGACGCAGTCCTGGTCGCAATCGCGCTTCTCAGGCCAGCGGGAGCAATCGCACAATTCGAGCTCCTTCCGCCCAATCAGACCCTTGACCGCCGCGCGCCACAGGCTCACTTTCACGGCTGCCGGCTCGCGCGTTTCCGGACAGGTCACCAGCATTTTTCCGCGGAATTTCAGCGCTTCCCACGCCAGCCGGGCTCCGTACACGATGGCAATCGTCACCAGCGCGATGAAGATGTAAACCTCGGTAGCCATGGTGTCCTCCTTGCCGCCGCACATCCCGGTCCCGCACAGCGGCATCAACTGAATCCTCGCCCCCGTCAAGGGGGCCGTCTGTGCACTCCATCACGCGGGCGGGTAGTCTGCGTCACACGCTGCAGCGTCCGGATGGCGAAGTCCCCGCCGGAGTATCCGCCGTCACGCTGGCGCGTAATTTGGGTCATGGCAAATGCACCCAAAGTTGCGTACGGCTGGCAGTGGTGGGGCGCTGGCGAATGCTGCCGGGCCAAGCGATGGCTTACCGAGCGGCAGCCCTCGGAGCCGTGCCCGCCTAGGAGGATTTATGTATTGCCGTCATGTGACACTGCAGGTGAAAGACAATTGGATCACCGAGTTTCCACGCGTCATCGAGAACGAGGTTCTTCCCCTGCTCCGCAGGCAGAAGGGTTTCCTCGATGAGATTTTCCTGTGCATACCGGAGAAGAAGGAAGCAGTCGCCATCAGCTTGTGGGAGACCAAGGAGCACGCCGAGGTCTATCACCGGGAGTTCTATCCGGAAGTGACCAAGATCCTCAACAAGTACATCGAGGGCACGCCGATGGTGAAGCCGTTCGAAGTCGGTTTCACCACGCTTCCCGCATTCAAGAAATTTGCAGTTTCCGCCAACTAGGTCATGTTCCTCCTTGGAGAGGGGACTTGCCCTGGTCCCCTCTCCAGGGCTGGATTTGCCTTCTATCTGGCCAGTGAGTCCTGATTCCACCGGAATGCCTGCCAAAAACGATTGAGGCGAGGCCGCGCTAACCGGCGGCTTGTGACTTTTTCTTGGCGGGGACGAGATCGGTCAGCACGAAAATATCGTGATCCGAGCCGAGATCTCGCGCGGAGGGTGTGACGATCGTCTTGGGGCCCAGGTAAATCTTTTCGCTGCGCGAGAGCGCCCACCGCACATCCGATTCGCTCACGAATTCGGCGACTTCGATCGCCGGGGCCGCAGGCATTGCAGCAACAGTCGGGGGTGCCTCAGGGGGTGTAGGGGCGGGTCTCAGACATGCCCCGACCGCGGAAGACGCAGCAACAGGCGCCGTTATTTGGGGTGCCGCGGCGACGGGCGCGGCGGCCGGCGCCGCCGCAGGCGAGGCCGCAGTTTCTGGCTTCGCGCGCGGGATTCCCCGCGCCGCGAGCACGCGCTCGACGATCCGCGCAATCGTCTGGCGGTCCGGAGCAGCCATGGCTGCTGCGCTCGGCGCAGGATTGGCCGCCATCGCGGCGGACTTCAAACCCGCCGCGGCGGACGCCGCTGGAGCCGCTGCTCCTGCAAGCCGCTGGTCCGCCGGGATCGTCCGATGTTCAATCGCCCGCGATTCCCAGGCGACGCGCTTGATATTCATCAAATGCTGCGGGCCGATATTGTCGGAAGTGATGTTTCCCCCGGGTGAGCCGCAGCCGAGCGTCATCGCCGGAAATAAATTGGTCGAGTAGCCGATCGAGCCGTGCACCGCCGACGTGTTCACCACCACGCGGAAGGCCGGAACGGCGAGGCCGAATTGCTTCACCGCGGCTTCGCTCTGGGAATGAATCGAGCAGGTGTGGCCGAGCCCGCCGTAATGCAGCAGGCGCGTGCAGAGCTCGATTCCAGCCGCCAGGTTCGCCACGGAGTAAAATGCAAGAATCGGCGAAAGCTTTTCGCCGGAGAGCGGAAATTCGCGGCCCACGCCCTCGAGCCGGGCGATCAGCACGCGCGTGGAAGCGGGCACTTTGATGCCGGCCATTTCCGCAATCGTCGTGGCCGGCCGGCCGACAACCTGGGTATTCGGCACTTGCGCGCCTCCCAGGAAAACCAGCGCGCCGAGCCGGCGGATTTCCTCCTCGCTCAAAAAGTAAGCGCCCTGCGCGCGGCATTGCTCGAGCGCCTCGGCAGCAACGGCCTCTTCCGCCACGATCGCTTGCTCCGACGAGCAGATCGTGCCGTAGTCGAAAGTTTTTCCCGCGAAAATGTCCGCAACGGCTTTACGCACGTTGGCGGTTCGCTCGATGAACGACGGCACGTTGCCCGGCCCCACTCCGAACGCAGGACGCCCCGAGGTGTACGCAGCGCGCACCAATCCCGTCCCGCCCGTAGCGAGAATGACGCCCGTGAGCCGATGGCGCATTAGCTCTTGTGTTCCCTGCGTGGTGGGATGGCTGAGGCAAACAATCAGCCCTTCGGGAGCGCCCATCTTCAAGGCCGCACGCGTGAGGACGCCGACCGCCTCGCAGATGCAGCGCATCGCCGTCGGATGCGGGCTCAACAC